>CAZBTV010000109.1:0-24904 GCA_964494895.1 uncultured Steroidobacteraceae bacterium | reverse complement strand
CAGATCTGCAGAAACGGTATGACGAGCTGTGGAAGCAGAACTACCGCATCTACCTCCTGAACACCTACGAAGAGAATCTCTAGTTGCGAGGTTGCGAGGACAGGCTCCGGCCTGTCCTTTCTCGAGCAGAACTCCACGCCGCCAGGTTGTTTCGACACGAGCTCTTTTGTATTCGCTGTGCGGTTTCCCTCGAAACGCTTCGCAAACAGGTCGGTTATCCAGTGCAATATGCTCAGGAACCGGCGTAGAGCTGAAACGGTGCCCAATAGAAGGGCTTGCGGTAGACGTTCGCTGACCGGATGAGCGAGAGTTTCGCGGCGCGTAACGCGACGTCAGGCGGTTTCCCGACTTGCAGCTCAGCGTAGAGTTTGTCCATGAGAAGAGGCGTCGAAGCATCGTCGGCTTGCCATAGCGCGCCGATGACATTGTGCGCTCCTGCGCGTAGAAACACCCACGCCAGCCCCACCAGGCCTTCTCCGGCATACGTGCGGGCGCCGGAGCTGTAACAGGTGGAAATCGTGACCAAATTTGCGTTCAAGGGCTGCTTCACGATGTCTCGGGCGTAGAGCTTGAAATCCTCCGAGCGTTCGCGCGGCGGCGACAACACAATGGCTGAATCGAGGGGACTCAAGCGACTCGCCGTTCCGTGAGCGACGAAGTGGATATAGCGGTACTGGTCCGGTCCGCTGCTCGCGTAAGCTGTTGGTATCGCGCGATCTCGTGTCAGGATCGTCGCTCGCCCCAACGGAAAATGATGTTGTATTCGCTCGATCTCGTTCGCTGCATCCGGTAGAGCCTCGAGCCCGCCCGGTGCTTGCATGGGGTTTCCCATCAGTAGAATGTCGCGCGTGGCCGCATGCTCCGCACGAGCATTCGAGCGGGCTAGTATGCGGATCGAGCTGGCCGAGGTGAGTGTGACGTGCTCGATCCAGTATCTGAATCCGTCCGGGGTCGGCTCCAGCAGGGTCTCGAAATTGAGCTCGTGCAATACGCCGTCAGGAATCAGGAACACCTTCGACCCCGGGTGCAGCAGCGCAGCGGCAGGCTTGATCAACGCTTCGTATAACGCCATACCGGCTGGCGTTCCTGCCCTCAGCGGATCGCCGGATCTCAGAATCGTCTTCTGATACTCCGCGACCCAGGTTTGGATGTCTTTCGACGCGGGTAGTACGAATAAACGCATTTCGCGTGCGGTGATAGCCCACAGATAGGATTTCCGCGGCCCCAAGGCATAGAACATGATGGTGGCGTCAAGCTTGCGCGCGACGGTGCGTGGATCCTCGACGCCTTCTTCGATCAGGTGACTGTCAGTCCCGGTGATGCGCAGTCCTTCTTCCAAGGTCCGTGCGCGGCTTCGGTCGAGGAGTCTCAAGGCCTCTTTCGGCCTGTGCAAGCTGACGAGAAACTCCGAGTAATCCCAATAAACTCCTGCGCCAAATCCGAATGCGGGAAGCCTGTGCGCTTCGTCCGGCTCTGTGGCTCTCTTATCCTCGAAGGTCTTGATCGCGCGCGAGTACCAGAGCTCCGCCCGCGACTGTTGGTGTCGTGCGGCGTAAAGGTTTGCCAGCGCGTCTTCGATGTCGGTACGAAGACGCAGGTCAACCGCCATTCGCAGGGCAGATAGCAACGCATGCTCCGCCTCCGGAGTGCCAGCAACGCGTGCAGCGAGTAAACCCTGCACGAACCTGATATAGGCGATGGCGTTGCTGTCTTTGGAATTTCGGGCAGCGAGCGCGGCAGTGTCGGTGTAGTTTTTAGCCGCCGAATATTGCCCCTCCTCGTAGAGCAAGAAGGCAAGATCCGTTTCCATGTCCACAATTCTGGCGGCCATAGGCTCGCCTTGCGCGGTCGCAGTGCGCAGCGCCTCTTCTTCGTCTTTGCGAGCCTCCTGCAGCGACCCTAGCTTGTAGTGGGCGAGCCCGGCATCCTGAAGCCACCTCGCCCGGGCGGGGGGCATGTCGACCTCGCGTGCCACCTGCTCGGCGTGTTCAAAGTTGTCGAGTGCGTGCTCAAAGTCGCCGAGCTCGTAGTACGCCCAACCCATGTTACCCCACGCCAGTTGCAACGGTCGGCGGGCTTGCACGGACTGGGCGAAATCGGCCGCCTTCTGGAGCTGGGTCAGCGCTTCATCATAGTGAGCACCGTATAAGCTAGCCACTCCGATGTTGACGAGATTGGACGCCACCAACAGTGGGTCGACATTCTCGCGCGCAAACGTGAGACTGCTCCTGAATTTCGCAGCAGCGGCATCGAGATGTCCCGCATCGAGCTCGATCGAGCCTTCGGCGTGCAACACTTCACCCATCAGCGGGGAGTGGTTTTCGTCGGCGATCCTGCGCGCTTCGCGTAACTCATCGTAGCACTTGCGCAGCTCGCCGAGGCGGCGGTGCGCCAGGCCGAGCAACACATTGCGCTTGATGGCCAGATCCCCTTGCGTCGGGCTGGCAGTGTCGCTGGTGCCCAGTAGCTGCAGTGCATCCTGGGTGCGAAACTGACGCAACAGAATCTCCGCCTGCAGCAGCCTGAACTTCCATTCCCAGGTCGGATCGTTCGCCAAGCTACCTGAGAAGTCCTTCCGCGCCTGTAAGGCTCTCGCGTGAGCGGTGTCCAGGTTGCCGTGCAAATAGTCCCTGGAAATGCTTTGGAACAGCGCCCCAGGATCTGGGGCTGCGGCAGCATGGCCAGCCGGCAGTCCCCAGCCTGACAAGAGTGTTGCGAGCAAGACTATCCGTGCGGCGGTTTGCAGTCGGGATAGCCGCCACCATCCGCCTGAATGCCGCTTATCTGACCGCAGACGGAGCAGCTCAGATCGACTCGTATTCCCTGCAGTTGAACGAAGTCCGGTGAGATCAATAGCTGCCCCAGAATGATCCTGCCGAACTCCGGGATTTCGACGACGTGTGCGCTGCAGCGGCTCGCGCCTGAGGTCTCCAGGGAATCGATCAGCGAGCACCGTGCCGCGCCCCACAGTGGTGGGTTGCCCGCCATCCCTTGCTGCATCTTTGATGCCCACTGGTACGTAGTCCCATCCTGCCGACCCTTCAAACCAGCCAGAAGAGTCTCGGCTTGCCCGTGTCCTACTCGCCAAGCATCTTGCCACGTAACCAACCCATCTGCACTCTCGGGCCGCTGCAAGATCGGATTCAACTTCAGGCGACATTCCTGCCCGGCGAGCTGCAGTCCTTCGAAAGCCGATCCCGCTGTGGAAATGTGGATCGCTTGCCCGGGCTCGCCCGGAATCGAAATCGATAGCTGCATCGCGATCCTTTCCGCCCTCACGACCTCCAGAATATTCAGGTCCTCGACAACGGACGTGACAAGAATCGAGCTCGAGCCGTCAGCTGCATTCTCTCGCCCGGACACACGCGTATAAGCCGCGGAGAAGGAGACGATCTCCTCTAGATTAAACGCTCCCGAGCGTGCTGCCGAAAATCCACCCACTGCCGGCAGGGATACCGGCGCAAGCGTCGGAATCGTCCTTTCGATCGGCTTTTCGAGATGCCCACCCAGGGCATTGGCATCGCCTCGCAGATAGTAGATTCTTTGTTTGTTGAAAGCTTCCATGAATATCCTCGCGATCATCTGGTTGTTCATCACTGGGGATCAATCAATTGAAGGGCTCAATTTGAACCGGTAGCGCGCCAGGTCCGTGGCCTGCGCCTCACCGCGCGCCGATCGGCCCTCGAGCTTTACGCCCTGCACGACGAGCAGATAGTTTCCCGGACGCAGATTGCCTTCCGGAACACTGAGATAGACGGTGTCTCGCGCCTGTGCTGCGGACACAGGAACGCGCAAGATAACCGTTCCCGAGAGAGAGACCAACACACACACATAACTCGCATACTGCTGTGTTGTCGGGATGTCGAGAGACAAGAGGAAGGGCTTGCCTGCAGAGCCGCTTGGAAGGGGGCTGCTGACTCCGCGACTATTGCTGCCAATCAGCGAGACGGTCGTCGCCACGACCGGCTGTTTGAGTCGAGCGATTTCGCCTCTGAATCGCGGCAGGATCACGGAATTCTGATACGCGATGACACCAAGAAGGAGGGCGAGGGCGGGCGCGAGCACCGCTCGACTCCAGAAGATCTCAATCCAGGAGCGTTTGAGTATTCGTGGTGTGATGCCCCCGATACTTCCGCGCCCGAGCTCCTTGCGCGCGATATCCAGGAATTCGGACGTTATCCGCAAATCCGTCGCGCACTCCTGGCACCCAAAGAAATGCTCTTCGAACTCGACGCGTTGGGCGACGTCCAGCTCGTCCAGCAGATACTTTTCTACTGCCCCTATTCGTAGAGCTTCCTGATGATCCATCACCCGGGCCCTCCGAACCGCTTCAAGTAGAAGGACTTGAACGATCGTTTGGCACGATGGACCAGTACTCTCAGGTACTCTCGTGACAGACCCAACTCGGCGCAGACGGCATTCTTGTCGCGCTCTTCCAGTAAAACCATCTGCAGCAGGCGGCGATCGCGCTCGGGCAGCTCGCCGAGGATCCTGCGGACGAGTAGCTGGGCCTCGCGCGCCTCGACGCTCGAGCTGCATATTTCCTGGGAGGCGAAGCGGTGCTCCGGAACCTCGTCGAGGCCGGAGCCGGTTCTGCTTCCAATGCGGTAATGCTCCAGCAAGACGTTGTTGCACACGGAATTGACCAGCGCACCCAGGCGTTCCGGCTCGCGGATTGCGTTGGCACGAACCAGCGTCAACACGCGGACGAAGGTTTCCTGCCGCACGTCCTCCACGGCTGCCGCCGAGCTCAGTCGGGAACGCAATTTCAACCGGATCAGCTCGCCGAAGTAGGCTGCAAAGTGCTGCTCAGTGCTGGGATCTTTTCGTTGCAATCGCTCCAGGTAGCTCGCATCGAATACAGTGAATTGCAAGCGGCCTCGCTCCCTGTTTTCCGTAGGAGGAGCCCATTGTAGCGGAGCGCTTTTCCCGCTTTGGTGACCGGCAAGCAGGTGGTCATCCAACACGTTTGTGGCTGTGTCCAGCATGCGTATTCCAAAGCTCCCGTCTGCAACGTGCCTTCGATCGTTTCACGCGCGAGGCATTCATCGATCATCAAAGTTGTTTTGGAGGGATCACCAGTCTTCCCCGGAAAAGCTATTCAGGTGGTGAGTGAGCCCATCCTGGGCGGCCATGACAATCCGCGGCCCCCGCAGTCCCTCGCGTGTGTCGTTCAAAGTCCGATCTGGTAGTGACGCGAGAGCGCCGTTCGTTTCACACCGTTGCCGCAGCTGTTGCGCCTCCAATAGCTCATCGCATATTCCGGTGTTTGACACTCATTCGCACATGAGGCGCGAGGTCGTGAAACGTAGTGCTGACGGCGCCGAAGCCGCAGACTTCGTGCTTGGGAATCCTGGGTGCTGCGCTTCACCGGCGGTCGCGAGGCCGGCTCTCTGGCGCTTCACATCCGGAAGAGATTTATCGGGCTCCGGAGCCAGCGTCGGGCGGCAATAGTCAACCAAGCCGATATCACGGCCACCTCGCACGTTCAACTTGTCTTCTGTTCGAATCTGTTGGTGTATGTAGGCTGGATCCATGGGGCTCGCTATTCGAGCTCAGGTGGAGGCACAGTGCGGCGGCGCGATGGCCCAATGCCCTGCGGAGACGCATGGCTCCGGCAGCTCTCGCGAAACCTTGGCCGACGCCGCTAAATCCAACAATAAAAGCTCGGAAGGGATATCATGGAGGCTGGTTGGTTTTCTGCCGATAGGCGAAAGGGGTGCGCTAAAGATGCCGAATCCGCATCCGGAGCGGATGTCACGACAGAGTCCTGATCCTCGCAATCGCGGAGGAAATTCCGATGGCACAACATGCTTTCAAAAGGCCGGACCGCCCAGTCGCGGTCAAACGTGAAACCCAGCCTCTGCCTCAGTGGCCAAGTTACGCAGGTACTTCCCAGTTTGTGGGAACGAGCCCGAGCGGACGTGTTACGGTCTACGTAGATCCCACACTGGGAGATCCTGGAATGCAGAACGCCCAGGATCTCGTCAACGACGCCGACCGTGTTGCAACGGCGAATGACAAGATATTCGGCACTCAAGGAGGCCACGTCGACGTAGTCATTTTCGCTCTCCAAGGGGCGACTGACGGAACCGGTGGTGCCGATCATTCGGGCTGCGACTTCACGACGGGCTCGGCAATTGAGGTCGATGCATCGTTTGGAAGATCGGACCGGGTTTCTGCCTTGTTTGAGGCTGAGCTGAGCGAGTGTTGCATGGGCGGAAACCTGTGCGGGGTCAGCACGGGCGAGGCGCTGTCCCGGTGGTGCGCAGCGGTGGTTGGCAATGACGCGCTTTCCGATTTCGCCACCGCCCCGATATGGTTTCAGGATGGGATGCCCAATTACGTGGAGCAGACCGATCCAACCGATCAGAATGCGGACAGTACCGGTTGTGGAATGGCTTTCCTTTCCTGGCTGATGAGTCAAGGTCACGCCCTGAGTGACATTGCGCAAGGCATCGTTGCTCTTGGCGAGACGGGCACCTTGGCGCAGTTGTACGGCAAGCTCACCTCGTCTCCTGCGGCCAATGCCTGGACGGACTTCCAAGCCGCAATTCAGACCGTTGGGCCGATCACCAGCGATGATCCATTCGGGGCGATGAGCCAGCCTGCACAGCTGGCGCATCTGGCTCCCTGGGCTGCGGAGCTCGCCGGAAAGGTTTTCGCCGCAATCCTGGCGGACATCGCGGCGAGCAAGACAGAGAACCAGATCGTTGCAAGCGTGCGTGCGGTGCTACTCGCTGCGCCGAACGGAAAGAGAAAAGTGGTTTCGCTACACACACGTCGCGCGAAGTCTCATCGATTGGTTCGTCCTACTGCGTAGAGAGTTGACTGAGTCGGCCCTGTCGCTGCGGGCGGCGGGGCCGGCTGTGGGCCCTCCGCGACCGACGGCGCGAGTGTTCCGGCCCGGACACGGCCGTCGGGGATGCACCGCGGCACGGCACGGACTTCGGGCTTACGATGGTGTTCTGTCCGAAAAAAAAGCCCCGCTCGGGGCGGGGCTTCAAATCAAGCGTTCAGCAACGATTTCAGAGGAACTTGTACGTCAGATTCAGGTAGAAGGCTCGCAGTATCGGGTCCGAGAAGACCGAGTTGTATCCGGCCGTGAAGTTATTGGTCGTGTTGGAGAATGGCGGATCGGTGTTGAACAGATTCTTGATTCCAAACAGCACGGTCATGGACTCGATCGGCTTGTAGCTTACGTAGGCATCCCAGATCGACTGGGTGCCCACCGTGCGCACGTTGCCGTTGCCATCGGGGAACTGGTCGATGTATGACGATTCGAGGCGGTTATCCAATCCCGCGCCCCACCGGCCGTTGTCCGGGCTCGTCCAGTCGACTCTCACGATATGCTGCCAGCGGATCGCCGGCAGAAGACCCTGATTGTACCAGCCCACCAGGTTCAGGACGGGACCACCCGTGAACTGCTGCCGTCGAAACTCCGTGATCGCGGTCCCCTCCAGATCTTCGCGGAACGTACCGAGCGAAGTATGCTGCGAGTATTGGATGCTCAGATCGATGCCATCCGTCGTGACGCCGCCCGTATTCTGCCGGGTCTGCAGGATGTATCCACAGTTGGGATTCGTGAAAGGCACGCAATCCAGGCCCTCCGCGACTGACGGCGTGAGTGTTCCGGCCTGATTCAACACGTATTGGTTCGCGTATTGCGTCGGATTACCGTAGATCGCCGTATCCGGAATGGTGTTGAGAGCCTGCTTGATGAGGACTCTATAGTAGTCCAGCGTAATACCCAGGTCCTGGATGGGCTCGACAACGACGCCTAAATTGAAGTTCTGCGAGGTCTCCGGCTTCAAATTCCGATTTCCGCCGAATAGCCCCAACCCCTGCGATTGGCATAAATTTGCGGAGGGGAATTCCGTGTTGAAGTTGCCCGGTGTGCAGAATGGATTTCCTCCCTGGCCGATGGTGCCGCCGGTCGCGCCAATGACATTGGGCGAAAACAGATCGTTGAGCGTGGGTGCCCGGAAGCCGGTGGATGCCGATCCCCTGAAGGTCAGGAATTGGAGTGGTTGATAGCGTATCGACACCTTCCCGTTGTTGGTGGTCCCGAAGTCGCTGTACCGATCCTGGCGATCGGCGATGTCGACGTCGAGCTGCTTGGATATCGGCACATCCAGCTCCACAAAGGCGGCCTGGACCTGGCGGGTCCCATGGATCGAAATGGGGGCAAAGGCGGTGGCGGGCGCCAGGGGGACATCCAAGGCGGTCGTGGCGAAATTGTAGGTGTTGCCCTCCACGCTGGCGCCGAGTGCCAGGACCGCCGGAGTGCCCGCATTGAACGCATCGCCCAGCTCGTGACTGGCGTTGCCGCTCACGCTCCAGCGCTTCAGAGTGCCATTGGCGTAGGTGCCGTTCAGATACGTGCTGTTGATGAAATTCTGACCGGCCGCGCTCTGCGGACCAAACGGGTTGACCAGGTTGCTGAGGATGCCATTCGGTGCGAGCGCCGGTCCGTACGCTGAATCGAACTCGTTGGGGTTGCCGCCATTGGAGGTCTGCGCGTTCTGGTTCTGGCTGTAATTGAGGCTCAGGCTATAGTCCCAGCCACTGTTCTTGCCGGATAGCGTCAACAGAACCCTTTGCTCGGTGTTGATATTGCCGAGGAAGCGGTTGTTGTTGGGATCGGTCCAGATCGCATTGATGGGATTGTTGGGATCGTTCAGATCCGGCGGGGCATTGCAGTTCGCAGGTCCTCCAGAGCAGGTCAATTGGGCCGCAGTCGGGTAATAGGCCGTGTCGACATTGGGATCCATCGGGAAGTCATAGAAGGTTGGCCCCGTCCATACGACCACCGACGAGCGGGTATAGAAATATTGCAAAGCCAGCGTGTTGTTGGCCGGCAATGATTTGCTGATAGACAGCATCCCGGATGCTTCATCCGATTTCGGGATCAGGTCCGTCGCCGCCGAGAACAGGTACGCGCAGTTGCCCAAGGCCCGGGTCAGGAACGGATTACCCGCGCACTGGGGGTAGCCGAACTGCCAGAAGTTGTTGTTGCCATCCTGTACGGTCCCGGGAAAGGTTCCCGGATTGTTGGTATTGAGCAGGCCCCGTGCGGGATCAGAGCCAGTGGCGGAAAACGCCCGCTGAGTCGCTATCAACTCGTTTTGCTTGCTGTAACTTCCCGTGAGCATGACGTTATAGCCGTCACTGGCCAGGCTTCCATGTCCCAGGGTGAAGTTCACGTAGCCCGAGCTGCCGCCGGGCTCCTGTGGACGACTGAAATCGCCTTCGATTTCGGCACCCTGGTAGTCCTTTCGGGTGATGAAGTTGATCACGCCCGCGATCGCATCGGAGCCGTACAGCGATGAGGCGCCGTCCCGAAGCACCTCGAGCTTCTGGATGGCCGAGAATGGGATACCGCTCAGATCAACCAGATTGCCCGTATTGCCGGAGACAGCAGTGGGGGCTAGCCGCTGGCCATCCAGGAGCACCAGGGTACGTGCGGCGCCCAGATTACGCAGGTTGGCGAAGGAACCGCCCCCCGTAAATGTCCCTATGCTTGTGGCGATATTCGTCCCTGCGACGTTCGCGCTGATCTGGCTTAGTGCCTGTTCCACATTCACGATGCCCAGGTCCTTGAGCGCTGAAGCCTGGACAACCGTAACCGGCTGCGCGGTCTCTGCCTCCGGCCGCGCGATCATCGAGCCGGTGATCACGACGGTCTCGACCTGTGCATTGTCGGACGCCTCCGCGCTTTTGGCCGGGCCGTCGGACGGGTTATTCACCTGTGCGACGACGATCGGCTTATTCGCAGCGCTTCCCTTCACGGCTGTCTGCGCGTTGGCAGCCGTCGCTTGGGTATCGTTCGCCTGAGTCGGGGCTGCCTGCTGTGCATACGCCGCCATGGCGCCAGTGCCGAAGAGCGCCACGGTGCCTGTCGCCAGAGCGCGTCTGACGGCGAGTGCCAGTTCACGGTGCTTTTTCATCAAAAATCTCCTGGTTGGACGTATTCCATCGGGCCTCTGGAATGACCAGTACCCCCGGACGAATTTTGGGGCCGCCCGGAAGACAGCTCGCAAACCTCCTGAAAAAGCCAGGAAAGCTCTGCGACGGTGCCTCCTGACTATTGGCGTCAGCTCATTCAACACCTGTTGCGTCCCGTAAAGCCGGACTGTTATAGCCGCTCGGAGCCAACCACCTGAACGGGAGTTGGCATCTCAGGCTCGGGGGTCCTGCCTGGACGAGGTGAGCGCGCAGCGCCAGCAACGACGGAGCCAGCGGCCCGGCTTCATTCTCGAGTCATGACGCATCCCTAGCGGGCAGCTGGTCAGCCGCCGCTGTTCTTATCAGTCAAAATGACGTGCGCAGTCAGCCGAATCTCTGTTCGGATGTCAGTTGGCCCGCGCGAGTCGTGCGTTGGTTGGAACCCCACCAGTGCCACGACGTCACATAGATGCTAACCGCGAATGAGCCAGGAATTTCAAGTCCGTTGAAGAAGATTCTGTTCCCCGGGAACGTTGCAGTATCCACAACTGCAGTTGCAATCAACTATTTCTGCGTCTTCCGGCCCGAACGTTCCCGGTGCTCGAGGGCGGTTCGGCGATGATCGTTGTGGTGCGCCACCTGTGGCTCCTGCACCGACAACGAGCACCGCCTGACCGGCTGGAGGACCCTATAGCTTCGCTCGCACCCCGAAAGTGAACGAGCGGCCGTAGTCGACGAGGTTCAAGGTCTGGTTATCGAAGCGTCCCACTGTGTGGTACACGCTATCCGTGAGGTTCAGCGCCTCGAAAAACACGCTCAGATGTTTGTTGATATCATAGCTGGTGCTGAAATCAACTTCCGTGCTGGCTTCCAGATACGTCGGCTCGGTGCCGAATGCGCTGTTGTTCTGCTCCTGGCCCAGCTGCAGGAGCTGCTTGGCCTGCCACTGCACCGCGAGCCGGGCCTGGAACCCGTTCTGCTGGTAGAACGCGATGAGGTTCGCGGAGTTGCCGATTCCCTGCAATGCGAACTGGTTGGTGATAGTGCTGAAATTGTTGAAGTTGGCATTGCTATGGACGTAGGTTCCGTTGACCTGGTAGCCAAAGCCGCCAATCAGCATCTGCTGCCAGGCAAGCTCCACTCCGGTCACGTCGGCGGAAAGCCCATTGAAAATCTTGCTCAGCGAGAACTGAGCCGGCTGGCCTATGTTGGCTCCTGCTGTATTGACTATGGGGGTAGTAGTGCCTGGGATGTCGAACATGGTCGCCGGTAGTACGCGCGTGACGGGGAATTGCGTGACGCGCTTGTAGAAAGCGTCTACCGAAAGGTAGTCATTGTCAGCGTAGTACCACTCGGCCCCCAGATCGAAGTTGTCCGACAGATAGGGCAGCAGATTCGGGTTGCTATCGATTGCGGTGAGCTGGTCCACGCGTCCCGCGTATGTCGTGTTGGGAATGAGCTGGCCGTTGTTCGGGGCAGTCTCGGTGCGCGAGGCATCGAGCCGCACCTTCAGATCCGGCCTCACCAGGAGATTGAGGTCCAGGGAAGGCAGCACGTAACTATATGAGTTATGAGCTGGACTATAGGACGGAGCGGCGAGAATGAAGTTGTAGGAGGTTACGTCACCGGGGTTCTTGTCGAGCCTCGTGAGTGGGGCCGAAAGGCCGGCGATCGTGGAGTCCGTCTTCTGCCAGCGCAGTCCCACGTTCACGTTGAGCTTCATATCGCCGATCGGGAACATCTGCTGCGCGGTGACGAACGGCGAGTAGTTCTTCCGCTCCACGTGTTGCACCGAGCCCGGGCTCAGCACCGGCGTTGGATAGGTGCCGGGGGTGTAATCCGGGTAACCCTTGGTGACATTGGTATCCAGGTTCTTGGGTTGCGTGATCAGATAATTCAACACGGAATACGGATTATAGAGGAGCAGTGATTGCGGGAGATTGCCGTTGCCGCTGAACCCGGGGATGAAATTCGCGATCGACCGGGAGGTGAAGAGCCCGGGCGGCAGCGGGACGCCGTGCGTTACCGACATTGCATTCGGCCCCGGATTCAGCTGGCTTGCGCATGGAGACCCGATCCCTCCACAATAATAGATGATGTTGTTGGAGGCCGGTCCATACCCGGACCAGAGCTGCCACTCGTTGTTTGTGAAGGTGTCATACTCCTTCGAGTCGAAGGTGTCGTCAACGAATTGCGCGCCGAAGTGCACCGTCGTGTCGTCCTTGTGCCAGGTCGCTTCGAGCTTCACTTGATTGATCTTGTCGGTGTTCTGCTGATCCTGGATCGGGAACACGTGCGAGCCGAGGATGAATGGATTCAATCCGAGGTAGTTCGGTGAAACGGGGGTCCCCCCGGGCAACGCGCTGCTGTTTGGGCCGTAGGCGGTCCAAAAGGGTATGCTCTTGGGATTGTTGCTGACGGCCAGGCCTCCCAGGTACCCGTTCGTCCCGAGGTTCGTATTCGGTCCGTACCCGACGTCGGAGTCGATGTCCGTGAACGTACCATTCGGATTGAGCTTCGACTCCGATGCGCTGGCGTCCAGCTCCGCCTTCCATTGATCATTGACGTCCCACTTCACGTTGACGCCCGGAGTGTTGGTCACAATATACGTGTCGGAGATGATGGAGTTGAAGTCCGTCGGGCCGCCGATGTTGCTGCGGTCTGCGTTGTTGTTCGGATATATGAAGTCTGTGATCGTGCCGTTGGAGTCCTGCGTCACGTTCGAGCAAGCGACCGGGAAGCATCCAAACCAGGTGCTGTACTGGTATCGGGAGGTCAACTCGTCGTCGGACGAGTAGTTGTCGTCCAGCGTCACCAGTACCGTATCGGAGGGGCGCCATTGCAGGGCCAGCCGTCCGTCTTTGCGCCGTGAATCAGTGCGCTCGAGGTACAGGGCCTGATCCTGTGGGAACCAACTCGGCTTGGTGCTGTAACCCGTACCGCCAGCCGTGCAACCGGAACCAGCGGGAGCGGTGGCGAAGTCCGCGCAAGGCAAATAGGTATACGCGGGAGCGCCTGGCTGGGTGGGTACCCCTTGCCAGCCGGGTATGTCGAGATGATGCCCCGTGATGTGTTTGCTCGTATAGTCCCCTGCGAACAGGATCCCGATGGTGTTATCGGCGAAGGTGTCGCTCAATAGAGCGCCGAAGGCAGGTTGCACACTCCCGTCGCTCTGGTAGTCGTTGCCGGAAAGGAACGCGCGCGCCTGTAGTCCTTTGTTGTCGAAGGGCAGGGGCGATTTGATGTTGATGGAAGCGCCGACAGCTCCTGCTGAGAGGGCGAAGTCAGGAGTCTTGTGGACGTCGACCTCGCCCACGTACTCAGCCCCCAGCGCGCTGAAGTCGAAGCTCTGACCATTGCCGGAGGCGACAGGCCGGCCTCCCCAAAGCACCTCATTGAACTGCGTTCCGAAGCCGCGAACCGTAATCCCGCTCACCTGGCCGGTGGACGTCGGAGCGCCCGCTCCGGCGCCACCATTGATAGCTCCGCGGTTCACTGTGACGCCGGGAATACGCGCTATGGCCTCACCGATCGAAGCGTCGGGAAACTGACCGATGTCTTCTGCCGAGATGGCATCTTCGACGCCAATCGCCTGTTGCTTGATATCAAGCGCCCTCTGCAGCGATGCTCGGATACCGGTGACTACGATCTCCTGTACCGTGTCATCACTGTTATCTTTGGATGATGGCGCAGGAGTGGCATCCGCCGCAAACACAGAACCGCTCAAGGCGATTGTGCCTATGGCCAATCCTGGAATAGTGGCGCCTGTGAAGACAGGACGGTGGATCGTCACATGGACAGGTATCGTGGCGTCTCTTGGTGCATTTCGCCGTGTCTTGCGGCTCATTGGTCATTCCTCCTTGGATGCTCGCCAATCTCTCGGGTGCCATGCTCGATGGCGACCTCGAGTTTGAATGTGCGCTCAGGAGGCATGAGCATCGCACCCAGCCCTCATTGTTCAACAGCCTCCTGGTCAAGTAAGACGCCACGACTCTGGAAACCCTCCAATGCTTCGATTCCGTCGCGATGTATGTTACGGTGCCAGCTACCATGTCAACGCCTACTGCACCCGACGATCCGTCTCCTGGGCAGCTACGTAGAGAGCTGGGTGCGCGTTTTCAGCGTCCCCTGATGACCTTCTTTCTGCGCAGAATCAAGGACCGCTCGCTGGCGGAGGACCTGACGCAGGATGTCCTACTCAAGGTTGTGCGCGCATGCGAGCGAAGCCGCATCGAACGTGCGGACAGCTATGTCTTCAAGGTGGCGATCAATCTCTTGCGGGATCACCGCCGCCGAGCTCTCCGTGCAAGCCACACCCTCTTTCTGCCCATCGAGGAAGATTTCGACGGCCAGCTTGAGAGTCAGATGGTGGAGGCAATTTCGCCCGAGCGCGTCTTACTCAGTGAGGAGTCTCTTGTGGACGTGCTGCGTTCCCTGGGAGAGCTCAGCGAGCTGACCCGCAACATTTTTATTTTGTTCCGCCTCGAGAATATGAAGCAGAAGGACATTGCCGCCCTGTACGGCATAGGCCAGAGCACCGTGGAGAAGCACGTCATGAAAGCCATGGTCCACCTGGGCAAACGGAACCGGCATGAGTGAGAGCGACCTATCGCGCCTTACACAGGCTGCCGGGTGGCGTGTTCGGCTGACGGAAGATGCTTTGGAAGGCTGCGCGGAGCTCTCCTCATGGCTTGCCCAGGACACACGCAATGCGGCGGCCTGGCAGCAGATACAGGACGACTGGGCTCTTTTTGCAGAGCATGCGCGCTCGCCGGAGCTTCTCGAGCTTCGCTCCGAAGCGTTGGCGCATGCCCACGAGGCCGGGCAGCGTCGATGGATACGCTCCGGGCGGAGCGCCATCACTCATCGCCTGAGCATTGCGGCTGGGATTTTGATTTTAGTAGCCGGATCGCTGCTTTTCTGGGCGAGGCAACCCGACGTCTACGCGACGCGTGCGGGCGAGCGTCGGGTCGTCACATTGGCCGACAAATCACAGGTGACGCTCGACTCCCGCAGCGAGGTCAGGGTGAAATACTCTGCTCACAGGCGCGAGTTGAAGTTAATCAAAGGTCAGGCTCGCTTCAACGTCGCGCCCGACACCGACAGGCCTTTTTCAGTCACCGCCGACGGTCACGAGGTCATCGCGATCGGTACATCTTTCAATGTCGACCTGTTTGGCGCCACCGTCCTGGTGACCCTGATCAAAGGCTCCGTAATGGTGTCATCGACGTCGGCATCGATCGATAAGCCTGGGGTCGACGGTTCGCCCTCGAATATCGTCCTCCATGCTGGTGAGCAAGTCGTGTTTGCGCCGAAGGCCTCTCCGAGTGTGGCCAGAGTCAACCTCGTACAGGCAACTGCATGGGAGGAGGGGGAAGTCATGGCCGAGAACGATTCGCTGGCGGTCGTCGTGCCGCGTATGAATCGCTATGCCCAACACGCCGTGATCATCGGTGATCCGCAAACTGGGGAGTTGCGCATCAGCGGTGTGTTTCGTACCGACGAAGTCGAAGGGTTCGTGAGTACGATCTCGGCATATCTGCCGGTGCGAGTGGAGAGGCAGGCGGACGGGACAATTCGCCTGACACACCGCTGAAAGCGCCTCGCAATGTTACAGCTTGACGTGCACTCCGATTATGAACGAACGCCCATATTCGACCAGGTTCAAGGTCTGGTTATCGAAGCGTCCGGAGGTGTGATACACACTATCGGCAAGGTTCAACGCCTCCAGGAACACGCTCAGGTGTTTGTCGATATCGTAGCTGGTGCTGAAGTCCAGCTCCGTGAAGGATTGCAGATAGGTCGGCTCGGTGCCGAATGCGCCGCCATTCTGCTCCTGACCCAACTGCAGGAGCTGCTTTGCCTGCCACTGCACCGCAATCCGGGCCTGAAACCCGTTCTGCTGGTAGAAGGCGATGAGGTTCGCGGAGTTACCGATGCCCGGCAACGCGAATTGGTTGGCCGTCGTCGTGTAGCGGTTGAAGTTGGAGTTGCTGCGGAGGTATGTTCCGGTGGCCTGATACCCAAAGCCTCCCCACAGCATCTGCTGCCAGGCAAGCTCGACTCCGCTCACGTTGGCCGCAAGTCCATTGACAGTAGTGCTCAGAGCGAATAGCGCCGGCTGGCCTACGCTCGCTCCCGCCGTATTGATTATCACGTTACCGTTCTGGCCCTGAACCGTGGTCGTCTGGATACTCGACACCGGGAAATTCGTGACATGCTTGTAGAAGCCGTCCAGCGACAGGTAGTCGTTGTCGGCGTAGTACCACTCCGCGCCCAGATCGAAGTTGTCCGAAAGATACGGCAACAGGTTCGGGTTCTTGCCCGTGGCGGTGAGCGCGTCCACGCGCCCCGAGTACGTCGTGTTTGGAATGATCAGGACGTCGTCCGGCGCGGTCTGGGTACGCGAGGCATCGAGCCTTACCTTCAGCTCCGGCCTGACCAGGAGATTGAGGTCGAGAGACGGCAGCAGGTAGGCATACGAGTTGTGAGCCACCGAAGGGCTATTCGAGCCGTAATCGAAGCGATACGCCGTTCTGTCGCCAGGGTTCGGAGCAAGTGCCACGAGCGGCGCATAAATACCGCCGATCGTAGAGTCGGTCCTCTGCCAGCGCAGCCCCACGTCGACATTGAGCCTCATGTCATCGATCGAGAATGTCTGCTGGGCGGTGGCGAACGGCGAGTAGTTCTTGCGCTCCACGTGTTGCACCAAGCCTGGGTTCAGCACGGGGGTTGGATAGCCGCCGGTGTAATTCGGGTATCCCGGGACCTGGGTAAAGTCCGCATTGACCGGCTGCTTGACCAGATAATTCAACACAGTGTACGGATTGAAGAGGAGCAGGGATTGCGGGAGGTTGCCGTTGCCGTTGAAGCCCGGAATGAAGCTCGCGATTGACCTGGATGTGAAGAGCGCGGGCGGCAGCGCGACCCCGTGCGTCACGGCCGTCGCGTTTGGCCCCGGGTTGTGCTGGCTGGCGCAGGCGGTTCCGATCGCTCCACAGTAATAGATGATGTTATTCGAGGCCGGTCCATACCCGGACCAGAGCTGCCACTCATTGTTTGTGAACGTGTCATACTCTTTCGTGTCGAAGGTGTCATCCACGAATTGCGCTCCGAAGTGCACAGTCGTGTCGCCGTCGTGCCATGTCGCATCGAGCTTTGCCTGATTGATTTTGTTGGTGTTCTGCTGGTCCTGGATGGGGAACACATGCGAGCCGATGATGAATGGATTCAGGCCGAGATAGTTCGGGGAAACGGCGGTGCCACCGGGGAGCGCGCTGCTGTTCGGACCGTAGGCGATCCAAGAGGGTACGTTCCTGGGATTGGAGCGGACGGCGAGGCCACCCATCTGCCCGTTCGTCCCGAGATTCGTATTGGGGCCGTAACCGACGTCGGCTTCGACAGCGGTCCAGGTGCCCCTGGGATTCAGCCTCGACTCGGACGCACTGCCGTCCAGCCCCACCGACCACTGATCGTTGATGTCCCAGCGCACGTTGATGCCGGGGGTGTTGGTCACGATGTAGGTATCATTGACGTTGGCGTCGAAGTCCGTAGGCCCGCCGAAGTTGATGCCATTGAGCCCGGGATACAGGAAGTTTGTGATCGTGCCGTTGGCGTCCTGACTGACGTTCGTGCAACCGGCCGGGAAGCATCCGAACCAGGTGTTGTACTGGTAGCGGTAGGTCAGCTCGTCGTCGGACGAGAAGTTGTCGTCCAGAGTCACGAGTACCGTATCGGAGGGGCGCCACTGCAAGGCGAGCCGACCGTCCTTGCGGCGCGAGTCGGTACGCTCGAGGTATAGGGACTGATCCTGCGGGTACCAGCTCGGCACGGCGCTAAAGCCTGAAGCACCAGTGCCGACCGCCGCGCAACCGGAGCCGGTCGGAGCGATGGCGAAGTCCGAACAGGGCAAATATGTACCCATGGGGGCGCCTGCTTAGGTGGGCACCCCTTTCCAGCCCGCGATATCGATATGATGGGCTGTGATGTGTTTGGTCGTGTAGTCCCCGGCGAAGAGGATGCCGACGGTGTCGTCGGCGAACGTATCGCTCAGCAGAGCGCCAAAAGCAGGTTGGATACTCCCATCGTTCTGGTAATCGATTCCGGAGGCGAAGGCACGCGCCTGAACCCCCTCTTTATCGAAAGGTTCCGGGGATCTGATGTCGATAGAGGCACCGATGGCCCCTGAGGAAAGGGCCAGGTCCGGAGTCTTGTGAATGTCGACTTCGCCGACGTATTCAGCTCCCAGGGCACTGAAGTCGAAGCTCTGGCCGTTACCGGAGGCGAGAGGCCTTCCGCCCCAGAGGACCTCATTGAACTGCGCGCCGAAGCCACGAACGAGGATCGCGCTCACTTGGCCGGTGGACGTCGGGGCTCCGGCTGAAGCGCCTGCATTGATAGTGCTGCGGTTCACGGTGACGCCGGCTATATGCGATATGGCCTCGCCGACCGAGGCGTCGGGGAACTGAGCGATGTCTTGGGTGGCAATGGCGTCGACGATCCCTAAAGAGTCGCGCTTGATGGCCGCGGCGGTGACTAGCGAGTCGCGCAGGCCGGTCACGATCACTTCCTGAAGCTCGCCAGAGCCCGTGATCCCTCGCGTCCGTGCGGCTGCAACGGCGGATACTGAGGGCGTGTTGACTCCATCGGCCGCTCCGGGGGCTGCTTGGCCCTGAACGACTGACGGCAGGTCGGCACCTGAATCGGGTGCACGCCGGAGAATCATGAGTATCCCGGAAACAGAGCGCTCGGCTACGAGGTCGGTGCCCCGCAACAGCCGGTCCAGCGCCTCCTGCGCTGTGTAGTCCCCGTCAAGAGAGGCGGCTTGCCCGGCCACCATATCTTCGGTGAATACGATCTGTTGGCCGCAGATGTGCGCGAAATTGCGCAGAGCCTGCGACAGAGACTGGTTGGCTATGTCGAAATGAAAGCTGCGATCCTGGCTTTGAGCGACCCCTGCACTCAGTACACCCGCGGCACACATGGCCGCCACACCGGGTACGTTACGCATCCGTTGCGTCCGAATGACCACTCCTTGTCTCTCCTTATTACAAATTGCGAGGGCCACGCAATTCGGGCGTGCAATGAGCATAGAGGCCCGGCGCGCTCCCGGAAACTCTTTAACAGACGGTGGATGACAGCTGACTATTCCGAAGTTGGGGCAGCTCGCTCCGCTTCGAGGGAACGTGGCACGCCGCCCAGGGGGCTCGGAAAGTGCCGCTACGGCAGAATCCAGCCATCGACACTTGGGATTTTACAGTCCTTGGGCTCCAGCCATTCCGGCCCTGAAAAGGTGCACCGACGTGATGAAGGCCCAGCTACGCACGCGGTCATGAGTTGGCTGCAAGTAGAGCAGTGCGCTGCCAAGCGGCGCATTCCGCCGGGGGAGTCAACCATCCCGGCTCTGGGACGCTTCCAAAATATAAGGTAGCAATGGGTTCAAAGGCGGCCGCCATTCACAAGGCACGTCATGCGGTCCCTTTTGGGTTGCCCGGCGTGAACGGCGAGTGAGCCGCCAAGAGGTCAATATGGATCAGGCCAAGCTAACATGTCTTCTCTCGCTCGTGTTCTACCTGACCGTTGCGGGATGTGAGTCCGCGCCGTCACACGACGACTCCGCACGCGGGGTCAAGGTGACAACTCGCCCAAGCGATGTGTCAGGGTGCAGGGCGGTCAGCAACCTCAATGGGCTGCCCTCGATGCCGCAATTCGGCGATGCTATCGAGGACCTGCGGAGCCAGGCGGTGGGTGCAGGCGGCAACGTCGTATTTATCGAGTCGGATAAGCCGCCGTGCCGCGGCACGACGTACCGCTGTGACTCCGGTTACATGCCCAAGTGATCGGCACGCGTTTCGTTTATGCTATTCGCGCCGCCATACTGGCCCTCCAGTCATGAATCAGGTGCGAGTGAGGTTCGATGACATCCAGACAAGCTTTCATTACCGGCGCGGGGAGCGGAATCGGGGCCGGTCTTGCGATGGCGCTTGCGCGCCGCGGACATCGTGTGATCGTGAGCGATCTGGAGTTGAAGGCTGCCGAAGCCGTTGCTGACTCTGTCCGACAGGAAGGTAACCAGGCTGTCGCCTTGAAACTCGACATTACACAACCATCACAGATCAGTGCGGTGGTGGCGCAGTCCGGGCCGATCGATGTCCTCATCAATAATGCGGGATTGCAACACGTGGCCAGACTCGAGGAATTCCCCGAGGACCGGTGGAGAATGTTGGTTGCGGTCATGCTCACGGGCGCGGCTGATATGACCCGCGCGGTCCTGCCGGGCATGCGCCGTGCTGGCTATGGGCGGATCATCAACATCGGATCGATCCATTGTCTGGTCGCTTCCGCGTTCAAGAGCGCTTACGTCGCGGCCAAGCACGGGCTCGTTGGCTTCTCGAAGACGGTCGCACTCGAAACCGCGGACGTGGATATCACGATCAATACCATCTGCCCCGCGTACGTACGTACGCCGCTCGTTGACCGTCAGATTGCCGCACAGGCGCGCGAGCACGGGCTCTCAGAAGACAGGGTCATCTCCGAGATCATGTTGAAACCAATGCCCAAAAAGACTTTCATCTCGATCGAGGAGGTGTCCGCGCTCATCGAATACCTGATGAGCGATGCGGCGCGAAACGTGACTGCACAGGCGATCGCCATCGATGGGGGCTGGACGGCTCAGTAAGCCAGCTGGGCGCACTGCGCTCGTTGTACCGGGCCGCGCTGGAGAGCGGGGCAGCGGTGGCCTCAGTCGTCAGTCGTGGTCAGCGATGTGTTTCCTGACAACCGGATAGACGTGCTGCCGCCAGCGGCTTCCGCTGAACACGCCGTAATGGCCCACGCCGGCCTGGAGGTGGTGGTGCTTGTGCGAGAGGGGCACGTTCGAGCACAAGTCGTGGGATGCGGCGGTTTGCCCGATCGAACAGACATCGTCCCGCTCTCCTTCGACAGTCAAGAGCGACGTGTTTCGTATCGCACGCGGGTCGACGCGCCGGTCCTGCCATTTCAGCTCGCCGCGCGCGAGCGCGTGCTCCTGGAATATCAGTTTGACTGTATCCAGGTAGAAATCGGCCGGCAAATCCATGACGGCGAAATACTCGTCATAGAAAGTTGCGATGTTCTGTGCTCTCGCGTGTTGGCCGCTTACCCGGTGCTTGACCAGCTCTACGTGAGCTTTCAGGTGCCGTTCCATGTTCATGGAAATGAAAGCGGCCACTTGCAGGAATCCGGGATAGACGCGGCGGAAGGCCCCCGCAAACCGGAAGGGCACCAGGCTGATCAGGTTCTGCTCGAACCAGTCGATCGGGTGGGAGGTCGCGAGCGCGTTGACTACTGTTGGATTGATTCGCGTGTCTATTGGGGCAGCCATGATCGTAAGGCTGCGGGGCGTGGCCGGGTGGTCGGATTCGGCCATGAGGGCGGCCGCTGCCAGGGTGGCCGGACCAGGTTGGCACACCGCCATGGCGTGCGCTCCCGGGCCGAGCACCTCCAGAAACCGCATGATGTGCTCGATAAAATGCTCGAGCCCGAAGATACCGTTCAGGATGCTGACATGGCGGGCATTGTGCCAATCCGTGATAAAGACATCATGGTCCGGCAACAGCGTCTGCACCGTGTCCCGCAACAGCGTTGAGAAATGGCCGGAGAGTGGGGCAACTAGCAGCACGCGTGGTTGCGGCGGCGCAAATTCTTTCCTGAAATGGAGCAACGTACAGAATGGAGTCGTGTGCAGCGACTCCTCGTGCACCCTGACGAGCTCTCGGCCGATCTGAGTGGATGAAATTCCGAATGGTGGACGCTCATGGGTCAGGCGCATGCGGGAGATGAGCTCACACCCCGCAGCGAGTCCACTCAACCAATCTGTCCCGATTTCGGCGCGGCGGCCAAGACTCGAAGCTGTCCGACCAGCCATGGCTCGCACCGGCGTGGCAAGGTCGTCCCACGCCTGATAGAACTGATACATCATCATCGCGAGTCGCGATCCTCTCGGCCGACCGGAGGTCCGCGACGAAAGCGCAGGACTTTGTTAAACCGCCCAGCCGTGGCAATAGTGCCGCATCGCAACGAGCTAAGCTATAGATCGGGC
Source organism: uncultured Steroidobacteraceae bacterium (assembly GCA_964494895.1). GTDB lineage: Bacteria > Pseudomonadota > Gammaproteobacteria > Steroidobacterales > Steroidobacteraceae > 13-2-20CM-66-19. Next base: position 2,877 of record CAZBTV010000109.1, on the reverse strand, counting down.
GCGAAATCTGTGACGGCGTTCGCGCTTATTTGGATGTAGGCGGCCTCCGACCGCCGCCGCCGGGAGTCGTCTTGCACCGTACACGGGCGCACGATCGCCCCAGGACGCTGTCGTCCAGGGCGAAGTGCGGGGTTCTAGGGAGTTCTCGGGACTACTTTGTAGCCGCAGCTCCCGGTTTCCTCGGCGTTGGAGGAGGGGACGGCGGCGGCTGCGTCTGATGCGGTTGCGACTGCGGCGGCGGCTGCGAAATGGTGCGGGCCGCGCTCTCGCTGGCTTGGGCGGCTTCTGACTGCGCGTGGTCCGCAATGGCGACGAATTCCTCGACGCGCCCGCGGAGCTTTTCACTCAGGCGCTTGCCGAGCTCGGCTCCGCGCCCGATGAACTCGGCCGGATTTTTTGCAGAAATCGCAGCATGCGCTTGCGCCAACCCTGTCTCCAGGTAGTCGCCGGCAACCGCGTAGTTGAATCGCGCAAAGCGCTCCAGTGTCTTCAGCCCTTCTTCTTGAGCCTTGCAGACCGGGGCGAATGTGTCTCGATAGGCTTCAAACCAGGCATTCGGGTTGAAAGTGCGTTCGTTCATCGCGGACTCCTCGTGACTGCGGGAGACTGATCCAACGCCAATAGTACACCTGTCTGGACGCGTCGAAAGAGGCTAGCGCATGCCCACCTCCAGGCAACGCCTGTTTTTTTGAATGTGGTGCAGCATAGGTGGCCGCCATCATCCCAGTCCTCCTATCCAGTCTGATGTTGTTTTAGAGCTATTGTGCATGGAGCGCTCGTTATGAGAATCTTTGCCGCCTGGATGTCTCATAGACGATCCCCCGACGTCGATTCTTACCCGGTCAGGAATGTTATGACTCCACAACGTGTGGCTTTTGTGACAGGTGGCACTGGAGGCATCGGAACCGCGATCTGCAGAAGATTGTGCGAAGCGGGACTCCGCGTGGCCGCGGGTTGTAGCATCAATTCCGCACGCAAGCGCGAGTGGGTTAGCCGCATGCGTGAGCTGGGGAACGACGTGGTTGTCGTGGAGATGGATGTCTCAAACTGGGACTCCGCCAAGACGGCGTTGGAGCGAGTGCGGTCCGAAGCGGGGCCTGTCGACATTCTGGTGAACAACGCGGGCATCACACGCGACAGATTGTTCAACAAGATGGAGCCCGACGACTGGGACGCGGTGATCCGCACGAATCTGAACTGTCTGTTCTGCGTCACCAAGCAGGTGGTGGAGGCTATGATCGAGCGTCGTTGGGGCCGGATCATCAACATCTCGTCCGTGAACGGCCAAAAGGGGCAGCTTGGCCAGACGCACTATGCTGCCGCCAAGGCGGGCATCCACGGCTTCACGATGGCTTTGGCCCGGGAGGTCGCGAACCGCAACGTGACCGTCAACACGGTTTCGCCGGGCTACATTGAGACTGACATGGTGAGCGGATTACGTCCCGACATACTCGAAAAGGTCATCGAGTCGATTCCAGTGCGCCGCCTAGGCAGGCCGGAGGAAATCGCCTCGATCGTCGCGTGGCTTGCATCGGATGATGCGGGCTTTGCAACCGGCGCGGACTTTTGCGTGAACGGCGGCATGCACATGTTTTAGGTTCATCGGCTCACTCGTGAACGTACTGCCCGGGTGCATCCTCCGTGCCGGTTACTGGGCGAGCCGGTTGTCGCTCCGCGTCGGAATGCTGCGCGAGCCATCGCTGCCAAGCGCCCCACCATGAACTGGCCTGCACGGGCGTCGTGGCGAGCCAGTCGTCCGGTGCCAAAGTCACTGCTTCCTCGTTCTTCCAGGTGAGCAAGCGGTATCGGCGTCTCGGATGCTCCGGCCCGCTGACAATGCCCGCATTGTGCCCGCCGCTCGTCAGAACGAAAGTGAAATCGGAGGAGCGAGTCAGTCCTCGCGTTCTATATACTGAGCGCCACGGGGTCACGTGATCGGTTTCCGTACCGACGACGAACATGGGCGCTCGCAAGGTACTCAGGTCGATGCGCTCGCCCCCCATCGTGAGTTGGCCCCGGGCAAGCTCATTCTTCAGGTACAGCCGCTCGAGGTACTCACTGTGCATGCGCCAAGGCATGCGGGTTCCGTCGGCGTTCCATGCCATGAGATCCGTTATTTTCGGGCGCTCACCTCGCACATAGGTCGCGACCGCGGGAGTCCACAGGAGATCCTGCGAGCGTAGCAGTGTGAACGCCGCCGCCATCCGGTCGCTTTCAAGGACGCCTTTGTGATGCATCAGCGCTTCCAACAGCGCGAGGTGGCCGGGGCTGATGAAAGCGGACAGCTCTCCGGGCTCACTGAAATCAACCAGGACGGCGAGCAGATTCAGCGAGGCAAGAGTGAACTTCCCGCGGGCGGCCAGTAGCGCGGCGGCAATGGTGAGCAGGGTTCCCCCTATGCAATAGCCAACGGCGTGCACCTTACGATCGGGGATGATTCGGGTGACCTCGGTGAGTGCGTCAAGGAAGCCCAGTTGGACGTAGTCCTGCAGCGCCAGATCCCGGTCGGCGGCTGTTGGATTTTTCCATGAGATCACGAAGACCGTGTGTCCTTTCTCCACCAGATAACGCACCAGCGAGTTCCGGGGAGAGAGGTCGAGAATATAGTATTTCATGATCCATGCAGGCGTGAGCAACACCGGTTCGGCGTAGACCGTGGGTGTCTGCGGCGCATACTGCATCAGCTCGATGAGCCGGTTGCGGAATACAACTTTTCCGGGAGTGGTCGCGACCTGCTTTCCGACCTGGAACTGTGGGAGTTTGGCACGATGCCGGCCCTGCACCGCTTGCCGGACATCCTCGAGCCAGTACTTCAGGCCGCGCTCGAGATTCTGGCCGGATTCCTAAGCTGTTTGCTTCAGCTGATCAGGATTCGTG
>CAZBTV010000108.1:0-24985 GCA_964494895.1 uncultured Steroidobacteraceae bacterium | reverse complement strand
ACGTCAACGTGCTGATTGCACTACTCGATTCCGATCACACGTCGCACGGGGTCGCCATGAATTGGTTCGCGCGGCACGCGAGCGAAGGCTGGGCTTCCTGTCCAATCACTCAAAACGGGTGTATCCGGGTCATGTCGAACCAGAGCTATCCGAATGCGTTGCCGGTCCAGGCTGTCATGCAGCGTCTTGCCGATGCCTGTAAGGAGGACATTCACGAGTTCTGGTCGGACGAAGTCAGCTTGTTGAATTCGGACGTTGTTGACTCGACGCGAATTCACAGCCCACGGCGACTTACCGACATCTATCTTCTAGCCCTTGCCGTCGAGAATGAAGCAAGGTTCGTCACGTTCGACACCGGCATTCCTCTCGCGGCAGTTCGAAAGGCAAGCGCGGATAATCTGACGATGCTGTAGCCGACCGAGGCTCACGTACGCTTTCGTCACCATACGGCCGGTCGGCCCTGACCCTGGCCGGGACTCACGTGAAGTTGGTCAGTTGAGGCGAGTGCGCTACGCTACGCGCGCTATGCGCTGCTTGCTCATCACTCCTCCAATGGTTCAGCTGAACACGCCCTATCCGGCGACGGCGTATCTCATGGGCTTCCTGCGCATGCACGCGAGCGAACTCGGGCTCGAGCTGACGCAAGCCGATGTCTCGCTGGCATTATTCTTACGGCTGTTCTCGGCACCGCTCGTCGCGTCTATGGCGCACGAGTTGCGACGGCGGGCGCGGAGCCTGGGAAAGCGTGCCCGCACACCGCCGTCTATTGCCAATTTTCTCACGCATTACCAGCGGTACATCGATACTGTGGAACCGACAATCCGGTTCCTGCAACGCCGTAACCCGAGCCTAGCCCTTCGTATCGTGGGGCGCGCTTTTCTGCCTGAGGGGCCGCGGTTCGAGCATTTACGCTCGCTTGCGGATAGTGAGTCCGCGGCCGCGGACGAGCAGTTGCTGTCCGCGTTCGGTGTTCTGGGTACAACTGAGCAAGCCCGTCACCTGGCGAGCCTGTACATTGATGACCTCGCCGATGTTTGGCGAATTGGTATCGATCCGCGGTTCGAGCTGGCGCGCTACGGGGAGCGACTCGCCGCAAGCGCCGCATCGTTCGACCCACTACACGCGGCCCTGACGGGCGAGCCGACACTCGTAGACACGACGCTTGACGAGCTCACACGTGAGTTGATGGCGCCACGGCCTGATGTAGTCGCTATCACCGCGCCATTTCCCGGCAACGTCTATGGCGCATTCCGTATGGCGCGAACCATCCGTGAGATTTGCCCCGACAGCACGCTGATCCTGGGCGGAGGGTGGGTCAACACGGAGCTGCGCTCGTTACGCGAGCCGCGCGTATTTGACTACTTCGACTACATCACGCTCGATGACGGCGAACGCCCGCTGCTGAATCTGCTTACGAAGCTCAGCGGCAGATCCACTACGCTTGTCCGGACATATATGCGCAGGGACGGAAAAGTGCTGCTTGAAAACGATAGCACGCAACATGACATTCCCCAAAGCAACAGCGGAATTCCGACATACGAAGGCTTGCAGCTCGACCAGTACGTTTCGCTCATGGAAATGCTGAACCCGATGCACCGCCTCTGGTCGGACGGCCGTTGGAACAAGATCACGCTGGCACACGGCTGCTACTGGAAGAAGTGCTCATTCTGTGACATCTCTCTCGACTATATCGGCCGCTACGACAAGCCGAGCACAGATCTTATCGTCCAGCGCATCCGATCGCTCATCGCGGAGACCGGTGAGACAGGTTTCCATCTCGTCGATGAAGCCGCGCCGCCGGCTGGGCTGCGTGCGCTCGCGAAGCGTCTGATTGCCGAGAAGCTCACCATCACGTGGTGGGGCAACATCCGGTTCGAGAAAACCTTCACTTCTGAGCTTTGTCAGCTTCTCGCCCAATCTGGCTGCGTGGCAGTAAGTGGCGGGCTCGAGGTGGCGTCCGACCGGCTGTTACAACTGATGAAGAAGGGGGTCACGGTTGAGCAGGTGGCGCGCGTAACGCGCGCTTTCACCGACGCTGGCATAATGGTGCACGCTTATCTGATGTATGGCTTTCCAACAGAAACCGTACAGGACACGGTCGATGCTCTGGAGCGTGTGCGTCAGCTTTTCGCCGCCGGTTGCATCCAGTCGGCTTATTGGCATCGCTTCACAGCGACGGCACATTCGCCAATCGGGCTGAACCCGGAAAGCTATGGCATTACACTGCGGCCGCCGCGGGAGATCCTGTTCGCCCACAATGACCTTGAGTTCGAGGATGCCGTAGGCACCGATCACGATGTCCTGGGGAGCGGCCTCCGCAAGGCACTTTATAACTATATGCATGGCGTAGGGCTCGACACCGACGTACGTGAGTGGTTCGAGCCGCATCCTCCGAGCGGACGCGGTCGGGCTCACCGTCGAGGTAGTCGTCGTACTGCATCTGTCACAGTGCCGATGACCACCGTACCACCGGACTTGATCGACCGGTTTCTCGCTTGAGCCACGGGTAGATGCTGATCGCTTTCAACAAGCCCTTTGGCGTGATCTGCAAATTCCGCCCGGAGCCCGGCCGATCCACCCTCGCCGACTACATCGAAATGCCAGGCGTCTACCCGGCGGGCCGACTCGACACCGACAGCGAAGGATTGCTACTGTTGACCGATGACGGCCTGTTGCAAGCACGCATCGCAGACCCGCGTCACAAGCTCGCGAAACTATACTGGGCACAGGTCGAGGGCAGCCCAACCGAGGCGGCACTTACTGTACTGCGTAACGGTGTTGACCTGAGTGATTTCAGGACAAAGCCGGCGAGTGCGCGACTCATCAGCGAGCCCACCAACCTTTGGTCGCGGGATCCTCCCATCCGGTATCGCGCGAAGATTCCGACGACATGGGTCGAGCTCACCCTGCGTGAAGGTAAGAATCGGCAGGTTCGCCGTATGACGGCGCGCGTGGGCTTCCCAACCTTGCGATTGATTCGTGCGGCAATAGGGGCGGTCGGTATTGATGACTTGCCTCCCGGCGGATGGCGCGAGATCGATCCAGCGGCACCCTGGACTGGACTGTCCACCTCTTATTCAAACTTCCGTAAATGAGTGACCTCTCAAAACAGCTCTGCTTGTTTTTGATACGGGCGAGATCTCCAAACCGGAACCGTTGGGCAAATAATGTCGTCAGCCGGCGCGCGGCGGCCGGCTGATAGGGGACTGGTGGACAGCGGTTAGCTGGCGGGCAGTTGGACCCGAGCTCGACGCAACGTTTTCCGCCAGTTAGAGTTTTGCCCGAGGAGGACTCGGGTCGATCTCGGGTCGGCTGCTCTCCGTCGGCGTACGGAGGTTGCCCTTGAATCCTCCGGTACCGGTCCAATCCTGTGCGGGCTCCTCCCGGTTGGGCCCCTGCAATTGTCCTTTCAAGTCCTCGCCGAAACGCTCGTTGAGAGTCGTCTTACCTTGATCCGTCAGAGTCGGCTTCTCCTTGGTCATCCACGTGCTGTTCGCGTACTGCTCGCTGCTGAAGTACGGGTCATTCTTCGATGCCGCATGCACGACCTCCACGTGGCCCGTCGCCTGTCTGGCAAAACGCGTCGACGTCACATCCCACAGAGCGCCTGCCGCGGATCCGGGACGGGCCAATGGTCCATACTGGTTTCCGGCCTTGTCCGTGACCGAGGATTGGTTGTATACCTTCGCTCCCATCTCCTGCTGGACGTTCTTGCCGGCGTTGCGCGCCCCTTTCACGATCAGGTTTTCCCGCAGCGCCTGCGGCTCCCGGCGATCGCCTGAAGTCGTGTATTGAAACCGTTCCTTGAGATAGTTGAAGCTGTCGGCACCGCCGGCGTAGCGGTCGAGTTGCTTGCCCCCGGGTGTCATCTCCACAGTGCTGCCTCCCGATTGGGCGGCGAGGTGCTGAGCCGTCGTCATCGCACTATGTGTCACGTTGCCTGCCGAGTCCCGACTGTCACCGCTCCAGAAGTAAGTGCCGTCGTGCGGCGTGCTGACGTCGGCGCTGGCCACGAAACCACCTAGGTGCTTCAACTCCTGGTTGCGATTCAACACGATAGTGCCCGCGTGTTTCATCATCTGCCCGGCCGCCGCGCTTTGCGCAGAAGCGTTTCCGGACATCGCCGCATTGGCCCTGTTTTGTCGTGCGGCCCTGAAGGCGAATTGCGACTGATCGGCCGCTTCGCCTGCGTTCCTGGCGGCTTTCAGCAAGGCCGCCGGCGTGTTGGCCCCGGTGCCACCGGTGTTCCCGGCGTTGGAACGCGAAGCAGACTGGGCCTCGTAGTCGCTGCGGACCTGTTCGGATGGAGCAAACTGCTGGACGGCATGATTCAGGGCCTCTGCATCGTTCGCATTAGATGAAACTGCGCGGGACACCGTGGCGAGCTCCCCGCCGGTCGCGGACTGGGCGAGACTGTTGAAGATGTCCTGGCGCTCACCGGCGGAACGGCCGTCGAGCGTATTGCGTATGGCAGCCAACGTCGCGTCCTCAGGCTGTCCAGGGGCTTGGAGCTGACCACGAATCTGGTCCACTGCGTCCGTTACGGTACCGCTCTCGGTCGCGTCTCGGGCCGATTCCAAGTGCGACGCCATCCCTCCTATACCCGTGAGGCTCATGTCCGACATGATGTGCTTCCCTTGCCAATCGAAATGTCAGAAATACCACGAGGTTACGGGCGGCCCGAGGACGATACAACCTGGGGACATCCCCAGGTGTCGCCACTTGCGGCCGGCCCCGTGCAGCAAACTCAGGTCGGCGCAGCTGGAACACAAGCCAGTTGTGCGTTTCAAAAAGGACTACAACCATCACAACAGCTGCGCAGATAGCAATCAGAACGGACGCGACACATTCCGGAAGCGCTTCCCTTCGCAGCCGCGCTTGCTCATCTCAACCACTCTCCACGGGCAATCGATACCGTAGAATGTGGAACTCCTCACCGTCATCCATCGTTATTTCGAGCACCTGATTGACGAGGTCCGGGTTGTCGGCGAGTTCATCCAGAACCCCTTCGAACATTTCAATTTGCATATCAAGATCCATCCCGTCTGGTCCGTTCAAACAGACCAGTCCAGCATGAATCTCAACGTCGGCATATTGTCCGCGCGATCCCGGACGGGATGAAGGTCCGCGAAAATCGACGGAGTTTCTGGTCACGAAGATCCAGTCGCCATCGAGAATGAAGACTTTGAGCTCCCAGTCTTTCTTTCCTTGCAAATGTCGCCAGACAACATGCGACGACTCCCCGTACCCCCGGTCGTGAGCGAGCTTCACGAGTTCGGGGCTGAGGCATTCGTCGACCAGGAACTTCATTTCGCCTTCTTGCGGCGAGGACGACGATGATCGGACACGATTACTGCGCCGGTGGGAAGCTCGCCACCTGCGGCACGCGGCCGCCCTCGTGGCGGATAGGCCTGCGAAAATGTGGTGGCAAGCTCGATCTTCTCGGCGTCGAGACCCGGATAGGCCGCAAGAATCCGCTCAGTTGAGATGCCCGCGGCCGCAGAAGCCGCGACATCGTAGACCGGAATGCGGGTGCCCCGGATCACAGGTGTACCACCCAGGATCTCAGGACAGGAATGCACCAATCTTCTTGCCCTCACGAGCCTCCCCAGTCGCTCAACAGCGCCCCGCACGAACGGCGCGAAATCGATGGTCAGAAATTCATGTTGGATGATCCAATCCACCTCTACCAATGCCGGCAGCTCGAACGACACCGATCTGCGTAATCGCGGCACTGCAACTTTGATGACAAACAGACGCTCCTCCGAAGTGAGCGACTTGGCGCTCTCGAAATAAAAGGAGATCAGAGCGCAGGCAGCAGCAAGCACGAGCCGGCCGTCATCGTGGGTGAAGAACCCTTCCGGGAGAATGCCCTCATCGATCGCCCTGTTCACGTCGCGGAGGGCAACGCGCGAGACGACAGCGGCCTCCGTCGTCTTTAGCATTTCACTGGCGGGGGACATGGCTACTTCCGATAAATCTTCCGGTGTGTCGGAATATATATCAAAAGGCCGGGAATTTCAATTCGGCGAGGGCTTGATCGTATTGCTTACCGGATACGCACGTAAGGCCCCCAGTCAGGTGCGTTCGTCTTATGCGCCTCAGCCAAACAGTTCGTGGTAAGTCAACTCCGGTAGCTGGTCGGCGGCCGAATAAGGAATGGCGCGATTCCCCATGATCTGGTTCAGATCGGGGGGCTTACCGCCTGCCCCGGCCACTCCCAGGCCCTGAGCGGCGATCTCGTCGTACTCCGCCTTGATCGCCGTTGCCACACGGCGCCGGTCGCGAATTGCGAGATCGGGGGAGGTCATGGCGGCGATGAGGGATTGCTTCAGAAGTGTTTCGGCTCGGTCCTTCTCACCGGCCACGAGCGCGGCTTGTGCTTGCTCGAGAGGCTGTTGAATGTTCTGTAGCCTCCAGTCGTCTCGCTCGACACGCGTTTCGATGTAGAACAACATGTAGTCGTAGCCTTCGAGGGGTGCCGGCGGATCATTCGGCGTCTTCCTGTAATGCAAGCGATGTTTCTTGACCGAGAGGCGCTTGGAATCGATCTCACCGGCATCCGCGAGGATGACGGCCAGGTACTGTGAGCCCATGGTGGTTCCACCGCCGCCGGGAGAGGTGAAGGTGTCATGGAGACTCAGATGCACCTGGCCATTTTTCGCCTTGACCAACTCCTGCATTCCCGAGGCAATCTTCTCGGCTACTGACAGTACCGGCGCGAGCGGTGCCGTGACCAAGGCTGAGAACGAGTGCAGAATCCGTACAGCCGGCCCCATCGCATCCGCGCCTTTCAGCGCCATCAGCCCCGCGTCGATCTCGACCGTGCCGCCCCGGAAGGGCACCAGCTCTGTGAGGCGGTAGTTGATGAATACGCCCTTCGAAAGCTTGCCTTCCGGCGGCTGCGAGACGTTGGCCAGGTGGACACCCGGCTCGTCGCCGAACTTCAGTTTCACCATCGATGCGACCGCGGGATGCCATTCAGTGAACCATTCTTTCGCGTCTGTCAGGAACATTTCCTTGAGCCACAGCCGGAAATAGCCCTTGTCGGCTTCGATGACGTCGAGCGCGGTCTGCCGCTCTTCATCGGTCTGCTTCTCCGCTGGATCGAGCTTGAGACGCTCGTAGAGGTAATGGGTTGCATTGCGTTGCTTCCAGTCCTTGATCGTGTTCCACAAATCTTCCAACAGGCTCATGATGGATCTCCGTGATCAGTGTGGACGACGGGCTTGTCTGTCCGCGATGGTTGTGCCTTCCATCAGGCAAAGATCGTAGGCGGCTTCCCAGCGATCGCTGGGGTCGCCTGCTGCGTGTGTGGCGTAAAACTTGAGCACGCGACGTCGTGAGCGCTCGAGGACGTGCGCGAACAGATTTCGCCCGCCACCACCTTCTTTCCAGGCTTGCGCGATGTCACGGATGGTTGCCGCGGCAAGAGCGGGTGGCAGTGTCGGTACGGTGATGACGAAAGGCGTGCCGGCGTTACAGATGTCTCGCGAGAACTGCCGCAGCAATGCTGCTTGTTCGCGATCGGAGCCAACGCGCGCTTTGGAATCGGCTGGCTCAGCCTGTACGATCACCATGATCGCCTCGGCCTTCGGCATGTTCGACAGCCCGACGCGCATGCCGGTGCGGCTGGAGGCGATGGCTGGCGTGTCGGATCGAGGGTCGATTTCCAGCCGCACGCCGTTGCTGGCAAGCGTTGGTGTACCGACGAGATGCAGCACTTTCAGCGGCAGCCGGTGGCTGATGTGCAGTGGATTTTCGAACGTGTTGATTCTCTCACCCGCTGCGGACCAGGCTTCCTGGAGGAAGCTGCTCCACGTATTGCTCACGATGGCCGCGGAGGGCAGGTGGAGCCATTGCTTCCAACGCGGCGCGGGCGGCAGCCCCTCGGCCGGGTCATACGTTGTGCGCACGAAGATCAGAGGATCCGGAGCAGCGGTATTGGAGACATCCCGCGCGGCGAGCATGGCCTCCCAGGCCGGTGCGGCATAGGGATCCTGGAATCGGATGGTTTTGCGCCGGCTGCCGAGAGCTGTGCGTAGATCGTGCAGCGCCTGGTCAACCATCTTGTCCGCGACAGGCGCAATGGAGGCATATCGTTCCAGAATAGGGAGGTGGCCACCCGAGGCTTGCGAGCGGACTTGAGCCGTTTCCAACAATCTCCGGCTGAGATGGATCGAGGTGCGGCGGATGAAGAATCTCAAGGAGAACGATACGGGCGCGTACGGGCTTGTCGCTCGCGAGGGCACCTCAATCTCCAGGCGACAAGGGCACGTCAGAGCCAGAAGGGGGTTGATCTGGCTCACGACCCAACGAGCAAACCCGGGGAAGGCAGCCATCAGAGCCGCTATCGCGATGAGCGCCGCAGCCTGCCATTCACGCGAGGGTGTATGGCCTGTCGCCCGTGTCAACAGGAGGCCACTCCCCCAGTACATCACGGTCAGGAACGCGATCACACTGAGCTCAAGAAGCATATTGACCCATCCGGATTCCGATTCCTGGTCAGTTCCGCGCAGCACCAGGTTGGTCACAGTGAGGGTCAGGAGCAGAGCCACTATGGAGACTGACCAAGTGCTGATTCTGGATAACTCCGGGGAGAGGCCTGAGCCACCGACAAACGACCCGGAGAAGAAGATCAGCAGGAGTACGGCCAGCATCGCTAGATTACTCAACGAGTGGCCGAACGAGGACGCGCCGCGGTAGAGCCATTTCAAGCGCGAGGACCCTGTAGGTGTCGCCACGGCCGCTTTCCTTACCGGCTCCGCCAAGCCCGGCAGTGCGTTGAGCTCCACCGACAGCGGGGTTTCAAATGCGGGGGATCTCGGCCGCAGAGCGCTTGCCGCTTCCTTCTCTGTCCTGAATTGTTCCAGGCAGCGGCACAGTTCCAGCCTCCTGACCCATCCACTCCAGGGATCGGGGGCGTCCTCGATCGACCACGTCCAGGGTTCGCTGCCTAACTTCTCCCAGGGCGGTATCGACAAGGCATTTGCGATTTTCCGATGCGCCGATCGGGTGTAACGCGCGAGCACAGCCCGCATTCGGTCAAGGGTACCGGCATGGACGTGTGCAATCGCCGCGCGGATGCTCGACTGCCAAACTCCGAGCCAATCCTCGCATTGTTGGTAGTGGTCTGCGCTCCACTCGAGCAGTTGCGCGCCCGCCGTGGGAATCCTCAAGGACAGCACCTCGCCCTCCTCGAACGCCAAGCCCGCGAGATGACGCACGCCGGACGGCGCGAGCATCCTCTCCAGCTGTGCGGGCTGGATGGCGGTGTTCAGGTACATCTGACGCAGGATGGTTCTCAACTCGTCGTCCGAAAAGACCGCAGGCGGCTGCGCCGGTGGGCTCCACGAGGGGGCAAACGATCGTCGGTTCAAGTAATGAAGCTCGTCCCAATCGGCCAGCAGTGCCAGGCTTGGAGGAGTCGGTTTCCGGTAGCCACCGGGAATGCTCCCAAACATTCGGGTGGCCCGGGTGATCAATTGCCGGAGCTCCTCTGCAGTCAGTGCCTGCTGAGCTGCAAACCAGCCGTGTGCAAGTACCGGGTCGTCGGTGTTGGCCGGAACCTGAAATGAGGCGGCGCCAGGACCGCAGAGTGCCGCAACGACCATCTGCTCGCCTTGCAATCTCGAGTCTTCGTAGACCGAGACAGTGTCGCGCAGCCACACACGCATCCGTCGCGCAAATTGTAAAGTTGCCAGCTGGGCTGCCGCGATCGTCCGCGCGTCACTTTTTGTCGACTCAGCCTTTCTCAGCCTGTCCTGCAGAAGTGAATGCGCTTCGGCCGGAAAGCCCGCGCTGCGCAGTCCGCGGGCGATCGTGACGAACAGTGGCGGGATTTCTTCGTGCAGTCTGCAAAGGGGTTGCCTCTCCGGGTGGTAGGCAACCTGCTCCGCGATGGATAACGTGCGTAACATCTGGGCGTCGGGCACGGAGATGCGCATCAGCTTCTGCAGGGCCAGCGAAGCCAATCTTTCAGACTCGATCGAGCCCAGCCGGCCCTTAGTCAGGATCATGACCGAGGCAAACGGGGGTGGCAGGAGCGTGAGTAGCGGATTCGCATTCAAAATGCGCAGCCACATGTGGTCGGCAAACGGCTCGGGAACGAGCCAGTCAGACCAGCGTTGCAGACTGGGTACATTTTCGCGCCGCGCATACTTCTGACCGAGTCGATCCCATTCGGTAGGTGTCGATATAGTTAGTACGGCGATGAAGTCTATCAGCTCCTCCGGATAGCCTTCTCTCGTCAGCGCGTTGAGCTTGCGAGCGACGTATTGCCCGGAATCCTGCTCGTATAGGAGCGTGGCCGGCTTACCTCGGGCATCGTCCATTGCCAACAATAAACCGCAGACACTGGCTAGAAGGTCCTCACTGCGGCTACGACACGGCGAGCTCTTCGGCACTGGCGTGAGCCTGTGGAACAACTCTCGAAATTGCGCAAGCCCTTGTAGCGTTCTGCCGATACGGCACTGTTCTTTGAGATGACCAGTCAGAGCGCGAGCCCGCAGGTAAGGGGCGGCCGCCTCGTCGGGATAAACAGCCGACCACTCCGCGACTTCCCTCCATGAGTCCTCGAGAGAGAGCGGCGATCCCACGTGCAGGGCGGCTGCGTTGAAGATGGCGAGCAGACCGCTGCGCAGTTGTGGATGCCAGTCAACAGCAGCGCCGAATTCAGCGCCGTCGAGGAACTGCTTTTGCAGCAGGCGGGGCAGAAGGGAGAGAGCGGGCTTTGCGCCTCCGTGCGCCGAACGCTCATGGCTCTCATGGGGAGATCCTTCGCCGAGCAGTCGGCCGGCTACTTGCCACACCCAGTTCCAATCGGGGTTCCCGGCCACTCTCGCCATCAAATCATCCAGTAACCCGGCGGCTGCCTGCAGCGGCAGCAGGGCCAATGCCGCGTTGAGATGCTCGAATGGCAGGTCCCCAAGGGCGATTGTCCGCACGCGTTCAGCAAGAGGCTGCGCAATCTGCTCGGCAGCGCACTGCAACGCGAGCTTGCGCTCGGGCGCACCGAAGTACCTGCGCAGGCGCGCCACGAGATTGCGTTTCACCTCCAGAAACATTTCCAGCAATGAATCGCCGGGGCCAACCTCAATCCACTCCTGGTCGGCCAGCATGCGATAGGTATCTTCAAACTCGACATCGCTCAGGCTCGCCAACACCGGCCGGAGCATGGCAGCATTGAAACGTTGCAGCAGGACTACGGCGGGCAGGAGCGGTCGGATCGCGGAATTCTGGAGTGGGCGGATGATACGGACTTCGACATAGGGGTCGATTGCAGCCGACATGATTTCTTCGGCCGCGACATCGGGGTTCTCCGCGATCCAATCAGCATACAATGAGAGATCGAACGGGTTATAGCGCGCTTGCGCGTGTCGGGTGGCGCTGTCTTGGAAGCTGGTGTGCTGCTCGCGCGAGCGGTCGAGAACTGCTTCGCGTGCTGGATCGGTCAGTTTCAACTGCTTGCGTTGGAGGTATTCCAGGGCTTCTGCCTCGGTGAAGCCGCGGACTTGCGTGACGCGCAGATAGTCTTTCCGGCCGAGTTTGCTCCGATATCGGCGCGTTGTATTGCTGTCGGCCGGCTCGTCGCCTGGAGTTGCAATGATGCGACGGCCTGCGAACACGATGCGGGTGGAGGGTGCATAGTCGTACACCCGTTCGAGGATCTCGAGTGTGGCTTCGAGACTGGGGCGGCGGCCGCCAGCCAGTGTGACACGCGCGAGCTCTTCGCAGGTGTCCAGGATGAGAATAACGATATCGCCGCCGGATATCAGGCGGAGCATGTCACAGAACACGCGCACGACTCTGTCGAATTCGGGGCGGCGGATGTTAGCCAGCGGATCCGCCGGTGCGCGCTCGGCGCTCAACTTCTCCATCAACTCATCGTTGGCGATACGCAGCTGGGTGAATTTTTGCTCATCCTGCGTGCTCGTGGAGAAGGCGCGCAGCTCCGCTGCCAACTCAAGCAGCAACTGGCCAGGACGGCCGACCGGGTAGTCGGGGCTGAGGTGATCGAAATCGATTCGCGTGACTGGGATGTGGCGCTCGCGCGCAATCTTGCCGCTGATGTACCGCAGAAGCATTGTCTTACCGACACCGCCCATGCCGAGGTAATGCAGCGCGTGGAATTCGGTGTGTGGCGAAATCAGCTCCTCGAACGGCGCAATGAGCTCGGGGCGGTCCTGGTAGTCTTTTAGATATCGCTCCTGCTCGCGTTGCCGGTACACCAGCTCGAGGCGGCGCTCGCCAAGGCGGACAGTGCCTCCCAACGCACCGCCAAACGTGTTGGCCAACGCTGCGCCAGTATCGATCCAGGCGGAGGCTGCGCTGGTTTGAGCGGTGTTGACCAGGGTGTCAATTCGTGTGCTGAGCCAATTGTTGGCGTTGAGAGAGTTGGTCGCTTCGCCGGCCAGCTCCGACCAGCGGGCCAGCACATCAGGGCAGGCAAGAGAGGGATCGGATTTGCGGGCTTCGGCGACCCGCTGACCGATGGTGTGGACTTGCTGTAGGAGCCACGCGGCTCCACGTTCAGGGTCATGGCGTAAAGCGTCCAGTACCGTCGGGCGTACGTGGTTGGGCATCGAGAATGAGGCACTTCCGGGTTGAGCCCGCCTGGGTGCCCGGTCTCTTTTGCAGAATCCCGCGGCGCTCGCACGCGTAAGGAATGCCGAGAGTGGCTCCCCCGTGGTTGGAAAGGAGCATTTCTGGGCCAGCGCTTCGGTCCAGACTGGGGGCAGCGCGAGCCATCCGAGTGACTCGGGTGCAAATCCACTGAGCAGACCTTTGAGGTGCTGCTGGAGGAGGGCGTCGATCTGCTGCTGCAACTGCGCGGTTGCCACAGGCTCGCCGGATTGGTTCATAGGCCGACGCCCTCCTGCCGTAATACATCGTCGTCATCCGCAGGCTTCAGATAGCCGGCCTGTTGCGCGACCATCGCCAGTCCGTAAAAGCCGGGATGAATCAACAGGCTGAGCCGGCCGCGGATGATTTTTCGGAAGTTGGCTTCCCATTGCCGGACCAAGGCCTCGGGTATATCGTTGCTGACGGCGAGCCTCTTGTCGGAGAAGTCGGGCAGCAGCGTTCTGTCGAACGGATGGAGCAGGATGCGTGAGTAGGCGAGCAAGTCCTCGCCGTTTTCGACGAACGGCAGTATTGGCATAAAACGCAGCCATGGGCGTACGTGCGGCTTCTCGACCACTGGCTTGAGGATCTCGGCGGCCGCACCGCTCAATGAGAATGTCATGACGACTGGAATCGTCTGGTCACCCGCGGCGCTGCCGAGTCCATAGGAGCCGAGAAGCTTGTCGTTGAAGAATGCGCTGAGCAGCTCGGCATCGTAGCGATGTACCTCATCGAGCAGCAGGACGGCGCGCCCTTTGGCCGAGTTGATGAATTCGTGGCATTGGCGTGCAGCGCTCGTGAGCGCGCTGAGGTCTGTTTGTAGCGCGAGTTTGATGGCTCGGGGTGTCAGCCTGCCATTGCGGGCGAGCTCGCTGCGCAACGGCTCGGTGAGCACAGGGTCGGTGAATCTTTGCTTCGACAAGTACCACAATTGCAACGGCGAGGGGAGTTGTTGCTGAAGTTTCAATCCATCCTCGGCGGCTGTGACGATGGCATCATCCAGCTCTTCCGCGAATTTCTCGAGGGTGCGGGGCGGTTCCCAGGCGCCGCTGTCGGAACCGAGTAGAATGGGGATGTTGCCGTCGCGCAGTGCCTGAGCCGCGAGCTCGATCAACAGGCGTGTCTTGCCCATTTGCGATTCGCCGTACACCGCGAGCACGGACCTGTTGCCGTCACCGACGACTTCGTCATAGGCAGTGAAGAATTCCTGGCGGGCGCAAAATACAGGCTTCTTCTCGAGCTGAAAGCTCTCGACCCATTGGGCGGTGCGATCTGGCGTGGCCTCTCCAGGCGTGGGTGCGAAATCAGGCGGTACGTTTTCTGACATGAAGAGCGCCGGATAGACCCAGTCGATGGACAGGTGCGGGGGCCTGCCTTCGCAGAACGGCGCGCGGCGTGCTACGGCGGTGGCGGCCACGAGGGGCTCGCCGTTGAGAATCGATTCGCCGAAGCGACGGGTGAATAGCCGGCAGGCGAGATCTGATACGCGTCCGGCCATTGCCACCACGATGGGCACCCCGCCGCGCACGAGTTGTGCAGCGAGCGGTGCTGTCTGTTGGCCGTGCCAGACTGTTGTACCAGAGTGACACGCACTGAGCACCACGATGCTGGGCAGTGTGCCGTTGACGTCCAGATCCTGCAGCAGTTGATCCGCGAAGCGTCGTTCGTCGGAGTTGGGCTCGTCTTTTTGCAGTTGAAGGAACCCGCGTCCCGTGCTGTCGAAGTCTCCGTGGCAGATGAAGTGGACTACCTGTGGCTTGAAGCGCTGCATCAGCTCCCTGAGCTTTTTGGGTGAGGACTGCTCCAGGATACGGGGGGATGCGGCGCGGCCCTTGGAGGAGAGCTGCCGTAACAAGGCCAGAAACTCGGCGCCTGGACGGATTGTTGAATCCGACTCGGTCGTGCCTATGACGAATAGGACGCGCGGCGGCAAGTCCAGCACGCTCGGTATAGCCTGCGCGCCTTGAATCATCCGGGTTATTGCGATGCGTGGCTTGCGCGATGCGACCAGGTAACCGTCTGAGTTGCGCATCATTTCCCAAGGCAACCGGTGCAGGTCTTTCTGGTTCTCTTCCCAGCACAGTGCCAGCTCGATGAGGGGGGACGTACCGGCTGCCGCCAGTACGGAAGTCCAGGTGCGAGTACCCAACAGGGTGTCGAAGAGATAGCGGCCATAGGCCTCGCTGCTGCCAGAGCGACGATTCAGAACGTCATCCTGCGCGGCCTGCAGTGAGAGAGTGCCCGCCAGGAACTGTGCAGTCGGTCCGTCCGCTGAGCGCTCGGGCACTGGCGGAGCGGGAAAGTCGCCGCTCCCAGTGGAGTGTTGTTCGAGCGAACGAGTGAGATTGAAGGTTGGGTCTCCCCCGGGCGTGGTGATTGTCAAATGCCAGTTCTTGTCGATTTCCACTTTGAAACGCATGCCTGTCCTCAACCCGGCGCGCTTAGCACGAGGGATGCGAGCTCGGAACCGAGATCCTGTGTATTGATGGGCGTTCTTGTGGGTGCCCGCCTGGTGCCTTCCTCGCGGGAGTCCAACACAGCAGCGAGCGTTGCGCTTCGAAGCTGCAGGCGCTGCAATTTCAGGGATTCGTCGATCGCCTCGGGATTGGCGAGTTGGGAGGCCTCATTGCAGACCTTCTTCCAGGCCAGCGCGGCGCCGGCAAGGACGAGGCGCGCGCAGCGCAGGTCTTTGTCGGGAAAGTAGGGGCCAGGCTTGCGCAAGGTATCGGCCCAATAGTCGATGGGGCCCTTGTTGCCGAAAGTGGTGGGGTTCCAGCCGGTGATCTCGGGCAGGGTGCGCGTGCTAAGCAACTTCTCACAACGAATGACTTTGGCAACGGCCGGTACCAGGCTCAGGTCTTGTTTTGCAGCTGTCGCCAGCCCAGCGGCGTGCGGGTCATCAGCCGTCGCTTGTTGGACTGTCGCAATCAACGCGTCGATTTCCGTCACGACGGGGTGGCGTGCCGTACCGGCGGGCGTGAGAAGCTCCGACATCAGCGCCAGCCGGACGATGGGTTGCGGATAGAGTGGCTTGGTTTCCAACAGGGTGTGCGGGTCTGAATAAAGCAGCCCCGCCAGGGATACGACTGCAGCGGGGCCAACAGTGAACGCCGCGAATGTGTCAGCAAAGATTTCACGGCCCCAGTTGCGCCATCTGCCCATGGTCGACTCCCGTTTCGATGGTGGTGTCTCCGCCCCGGCCGCAGTGGCGATAAGATTTCCGAACGCTCCTACCAGCCCCCAGGGAGGTGTCGAGATCAGGTCGTACTGCACGTGGTGGCCTGCTTCGTGCGCACATTGAATCAGGTTCCAGGGATGTTCGATGCAGCTGGGAGGCAGCGCGATGACTGCAATGGGTAGTGCGGAGAGGTATCGTCGCAGAAATTGCGCATCGACTTCTGCTGCGAGGTCGGGCGGCAGATCCTCGCGCGGAATCGCATGGGCCGTCAGTCGATCCTCGATGTAGGGTAGTGGGGCCACGATATCCTTGCGCCCGATTTCGCGGAAAGGGTCGGCGTAGCAGCTCCAGACTACCTCGTCGGCGGCTTTCAAAACGGCGGCGATGTGTGTGGCGCCATCGCGCTGGTCGAATCGGCGCCGGAAGTAGTTCCAAACCCTGCGAATCCAGACATTGGCACGGTCGAGGCGTCGGCAGTCCTCAAAAGCGCGTTCGGGTGTTTTGGGGTCAATGGTAGATACCTGGGCCGCGATGTCCGCGGTGGCTTTTTCGAAGATCTCATTAAGGAGTCGCAGGGGCGTGGCGTACTGCTGGAGGCGGTCTGCCTTTACGCGCGCACCATGCCATTCGCGGATCTCGTCCCGAAGCCGTTGCAGCTCCGCAGTGGTTTCGGCGATGCGTGCATGAGTGAACGCGAGGCTTGGCACGGAACCTCCCTGTGTAAGGGCTCGTAGCTTGCGGTCGCGGAAGCATTACTGTTGTTGTGGTTCCCTATGGTCAAGTGTTCCATATTGATCGTGCCTTGGCCAGTGCGCGCCGCGTGGCTCTTGCAGTGCGCATCGGACGATGCTGCGTCTCTCGCGAGCCCACCCGTGCGACGCATGCGTCGCACCTCGCCACATATAACAGCGCTGCGCGCCGGCAAGATCTTCATATATGGGAGCTGCACACAGCATAACGCTCCGCCCGCAGCGCCGGGACCGAGCCCATAGTACTTGGTATCTCCCGCTGCTGAGCTACGTGCCGCTGACGGAACGTGGACATGGCGTAACGATCCGAAGCTTGCGGGTATCTGCCACTTATTCTCGCCTCGCGACGAAGCCGCCCTCACTGTTGATTTCAACTGTTACGTGCAGCAATTACCCGGTGATCGTCTGATCATCTGGTACGAAGAGGGGAGGCAATCGCCCAGCTCAAATCCGAGAATTGCGTTCAGTCTGCTCTCCCTGGCCGCGCTGGTACCTGTTTCAGCCAGAGGCTGGGGCAGTCACAGGGGCTGACGTCGAGCCGTACCGTTTCAATTCCGCCCGAATGCCATCCGCGCGAACAGCTAGTGATCGCGCTTGTAGACCAACTTCGACTTGCGGTCCGGCTGGCCGACCGGCCACGACACCTCGGTCAGCCAACGCAGATCCCGTGACACCGTGATGATACCGCGCTCTGTAACCCGGCCCTGATCCTTCCGCATATAGGAAAAGCGACGCGGACCTTCCGGTCTCATGGCGAAAGCCGAGCCTGTCGGTCCGTGGGGACCCACGATCGGCATGTCACTGCCATTCATGTGCCCCGAGAACTGCTGCAGGTCCGTCGGAATCTGCCATGTAATCGTGCCGTCGGGGCTCGAAGAGATGACGAATCCGTCCCAGGGCACTTCGTTGTCGACCTCGATAGTTCGCCACCTGCCGATCAGACCTTTGCCGAGCGTTGCGCGGCGATAAGTAACGGTACGCGTATACGGCGAGCCGTTGGGCAACTTAGCGTGCGTCTCGCAACGTAGCGTGTTACCGGCCAATTGCACGAAAACGGTATCCACAGGTTCATGGCTCTCCGTCCAGCGGGCTGCGAGCCAGTGGTCTGGCGCCGTGGCGTGCCAGGATAGGGTGCCGCCGTGGGCTAAGGGATGGACGCCGCCGGCAAGATCGAAGTCATATGCCATGCCCGAGCCGTTTCTCAGGCTCAGGTGGCCGGTAGCAGACTTCGAGATCCAAAGGTCCGGGTCAATCTCGCGGCTGTGCGTCCGGTCGTACGACCATGAGCCGACGAGTGTCGCGACACCGGCGTTGCCGGCGGTCGACGGCGGCGAAACGAGCAGGGGTGTCGTGGCGATCGCGAGACGCCAAGCCCGAAGCAGGTAGACAACCCATGACCGACTGACACTCCTCACTCGATCTCCACATAGCGGGTGCGCGGCGCTGTGGTGTACCGACATCATCTATCCTCGGGAGGTATTTTATCTGAGACCCGGATGACACATGCGCAATCGTGAACAAGGGAACACAGATGCGTAGCTTGTTAACACGACTAGCCGCGGCTGCATCGACTCTGGTGATAGGCAGCGCCTTGCAGGCAAGTGCGCCCGGCCAACAGCCGGTCTCGATCGCAGTAGCTGGGAGGCAGCGTCTCAATTTCAACGCTGACTGGCGTTTCAGCCGAGGCAGGCAGGCAGGCGCGGAGAGCCCTTCGTACGACGATCGGGGGTGGGACGCCGTCGGTCTGCCGCACAGTTTCAGCATACCCTATTTCCGTGCGCCCTCGTTCTATACGGGCGACGGTTGGTATCGGAAGACGTTTGCTCTTCCCGCGCTCACACCCAACCGCCGGCTCTCACTGGAGTTTGAGGGCGCCTTCCAGGACGCGCATGTCTTTGTGAATGGCGTGGCAGTCGCGCATCATCGCGGCGGCTACACCGGCTTCCCCGTCGACATCACCGACGCGATCCGTCCCGGCCGCAACGTCGTTGCGGTGTGGGTCAACAACGAATGGCAAGCCACGCTCGCGCCGCGCGCGGGTGAGCATGTATTCAGCGGCGGACTCTATCGCGACGTGTGGCTGGTCGCGTCGGATGCGGTGCACGTGCCATGGACCGGAACGCGGGTGACCACGCCAGGCCTATCCGCGGCGTCGGGGAAGGTCGCCGTCGAGACCGAGGTGCGCAACGACGGTCCCGCGGCGACCACCATCACCGTGCAGACGCGGATCGTCGATGCCGGTGGCAAGACCATCGCCACCCTTCCCGACACACAGGTGACCGTCGGCTCGGGCGCCACCGCGACGGTGCAGCAGCAGTCCGCGCCGATCGCACGCCCGCGCCTCTGGAGCCCCGAGACGCCGACGCTCTACCATGCGGTGACAACCCTGCTCGTCGCCGGTCGCCCGCGCGACCGGTTCGACACCGAGTTCGGCTTCCGCTGGATCAAGTGGACAGCGGACCAGGGCTTCCTCCTCAACGGGCAGCACCGCTACTTCCGCGGTGCCAACGTCCACCAGGACCAGGCGGGTTGGGGCGACGCGGTCACAAACGGCGCAATCGATCGCGACGTGCACCTGATCAAGGATGCCGGCTTCGACTTCATCCGCGGCTCGCATTACCCACACGATCCGCACTTCGCCGAAGCGACCGACCGCCAGGGAATGCTGTTCCTACCCGAGGTGCCGTTCTGGGGCACCACGGGCTTCAAGAGCCCGTGGAGCGCGTCCGCCTATCCCACCGACCCCGCGGATCGGGCTGCATTCGAAGCCAGCGTCAAGCAACAGCTGACGGAGCTCATCCGCATCAATCGCAACCACCCTTCAATTATCGGCTGGGGCATGGACAACGAGGTGTTCTTCTCAGCGAAGGAGACCATGTCGGATGTGCGCCGGCTGCTGCGGGAAGAGGTAGCGCTGTCACACCAGCTCGATCCCACCCGCCCCGCGTCCATCGACGGCGCCCAGCGCGGCGATATCGACAAGCTGGGTGACATCGTGGGTTACAATGGCGACGGCGCCAGCCTCTTCCCCGATCCCGGTATCCCTAATTTTGTCGCCGAGTACGGAAGCACGATGACTGATCGGCCCGGCGACTATGCGCCAGGGTGGGGGAACGATCTCCCCAACACGCCCGGCGCTGATCCGACTGAGGAGGGCTCCTGGCGACTTCCGTGGCGCTCGGGCGAGGCGATCTGGGCAGGCTTCGACCATGGATCGATCGCGGGCAAGCGCTTCGGCGGGATGGGGATGATCGACTACTTCCGCCTGCCGAAGCGGCAATATTACTGGTATCGCAGCGCCTATGCTGGCGTGCCCCCGCCGCCTTGGCCGACCGCGGGGACGCCGGCGGCACTGCGGCTGACCGCCAGTTCGCCCACCATCACCCGCGCCGACGGCACGGACGATGTCCAGCTGGTCGTCACTGTGGTCGATGCCGCAGGCCGGCGCCTCAGCAACAGCCCGCCAGTCCATCTCGCCATCGAAGCGGGACCCGGCGAATTGCCGATCGGCCGCGCGATCGACTTCGCGCCCGATAGCGACATCGAGATCCGCGACGGCCAAGCGGCGATCGCGATGCGCAGCTGGCAATCCGGGATATCACGCCTGCGCGCGGCCTCGCGCGGCCTCAAGGATGCAGTGGTGGAGGTGCGGACGCTGCAGGGACCGCCCTTCATACCGGGCAAGACACCGCTCGTCGCGCCACGCCCCTACATCCCTTTCCAACCCGTGCTGCGCGAACGCCCGGCCGACGGCACGTTCGGGCTGAACAACCCGACCTTTGCCAGCTCCAGCGCGCCCGATCACAGTTCGCGGCTAGTGAATGACGGCGATCCCGCCACCTACTGGGCTCCTGCACCCGGTGACGCGGCCATGTCCGTAACGGTGGACATGGAGCGCGTGGTCGAGGTTTACGGCCTGTCGCTCACCTTCCCGCAGGCCGCACCCTATGGCTTCATCGCCGAGGTGCAGGATCGCCAGGGCAACTGGCAGAAGCTCGTCGAGCAGGTCGAAGGGCAGGAGATGGCGCAGACGCGGACATTCGAAACCGACGCGCACGAAGGCCGCAACGTCCGCATCCGCCTGCGCGTGCCTGCCGGCGCGATCGCTGGACTGTCGGAGGTCCGGATCACGGGTGCGCTCCGGACCGATTGACCCTCGGACATGTAAGCTGATTGCGCTCAGCGGCCGAACGGCCATCTCCCGAAGTTGAACAGCGGCTGCTCTCCCTCCGGCGGAAGACCATCAACAGGTCATGCGTGCCGCTGGCTTCTGCGAGCGGCCCCCCGATCGTCCGTCACTCGTCGAGGCCCCGGTCGGGCCAACCGACAACGTGCCGATTAGCGCCCTTCGAGTTCAACCCTTTTCTTCCGCGCCCATCCGGGGGGACTTGAAGGTCAACCATCGATGTCGAACAGGGTTTTCATGGCACGATATCAGAATGTCAACGGCCGCTGGATGTGTAGCCGCCCTGATCTGCGATGCCATACTTGGTTGTGGCTGACCAAATCTCAGGAACTGCTGGATCGTCTTCCGCTCCTATTATAAGTCCCCGGATTACGCGTCCCTGGGCTGGTGCGGCGAGTCAGGCCAATTGAAGACTTCCACAAATGAAAGGCCACTAGACAATGAACGAAACAGACGCTGCCAATTCTACAGCCCTACTCCTCGGTCATGACGGAGACTGGTGGGACCTTTGGATGCTAGTTTCAATAGGGACGGGGGCGCTTGTTGGTGTTTTTGTGCTGCTTTTTACTGTCGGATCGGTAATGGTCCATAAACGAGAAGCAAGGGCCGCCGATGCTGCACTGGAGCTATACAAGTCGGAGTCAGCTAGAAGAGTCGCTGATGCCACGTCTGCTGGAGTTGCAGCCGGCGAGAAGGCGGGACGCGCGCAGGCTGACGTTGATGCAGCTAAAGTTGAGATTGCTAGGCAAGAAACCCTTACAGCGAACGCCACCGCCGAGGCGGCAAAAGCCAAAGAAAAAGCCGCTGAGGCTAATCTGAAGGCGGAAACTCTGCGTGAGAAGAATTTGGAACTAGAAGCTGCCGTTGCCCCTCGAGGGATTCCTGGTCTTGAAAAGGCAGCAGAGGAGCTGCGCCCATTCGCCGGGATGTCAGCCGCTATTGAGTATGTTGGTGAATCAGAGCCAAAACGACTCGCGGGTCGAATAGCTCAGATTCTCGACAAGCAAAATATTCGCGCAGCCGGATGGAATGTGTTGGAAGGAATGAGGGCAATTGAGTCGGCAATGGACGGAGTGGCTGTGGCAGCAAATGTCGGCGCTGATCATGCAGATGATCGGGCGATAGCAGCCGCAGATGCTTTGGTGGCGCTGTTGAAACGGAACGGTATTGAAGCAAGACAAAGCCCCGCTTCCGGACTGCCTCACGATACCGTCGTAATCACAGTTGGACTAAAGCCAACCATATATTTCGGCGTAGAGGGTGGGTTGTTTAAGTAGGGCTCGAGACTGCAACGCTTGTTCCGGATACACAGGTGCCAGCCCCGTAAATTTATTGGGGCATCCAAGAGGCGCGTACTTCCCCGCCGGAAGTTGCCACGGGGTTCACGTTATACACCGCACGACTGTTTATGTGGCCCTGCAGAGACCATCCTACTTTGTGATATTCGGCGTAGTTTTCAGCACAATATGGATAAGGCCGCTACCTGGTATATGGTGGAATTCAGTGCTAAGCAGCAATCCCTCGAAGGGCTGAGGTTGCGACGATATAGACTGTGAAATGAAGCCGCCTTGCGCAGGGTTGCGATATTCCACCGCTCTTTCCAGCGGCACCGAGCGCTGTATAAGTCTAACGTTGCCGAAAAACTCCATGCTTGCAACTCTCGCAGAGCCGACCTCGGTATCGACATAGAATTCGTCGCCATGGGGAATAAAATCGACCCGTATATTAAATGTTATCGGATCGCCATTCGGCTGTAGGTCCTTAAGTATATTGGCCTGTTGTGTTGCGGCAAAGCATTTTCCGAGCACAGATCCGACCTGCCCGGATGGTGCATGCCGAATTAGTGGAATCTGATTTCCACCGACAGTTCCAATTACCTTCAGTTTTTCCGCTAGGGCAGAAAGGATTCGTTCTTCGGGCACTCCGTCGAAAATTATATTGACACGGTCGAGTTGGTGTGCGTTTTCTCCATACTGCATTTCTTGCGCCTTCAGCCACGTGACAAGCTCAGGCGGGTCAAGGGACACAACTTCATTCAATTCAATGCTAGCCTCTGACGCGAACTTCTTTGCGGCCGGCGAGAAGCCTGTGGTGGAAACAGCCGTCACTTTGTTGAACCCCAACCGTGCGCGACGGCCAAACAGTTGTTCAATCCAGCTAATCGGCGCCGCCCCGTCAGATGGTCTGTCACGGCATTCGATCAACCATCTAAAGCCGGTATTGCAATCCGTGCCGATAAAGCAAATGTCGAGTTCGCCGCTTAAGTTGCCGTCAGAATCGTACGTGAGGACATTTGTCTGGACACGATATCCCACGGCATTGAGCGTTTTCTCAACGAACTCAACCAGGTCTTGCAGGCGTTTTCCATCGTTTCTTTCCACGCCGGCCATATTACAACAGAGATCCTATAGCAGGTAAATGAGCGGTCGTGGGCTAAAAGCTCGCACAGCGGTTAGGTTAGACCGGTGGAGGACAACTAGGCTGGGCTCTCTGGCCCAGTGGCGCTCGCGGCGCTACTGAGTTTTCCGAGTACAATGAACATGACCGGTTCCGAGCGCGCGCGGTTTGCTTCCGTGTCCAACATCGTGAAACCCATGCGCTCGTAGAAACCGACCGCGCTTTTCTTCGCGTCCGTGATGAGAAGCCGGCAGCCCACGCGACAGGCCACATGATCCTTCACCAATGCGATTATCCAGTCGATCAACACGCGCCCGAGGCCTTGCCCGCGCAGATCGCTGTCGAGCGCCATCCGTGCAAGCTTTACTGCGGGGTGAGAATAGCCTTTGGGCCAGCGCGGCACCGCCGGCGCATGCGTCTCGGTTAGCTGGACCTCGCTGGCAACCAACGAGACATAGCCCCATACACGGCCGCCGCGTTCGGCGTCTTCTCTGTCCACCACCACATAGGTGCGAGCGACCGCCTCGCGCTCGAATTGGCGAGCGTCTCGTCGGAGGAAAGTTTTTAAGGGTCGGAATTCGTCATCGCCCAGCGATAGCGCGTTGAGACCGTCATCATCGCGCAGGGCGCGTATGATCGGTTCGGCCGGCGGCAATCTACCGAGCCTGACGCTTCAGGGGAGCGAAACCGTCACGGACAAAGGCGTCGGCCAATGGACGGCCACGCTTAAGTGACTCGACGGCAGCCCGCTTGGGCTGGCCGTAAGTCACCTGTGCCCGGAATTTCCGCGCATCGCTAGCGGTAAGCCGGACAGATCCAAAGGTGGTGCTTCTCACACTCATGGCGACGATTATCGGGGTGGCGGGGGAGGTATGCAAGCCTAGCAGCCAACGGGCGTGCGGTTCGTCGCAGTGCGATGACTGTCCTGATAACCCGTCCAAGTGGTGTGGAGGTAATACCCTGTAACCCCTTGATTCGCGGTACGGCAAGGGTCCTACTTGGACGATCATGGGTGACCACACAGGTGGTCCGGCCCAGTCCGAGGAACAGCATGGTGTGGGCATGATCAGGCAGAGAATCACGCCGACGACCAGGGTGACGACGAACACCGAGCACTCTACCGAGGCGGTATCGACACGACAAGGGCGGTGACGATGGTGACCCGGGATTATGTACGGCCGTCAGCCCAACGAACAGACCGACGACGGGCAAGGGAACGATCAGGAGAGCGACCAGCGGCAGTCCGCGCATCGACACCTGAACCGGCCGCAGCATCAGCACCGACGTCTGCACCGTGATCAACGCGGGCATTACCTGCAGCACCGGCATTCCAGAAGAGCTAGATTTTGGAAGATGGACCTCTCGGTTCTTGCCTTTTGTAACCGTGGAACTTCGGCCATCACGAATTGAGTGAGATGTTGGCAGTGTTTGGGGCGGAGAATGGGAGGAGGCGTTTTGTGGAGCGGAGCGGATAGAAATAACTTTCGGGACGTGATTTCATCTGTCCCTCGCATTCCCGGCAGCATGGAGACCGGGAGGGGCGCTGGCGCTACCGGCACTGTGGTCGCGAGCGCGCGACGGCGTTTCGGGAAAGGCAGAAGACGGCACCCTGATGTATCGCCCATGCCCCGGACAGTAGGGCTGCCCGGGATCGACTGACCACTTTCGCAAATAACGGAAGGGCCAAGAGTCGCATGTTGCAGGGTGTTTGTGCCAAACGACCCCCAGTTGAGCAAGGCGGACGATTTGCAAAGGAGCTCCGCCAGTTGGATATGCGTATCCAGGAAGATGATTGAAAGACTGATCAGCTTGACTGAGACGAGTCGGTAATCGGAAACACGAGAGGCGAGC
>CAZBTV010000107.1:0-25819 GCA_964494895.1 uncultured Steroidobacteraceae bacterium | reverse complement strand
ACGGATCGATGCTCTACGGCGAGTGCAAGTGGTGGAGAGCTCCCGTCGGTGAAAATGTCCTCGATGAGCTCATCCAGCGCGCGTCTCGGACCGACTACGGTTACGATAATCACAAGCGACAATTCGTTCTGTATGCTCGCATGGGCTTCACGGCAGCACTGCAAAGGCGCGCGGCCTCTCAGCAGGGGATCGCTTTGCATACACCTCAAACAATGCTGCGGCCCACGAGGACCCGGGTGCGTTCGCCGAAGCGCCCGGCGCGCTCACACCGATGATGGCGTGTACGGCAGGCTGCTAGAAAGGCCGGTCGGGTCAACTGTTGGTGGCAGAGCCCGACGAGCCAGTAGAGAAGGGCGCGTCATGACTTGAGATGCGGGTGCGCGAGAACCAAGACCTATGGACTTCTGCACTGTAGATAATAGAAGTATCGGCTCAGAGCTGCGGATAAGAATTTGGAGCCCGACCACCCCGACGTTGATCCCTCTCACCGATTTGGCTAACTTGCGGGCCGCTGGCATTGCGTATCCATCCACGGAGCATGGATGGCGGTGGTCGTCCAGGCCAAGGCATGTGCGTGGACTCGAAGATGCCTTCCGCCGTATCGGACGTCGTATTGTCCTCGACCCGGCTCGGTATAATGAATTGGTCCGCGAATGCAAACGTGATCGTACACCTCGAACTCAATGACATTTTCAACTGGCTCAACAAGCCCGAGGAAGATGTCACACCGGATCAGATGATCGCGGGGCTGAAGCAGCTTGCGCTGCGTGCGCGAACAAAGGGCCTCCGTGTCTATGGCGGTACGTTGGTGCCCTTCGAGAACCAGTCGTTCCGTTCAAGCACTTGGAAACCAGAGCGCGAGAAGACGCGTCAGGCGGTCAACGAGTGGATCCGAGAGTCAGGAGGCGCCTTCGATGCAGTGATCGATTTCGATAAGGCCGTGCGAGACCCGAGCCATCCGGCGCGGATGCGGGGAGAGACGCGCATGGCTGGAGGATCAGCACAAAGCCAGAAGGACACGATGGCAGCTCCGCGCATTTGTCGAGAGCTGGGAACAAGCAAACGGGAGAGCGATTGTATGAACAGCACTGCAACTCAACCAGACTCATTTCCTGGGCACGATGGAGGTCACTGGTCGCCTGTTCAAAGCGAAGTCGTGGCTTCCTGGCCCAAGGGGCATTTCGCGGAGAATTTGGCCATCGATGCTGCAGGGCTTGTTTATGTGAGCCTGCACTCTCATAACCGCATCGACCGCATCGATCCGAAAACAGGGAAGGTTGAGGAGTTCGCGCGGCTGACGGCACCTGCGGCGGGGCTGGCATTTGATGCCGCCGGCTCGCTCTGGGTTACTGGCGGAGTCGTGGGGGAGGGCCCAGGTTATATCTGGTGCATCCGCTCAAATCAACCTGAAGTGTGGGTGGAGATTCCCGACGCAGTGTTCATGAACGGCTGCACGCCACACGTTGACGGTCGAACCTTGCTGGTTTGCGAGAGCGTCACGGGGCGCATTCTGGGGATCGACCAGAAGGAGAGGCGCTGGAGTGTGTGGCTTGGGCACGACCGCCTGCGTCCGAAGTCGCCGCAAAAGCCGGGTGCCAACGGAATCAAGGTGCTGGACGAGTGGGCGTGGATTTCAGTCACGGATCACAACCAGCTTGTCCGATCGAAGATCGCCGCAGACGGGGGCGCCGGACCAATAGAATTGGTAGCAGAAGAGGTGCGCGCGGATGATTTCGCCTTCGGCGAATCCGGAGCCGCCTATATTGCGACGCATCCCGCACAGACTGTCTTGCGGCTTCATCCCGACGGGAGACGCGAGACGATTGCTGGACCGCATGAAGGTGCGGTGGGCAGCACCGCTTGTGCATTTGGGCGTCAAGCGGCGGATCGCAAATCGCTCTACGTGACGACGACGGGCGGTCTTCGATACCCATACCGGGAAGAGATCCAGGATGCGAAGCTACTGCGATTGAATATCGGAGAGCCCGGGCAACCGCTGCTGCCTGAGACAAAGAAGCAAACCGCCGGGCGGCAGGGGACTCAAGGAGTTGAATCGTGACAGATTTGGAGCGTATTACCCAAAACCCGCTCGTCATGGGGGGTAAGGCATGCATCCGCGGGATGCGCATCACTGTTGGAATGATCGTCGGACAGATCGGTGCCGGCCGCAGCATCGACGATCTCCTCACCGACTATCGGTATCTCGAACGCGAGGACATTCTGCAAGCCTTATGCCATGCAGCTTGGCGCATGGAGGAACGAGAGATTCAACTTGCCTCGGCATGAGATTGGTGGTCGACATGAATCCGCGATGGATTCCCTTCCGTGCGGCATCACAGATTGAGTCCGCACACTGGTCTCAAGTGAGCGGCGCCGTCACAGCGACCGATGTGGAAATCATGGGGTATGCTCGCGAGCGTGGCTACTACATGACTCGCCACCAAGGTAGAGCCATGATGCGATCGTGAAGCCAGTAGCTCTCGGTTCCGCCGTGAAGGATCAGCCCGCCGAGGACATCGGATCCATACTCGGCGCAGAACGTCTTGAGGTGTTCGGCATCCCGGGGACCGGGCGCTTCCCCTGCTTTCACTTCGATTGCCAACAGCTTTTTCTTACGTTCCAGGACGAAGTCGACCTCTGCACCGGACGATGTGCGCCAGTAGGACACCTCCGGCCGAGGTGTCTCGGTGTCCCTCCACGACAGAAGATCGTTGAGAATGTAGTTTTCCAGATGAGCACCGGACGGTTCGGCGCCGCCGAGATGTAAGGCGAGGCCAACATCATTCCAGAAGAGTTTGGGCGTCTTGATCAGGCGCTTCGTGCGGTTGCAGGCGTACGGCACCAGGCGCGTTGGGGAGCGACCGCCCGGGGTACCGGCTGTGCGCGAAGATTATCTTCCGATGCTATGAAGATAATCTACATGACTCGTGCAGATTATCCTAGGCTTCGTGGTCGATTTTGCATAGCGCGACCAGCATCCCCCCGTTACCCCCCGGAGGCCCGACTGCGACGGGCCGCGACCGCCAATCTGCCTGTTCACTGTCTCGTGTAACTACTTTTGGCCGACAACGACCATTTTGCCGCAACTGACAATCAGGCCCACAGTGTAGACATTGGTGCAGCCCGGAGATTTTCCCCAAATGGCAACATCTGGTCGCCATCATAGAGAAGAATGCCTTGCACGAAGGCGGCTCCTGCGGCAGAAGCGACCCGTTCCAAACCGGCGAAGTCGCGCCGGGTGACTGAGGCTGCCGCCTTGACCTCGAGGCCCACTATCTGTCCGGCTGCGTTCTCGAGAACGAAGTCGACTTCGAGTTTGTCTTTGTCACGATAGTGGAAGAGGGCGACACGTTCTTTCGCCCACGCAGTCGGCTTGGACAATTCCGGGAAGACAAAGCTTTCCAGGATAGGGCCCAGCAGGGTCCGGTCAGAGCGCAATCGTGCTACCGAGTAGCCACGCATCGCGGTAAGGAGTCCCGAGTCGATGAATTGCAGTTTGGGTGTCTTCACCAGCCTGGACAGCTCAACGTCCAATTGGGAATCTGACGGCGTCCATTTGGGAATGAAGCGCCGTCCAATTGAGATTGCGAGTGGTCCCGATTCGTTCCTTACGCTCTTTTGGCAGTGAGAGTGTAGTTTCCCAGATGAGCACCAGACGGTTCGGCGCCGTCGAGATGTAAGGCGAGGCCAACGTCATTCCAGAAGAGTTTGGGCGTCTTGATGAGGCGCTTCGTGCGGTTGCAGGCGTACGGCACCAGGCGCGTTGCTTGAAAGGAGTTTCCAGCAGGCTCATGTACTGGTGCAAACCACAGCGAGCGCTCCTGCTCGTCGTGCGTCTCCAGCGCGACTCCGGGAAATCCGCCGCGCCGGACTGCTTGCCGCCAGTCCTCTTGGCGGTCCCGGTGCGGCTCGAGTCATCTCCAGCCAATCTGCGCGGGGTCTCGAAGAAACTGGGGGTCCAAGCGGAGCTCAGCCAGCTCCTCCGCGGGGAACGGTGTTGGACGTCGTGCGCAAACGTGCATATAGGGTAGGGGCCTATGCTATAATGCCAACCATGTCGCATACCATCCGCGAAAAGCAGAAGCTCCTGGCGCGTATCCGGCGAATTCGCGGGCAGGTCGAGGCCATCGAGCGAGCGCTCGAAGAAGAGGCAGGTTGCGAGACAGTGATGCATCTCATTGCCGGGATTCGCGGTGCTACCTCTGGACTGATGGCGGAAGTCGTTGAAGATCACGTCCGAACGCATCTGACCGATGTCGATCGCAAGCGTGGGGCTGATGGTGTATCGGCAGCCGATGAGTTGGTGCACGTTGTTCGTACATACTTGCGATAGCTCGGAAGACCTATGACTGACTTCGAGCACAGCCACGTATTTCTGGCGGCCGATCACGAGCGCAGTGAGCGCAAGACCTGGGCGGTCATCTGGCTCTGCGGCCTCATGATGGCTGCAGAAGTGACCGGCGGGTTGGTTTTTGGATCGATTGCCCTCGTTGCCGATGGCTTGCACATGAGCACGCACGCCGGCGCACTGCTTCTAGCCGCGCTCGCGTATAGCTACTCCAGA
Organism: uncultured Steroidobacteraceae bacterium; assembly: GCA_964494895.1. GTDB lineage: Bacteria > Pseudomonadota > Gammaproteobacteria > Steroidobacterales > Steroidobacteraceae > 13-2-20CM-66-19. Next base: position 21,255 of record CAZBTV010000107.1, on the reverse strand, counting down.
CGTCACGCGCACGACCCTCGATTCAGCTTCGGTACGGGCAAAGTGGGCGACCTGGCGGGATTTACGAGCGCGATCGTGCTGGCGATGATCGCACTTCTCATCGGCTACGAGTCGGTTGCGCGCATTCTTCATCCAATTCCGATCCAGTTTGCCGAGGCGATCCCGATTGCCTGTCTCGGGCTTGCCGTCAACATCGTGAGCGCTTGGCTTCTAAGCGGCGGCGGACACGATCACCATCATGGCCATAGCCATGGTGAGCACGCGCACGAACACGCGGAAGTTCACTCGATTGACAGGGCGAATGGCCGCTGGCTTGTCGGCATTGAAGAACAACGCGGAGCACCGCCATACTTCCAACTAAAGCCCGAGAACGGAAGTGACGAGCGCATCGATCGGGCAGAGATCGAAACGGTCCGCGCCGACGGGTCTCGGCAACTCTTCGCCCTTGTGCGCCAAGAGGGAGACGGGCCATTCGTTTCCCTGGAGCCGGTTCCCGAACCTCACGAGTTCACGGTCGAAGTGCGCTTAGGCGACGATCCTGTGCAGGCGGTTCGCTTTGTAGAGGTTCATCATGGCGAGGCACGGACCCATCGCGACAACAACATGAGAGCAGCCATCATCCACGTTGCTGCCGACGCTGCCGTATCCATTCTCGTCATCGTCGGTCTCGTACTGGCTCGGTTGTTCGGTTGGCTGTGGATGGACCCCCTTGCGGGCATTGCTGGGGCTATCGTGATTGCCAGTTGGTCGTATGGATTGGTTCGTGATACGAGCTCCATTTTGCTTGATATGAATCCAGACCTCCCTCTTGCCGAGAGGCTGCGTGCCACGGTCGAAGGGCGGGGAGACAGATTGACCGATCTACACCTTTGGCGCGTGGGACCGGGACATCTTGCCGCCATCGTCGGCGTCGCGACGCAGAAGCCCGATGCGGAGTACTATCGGCGCGAGCTTTCGCGCTTCAAGATCCTGTCGCACATTACGCTCGATGTTAAAGCTGACTAAACGGGTGCACGACGCCGCAGGCGGGCATCGGGGTACTCACTCGGATGCGCGGGACCGATTCGCGATCGCCTGCTGGAAGCCGACATCGCCAGGGAGCTGTGCCAGGATCTATTGGGCTCAAAAGAGTTGCACGATCCTTCACAATTGACCTATACCTCCTCACCCTCGAGCTGCTTCGACTGAACACCGAACAGCCGTGCCAGGACGAGTCGACCAGTTGGCGTTACGCTCAGTGCGCGTGATCCGGAGAGGCGCCTGATCACATCCTGTTCTTCGAGCCAGCGGCACAGCGCGGATCCGAGCCAACCGGCCAGATGGGCACGACGCTCCGTCCAGTCCTGACAGAACCGCACTACGGGACGCCTCATCCCCGCGGGTGGCTCGAGTTCCAGCGACGCTAGCCAGCGGCCGCCGGCCTTTGTAAGGGTCACGCTTTCGCCGCCGGCGACCACATACTTGCGTGCGACGGCAAAGTCGCAGATCGTAACGCCGAGCCGTCCCGCCACATGGTCGTAGCATCGCCGAGCGCTTCTGACAGCCTGGCTGAACGCCGGCCGTGGTGCGGTCTGTGTTGCAGTCAATGACAAGACTTCGATTGCCGCGGCTACCTGCTCGTTGCGCAGGCGGTAAAAACGGTGGCGGCCCTGAGGACGAACCGTCAAGAGTCCGCCCGCAACGAGTCTCGCGAGATGCGCGCTCGCCGCCTGCGGAGTCGCACGCACCTGCGCAGCCAACTCGCTTGCCGAGCGCTCGCTACCGTCCATTAGCGTGCCGATGAACTGCGCACGCACCGGGTTGCCGATCAAGGCTCCGATGCGCGCAATATTGGGGAGCTCACTGGTGTGTTGCATGCGCCCATTCTCCCCGAAGGCCGTGCCTCGATGCTACACATCGTTCTGAAACGATCCTCCGGGGTGTCGGTGCAAGCTGGCTCGGGGAATGAAGTGGTCCAACCCTAACCGCCTAAATGGCTCAAGCTTCGCAAGGCTCGGCAATCTATGCTATCCAGGCCGAGGAGGAACCAGACAACTCTACGCTCATGGAGTGGACGTCATGTTCAAAAGAGTTCTTCTAATACTTGCGATCGGTATTTGCACGTGCGCCCAGGGCGCCGAGGACGAGCTGACTCGCGCCCAATGGCGCGTAAGCGGCCACGATTTCGCCAACTCGCGTAACCAGCCCGCAGAGGTGCGGATCAGTCCCGCCAACGTGCATTCACTCACCGTGAAGTGGGTTTTCAACACCGGCGCCGACGTTTCGGCCACGCCGACCGTGTCTGGCAATGCCGTCTTTTTTCCGGATTGGGCGGGTAACCTGTTCGCCGTCAACAAACATACGGGACAGTTGATCTGGTCGCATAAGGTTTCCGACTACGATGGATCCTCCGGCGCGCTTTCGCGCACCAGTCCCGCGATCCACGGCAACGACGTCATCATCGGTGATATAGAAGTCCGGTTCGTGCTCCACAACGGCGCCAGCGTCATCGCGGCCAATCGTAGAACCGGCGCCTTGCACTGGATCACTCGCGTCGATAGCCATCCCACTGCCCAGATCACCGGTTCCCCTGTGGTGTTCGGCGATGTCGTTTACGTCGGGGTCTCCACTCAGGAGGAGGCGTTCGCGCTCGCCGGCGGCCCCGGAGGATTCTATGCTTGCTGCACCTTCCGTGGCAGCGTAGTGGCACTCGACGCCAACAGCGGCAAGCTCCTTTGGAAGACCTACGTTTTGCCGGATAACGGCGGCCAGCCGGGCGGCTACAGCGGCGGTCCGGTCTGGCAGCCGCCAGCCATCGATCCTGTCCGCGGTCAGCTTTACGTCGGCACTGGCAACAACTACACCGCTCCCGACAGCGTCCTGCAGTGTGAGAAGCAAGCAATCGCCAACAACAATCCAAACGCCGACTGTGCCGCGCCCGACGACTTGTTCGATACGGCCTTGGCGCTCGATCTTACCGACGGTCACATTCGCTGGTCGAAACGCCTGCAGGCGTACGATGTGTGGACGGTCCCCTGCATCGTTCCCGGTTTTCAGCAGCTCTGCCCATCGCCGGCCGGGCCCGACTACGATCTCGGCGGATCGGGCCCGAACCTCCTCCATGGCCTGGTCGGGTTCGGACAGAAGAGCGGTATCTATTGGGCACTGAATCCGGATAATGGCGACATCCAGTGGAGCACCCAGGTGGGGCCTGGTGGCGGTACGGGCGGCATCCAGTGGGGCACCGCCACCGATGGCCAGCGTATCTATGCCGCAATTTCAAACAATAACTTTCTCCCCTACACACTGGTTCCGGGCGGACAGCAGATCAACTGGGGCGCCTGGTCGGCGGTCGACGTCGCCACCGGCAAGCTGATCTGGCAGACCGCCGATCCTACCTCCGGCGCGACCGATGCGGGGTCTGTGAGTGTCGCCAATGGAGTGATGTATGCCGGATCTTCCTCGGGCTTCATGTATGCGCTCGATGCGGCCACCGGCAAGATCCTGTGGAGCTTCGCGAGCGGGGGGTCGGTAATAGATGGTCCGTCCATTGTGGACGGGGTACTGTACTGGGGCTCAGGGTACGCCGAGGCCACTCCTGGGGCAGGTAACAACAAGCTGTATGCCTTCAGCTTGAATCCGCCCCGATGACTGTAGATCTCGTACAGCCCTGATCACGGTATTTAATTTTACGCTATTCAAAGTCTTGTCCTTCTGATTTGCTTATCTGCGGAAAGTCCTGCCCGGACAAGGTTAAACTACCGCTGAGGCAATCAGGGACGCTTATTCATGATTCGTTCATTCTGTCCGAGCGCACTTGTGACGCTCGGACTGGCCGTTGCTTTGCTGAGCGCATGCGGTGGCTCCTCGGGCTCCGGGCCGGCCGGCTCTGGCGTGACTCCAACAGGGGGGACCATCGGACGACCGGTGACCGTGAATCTATATCCCAACAGTTCGTCGCAGGCGGGTCCCCGCCTGGCCGTGATGGCGACTTCCGTGGGTTCGGCGTCCGTGAGCATGCCGCTGGTATTCGATACCGGTTCGGCAGGTGTCACACTGTACGCGCCGAGCATATTTCCCGCGGACATGGTGAGCACTGCGGGGTTCATGTTTCCCCCGGGACAAACCTCGCTCACCTATAACGGCATCACCGTCACCAATCAGCAGGGCACGCGAACGTACGGCAGCACGAGGCAGAGGCGGCAGAACGGTAACATCGGCTACGCGACCCTGACGTTCGGCGATGCCCAGGGAAGGCTGACCACTGCAGTCATGCCCCTCTTTTTTTATTACTCCGAAACAGACGTCACCACCGGAAGCGAGTTGGGCGTTGTAGGAGCGTTGCAAGGCGTGTTCGGTGTCGCCGCCAACGCCGGCATGATCGTGCTTCCCGGGTCGACCGAGCCTTCCGCGGGGCTTCCGGCCTGTGCGAGCGATTCGAACAGCACCTGTTACGTGGTAAGCCCGCTGAAGTACCTTCAGTATGGCGCCGGGATGACCGCGGGATTCGTGCTTTCACCCGCTACCATCCAATCTTGCGACATTACCATCGCCGGAAGTTGCTCGCCGGAGCCGATCCTGACCTTGGGCCTGGGTACCGGCTCAGAGGCGGGGTTCAGTATGGCATCGGTGCCGTGCCCGCCAAACGGCTATTCCGGACCGACGAGCATCGCCGGCTATCCGGTGTGTCAGAAGATCATCGAGAACGCGACAGTGATGGTTTCGGGCAGCGTTGTAGGGAGTCTGACCGGGGCCGTGGTATTCGACACCGGCACCCCGGACATGCAGATTGCTCTACCGACGTCGGCGGGCAGTGCGTTTCCAACCAGCATTCCGTCCGGGTCCTCGGTCATGTTCACCACACCGTCAGGGTTCACTTACCTCTATGACACTTCGAGCACGCTTCCTTTCGCTACGGTAGTCGATGCCGGTTATACCGGCTCGAGCATTGTTGGGATCGGCTACTTTACGACCCACTCCTTGCTTCTTGACTTCACTTCGGGAGCGACCGGCTGGAAATGACCTGCGGCGGTGGGCGCGCTGGCCCACCGCCGCCAATGTGAACGCTTACGGATTGCTGGCTGTGCCGGGCGCGCCGGCGGGCGCTACGCCCTGCAGGCCCAGGAAGTTTCTAACGTCAAGAGTCCCGTTACCCAGAACTTCGCTGTACGCCTGCCCGGGATGCACGGTGAATCCGTTGTTGTTACCCGAGACGTTGCGATGGAAGAACTGGAAACCTGGGGGTGCGTTCTCGCCACCCAGGACGGTCTGCAGAGCTGACAGGCTGTAGATCAGCGGATTCACGTTGCCGAGACGGCCGCCACTCTTTTCCACCGCAATGGCGAGTACGCCAGCCATTTCGGGCGACGACGAGCTGGTGCCGATCAGCAGGAACGGGGCTCCTCCAATCCAGACGATGGCCGCGCTGCGGGGGAGTGCCAGGCAATTCTGCGCATTGAGATCCGCATCGCCCGGGCAGCCGCCCATCATCAGCGAGACGTCGGGCACAGAGCGGTGTAGGAGGCTACCGGTTGGGACGAGGAACTGGTACGCCGGCTTGGCAAAGATCTGGCTGAATCCGCCACCCGAGCCCCAGGTGTTGTTGCCGATGGTGAAAGTTATACTGCCAGCGGAGGACTGCACCGGAAGCCGCGGATCGAAGTCCGCGTTCTCGCTGACGTAGGACACGTCGTTGGCTGTCGGCGTCGCGGCGGTTTGCAGGTTCGTGCCGCCCACGCCGGTGACGTTCGGATCACTCGCCGGATGCGACACGCCGAGGGTAAAGTTGGTTCCGGCAGCCGTTGGGTTGGATTGAAAGGCGGGCGGGATGCATTCCGCTGCGCCGTTGTCTCCCGAGCTGGCGAGAAATGTGATGCCCTGGGCATTACCCTGCTGGAACAGCGCGTGATACTGTCTGAGGACAGGGGTGAAGTCCGTGCCGCCGTTGGCTGCAGGAGTGAAATCCAGCTCACATTGTCCGAATGAAGAGCTGACGACGTCGACGACGTTCTCGTCATCCACCTGTGCGTAGGCGGCTATGATATTCGCGTCGCTGAGATCCGGCATGTCATAGACGATTTCCTTGGCGCCGGGGGCCGTTCCGAGAGACATCTGGGTGTCCAGGGAGGCTTCGTCTCCATCGGGCGAGTTGGGATCGAACGCCGCACTGCCGCCATTCACCGCGTGGAAGGTGACCGTCGGGACCGCAAGATTCGCAACGGCGGAGTAGTTCTGCACGTCGCTGATGCCCCCTGCGCTGATGCTCGAATTGAAGCTCAGTGCCAGGTCGGCGGGGTCGATGACCGACGAGATGACAATACCGATGGTCGAGCCGACACCAGCGAGCTGCACGGGATGCCGCGCAAACGGCGGTGTGACTTCGGCTCGGAATGAGGGAAGTTGGTAGGCTTCGTTGAGATCGTTTGGGTAGAAGAAGCTGTCTGCATTGGCTAACCGGGCGAGCGTCGAGCCAATACCTCCGACCGCGAGGGGAGCGGTAGCCACTGCTTGCACAGCATGGGAATGCACGTGCGCGGACAGATGCGGCGCGAATTCAGGGATGACGGCTCCCAGCGTTGCGAGCTGCTGCGGGAGGGTCAGGTGTCCGTGGTTCGCGGCGGCCCATTTCACGTGGCCACCGTGCGTCTTCACCTGCGTGAGTTTGGTGGAGAACAGCTTCTCCACGGCGGTTACCGGGCCCTGAGCCGTGAGGTGTTGAGTGTGTTCGGCAGTGACAGTAAAACCCGCACTTTCGAGCGCTTCGCGCGCGGCGGCGAAGGTCGCTGGGCTGGGGCCGAACTGCCTTTTGAACTCAGCCGGCGTGAGCCAATGGTGGTAGCTCAGCGACGTGGGATCGGTCTGTTGAGTCAACAGTTGCTCGAGCGCGTCGGTGTGAGTCAAAGGAAGAAAGACGTTGAATGTGGTCGTGTCCTGGTCCGTGGCGGCTGCCGAGGCAGACGACGAAAGTCCAGACAACGCCAGAGCGCCGAGCACGGCGCCCGTGACTAAAGAGCGGACAATCATGAGGCTCCCTTGAGCGACTAGGGCTTGTCGCGGTCGATTCCTTGGGTGTTCGTTCGTGGGCAGTGGCGTACGAAGGCAAAATCGAGCCGGACGCGTGACACCGCTCCCCAGAGGCGCACTCTAGTCCCTCGCGTCGGTATCGCCTAGGCAGCCTGGTGTGGGGGGAACACCTTCTTTTTGTTTGACCTCGACAGAATTACCGGTGGAGCTCACCCAAGGAGCGCTCAATAGCGCGTCAGTGGACCCACATCAGGCGCAGGCGCGTCTGGCGGCAGATAAGAGCGTGGAACCTTCGCGTTCGATTTCTGCATGCGCAGTGCCACCGCGACGGAAACCTCCTTCGGGCGTTGTGGTGTTGGCTTCGGAAGGGGAAGCTCGAAGGGGATCGGCTCGCTGAATGGACGATGGCGATAGAAATTGACTACCCGCTGTCGCATCGTTCTGGCGACGTGCTCGATAGCGTTCTCATCCGCGGGCGAGAAAGGCGGGCTCTTGTGTCTCGCTTTTGTACCTGTCTCAGCAGAGGTCAGTCGAGCACCGAATCGTCGCATGGATGCCTCCTTACGCGGGCAGATCTGATTACAGTGTGGCGTCCTGACGCGCTCATGCGCACCGGCAGTTCGCCGAACGGCAATGGGAGCGTGAGCACCGCGACAATACGGTCTCGGTCACCACGATCGTCCTCCGGCAGCTCAAGCCTCAGAAAACGCCTTGGATATAGACGCCGAACACGGTAGATCTCGACATTTTGTGCTCCACGCTACCCGCCGGAGCCAGCGCACGCGGCTCCCGCTCTGGGCCGAGCTTGCCCTGACGCCTGAACCGTTAAAGGCCAAGGTGTCTGCAGTAGTCCAGACGGGATACTCTCGCGGGCTGTGACCGCCGCTTCGTTGCATCAAGTCCAGCCGAAGATGAAAGTATTCACCCTGCCCAATCGCCTCCTGCCTTTTGCCTTCCACTTTTTCAGGCAGTTCGTCTGGGGCTGTCTCGGTCTGCTGGCGTTTCCGATCCTGGGACGCGCAGTGCTCGCCTCGATCGCCTATGCCACCAAGCGAATCACCGACACGGTGCTTGCGATGCACGATCCGGCAGCCGAAGCCGGCAGGGCGCTCAGCGGGCCGTTCACACTATTTGCCGTGCTGGTCGTGGCGCGGTTCGTGCTCGATGGTGCGATGTGGTTCTCCTCATATCACACTCGCTCCCCAATGCTCGTGCGTATGAAAGAGGAGGTCTTCGCCTACGCCCAGCGTCTCTCGCCTGCCTATTTCGAAAGCACGCTTTCCGGGAAGATCGCGCATCGGGCGGTTCTGCTTCCGGACGAGGTGCTGATGCTGTTCGACATGATGGTGTTCGATTTCATTCCGAGCGCCATGTTTTTCGTATTCGTCGCAGCTTATTTTTACGTCGCGAGCGCGCTGTTCTGCGCTGCCGCCGCTGTCAGCATCGTCATCTATTTTGCCGCAAGCCTTTATGTCGGGCGCGAATGCACCAAGCGCTCGGCTCTCAACAACGAGGCCAGGGCCGCGGTCACGGGCCGCATCGTGGACGTCATCACCAACATCCGCAATGTGTTCTTTTTTGCCAACCAGTCACTCGAAGATCGCGAGCTGAAACACTACACCGGCGAGGAGCGGAAGTGTCGCATGGCTCTCTATCGCTCCGTGGTGCGCCTGCGGTGCGTGCAGTACGTGATGGACATCCTCATGTGGCTCGGCTTTGTTGGGGGCGCGCTGTATGGCTGGGTGCACGGTGCGATCGGCGCCGGCGACTTCGTCATGATCACCGCGCTCACGGGCTCGCTCTTGCAAACAGCCTACAACCTGGGCCAACGCATACCTGAGTTCTACGAGCACCTGGGAGCCGCGCGGGAGAGCATCGGGACGCTGATCGTGCCGCCGATCATCCAGGACCGACCCTCTGCCGCGACTCTGGCCGTCAAGCAGGGCGCCATCCACTTCGAGCGCGTCGCCTTTGCCTACGACGCGACCGGCCGTGGGCCTCGCAATATCGTCAAGGATTTCGAGCTTCACATCCCGCCGGGGCAGCGATTGGGTCTGGTCGGCCCGAGCGGGGCGGGTAAAACGACGTTGATGGGGCTGCTGCTACGACTGCACGATGTGACTGCGGGCGCGATCCGCGTGGATGGGCAGGATATACGTGAGGTGACCCAGGAAAGCCTGCGTGCCGCTTTCGGCTTGATACCCCAGGATACGAGCCTCTTCAATCGCAGTCTCATGGAGAATATCCGCTACGGCCGCCCGGGCGCGACGGACGACGAGATCGTGGAGGCTGCGCGGCGCGCGCACGCCCATGAGTTCATCATTGAGCTGGAGCACGGGTATCACACCCTGGTCGGTGAGCGCGGCATCAAACTTTCGGGTGGCCAGCGGCAGAGGATCGCGATCGCGCGGGCAATTCTCCGCAACGCGCCTGTCTTGCTGCTCGATGAGGCTACCAGCGCGCTCGACAGTCACAGCGAGCAGATCATCCAGGAGGCGATGCGGGAGGCGATGGTCGGAAAGACGGTCATCGCCATTGCCCATCGGCTCAGTACCGTCATGGACATGGACCGCCTCATCGTCCTTCAGCGAGGCGTCATTGTCGCCGATGGGGCGCATTCAGACTTGCTACGACAGGGAGGTCTCTATGCCGAGCTCTGGCACAGGCAATCCGGAGAGTTCAATCCGGCTGCCCGGCACCCCCCGCCGGAGCCGGTGGATCCCGATCTTCCCGAGGTCAGCGTCGGTACGACCGATCTCGCTGTCGAGCGCCGCGCTGTACCGTCTTCGGCTGCTCGTTGACGGGCAGCAACGGCGGCGGTCGGGGACTCGTCCCGGCGGGCAGCGGCCAGGCCACTGCCCTCAGTGTCGCATGCTGCGCTGCAGGGCGTTCTGGATTTCCAGGTTGCCGCGCGAGTAAGCGGCGCCCATAGGTGTGGTGCCATGCGAATCCGGTGTGTTCGGGTTGGCGCCATGGGCGAGCAGCGCTTTCACAGCTTCGACATGACCTCGTTGTATCGCCAGGATCAGAGCTCTGCGGCCCTTCGCATCAGGCACGTTCACGTCGACGTTTTCGGCGAGTACCGCTTGCAGTTGGCGCAGGTCGCCACTTTCGGCAGCTCGATAGAGCTCGTCAGGCGCTCCGGAGGCTACCGGGGTCGCCGGTGGTGGTGGCGAGGTCTGCGGCGCGGGCGTTGTTGCAGCGGCTGGCTGCTGTACTGCGGCGGCCTCGCGAATATTCGGGCTTGGCGCGGGTGCGCTGGGCGATGCGGGCGGCGGGCTGCTGACCGCAGGCGCGGAGTTGGTGCTCGCGGGCACAGCGGTGTTGGCGACTTGTGTGGAGTTGTTCGCGGGCCGCGTGGGCGTCAGAGGCCGGGTATCGCTCGCTGTACGGCTCGACCCAACGGGAGGACTCTCCGGGGCTGGCGCATTTTGGGGCGCGACTCGGGCCTTGGCCGCCAACTGCGCGTGCGATGTGCCGCGGGCAGAGTTGTAGGATGCAGTCCCTGTTGACGTGGGCGGAGAAGAGCGCGTCGTGGCGGAAGCCAGGGGATGCGTTGGTGCGGGCGGCTGCGCTGTCGGCGGAGGCGAGTCCGCAGGCTCCGTCTCGGACGACTGTTGAGCAGGTGACGACGTAGCGGACGAAGATGCTGGCTCAGGGGAGCTGCGTGAGGCCTGCGCCTCCTGTGTTGGCTCTGTTTCCGATTCAGACACCGGCGCAGGGACAGGAGGGGGTGCCGCTGTCGGGGGCACCCGAGGGGCCATGAGAGGTGGCACGACCAGGAATCCAACGAGCGCCGCGGCCGCAATGCCGCCTAGAGTGACCGGCACCAACCACGATTTTTTCGCGGGCTCGCGGGGCTCTTCCCTCTGTGCGGGAGTGATGGGGGAGGCTTTGGGCGCGGGCGCGGGCGTCGGGACGGCGGCGCTCTGCTTGGCTTTGGTGCTATCCCGGACAGCACGCTCCGCAGCCTGTTGCGCGGCATATGCCTGCACCTTTCGGCGTACCCATTCCCCTGGCCGCCCCTGGTCGAGCGCCGATAGACGTCGATAGAGTTGGTCGATGTCACTCAACTCGTCCTGGGTAGGGGTTGCTTCGCTCATGTTCTCTCGTTCAGAAGCTCACGGAGCTTCAATCTCGCCTGGCGCAGGCGGTTCTGGGCCGTATCGATGGTACTTTCGGTGATCTCGGCGATTTCGCCGACGCTCAATTGCCCCTCCATTTGCAGCAGGTAGGCTTCGCGCTGCTCACGGGGCAGCTCGCCGATGGCGTAAGCGAGCCCGTTGGCCGGATCCTTGGTCGCCGCGGGCGGCTCCGCTGCCTGCGCTGCCAGTCCTTTCAGTGCGCTGGTCATTCGATCGTGCGCGAGGGTAAACAGCCGGGTCCTGAATCGCGTCGATGATTCAATGCTGGCCGCATTCCGGGCCAACGCGAACCAGACTTCCTGCAACAGCTCGTCGCTGGTTGCCTGGTTGCGGAGATTGCGTTCGAGATAACGCCAGACGCGCAACTCGTGCCGCTTGTACAGGTGATCGAATGCGATGGCGTCGCCGCGCACATAGCGTCCGATCAGTGTTTCGTCGCTCTCTTCGGTAGTGCTCATCGGCACATTATTGCAGCTACCGCAATGTCTGTTTTGTTGGGTCCGTCACGTATTGGTTGCTTCGCACATCCGCCTGGCGGCCGCCGAGTCAACAGACTCATCCCGGATTGCTTGCAGGCCGTGCCAGCAGGGTGCGCGTCGGTAGAAACCAGAGAATGCAGCCAGCCAGCGCCACCGGGGCGGCCAGGCCCGCAAGTCCCGCGTTATAGGACCGCGTCGTGTCCGATAACCATCCCAACAGCACCGGGCCGGAGAAACCGCCCAGATTCCCCGCCAGGTTGATCAAGGCAATGCCCGCCGCAGCCGTCGCGCCGGTCAAGAAGGAGGAGGGTAATGTCCAGAAGGGCACCACCGATCCAAAGAAGCCGACGAAGGCGACTGTCAAGGGCACCAGCGCCCAAGGTGAGGGGAAAAGCGCCGCCGCGCCCCAAAGGCCGCCCGAGAGAGCCACGCACGTTGCTGCCACGACACTTTCCCGACGGCGTGAGCGGTCCGTCCACACTCCCCAAAGGGGGAATACCAGAGCCGCGACGAGTGCGGGTAGTGCGGCTACCAGCCCCGTGGCGCCGACCGAAAACCCCATCGAGCGAATGACAGTCGGCAGGAAGATGAGCGCTCCGGTGCCGCTCGTCGTGATCCCGACGAGGGCGACTGCCAAAGACACAACTCTCCAGTGGGTGAGTGCGCGCAGTGTGGCGGTCACATCCGCGCGCCATTGGGTCCTTTGCACCGGTTTGGACGTGGCCTGCGAGATTTCCGCAGCGGCACCCATCGGCTGCCCATGTTCAGTGCTGGGCCGGTCGGTCCGAGTCTCGTCGAGTTGCCCGATCAACCAGGTCTTCTCTTCGTCGGAAAGCCAGGATGCCTTGGTGGGCCTGTCCGCGAGCAGGCTCGCGACGACGCCTGCGAGCAGCACGGTAGGCAGTCCTTCGCACAGGAAGAGCCATTTCCAACCCGCAAGACCCAGGAGCCCGTCGCATGAGAGCAGGCCGCTCGAGATCGGCCCACCGATCACCAGCGACAGCGGCAGGATCAACAGGAAGGAGGACAGCACCCGGCCCCGGTATCGGGCTGGGAACCAGTAGCTCAGGTATACGATGACGCCAGGAGTGAACCCGGCTTCCGCGACACCGAGCACCACACGTGCCACGAGCAGCTCCGCCGGCCGCGACACGAGAGCGGTGCCGGCCGAACACAACCCCCAGATGACCATCATCACGCTCATCCAGCGACGTGCGCCGATACGCTCGAGCAACAGCGTACTGGGAATCGCAGCGAGAGCGTACCCGAGTGAAAAGAGGCCGGATGCCATCCCGAACGCACTGTTGGAAAGGCCGAGAGCCTTGTTCATCTGCAGAGCGGCGAAGCCGATGTTCACCTTGTCGAGATAGTTGAGCAGCAACACCAGCGCGAGCAGTGGGACTATCCGCCACCACACCCTGGCGATGATTTGATCGCCTTCGCGTTCCGCCGCAGTCATGATCGGCACCGGATGAGGCTGGAGCCAATGGCCGTGATGTCGGTGCAACCGCAAAGTCGCATTGCCAGTACCAACTCCTCCTTCAATATATCGAGTGCCCGCCGTACGCCCGCGGCACCGCCCGCCGCCAGTCCGAAGAGGTACGGCCGGCCGATGGAGCAGGCCACCGCCCCGAGTGAGAGCGCTTTCAACACGTGAGCCCCCCGGCGAATGCCGCCATCGAGAATGACCTCGGCGCGATTGCCTACAGCCCGCACGATCCCGGGAAGAGCCTCGATCGCCGCTACGGCGCCATCCAGCTGGCGTCCACCATGGTTTGACACAATGATCGCAGTGGCGCCCGCATCCACGGCTAGAAGCGCATCGTCGCCCGAGAGAATCCCTTTTATGGCGAAGGGGCCGTTCCAACTCTCGATGAGCCCGCGAATGTCCTTCCAGGTTGCGGAAGGGTCCAACTGCTCACCCGCGTAACGGCTATGCGCGGCCAGACCCGCACTGCCGGCGGCAGCCGCCAGGTGCGACAGCGAAAGCGGCCCTCCGCGCAACTGGCCGAGAAACCACCGCGGCCGGGCAAGTAGGCCGGCGAGGCTCCGCGGTGACAGTTTGACTGGAATCCCAAGCCCGGTCCGCAGCTCGCGCTCGCGCTTGCCCCGCGCGGGTGCATCGACCGTGAGACACAGAGCACCGTACCCTGCTCGTTTTGCCCGAGTCATCAAGTCATATGTCAGCTCGCGATCCTTGAAGATGAGAAGCTGAAAGAGTTTCGGCCCCCTTGCCACCGCCGCAACCTCCTCCAATGAGTGCGTGGACATCACGGATAATCCGTAGAGTGTACCAGTAGCGGCCGCGGCGCGTGCCACCGCCAACTCGCCATCCGGATGGTAAAAGCGGGAGGCTCCCGTCGGTGCGCAAAAGACCGGCCAGGCCAGGGTGTGGCCCAATACCCGGGTAGCGGTGGAGACCGAAGCGACGTCGATTAAACACCGGGGGACCAGCGGGTAGTCGTCGAACGCCAGGGTGTTCCGGCGCAGCGTGGTTTCGGTCTCGGCCCCGCCGTCGAGGTACTCGAAAAGCGGCCCGGGAAGGCGTTGGCGCGCAATTTCCCGCAGATCGAGTATGTTGAGAGCGTCTGCGAGCGATCTGTGCTTCACCATCTCGTGCCGCCAGCTCAGCCGACAGTCGCTGGCGCGGCCGCGAGGGCACGATGCGCGAAGTTCTCCAGAGCGACACTCACGGCCGAGGGTTGCTCTATGTGTGGGAAGTGGCCTGCGTTTGCGATGATCTGTACCTCCGCGTGGGGTGCGTTGGTCCGGGCGAACGAGATCCAACTACTCTGGTCGGCGCGCGTCAGGGGCCTGTGCCGCCGCTCGCGGCCCACGGCCGTACTCTGCAGGATCAGGAGCGGCACTCGCACGGTTCGTAGCGCGGGAGCCATGAGGGTTGCATCCCAATCGACCGTGTTGAGGATCAACTCCTCGATGTAGCGGTCGCAAAGTGCCTCGACGCGCCTGACATGGAAGGCAATCAAGTCAGGATCCGTGCCGGGCATGAACATTCCGGTGTAGCTTTGCAGCAGCAGCGCCTTCGCCCCTGACTTTCGCACCTGCTCTCGCAACGCGTCGCGCCCCGCAAGGCCTTCCGCCAGTCGTGAGCATTCGATGAGCACGATTCCCGCGATACCGGACGGATTCTGACGATACATCTCGAGAGCTACCCACGACCCGATGCTGTGCCCGATGAGGATCGTCCGTGCAAGCCCGTGGCGCCTGTTGACCTCTCTGCCGATCTCCGCCAGATATTCGATGCTCGCGACAGCCGGTATGCTGGAGGCGCCATGGCCCGGGATATCCAGGGCCACCACGCGATACATCCCATCGAGGTAGCGCATTTGTGAGGCCCAGTCACCCTTTCCGCTGCCGCCCCCGTGCAGAAACATCAGAGCCGCAGGCCCGTTGCCCACGCTCTCCACGCACACGGTCTCATTGCGAATCCGGTCCAGCATCATGCGGCGCCTGACTTCTCTCCGCTGCGAACGGCCTGCAGATGCGCGCGAAACCCATCGCGCAGCGCCGAGACATCGCCGCTGGCGAGAATGAACGAGTGGCCCGCGCTCAGCAGCCGCTCTATCGGAAACCCCGGGTGGGTGCGGCTGCCAAGGAGAACGCCGGCGCGCGTCGCGGCCTCTTCGATCCTCGTGAAGGCGGCCTGATAGGCAGGCGTGGAAAAGTCGTTCTCGGCGCCGAGATCGGCCGCGAGGTCATGAGGTCCGATCACCGCGCCGTCCAGCCCCGGTGTCGCAAGAATCGCATCGATGTTGGATACCGCATCGGCTCCTTCGATCATTGCCAGAAGCAGAGGCGATCCGCAATTGGCACGGCTGCCGAGTCCGTAGTGCAGAGCGCGGGCGCTTCCGCTGGAGGAGCGTGAGCCGTACGGACCGTGAGTGGCCGCCGCCACGAACAACTGCGCCTCGAGCGCCGAACAGACATCCGGCAACAAGATTCCATCGGCCCCGAAGTCGAGGTATCGGCCCACCGCACCGTAGTCCCGGGGCCGCACGCGAACGACCGCGAAAGCCGGAGTATGTGAGATCACCTGCAGGGAGGCCAGGAGGGAAGGCTCATCGAGCACCCCGTGCTCTATGTCCAGAATGATGAAGTCGTAGCCGCTCCACAGAGCGATTTCGGTGAGCATCGGAGAGGGAATGGATTGCAGCGTCCCGAACACGGGCTCGCGTCGTCGCAAGCGGGAAAGCGTTCCGCGACTCCGCGAGGACGAGATCTCCAGGGGGTCTGGCTTGAGGTTTTCCAGCAAGGACATTTCGGCGCTTCCCATTGGTTCCCAACGCTTCTTCAAACTCTGGTGCTTTGGCTGCATAGGCACGCTCCAGGCGTCACAGTGTTAGCCAGCTGCAGGAGGGCTCCCAGCCCGGGATGTTCGGGGCAGGTGCCCGGAGGGTCTCGTGAGAAGAAGATCGGCGTAGGGCCGGCACCGATTGCCGGCCCGCCATTTTCTTCTTTGTGGATCCTGTTCCAGCGTGACCGGAACATTTTGCTGCTCAGAATCCGTTAGACGCAGCATGGACGCTCATTGATATTTAGTCCATTATCGATTGCATACCGATCGTTACTTTCAGAATACCAGTCGTGGAGCTGCGTCAACTCCGTTATTTCGTAGCGGTAGCCGAGGAGATGAGTCTCCGACGTGCTGCGGCGCGTCTGTATATCGCCGCGCCGCCGTTGAGCGTGCAGATTCGCAAACTGGAAGCCGAGGTCGGCGCTGAGCTGTTCGCCCGGGAGGGACGAGGCATCAAGCTCACCAAGGCAGGCCGGGTATTCCTGGAGCAAGCACGCAAGACCCTGGTCGACGCTGCCCGCGCGATGGAGCTGGCACGGCAAGCGGCCCACGGCGCGATTGGCCAACTGTCGATCGGCTACAACGCCCCAACCGGCTTTCGGGTGTTCCCAAGAGTGATCCCGACCTTCAAGAAGCGCTGGCCCGAGGTGCGGCTGACCTTCCACGCGCACAGCATCGTACAGCAGCTGGAGCGGCTGACGAGGGAGGAGTTGGATGTCGGTTTCGTGTGGCTACCTGTTCAAGCCGACCTGTTCGATGTGCGTGAGCTCGTGCGGGAGTCGCTGGATGTCGTGCTGCCGATCGATCATCCTCTCGCTGGCCAGGACAGCATCTCCGTCAAGGATCTTTCAGGCGAGCCATTGATTCTATTGTCGCGAGTGCTCGATCCGGAAACATTCCGCGATATCGAGACGCTCTTCCGCGACGCCGGTGCAAGGATGAACGTCGCGTACGAGCTGGAGAATTCTTTGTCGATGATCAACTTCGTCGCCATGGGATGTGGTTGCAGCATGCTCCCAGACTACACGCGTGCGATTCGGCAGGAAGGCGTCGTGCATCGTCCTTTGACGCCGCCCAACCTGGTAAAGACGCTCGCGGTCATCAAGAGAAAAGATAGAGGAGACATCGCGGAGATGTTCTTCCACTTCGTGGCAGACAGCCTCGCAGAGAGCGGGATAGTCATCAACCGATGAAAGCGTGCGGGGGGCGGCCCCGCGCACCGGGCCGGCAGACGAAGAGACTCCCAGCTTCGGGGCCCGTGCTTTCCATTGCTTGCGGTGGCACGCCGATGCTCGCGGCAAAATCCGGCAACCGTCCGGAGCGGCTGGTGATGAACAACTCCCGACAGTCGAGGCCACCGAAAGCACAGCTCGTGGCGCCCGGAATGGAGATCGCCACCCGCTGGAGCAAAACACCCTCCTCACTATAGCGGCGCACTTCGCCGCCGCCGGTCAATGCTACCCAGAGGCAGCCCTCGTCATCCGTGGTCAGGCCGTTCGCCCCGCCAGCTCCACGCTCGATTGTCACGATGGTTCGTCGGTCGCGCAGCGTTCCTTCGATCGCATCGAAATCGAAAGCATCGATGCTCGCCGCGAAGGTATCGATAAGATAGAAACGTGATCCGTCGGGACTCCAATCCAGCCCGTTGGTGAGTGTGAGGCCATCGAGGGCCGTCGTGACGGTACCGTCCGGATCGATCCGATACAGTGCGGCTTCGGGACGGAACTCCATGCTGAAGGCGCCTATCCACAAACGTCCTTGCGCATCGCATTTGGCATCGTTCAGGCGGAAGCGATTGGGGTCGATGTCGAGGGAGACAAAAGGCGTCAGGTCACCCTTTTCGTCCAGAAACAATACCTCCGTACCGCTCGCCACGACGAGACCGCCCTTCGCGCGCGGAATCACCGCGCCGAGATGCCGGTGCAATTCCCACCGGCCTGTCTCTCGCCAGCCACCGGCACCTTCAGGCTTGGCTTCGTGGATTGTCCCCTTGACGTGATCTATCCAAAGAAGTCGGTTTCCCATGCCATCCCACACGGGACTCTCGCCGATGAAATCGCCCGCGGAAATGGCGAGTTGCGCTGCAACATGACGTTCCATCGCAACATGATCTCACGGATCGACTCACTCCATCCATAGGCCTCTCCATTCATGGGGCTGCGTTGGACATGGCTTCGGGTCGCGCGCCATCGGGCCGCCGAGGTGTGTTGGACTCCAGAAATGTCTTCAGCCGTAAAAGATCGGCATCGAGCTCGTGCTTGGGATCCACTCCGAATAGTTTGGCAACGCCGTGTCCGAGCGCGCCTGCTGGTGGGTTGTAGGTCATCTGAATGTCCACTCGCGTCCCTGCGCCGGCCTGTCGGACGCGGATAACGCCCGAGTGTGTGACAGCCGCATTGCCCGTCGTGCGCCAGGCGATTACCTCATTCGGTCTGAACGCCGTGGTCTCGGCGTCCCACTCCACCGAGGTACCAGCCGGTCCGGCAACGACCCAGTGAGAGCGGCCATCCGGATAGCTTTGCACGCTGCGAACGTTACGCATGAAGGAGGGAAAGTTTTCATAGCGCGCGAGCGTCTCGAATACCCGCTCGACGGGGGCCTCCACATGGAGGGTTTTCCGGATGTCGATGGCACGCCCTCGTTCGACAACCTGTCGCACGGACCTGTTCAGCAAGCTTCGGGTGAGGAGAAGCCCGCCGGCTATGAAACTGCAGGTGCCCAGAAGGCGACGTTGGCGTGGGCCAAAGAGCTGCCAGGCTCCCACAGTAACAAGCGCGCTGCCGGATACGCCGGCCAGTATGCGCACGAACGGCGGCCAACTCTGCCGAAACAGGGCGAGCCGTCTCCGTTTGCGCGGACGGCCGCCTTGAAGTTCCGGGATTCCCGCCGAATCCTCATAGACAGCGAGCTCGTCGCAGATTTCCCGGACGCCACGCACTGAGCAAACCGCATCGAGAAGCTCCGGGTACTCACGGGCGAGTATGGCGCCGTTCAGCCTGACCCAACCATCCCGTGTTGTCGAGACATCGATCGCGCTCGGATGCGAGACCGCCCGGCCCAGTGCGGACCGCACTCTCTCCGCGAGAACCTGGTCGGAAACGCGATCGCGTGAAAACCGCGAGCGTATCTGCGCACCCATGCCTTTTGCGCGGTGTCCGAGGTCACGCCCGGCTGCGCTCAGAGTTTGGTTGAGATCGTGTCCCACGCTACCGATACGCTCCCGCGCCAGCGATCGCCGGCGGCGGCCGCCATTGGGGTCCAGCCAAAACATCACGGCAGCTCCAAGCGCCGCGCTTGCCAGAGATTTTGTGATGGGAGTCATGCAGCGTTCTCCGTGCAGATTGGCCCGGCTGGTCTGGAGCAAGCGGCGCACCCGGGGCGTCCGCTCAGGTAAGATCACAGGAGCTCACGACCTTTGCTCGACGGGAGTGCATATGACGATCGAAACGAATCATGGAAGCATGCTGAATGTTGCTATCGAGGAGGCCCGGAAGGGGCTGGCGGAAGGCGGAATTCCAATCGGCGCCGCGCTCTTTCACCGCGATGGTCGGCTGTTGGGTAGAGGGCACAACCGCAGGGTCCAGGAAGGCGACCCATCGGTCCACGGGGAGACGGATGCGTTCCGCAAAGCCGGGCGTCAACGCAGTTATCGGGACACGATAATGGTTACAACACTGGCGCCGTGTTGGTATTGCAGCGGCCTGATCGTGCAGTTCGGTATCGGGAAGGTGCTCGTCGGGGAGTCGCGCACTTTCCGCGGAGGAGTGGACTGGTTGCGTGAGCGGGGGATCGAGGTTGTCGATCTCGATTCGCCGGAATGTGTGAAGCTGCTCACAACTTTCATCGACGCGCACCCGGATATCTGGCACGAGGACATCGGTGAGGGTTGAGAGCGAGCCGTAAGCGTTGTCATAGCGCAGTGCAGCGTCGAATTTAATGCAACCTTAACAATGCTGCACTGCGCCCCTGTCGATAATCCGCGGCGCTCGTCCGTTCAGTACAACGTGACTTGGAGGTAGTCGCTATGATCCGTACCAGGGAGAAGCTCCGGGAATTGTTCGCTCACGCGGCGCTCATCGCGGTGGCGACAGTGGAGCTGTGCGCGTGTACTCAGACAAATTCGGCTTCTCACGCCAACAGCACGACGCGCTCTGCGTCAGGGCCGAATGTCGAGATGGAGGAAGTTGTCATTACCGCATCCCGGCATTCAGGCCCGGCGGGTTGATGGGAGAATGATCTATGCCTGCGCGGCTGCCAATGCGGCCGCGCAGCAAGGACCGCCGGCGCTCGACTGCGTGAGCGAGTCGTTCCAACACCTTCACCGATGTGTCCCAATCGATGCAGCCGTCCGTGATGCTCTGTCCGTAGACGAGCTGTCTGCCGGGGATCAACTCCTGCCGTCCCGCCAACAGGTGGCTTTCAACCATGACTCCGCCGATGCGCGCGTCCCCGCTCTCCACCTGTTGCGCGATGGCGTCGACGACACCCGGCTGATTCTCGTGGCGTTTGCTGCTGTTGCCATGGCTGGCATCGATCATCATGCAAGTCGACAGCCCGGTGGCCGAGCTCACTTTCCAAGCCGCATCGACGCTCGCCGCATCATAGTTGGGGACCTTGCCACCGCGCAGGATGATGTGGCAGTCCGAGTTGCCGGAGGTTGTTGCGATCGCACTGCGTCCCTGCTTGGTGACCGCCAGGAAGTGATGGGATTGCGCGGCCGCCTGGACCGCGTCGACGGCAATCTTCACATTTCCGTCGGTGCCGTTTTTGAAGCCCACAGGACAGGATAGTCCCGACGCCAACTCGCGATGCACCTGGCTTTCGGTCGTCCGTGCGCCAATCGCGCCCCAGGCAACCAGGTCGGCTATGTACTGCGGCGTGATGATGTCGAGGAACTCGCAACCGGCCGGGAGCCCGAGGCGATTGATGTCCAACAGCAAGCTGCGTGCGAGGTGCAGGCCGCGATTGATCCGGAAGCTGCCGTCCAGATCCGGATCATTGATCAAGCCTTTCCAACCCACCGTGGTCCGCGGCTTCTCGAAGTACACCCGCATGATGATGCACAGATCGCGCGAATACTTTTCGCTCGCCTCTTTCAGCAGCTTGGCATATTCGATCGCCGCTTCGGTGTTGTGGATCGAGCATGGCCCGGCGATCACCACCAGTCGGTGGTCTTGGCCTTCCAGGATACGAGTGATCTCGGCCCGCGCGCGGTAGACGGTGCCCGCCGCCTTTTCGCTCGTCGGCAGTTCTTCCTCCAGAAACACCGGAGGCAGAACAACTTTGGTTCTCTGAATCCTTAGGTCTTCAGTGC
>CAZBTV010000106.1:0-25902 GCA_964494895.1 uncultured Steroidobacteraceae bacterium | reverse complement strand
ATCTTCAACGCGCCCTCGCTCGGCGGCCCTGGCCAGACGACTGACTGGGTGAAGGGCACAACCGGTTACCCGGGCATCTGGCCGCAGCTGATCATTCAGGCAAAGGCGGTTGCGTTGGTATTCGTGTGGACGGCCGTGGTCGCGTTCGTCGCTTTCTACATCGTGAAGTTGGTAATCGGGATCCGTGTGACGGAGGAAGAAGAGCGCGAAGGTCTCGACATCTCTTCGCACGGAGAGCGCGCTTACGACATGTGATCCGATGCTCGGTCCTCAGGCAGCTCCCTGAGGGAGCTTGCGAGAGAGGCACCGTTATTCCCGCCTCGAGACCCCGGTTCGCCTTTCATGAGGAGGTGGACCGGGGTTTTGCTTTCCGAAAGCCCTCTGCTTGGGGTGTGATCTGGCGACCGCCGCGCTCGAGCAGGGTGTGACGGAGTTCAAGGGCCGCCGCAGCGTTTGGGGGAGATACTGGCGACTCTTACGTTGCGACCGGGAAATATGTTGCGACCCTTGACCATCATGGCCCTGCTCGCTGCCGCCGTTTGGGGTATTGCCCAGGCGGACGTTTATCGATGGGTAGATGAGCACGGTGAAGCGCACTACAGCGACCGATGGGTGCCAGGCTCGGAGCTCATCAAGTCGAACAAGCCCCGGGCCTTCTCGCCAGAGTCGAACGCGGCGGCGCCCGCGTCATCGCCGGCTCGCAGTGCAAGCGCTCCACCGAACCAGGGCTCGGCGTCCAAGCTGCAGCAGCAAGCCTCGGAACAGGCCGTGAAGCAGGATGTGGCGAAGGTACGCGAGGCGCAATGCAAGCAGGCAAAGGAGCGCTATCAGAAGGCCATTGAAGCCCGCCGGATCTATAAGCCTTCCAAGGAAGGGGATACCGATCGCGTTTTCATGTCGGACCAGGAAACGGACGCGTACCGGCTGCAGGCGCGGAACGATGTCGTCACGGCCTGTGGCAGTCCGCCTCCGCCAGCGCAACCAGCAGAGTAGTCACCCGGCTTCCAGCTCACTATAGTCGCGTGGCGGCCGATCCGGCCGCTCAAAACGTGGGCGTTCGAATCATGCGCGTCGGCTTTGTTGGGCTAGGAGCTATGGGTATGCATATGGCACGTAATCTCCATCGTGCCGGGCTGCTCACCGCGGTATGGAATCGCACGGCTGAGAAAGCGCGCACGCTAGCGGCAGAGCTCAGTGTGGAGTCACCTTCGGATCTTTCCGCACTCGGATCTGGCGTAGACGCGGTTGTCATCTGCGTATCGGCAGACCGCGACGTGCTCGAAGTGGTACAGGCGCTCGCCAAAGGCCTTCGCCCCGGGGCGATTGTCATGGACTGCTCCACGGTCAGCGCCGAAACCGCGCGCAAAGCGGCTGACATTCTGCGTCCCAGCTCAGTGGAATTTCTGGACTGCCCCGTGAGCGGCGGGGTCGAGGGCGCGCGTGACGGCACCCTCGCCATCATGGTCGGTGGCAGCGAGCAGTCTTTCGAGCGTGCGAAACCGATCCTTTCCGCCATGGGCAAGACGGTCACTCATTTTGGTCCGACCGGAAGCGGACAGGCCGCCAAGGCCACCAATCAGATCATGTGCGCCGGCATCATCGAAACGGTCTCGGAAGCGATGGCGTTTGCCCGTGCGCAGGGCCTGCCTCTGGACAAAATCGTCGATACGCTGGGGAAAGGCGCGGGGTCGAGTTGGTATTTCGTGCATCGCGCACCCAATATGGTCCGCGGCACATTCCCCGCCGGTTTCCGTGTGAGACTCCATGAGAAAGATCTCACCATCTGCCGGGATATGGCGGCACGCTTCGGTGTGACGCTGCCGGTGGTCGAGCGCATGTTGGACGAGTACGCCGAGTTGATCGAGCGTGGCTACGGGGATGAGGATATCTCCGCGACCTTTCGGCTGAAGACGGAGCTGTTTGATGTTCCACAGCAGCCCGACGGTAAACCCCCCAAGTGAGCCAATGACCGCGCCGCCGCTCCGACCGCCGGCCGCACCAGTCCGCCGATGAAGGCCGACGCGGTTGCCGGCGCGGAGCGCTCCCTGTATTTACCGGACTTCTGCACCTCGCGCGCGGCGTTGGTCCTGATTCTCATTGTCGAGCTCACCGCGTTCGTGCTCACTCTTGCGCGCCAGAATGCGCAAGTTGATTTCTGGGCGGACCTCGCGCGCACTTCACTTTTTCTGTTGTGGATCGGGCTGACCGGAGCGGGACTGCTCTGTCTGGTGAATAAGCGACTCGCGCATCTCAGCATCGCGCAGGCATCAGGGGTGGTCTTCTTGCTCATCTCCGCCGTGATCGCCACGGTGTCGAGCTGCGCTGTCCTGCTTGGCCGCGCTGACCTGGTGGGTGACATGGGCCTCGCGCAGCTGTTTCCGCGGGATGCGGGATCATTTTTGTTGCGCAATCTCTCCATCGGGTTGGTCATCACCGCGTTGGCTTTGCGCTATTTCTTCGTGACACACGAATGGCGACGCAACGTGGAGATGCAAGCGACGGCTCGCGTCCATGCCTTGCAAGCCCGCATCCGCCCGCACTTTCTATTCAACAGCATGAACACGATAGCCTCCCTCACGCGCTCCGATCCCGTGCTGGCGGAGCAAGCCGTGCAGGATCTGGCCGACTTGTTCCGGGCCAATCTGAACGAGCAACGCAATGTTTTGCGCCTGGAAGAAGAGCTCGAGGTTGCGCACATTTATCAACGAATCGAGGAGCTCCGCCTCGGGGAGCGGTTGCGCGTTGACTGGAAGGTGGACGCTCTGCCCCGGGATGCGCTGGTGCCAGGCTTGCTGATCCAGCCGTTGCTGGAAAACGCGATTTATCACGGTATCGAGCCGCGGTCGGAGGGCGGCACGGTGACCATAACAGGCGAGATGAACGGCGGGCTACTGACGATCGTGGTCCGCAATCCGGTCGGAGCGCCCCAAAAGGGGCGCGGCGGCAACCAGCTTGCGCTCGCCAACATCCGTGAGCGCCTGGTCCTGATGTACGGCGAGAAGGCGCTCGTAAAGTCGGGGCGTTTCGACTCCGAATACATCGTAACCCTGAGGTTTCCATACCTCCAGCGACCTGGGAAGCCGGCCACGTGACCCGGCTCAAAGTGCTCATCGTCGATGACGAGCCGCCGGCGCGCGAGCGCCTGCGCAGCCTGCTTGCCGAAATTCCAGAGATGGAGCCGGTAGGCGAGGCGACCAACGGTGAGGAAGCGCTGATGCGCGCTCATGATCTGGCGCCCGATGTCGTACTGCTCGATGTCAGGATGCCCGGGATGGATGGAATCGAAGTAGCCCAACACCTGAATGCCCTGGTAGAGCCGCCGGCTGTCATATTTACCACAGCCTTCGATGAGTACGCTGTCAACGCTTTCGACGCGCACGCGATCGGCTATCTGCTCAAGCCCATTCGGAAGGAGAAACTCGCGGCTGCGCTGGAGCGCGCCGGACGCCTCACACGCCCGCAGTTGCAGAAGATCGCGGCCGCGAGGAGCGAGAAGCGGCGCACTCACATTGCCGCCCGCCGCCGTGAGGGGCTGCGTCTCATCCCCGTCGAAGAAATCCAGTATTTTCTCGCCGAGCAGAAGTACACGACCGTGCGCCACCTCCATGGCGAGGATCTCATCGAAGATTCTCTTCGGTCCCTCGAGGACGAGCTCGAAAGCACGTTTGTGCGTATCCATCGCAACGCTCTCGTCAGCGTGCGTTACCTCGAAAGAATCGAACGCAACAGCGAAGGCCAGTATTTCGTTCGGCTGCGCGGTTGCGATGCTCCGCTGCAAGTCAGCCGCCGGATGGCGGGAGAGTTGCGGGAGCGGTTCAGGATTTAGCAGAGAAATCGCTCCACCTTGCGAATGGAGTGCGATTCCGGTGGTCCGGGGTTTCCTCATCGAGAGCACTGCCAGGCTTTACGAGACGAGTTGCGGATTGCGCCTGGCTCCGGGTTCGAGCAAGCTTGCGAGCCCGGCAACGACTCCGGGGTGGCGGCGGTGCGGGCCTGATGATCGCCGAGGCCTGAACCCGCGGCCACGAGGGATGTGGCAATGAACCAGGAGGACACGGAATGGGAAGCACGATCAGTTATCGACGACCGGACGGCGCCAGTGTAAATGCCTACCTCGCTGAAGGTGAGCAGGGGACCGCCGCGCCGGGCGTCGTAGTCATCCAGGAGTGGTGGGGCCTCAACGATCAGATCCGCGGTGTAGCCGACAAGCTTGCGAAGGCCGGGTATCGCGCCCTGGTGCCGGACCTTTATCGCGGAAAGATTGCGCTGGAAGAAAACGAAGCCGGACATCTGATGCAGGGCCTGGATTTCGGGGCCGCTGCGGGCCAGGATGTGCGTGGCGCCGTGCAGTACCTGAAGGCCACGGGCAGCGCCAAGGTGGCTGTCAACGGGTTTTGCATGGGCGGCGCGGTGACACTTCTTGCTGCTGTCAATGTGCCCGAAGCGGACGCGTTTGTTGTTTGGTACGGCTATCCCTCGTTGGAGTATGTCGACGCGTCCCGGATCCGGGCGCCGCTGCTGGGCCACTGGGGCATCGAAGATGGCGTATTTCCGATCGACAAGGTCGATGTGCTGGAGGGAAAGCTGCGGGACGCGAATGTCAGGTTCGAATTCCATCGATACCAGGCGAAGCATGCATTCGCCAATGAGACTTCGGACTCGAAGAGCCTTCCGTACTTGAAGCACAACACGGCGGCTGCCGAGCTCGCATGGCAACGGACCATGGAATTCCTTTCAAAGCACCTCAAGTAGGTCAGGGGAATGGCGCCGAGGTTGTAGGTCCAAAAGGGGGGGGGACAGACCGATGGCAGTGGACGAGACCGAAGGCGCCAACCTTGTAAAGAGCATCGATACAACTGGCAGTGCGGTTCCGCCGTCGTCTCAATGGCTTCTTTCGGAGGCGGCGGATATCGCCAGACAACTCCGCAATGAGCAGGACGAGAGCGATGCCCGGGGGCATTACTCGGACGCGATCCATCGCAGGCTGCTGGAAGGAGGCTTCTACCGTATCCTGCAGCCTCGAATGTTCAAGGGATTCGGCACGGACTGCGAAACCTACATACGCGTCATCATGGAGCTTTCACGCGGCCACCCGTCTAGCGGATGGTGCTACACGTTGGCATCGTCTCACGCGCTGATTCTGGGCTCGCATTTCAGTGAGGAGGCCCAGCGTGAGCTCTTCGGCTCCAATGGAGACTTCCGCGCCGCCTACGCGGCAGGTCCAGCGGGCGTGCCGACCTTCGAGCGAGGCGATGGCGGATACACCGTCAGTGGACTATGGCCTTTCGCCTCGGGGATTCCGGTCTGCAACTACTTCCTTGGCGGCGCAGTCATTGCGGATGATTCTAACAGGCTGCGTGCTGTCACGTTTGCGGTACCCAGGGAAAGCGTGACCGTCTTGCCCGACTGGGGCGGCGAGGCGGGGATGGGTATGCAGGGCAGCGGCTCCAACAGCGTGCTGCTGGAAAAGGTGTTTGTACCCGACCGCCATATCATCCCATCTCCGGTCATCAGGCTTTCCACCGAGTCGCTGCCGGATGGCACTCCGGGGACGCGTCTCCATCAGGAGGGACTGTTCCTGGGGCTCATTTTTGGTTGGTTCAGCTGCGAATTTGGCGCAATTCTCACTGGCGCGGCCCGCGCTGCCTGCGAGGAGTATGAGCGGCAGCTTCGAACCAAACCGAGCTTCGCTGATCCAGCACGCATGCGCATGCACGAGCCGGAGCTTCAGAGGCTATTCGGCGAGGCTATGTGTCGGGCGGATGCCGCCGAGGCTCTGACATTGTCCGCGACGCGGCTTTATATTGAACAATGCGACCGCTGGATGAAGACGCGGGCGCCGATTACTGCGGAAGACACTACCAAGGTATGGGGCACAGCTCGCGAAGGGTGTCGCGCCGCTTGCGACGCCGTCGAGATGTTGTTCCATAGCGTCGGAGCATCTGTTGCCCGGCGCGGCGAGCGGCTTCAGCGCTATTTCCGCGACGTGCAGATGTACCGGGTTCACTTCCAGTCGCAGGCGCTTACGCCAGTGCTGCGAGCACATGTGCAACTCGGGCTCCAGATACCTGCGCCTTTCAAGCGCTAACGGCGCTGCTCTGTCTCGAAGTGATCGCGGTGTGCGCCAGGCAGGCCGCCTCGAGGGTTCGTCACGGCTCAGAAATTATAAGTCACTCCCAGATTGAAGAACGGGCCGATCGCGCCCTGCTGATGCAGGGTCGGGTTCCATGGCAGGGAGTTGCTCGGCGACGCATATGTTACCCAGTCAAGCGGAATGTGGGTGTTGGTTGCGTTTATGATCGAGGCATGGAGGTTCAGATGTTCGGTGACGTCATAGCGTCCATATATGTCCAGCGTGGTGAAGTGTCCCACGGTGCAGCTCGTCTGCGGCGGAATCATCTTGTTTGAAAGGACGTTGAGGTAATCGTTGTCGGCGGCGCCGCCCCCGTTGGTAAGTGCAAGCAGACAGGTGTCCTGGGGTGCTTGGCCAAACGCGGCGGCCGACGGGTCGGTGACACCGAACGAGCTGATGTAGTTCAAGGTGCCGGTAATCGACCAGTTCCGGCGGCTGAACGTGTTGGACCACTGCACGCGGGATCTGGGATTGCCCGTATCGCCGGAGACAATGGAGGGACCGTGCGTGCCAGCGAGCTCGAAAGTCTGCCCGTTGATCGTGATGTCGTATTTGCGGGTGAAGGACCAGCTTGCTTCGGACTTCCATTGGCCGATGCCGTCGAAGGTGTGCTGGTATGTCAAGCCGAGGTCCAGGCCGTCCGTCTTTGTCGTATTGGCGTTGATATAGGAAATCGTGCTGTAAGCGATGGGGGCGGCCGGCGGCACCACCAGTTGGGTCGTGCCGTCAGGTTGGTATTCCGGGATGGGGGTCAGGTTGTTGCCCCGAAAGGTCGTCGTCGGGCCTCCGCTGATTATCTGGTCATTGATCTGGATGTAGTAGATATCGAGTGTTGCGCTCAGATCCTTGATGGGCTCATAGACGAGGCCCAGCGTGAACGACTTGGATGTCTCGGGCTTCAGGTTTGGATTGGTGATCTGCTGGAACGGCGGCGCCACGTTGCATTGCCCGGCAAAATTGCCCGCTGCTTTGACGTTGCCCGGATTGGGGCAGAGGATCGGGTCGGCCTCGGTTCCGGCGAAGTAGGTCTGTCCGGCCTTGCCGTTCTCGGCAGGGCCTGGGGCGCGGAAACCCTTGGCTGCCGTGCCTCTGAGAGCGACTTCCGGGATCGGGGTGAATTTGAATCCGATTTTGGGGCTCGCCTTGCCTCCGGAAAGATTGTAGTGGTCATAGCGAGCAGCCGCATCCAGCGAGAACTCTTTCACGATTGGCGCGGAGAGCTCAACGTAGCCCGAGGCCACTTGCTGAAGGCCGACCGTGAAGTTGTTGCTGAAGCCGTTTTCAAGTCCTTCGGCGATCAGCGGGGGCGCCTCCGCGTCCTGGAAGCGCTGAAAGTAGTCGGTGCCAAAGGCGACGCCGACGGGTCCGCCCGGCAGATCGAAGACCGAGCGAGTGAGCCCGAGATGCCCGAAGCTTAGCTTGGAAGTGTCCCCGGCATGCAACATTGGAGCCACGAAGTCGTTGACGGCTGCGGTGTTGGGCTGTCCGACCAGGAACGGAGCGGTCGTGCTGTCGAGCGCGGTCTGCAGGTTCAGCGGGTTTACGTGGTTGAATCCGTCGACATAGAGCTTGACCTCTGTAAACCCCGCGGCGAAATCCACGTCGAACCCCGCCGCTTTGCCATCCAACTCAAGGACCGCGCGCGTCGACTTCGCGTCCGTATCCGTAATAGTGGCGCCGATATTCAGGAACGTGTAGCGCAGAAGCGCGGGGCCGGGTCCGGCGGCAGCGGGGTAGGTCGGGTTCGTACTTGGAATCATTGTTGGACCGAGTGGATTCAGCAGGGTGGGTGGTGTATTGGGACCTGATGCCACTCCTTGGTAACCGCCGGCAAATGTGCGCGAGGGGCCCCCGACCTGCTGCGACTTGCTTTCGAAGTAGTTGGCCTGTACGGATGCCTGCCAGTCGCCTCCGAATGCCTGGGTGAATCTGCCGACGAAGTTGTAGTTCTTGGTGTTTGGCTGGATCTGGCTCCAGGTGTCATTGTAAGTGCACTGATTCGCATTGAATTTGTTGAAGTCGCAGCCTGGCATGAAGCCCAGGATCTTGCCCTTGGGGTCGGTGACGTACCCTGTTCCGGAACGAGGCAAGGTGCCGACAATGTCATTTTGCACGCCCAAGGTGGTGTTCTCTCCCCCGGTGCCGCTGAAGTCGGTCTGCTGGAAGATGCCGCCACGGTCTATCAGCCTGATCTGTTGCTGCTGGCGATATTCCGCTGACACGTAGGCATTATGGCCGTCCGAGGCCAGATCTCCGATTCCCCAGATGCCCGAGACGTGATAGGTATTGCCGTCCGCATGAGAAGACGTGCCGGCGTCAGCCGTAACCGACGCACCCTGATAGGTCTTCTTCAGGATGATGTTGACAACTCCCGCCACGGCGTCCGAGCCGTAGATGGCCGATGCGCCATCCTTCAAGACTTCGACACGCTCGACGGCGTCGAATGGAAGGTTGGCGACGTCGACGAACGAGCGCTGGCCGTCATCGCCGATCGGGTAGGGCGCCATCCTATGGCCGTCGATCAGTGTCAGTGTTGCGCCGACGTTCAGGCCTCTCAGGGCGATGCCCGCCGCCCCACTGGCGAACGCGCCGGCGAAGGATTGCGACAATGCGCCCTGGCCATTGGCAGTCAGGTTGCTCAGAACCTGCTGGACACTCGTATAGCCGGACTCGCGGATTTCTTCGGCCGTCACCACTTGCAGAGGGCTCGGCGACTCGGCTTCCGTCCTGCGGATGTAGGATCCGGTGACAACTACGGTTTCGACGCTCTCGTCGTTGGCGCTTGTTGCGCTCTTCGGCGCGGTCTGTGCAAAGGTGACACTGGCGATCACTGCCGCGGGCAAGCTCCATGCCGCGATGATAGGCCGATGAATCGTCATATCCTTATCTCCTGCGGTTTGCGCCGGAACGATCCCTGGGATGGTGTGTTCCCATCCGAGTTGTATTCTGAAAAAACACGAACGTCGTATCGCTGTCGTCCATGCTCCCCAATGGCGCGCGTGCTGCACGCGCTGCCCTGTTAGTGAGCGCCAGTGCCTTCTTGCTGTGATTTGTAGGGCCGCTTCGATCCTACATCAGACAAACTACAGCGTCTCGTGTGGATTTGCAAAAGCGCGGGGGATCTATACAACATGCGCGTACAACCGTGCGCCGAAGGTCTCTGGCGTGCTGTTCCGGACACCTGGCCTGTCAACAGTACACTGACTTGGAGGAAGGCTTCCCGTGCATCGAGTTTGGTTAATGCTGGTGGCTGGCGTTCCTGGCCATGGCCGCCGCGCCAACCAGGCAGTCTGGTACAGCCCGCGGGGAGCGCGCCAGTGCCGGATCCGCTGCGGTGATTTGTCTCGATGCACACATAACGGCTCGCGCGAGCCGGCTCGCTCCCGTAGAGCGCGCCGTTGTGTTCAGGTGGCAGGCGGGCCGCTCGGGCCGCACGATCTTTGCGCGGCTTTGAGTTTCACCACCACTGCCTTGCGATTCCGCCGACGGTGAACAGGAACGAAAGGAGCGGCCGCGCCCGAGGCAGATCCCGGGCAAGTCACCCACATGGGTGACGGCCATTGAATTCGCCACTACTCTGCTGAAGGCTTCGACGAGCTCCGTCGCGCTTGATCTATGTGCATTGTCACTGGATCTATGTGCATTCCCACTGGATTACGCCAATCGGTTCGCCGGCATTCAGCACCGGGCAGCCCAGCCCCCCAAAGTCGAACCGCCTCGCGCACTCTCCGCATCGCTTGCGAAGACACGTCCCGTCCGCTGCACGTCTCAGCGGCGCGACGTCGATCGAAAACGGGACCTCACACGGATTGCGTGGCTCACCCGTAGGGAAACTTGCGACACCTGACAGTCTATTGCGAGAGACTCGTTCGCTAATTCACGCCAAGCACGATGCCGTGGGCAACGGCATGTAACACAACAGCGGACAAGAACCCGTACTTCGTGTACGTCCAGCCGCTGAATGCGGAAAATACGAAGTTGAAAGCAAGCGCGAATATCGTGATCGCCGGCGGTCCGCTCGACTGGCCGTGGAAAATCACGGTGAAGGCGATGCTGCTCAGGACTATGGCGATCCAGCGGTTCTTCAGCCAAAGCACGACCGAACTCAGGATCAACAGGTGAGCGACAGTCTCTGTGACTACAGCCGCGAAAGGTATTGTCAGCAGTCGCGTGGAAAGGTCCCCGGGATTCTTCGGCAGTCCGATTGCGTGTGCACAAGCTACGGTAACGAGGGCGAACAAGGTTCCGCCGATCGCGGGAAAAGCTAGTGTGCCAAACCATTGCGATCGATCTTGCGGTTGCCTTAGCTCCCAAGCCCGCAGGATCGGCATTGGCAACCCGGAGCGATCCGCAACAATGAGACCGCCCCACGCGCATAGAGCCCCGACGATCGCGGACCCGAGTGGGAACAAGGTCCAGAGGTAAAGCAGGTCGCGATCTTCAAGAGCTTCGGACCCTGCCAGGATGAACGGCACAAAAAGGGCGCCACCAACTGCGCTCAGTAGAGTAACCAGCATCAGGCGGCGCTTTATGGGGTGCGAGGCGACTGTCGCGGCGATGCTCATTTTGGGTTGCCGACCGGTGAATTGCGAGCGCTGCCCAGGCGCGGATACGGGCGCGGTCCAACCTGCCGGCCGGAAGTGGGCCTAGAGTCGAACGTGCTGGCCCTCTCAGGCAAACACCACCAACAGGTCCTTTGCATCCACCTGCGCACCCGGTTTCGCCAACAGCTCGGCCACTTCGCCGTCCATCTCCGCTCGTACCGCGGTCTCCATCTTCATCGCCTCGAGAGTCAGCAGCACTTCGCCCCGGGCGACCTTACGCCCAACCGCGGTAGTGACGGTGGCGATGGTCCCGGGCATTGGGGCTCCGAGGTGCTTCGGGTTGCCGGGTTCGACCTTGCGACGCGGTGGACGCTGTACGACTTGCGTGCGATCGGGCACGTGGACCGATCGGGGCTCGCCGTTGAGCTCGAAGAAGACAGTACGGGTTCCGTCCTCATGGGGCTCGCTCGAAGTGACGTAGCGGACGATGAGCGTCTTGCCACGCTCGATGTCAACTGTAATCTCGTCACCAGGCTGCATGCCGTAAAAGAAGACGGGGGTCGGCAAGATTCCAACATCGCCGTACTGCAGTCGATCAGACGTATACTCCGTCCAGACCTTCGGATACATGAGATAGGATGCGAGGTCGTCATCCGTAACCGGACGCGGCAGCTTCTGTTGGATCTTCGCACGCTCGGCTGACAGGTCGACCGGCGGCAGCGTAGCGCCCGGGCGGTGAGTGATCGCCTTCTCGCCCTTCAATATCTTGCGTTGTAATTCCGGCGGAAACCCGCCAGGTGGCTGCCCCAGATCACCCCGGAAAAGTTGCACCACCGACTCAGGGAAAGCAACATCGGTTTCGGGATCAAGGACCTTTTCCTTATCGAGGCCGCTGGTGACCATCAGCAGTGCCATGTCCCCAACGACCTTGGATGTCGGTGTCACCTTCACGATGTCGCCAAACATGGCATTCACGTCGGCATACGCCTGTGCGACCTCAGGCCATCGCGGGGCTTCGATCCCGACAGAGTGCGCCTGCTCCCGCAAGTTCGTGTATTGGCCGCCCGGCATACCGTGCACATAGACTTCCGACGCACCGGATCGGATGTCACTTTCAAAGGCTGTATATAGCTTGCGCACCTGCTCCCAATATGCGGAGACCATGCGGATATGATCCGGATCGAGCCCGGGATCGCGGGGACCGAATCGCAACGCCTCGACGATCGAGCCCAGGTTTGGCTGCGAAGTCAGACCGCTCATCGCATCGATGGCGCCGTCCACAGCGTCGGCTCCGGCTTCCACCGCGGCGAGCACGCTCGCCGCCGCAATTCCACTCGTGTCATGAGTATGGAAATGCACAGGCAGCCCAATTTCCTCCTTCAGCGCCTTGACGAGCGTGTAGGCCGCGCGCGGCCGGCACAGGCCGCCCATATCCTTGAGTCCCAGCACGTGTGTGCCTGCGGCCTTGAGCTCACGCGCCAGATTCAGGTAGTAATCGAGCGTGTACTTCTTCTCGTGAGGATCACTCAAGTTACCCGTGTAGCAGATCGCCGCTTCACAGAGCTTTCCAGCCTCCAACACGGCATCGATCGATACACGCATGTTCTCGACCCAATTCAGCGAATCGAATATCCGGAACACGTCGATGCCGCGCTCGGCCGCTCGCTTTACGAAAAATCGCACGACGTTGTCGGGATAATTGGTGTAGCCGACCGCGTTCGCAGCCCGGAACAGCATCTGCAACAGTAGATTCGGCATCCGCTCGCGAAACTGCGCCAGCCGTTTCCAGGGATCTTCCCGGAGAAAACGCATCGCGACGTCGAACGTCGCCCCGCCCCAGCACTCGACCGAGAACAATTGCGGCAGAAGGCTCGCGTAGTAGGGCGCGATGGCAGTCATATCGATAGTGCGCATTCGCGTGGCCAACAACGACTGGTGCGCGTCCCGCATTGTCGTGTCGGTAATGAGAACGCGCTCTTGATCGAGCATCCATCGGGCAAACCGCTCAGGCCCGAGCTCATCCAGCTTCTGCCGGGTACCCGCTGCCGGCGTGCCCAGAAGGGCTCCTGGGAGCTTGGGGCGGTCAAATCTGGCCGGCCGCTCGCGATTGCGGGTCTCGGGGTTTCCGTTGACGATGGTCTCGCCGATGTAGGTCAGGATACGAGTCGCCCGATCCTGCTTGCGCGGCCACCGGAACAGCTCCGGGGTCTCATCGATGAAGCGCGTGGTGTACTCACCGTGTGCGAAGCGCGGATGGGTAATGACCTGGTCCAGAAATCGCAAGTTCGTCACGACACCGCGGATGCGGAACTCCCATAGCGCTCGATGCATGCGCGCGATCGCCTCTTCCGGAGTGGGAGCCCACGAGGTGACCTTCACGAGTAGTGAGTCGTACGAGCGGGTGATGATCGCGCCGGTGTATGCCGTCCCCGCGTCGAGACGGACGCCAAAGCCCGCGGGACTACGGTATGCCGTGATCTTTCCGTAGTCGGGGATGAAGTTGTTCTCGGGGTCCTCGGTCGTAACTCGGCACTGCAGCGCGTGAGCGCTGATCCGGATGTCCTTCTGGGCGGGTACCCCGCTATCGGGCATGCCGATGCGCGCGCCTCCGGCGATGCGAATCTGCGCCTTGACCAGGTCGATGCCCGTCGCGCACTCGGTTACTGTGTGCTCGACCTGAATCCGGGGGTTTACCTCGATGAAGTAGAACTTTCCGGTATCGGCGTCCTGCAAGAACTCGACGGTGCCGGCGTTCAGATAGTTCGAGGCGCGCCCGATAGCGAGAGCGGCATTACATAATTCTGTCCGTTGTGCTTCCGTGAGGAAGACCGCCGGGGCGCGCTCGACCACCTTCTGGTTGCGCCGCTGCACAGTGCAATCGCGCTCAAAGAGGTGCACCAATTCACCATGGCTGTCACCCAGGATCTGCACCTCGATATGCCGCGCACGCCTTACGAGCTTCTCGAGGTAGACCTCGTCGTTTCCAAAAGCGGCTTTCGCCTCGCGCCTGGCGACGGGCAGCAGCTCGGTCAGTTGCTCATCGCTCTCAACGACCCGCATGCCACGACCGCCGCCTCCCCAACTCGCTTTCAGCATCACCGGGTATCCAATGCGCCGCGCAAGCTCGGTGCACTCCTGGAGCGCCGCGGGCAAAGGAGGTGTCGCGGGCATTGTCGGCACGCCAGCGGACGCTGCCAGGTTGCGCGCGGCGACCTTATTCCCCAGGGTTCGCATGGTGTCGGGCAGTGGACCGACGAAAACGATGCCGGCGTCCGCGCATGCCTGAGCGAACTCGGGATTTTCAGAAAGGAATCCGTACCCGGGATGGATCGCATCCACTCGGGCCTCGCGCGCAATTCGCAGGATGTCCGCGATCGAAAGGTAAGCCTCGACAGGGCCTTTATCGCGCCCGACCAGATAGGCTTCGTCGGATTTCGACCGATGCAGGGAAAAGCGATCTTCCTGGGAGTAGATTGCCACGGTACGCAGGCCGAGCTCGGACGCGGCTCGCATGACCCGAATAGCGATCTCTCCGCGATTGGCGACCAGAAGACTGCGTATCCGCTGAGACATAAGGGTGCTTCACTCCAGGCTTGATGACGGGGAAATGGACCTTTGACGGAACAGGCCCGCTTTCATCATAACCGGTGTTGTCAAAGGTCACGAACCGCGTCGCGCTCCGAGCGGAGGATTTTTTAGGATGAATGCCATCGCTATTCATGGCGGTGCGGGTGCGATCTCCCGTCATCGTCTGTCAGCGAGCCAGGAGCACCAATACGGTGCCAGCCTCGAGCGTGCGCTCGATGCAGGCTATGCGGTCCTCGAGGACGGTGGCTCGAGTCTTGATGCCGTCAGCACAGCAGTGCGTATGCTCGAGAATGACGCGCTATTCAATGCTGGCCGTGGGGCGGCGCTCACGCGCGAGGGCGCGGCGGAGCTCGACGCGGCCATCATGGATGGAAAGCAGCAGCGCGCGGGAGCGGTTGCCTCAGTACGCCACGTCAAGAATCCGATCGACCTTGCGCGTCTCGTGATGGAGAAATCGCGTCACGTGCTGCTAGTTGGCGCCGGTGCTGAGGAGTTCGCGTTGGACGAGGGAGTCACCTTGGTGCCGAACGAGTACTTTCAGACTCCCGAGCGCAAACGACAGCTCGAAGACGTGCGACGGGGCCAGCGCATATCGGAGCTCGTTGCCGCCCAGGGAACGGTGGGAGCTGTGGCCCTGGATAGCCAGGGAAACCTGGCTGCCGCAACCTCCACAGGCGGAATGACCAACAAACGGCAAGGGCGTGTGGGGGATTCACCCATCATCGGCGCCGGAACCTACGCCAAAAACGGTGTCTGTGCGGTCTCCGCGACCGGACATGGCGAGTCCTTTATCCGCGCGGTCGCCGCGTATCACATCTGTAGCGCCGTGGAATATCGCGGGCTCACGCTGGAAGCGGCGGCACGAGAAATGCTACACAGCATCATTCCGGGCCTTGGAGGAAATGGTGGAGTCATTGCGGTGAATAGTGCGGGTACAATCGTGATGGAGTTCAGCAGTGAAGGTATGTTCCGTGGCGCTCGCGATTCGACAGGACGCCGCGAAATAGCCCTTTACTGATCATCGAGCCTGGAAGAACAACCCCTAGCGCAGTAATCACTCCCAATGAAAGACGCGCCATTTCGTGGGCCCTTTGAGCATGGCACGTAGCGGCCGAAGCCGACAGGAGATCGACCAGGGCACGGGAGATGCCCCCATTCATCGGCACTTCGACCAGATCGTGGCCGGCGTCAGGGACTATGCCGTTTTTACCCTGGATGTCGCGGGCCTTGTCACGAGCTGGAATACTGGCGCGGAGAAGATCAATGGATACAAGGCCGAGGAGATCATCGGCAAACACTTCTCGCGCTTCTATCCCCCCGACGCCGTGGCGCGCAACTGGCCCAGTGAAGAGTTGAAGATCGCCGC
This sequence comes from uncultured Steroidobacteraceae bacterium, assembly GCA_964494895.1. Classification (GTDB taxonomy): domain Bacteria; phylum Pseudomonadota; class Gammaproteobacteria; order Steroidobacterales; family Steroidobacteraceae; genus 13-2-20CM-66-19. The sequence goes on along the minus strand of CAZBTV010000106.1, from coordinate 10,271 downwards.
GGGCCAGGGCCGCTTCGAAGAGGAAGGCTGGCGCGTCCGCAAGGACGGGGCGCGATTCTGGGCCGACGTGGTCATCACCGCCCTGCGCAGCCCGAGCGGAAAGCTCACTGGCTTTCTCAAGATCACCCGCGATCTGACCGAGCGCCGCCGCCACGAAGAAACGCTTCGGGAGAGCGAAGAGCGATTCCGGCTTCTCGTCGACAGCGTCAAGGAGTACGCGATCTTCATGCTGGATCTGGAAGGTCGCGTTGCGAGTTGGAATTCAGGCGCGGCGCGCATCATTGGCTACACTCCAGCCGAAATCATCGGTCGGCCGTTCGCGTGCTTCTATCCAGTAGAGGCCGCAGCACGTGGCGCGCCGGAGCAGGATCTCGCGGAAGCGATCAGGTATGGGAGTTTAGAAACCAACGGGCCCCGTGTCCGGAAGGATGGAACGCGGTTCTGGGCCAATGTCGTGATCTATGCAGTGTACAACCGTGAGGGACAGCTCCGCGGGTTCTCACAGGTCACGCGGGACCTCACAGAGCGCCGGCAATATGAGGAGTTGGCAGAGTCACAGCAACGCACTCACGAATTTCTCGCAATGCTCTCGCATGAGCTGCGCAATCCGCTCGCACCGCTCAAGACGTCGGTCGATCTTCTGCGTATGCGTGACCTTGGCGATCCCGTCATACAGCGCGCCAGGGATGTGATCGGTCGCCAGGTACAGCATCTCACCCGGATCGTGGACGAGTTGGTTGACGTAAGCCGCATCACCAGCGGGCGCATAACTCTCACGAGCGAGATCCTGGACGGCGCGTCTATCATCGCGCGTGCAACCGAAACAGCGCGCCCGCTGTTGGATGCCAAGGGCCACTCGCTGGTGGTGAATCTGGGGCCGGAGCCCGTCAGCATACGGGGTGATCTCACGAGATTGACGCAGGTGATGGTCAATCTGTTGAACAATGCCGGAAAATACACCCCCGACGGAGGGCGCATCGAGGTCGAGATCGTGCCATCTGCCGAGCGCGTCGCGTTTCATGTCCGCGACAATGGGATTGGTATGACTTCCGAGTTATTACCACGCGTGTTCGATTTGTTTACACAGGGGAAGCGTCCTCTGGACCGCGCGGATGGTGGCCTCGGTGTCGGTCTCGCTCTGGTGCGGCAACTTGTCAGCTTGCACGGAGGTACTATAACCGCTTCCAGCGAAGGCCCTGGGCGAGGCAGCGAATTTGTCGTGACACTGCCCAGGTATTCGGACACGCCCTCCCAACAGGGGGCGACAAGCGCATCTGACGAACAGGGCCGCGAGGGGCCGCCCCGGATCGACGCGGAGCAGGCAAGGCCTGCGCATGAGGGTGCGACGCATGCGTCGCACGGGCAGGGCCGCGAGGGACTGCCCCGGATCGACGCGGAGCAGGCAGGGCCTGCGCATGAGGAGAATCCCATGAACGTGGCGTCCGATTCTCGACAAACAGAGCCGCAACAGAAGCGGCGTCGGCTGATGGTGATCGATGACAACAAGGACGCTGCCGAGAGCATGTCCATGCTGCTCGAGCTATGGGGGCACGAGGTCGTTTGCGCTTACGACGGGCGGGCGGCCCTGGAGACGGCCGCCAGATATCACCCCGACGCGGTGTTCCTCGACATCGGCCTCCCCGGCATGGACGGCTACGAGATTGCCGAGAAGTTGCGCGAGCTACCTGACTCCGGAGGAACGGTGCTTGTCGCCATTACGGGGTACGGACAGGACGAGGATCGCCGCCGCTCCCGTGAGGCCGGCATCGACCTCCATCTGGTAAAGCCCGTCGCGCCTGAGACGCTGCACAAGTTGCTGGATTCTCTGGACCGGCCGCACTGACGAGGTTCAACTCGGCTGGTATTCACGCGGGCGGAAAGTGCTCGGTGGTTGGGATTCCCAACGCGCCCATACCCGGCGGAGATGCTGTGCCGACCGGAAGCCAGCCTTGGCGGCGACCCGCTCCAGATCCAACTGACTTTGAGTAATCAGCTCCTTCGCGAAAGCGAAGCGGATGAGCTGCACGTAATCCAATGGCGAGCATTGCGCGTGCTCGGCAAAAAGCCGCGCGAGATTGCGGCTGCTCGTACAGGCAACATCCGAAAGCCGCTGTGAGGTCCACTCTGCGGTCGGATCGCGCACTACTGCGTCCTGTACGCGATGCACGGCCGGGTGAATATGGTTGCGATGGGATATCCAGGGCGATAGCGCTGGATCGTTCCCGGAGCGGCGTAGATACACCACGAAATCCCGGGCCACTTGCGAAGCGACCAGAGGTCCCAACTGCTGCCCGATGACGTACAAGGCGAGGTCCAGCCCAGCAGTAACACCCGCACTCGTAAAGACAGGGCCGTCTTCAACGAAGATGCGGTTATCGTGAACCCGGGCGCGCGGCTCGATGGCGCGCAACTCCTCGATGTGCGCAAAGTGCGTCGTACAGTCGCGGTTCGCAAGCAGACCGGCTTTGGCTGCCACGACACTTCCGCTACAGACACATAACAAGAGTCCGTTGTGGGTTATGCCCGAGGCCAGCCAGTCGGAGACCGCTTTTGTCTCGGGCTCCTCGAGCCGGAGCGAGCGGCCGGCGATCCCTGTGAGCACGACGATCGCCCCGTCAGGTAGCCGCGGCGGGAGTGGCTCCAGTCCCGCGAGATCCAAGCCGATCGCCGCTTTTACGCTGGGCGTCGCTGCGACAAAGCGCAGCCTGTAACTGTCCGGCACCTTACTGTTCGCGTTTCGAAACGCGTCAGCCGGACCTGCCACATCGAGCAGCACGACCTGTGGCAGCAATACGAACAAGACCTCTCTCACTGATGCCTCATCAGCAACGCGGCGGGCTCATCATGCACTCGCCCTGAGCTCACCACACCTCGGCCATAAAATCAGTCAAGCCTTCAGAACGTCCGCAGTGCTTACGATGCGCGCAAACCGGCCATCCAGGACGAGCTCTGTCCTTTCCCGAATTTCAGCGGGCGAGAACTCACGACCCGTGCGAGATAGCATTGGAAATGTCAGCGTCGCGTCCGTGACATACCGGACCTCGAATCCCAGATCGGAGGCGTGTCGGGCGGTGGTTTCGCAGCACTGCTCTGTACGGATTCCTGTTATGAGCACCTCGTCAATACCGCGTTGGCGCAGCCATTCCTCGAGGGTACTGCCGTCGGGCGTTCGGCCGAACATCGCAGAATGCACCTGTTTGTAGAAAACAGCATCCGGATTCAGGGACAACTCGGTCATCGGGCTCACCAAGCCTGACGCCCGCGAGAACGGGTTGGACGCGTCGCTCGTCAGTTCCTCATGAAATACCTGCGCGATCGGTGTTCCACGGGCTCGCGCGAGGTCGATCAATGACTGGACGTTACGAAGGAAGGCGGGTAGCTCGTTCGCGCGCCAATAGGGGCGGTGGCGGAAGGATTCCTGAATGTCGATGACGATCAGCGCCTGCTTCATTGGACCTGCCTCGAAGTCGTTATTCGGCAAGTATGATCTGCGGCAACGGAGCCCGTCGCTACCGGGTTATCGGACGAGCACCGATCAAAAATGGACAGCGGCGGCCGCCTACGGGTCGCCGTAAGGCACCTGGCGCGCTCCTGGAGCAGGGGCGGTGAGGCATCGGAAGGCCAAGCGCGCACCTACAAAGTGCGCCGACGTCGCACCGGCGTTGCCGGCTCAAATCCGAGCGGATACAAATGCCGCAAGGGAGCTCGGTCAAGGCCGGTGCGACGTTAGTGTTGAGCCACCGCGCGATTGTCGCGAATTTCAGTCTGCGCCCAACACTATCGGCTCGGCTTGAAGACAGGATCGCTCACGTTGGCTGACTGCTGCCTGAACGCGCGCGGTGAAACAGGCGGTTCGCCGTTTCACAATCTTTTAGCCCTGGTGCGCTTCTGTCGTCTGTGGCGGTGGTCCGCCATCGAGCACCTCCAGAAGCTCGCATTCTCCGTCTCCGGCGACGTCGAGGAACTCTTGGATCTGCCGGATCGCCGCTTCCCGGGACTCAGCCCGAAGCAGCGCGAATCCCGACGCTCCCATCAGCACGGAATCCGAGAACGGACCGTGCGCAACCGTAACCCTGCCTTCGACAAGACGGACCCTGGCGCCGCCCGGACCACTCTTACCGAGGGGGCCGGTGTAGACCAGGGAGCCGTCGTTCATCGACCTCTCTACGAGGGCTCCCATCTTCGCCATATGTTCCGGCGAGGGCGGGGCCGAGGGTTTCACGGCTGGTGTGTAGAGGCTGAGAAAAAGCATGGTAGCTCCTTAATGGATCAACGGTAGCGATTGCGCACTCATCCCAAGGACGCGCGATCTAGCCCGGAGCCGATATCGCCCCTCATCAACGAGCCGCAGACACGGACAGTGGAGACAATGTGGGCACCCGCTATCGCGAGGTCATCCTTTCTGGTCTCCACCTCCGAGCCCCTTGAGCGCGCGCAGCGATGCGTTGCGACATTCAGCGGCGAGGAGTTGGAGACCATGCATGCGAGCGCTTTCCAGGGCGACCACCTCACCGGAAGCGGCGGCGAGTAGAAGCTGGCGCCAGACTTTCACGCGGTTCAGCCAACGCGGACGCATCCAGTCGGCGTGCTTTTCAGCAAGCTCGTGCATTTGAGGGAGGGTGCAAGCGCTGATGAGCTGAGTACAGTGTGTCGGCATGCCGAGCAGAAGTTGTACGGCTGAGTTCTTCGAGCGCGCCAGATACCAGGCATAGATGAATACCTGGCGTGCGATCGCGGCGGCACGCGGCACGGTGAAGAATGCCCCGCCGTAGGACAATCCAGCCGCATCGCTGACATGTTGCCCGTTTGTCCACTGCCAGCGGCTCGGATCGGAAAAACCCGCGTCCACCAGAAGATAGGGGCATGCAGCCGCGCGCAGCCGGGCAGACGCGTCGAGGCTACGCCAGATCTCCCCTATCTGGCGCAGAAGCAGACTGCCCTGGTTGGGTTGCGCCAGCGCCTGCTCGGCCAATAGCTCCAGACATTGTCTGTTCAGCTCCAGGAGCGACTCGAATACCTCGGACCGTAAAGACGAGGCGGTCAGACCATGAAGCTCGCCAACGAGATCAGCGTCCGTATTGCGACGCAACAACATACGTGGTCCCCTCATTCTTCGTTCTGGTTGCAACTCACTCCTGACGGAGTTTGGTCGCATACCGAGTGTGCATTCCATCCTAACGAAGTGCGTTCGCACACGGTCCACTGCATTTGGGGATTTTTTACCAAATTTTGCGCCATTGTTTTTTGGGAAAATTTTCCCAAAAATATTCCGGCCCATTCCCCCCGACAACAATACGGAAAAATATCATGCGTATCTCGGAAGATCGCTACAGCCGCGAGCGGCTGTGTCTGCAGCTGGCCTTGCGATTTCTGGAGCACGAGGCGCGCACACAAACCATTCGTGCCTGGACGGGTCTGAGCGATGACCGCATTCGAAAGCTCTACAAAAACTACTTGGCTCGCGCGAGTCGTTATGTGCCAAGGCATCGAGGAAAATCGCCGCACCAGATCGGCTACTTCGCGCGCTCTCTGAGGCTGCAGCAGGAAACGGTGTGGTTGGCGAGCTTGCTTTCGCTCTTGGGCGTCATCCCCGCGGAGCCGAGTGCCGACGCGGGTCATCTGTTACCGAGCGTCGCCCGTGGAGAGTTGCTTTGTAATGCATTTGAAACCTATCGCTCGATGGTGCCGTCCTCCCAGATTTCATTCGAGCACGCAGTGTTTCTGGCACTGACCCTGTCGCGCGGCGAGCAGCTCAGGCTCGGTACGTGCGCAGACTGCGGCAGCTTGGTGGTGACTGAGCGCTTCCCTATTCGGGAGAAGCGTTGTCATTATTGTTCTGGAGCGATCGGCTCTCGGTAGGGCCTGGCGTGGGTTCGCCCGCCGGACCCACGACCCGCTTCCCACGCGCCAGTGAATGTACGCTCTACCTGATTTTGAACGGCACGTTTGGAGCAAGGCGTATGTACCTTCGCGTCGAAAGCGCCAGTTGGCCGAGTCGCCGCATTCGGCCATGAGCTGCCGCGCGCGGGCCTGTGATAGACTGCCTGAAGCGGCCGTTAGCCCCGGATGATCCGCAGCGGCCGGAATCCGCAGCGGTAAGTGTCTCCTAACATGGTATGAACGGCCGCAGGCGGCTGTTTCCCGGATGAGCCGACTCAAACAGGCATTTGTCGAACGAGACGGGCTGCGCGCAGGCTGGCGCTTCGCCTTGTTCGCGGCCTTCTGGTATGCGTCGGGCTACATCCTGTTCCCGCTGGTAGGACTCGTGCACAGCTTCTCACGGACGGGTTTCACGCCAGCAGACATTCTCGCCTATAAGTTGGCCGATGCTCTCTACATGATCGTGATCAGCGCGCTCCTGGTCCGGCTGGAGAAGCACCGAACGTCATGGTTTGGGTTCAACCTGGATGCAGACACTCTCAAGCTCATTTGGGCGGGCTGGCTTTGGGGCTTCGCCATGGTTACGGTGCTTCTGCTCGTTTGCTGGGCGTGCGGTTACGCGAGCTTCGGGGGCTTCGCCGAGCACGCCTCGGATCTGTGGAGGTACTTATGGATCTGGCTGGCCGGCATGCTGCTGGTAGGCCTTGACGAGGAACTGCAATTCCGTGGTTACGCCCTCGCGAGTTTGAGCCGTGGCGTCGGTTTCTGGCCAGCCGCCATATTTCTATCGCTGGTCTTCACTGGCGATCACCTGCTGAACAAGCCGATGGAGAATGTGCCGGACGTTTTCAACCTGCTGCTGTTCGGCCTGTTCACGTGTTATAGCGTGCTCCGCACAGGCAGCGTGTGGTTTGCAATCGGCTTCCACGCGTCCTTTGATTTCTTCGCCATATCACTCTACGGTTCCCCGAACACCGGCAACGGCGGGATGCCCCTCGAGCACCATCTGTTGAACACGCATATCGCCGGCCCATCCTGGCTCACCGGTGGCCCACAAGGTCTCGAGGCAAGCTGGCTGGTCCCGCCCCTGCTATTGTTGATGTCGTTATTGCTTCGTCGGCTATACCCGGCCGATGTTTATCCGCACGACTGAATCGTGAGGCCGGGGCGATCTGGCGCTTTCGGCCAGAAACGGAGGTTCAAGCACTCCATGCCATCTGCTTTGAAGCCGACACTCGCGGCTCGCGTAGACTACCCGCGAAGCCGTTCGCCAAACCTTGCAAAGGAGGCACTGTGACAAGTCCTTACAAATCTTCCCGTGACGTCGTAATTCGGACGGAGTCCTGGACAGAAGCCACGGATTTCTACGAGTCAGTTCTGGGATTTCGCGCTACCCATCGGGGGCAAGACATCGTCGGCTACGAGACCGGCTCGTTTTGCCTTTACGTGGAGCGGGGCCCCGCGCACAGTCCGATATTCGAGCTGCTGGTGCCTGACATCAATACCGCACGCGCACAACTCCTTGCGGCAGGATGTACCGTAGTAGAAGAGGACGAATCGGTGCCACGTTGCTATATCCGCGATCCACAGGGCTTGACGTTCAACATCGGGCAGGCCAAGAAATAGTTGGCCCATCCCGCCGACGTTTCGAGCTCGGAATGGGTCAGTTCGGCCATCAGTCATTGCGTAAACGCGATCCCTGGCCTGGAAGCGGCCTTCGTCCTGTGCGCCTAAACCGTCGAAAAAATTGCAGGACGATGTCGATTTCCGAAAACCCCGTTCGTCGTTCCGATACCACCCGATGAGGCCGGCTCGAGCAAGGAGACAGACAATGCGTGTGATGTGCTCGTGATGCCCCTAAAATCGGTCACCCGCAAAAACTCAATGGAGCCAAGTTATGAAAATAGCTGTTGAAACCCTCGTCAATGCCCCGGTTGCCGCCGCCTGGACTGCTTACACGACGCCAGAAGACATCAAGCAGTGGAACACGGCATCGGATGACTGGCACACGACGAAATCCACGGTCGATTTGCGCGTGGGTGGGCAATTCTCATCGCGCATGGAAGCGAAAGACGGCAGCTTCGGCTTTGACTTTGCTGGCACGTATACCAGGATCGAGCCATACAAGCTGATCGAGTATACCTTCGGCGACCGCACCGCCGCCGTCGAGTTCGTGCCCGCGTCAAACGGCGTCAGGGTGCGTGTCACGTTTGATGCGGAGGCGACGCATCCGGAGGAGCAACAACGCCAAGGCTGGCAGGCCATTTTGAACAATTTTGCCAAGCACGTTGTGGCGAAAGACAAAGCCGCAAGATAGCTGGTCAATGACTTCCGAGGAGAACGCCGCCGATGACGATCCATTTCAACACAGCGCCCGTACACAGCGGCATTTGCGTGAAGCGCACAAATCTGGCCGAGTTGCGCGCCCTTGTCGCCGCGCTAGCTGCTGCAACGCTAGCTTGGTTCTGCGTGCCAGTCACATGGGTTTCTCCACCTACACGACGCGCTTTAGCCGCTTCGATGCGGACTTGACGTTGGACCCTCGCAATCTATCCGTCTCCAAAGTGGTTGCGACCATCGATGCTTCATCATTCGAGATGGACGCAGCGCCACAGATGTGTCTTGACATCATGAAGGGACCGCAGATGCTCGACACCGCGAAGTTTCCACAGATCGTCTTCAAGTCTGAAAAGATCCGGATGACAGGGGCGAAGTCGGTCGGAAGTGAGCAGTGCTCGCGTGAGCCATGCAGGAAATTTCCTGGGCGTGCGCGGGCACTCCCGGGGATGACGGGATGAACAGGGCTTCGAAGCCCGCGTAACCATCGTGCGATGGAGGCCGCCGCAGCCTCGCCCTCCTGGGCGAGGCTGCGGCGCATTCCGGTCAACTATTGACATGTTGTGCCATTCACTGCGAATGACGTGGGTACCGCATTGGTGATGTTGTTCCACGAGCCGTTGAAGCCCATGCCGCTATAACTGCCACCAGCGGGAATCGTGCCGTTGTAGCTCACATTCGTAACGGTCACACCCGGTCCGGTCTGGGTTTCAGTGCCATTCCAGATTTGCGTGATGGTTTGCCCGTTCGCAAAGGTCCATGTCAAAGTCCAGTTTGAGATGTCCACGGTTCCGGTGTTGTTGATCGTGATCGCCGCACCAAAGCCGCCTGCCCACTGGTTGGCAATCGTGTAGCCGATGTGGCAGGCGAATCCGGAGGTGGTAACTGTAGGTTTCACCGTCAGCGCGATGGGCGTACTTGTCGTGGTGCTGCCCGATGTTCCGGTGATGGTCACCGTTGCCGCCCCGGCCGCCGCTGTACTGGCCGCATTCAGCGTCAGAACGCTGCTGGCTGTCGCTGGATTCGTGCCGAAGGTCGCTGTCACACCACTCGGCAGACCCGATGCCGCCAGTGTCACATTTCCCGTGAATCCGCCAACATCGGTCACCGTGATCGTGTCGGTCGCACTACTCCCCTGCGTTAGCGACAGGCTCGTTGGCGAAGCCGACAGCGTGAAGCCGGAAATGACTTTGGCACTCACTGACAGAGCGATAGTCGTGCTGGTCGTCGTGCTGCCAGACGTTCCGGTAATGGTCACCGTCGCCAGCCCGGTCGTCGCCGTGCTGGCCGCATTCAGTGTCAGCACGCTGCTGCCTGTCGCTGGATTCGTGCCGAACGTCGCCGTCACACCACTCGGCAGACCCGATGCCGCCAGTGTCACATTGCCCGTGAATCCGCCGACATCGGTCACCGTGATCGTGTCAGTCGCACTACTCCCCTGCGTTACTGACAGCGTCGCCGCCGTCGGCGCGAGCGTGAAGCCTGCCGCGTTAGTCAATGTCCCCACGATAATGCCGCGGCCGTTGGTGCCCAGGTAGACTTCGCCATAGATCTGCGGGTCACCGGTGAGGGTGGCATTGGTCATGCCGTACTGGTGCTGGGAGTCGTTGATCTGAATCCAAGTGGCTCCGGCATCATCGGAGCGGAAGATTCCACGTACGCCCCCAATCTGGGCGCTGGTGTACAAGGCTGGATAAGTCTGGCCGGGAGCCGCCTTGCCAAAGCCAATAAGATCGGCCTGCTGGACATTGGCGAGTTGGGTAAAACTTGCGCCGCTGTTGGTCGAATGCCATAAGCCGTAGACGTCGCCGCTGGAGGTGCTGCCGCCGGCGAGCCAGATATCGCCCGTGATTCCCGGCACGGCGCGCATGTTGACATGGTCTCCAGCAGCTGGGAGGCCGGTGGCTGCGGTCGCCGTGAAACTGACTCCGCCGTTGGTGCTCACATAGAACTGGCCGGCCGCGTAATCATAGAACTTCAATGGATTGACGCGATCCGAAGCGATGATGCCTCCCGCGGGCACGCCCGTCGAGGCTGTCCAGCTGCTGCCGTTG
>CAZBTV010000105.1:0-26024 GCA_964494895.1 uncultured Steroidobacteraceae bacterium | reverse complement strand
GCTCCCACTTGAGCTGCCAGACGCCGAGGCGGTTGGCCAGCGGCGCGAAAATCGCTCGCGCCTCGACCGCGCGTCGCTCTCTCTCCTCGGCCGAGGTTTCGCGGGCGTGCCGCAGTCCGACGAGCTGCTCGGCAAGCCGCGCGAGTACCAGGCGAGGGTCGCTGACGACCGCGAGAAGCATCTTGCGAAGTGTTTCGGCCTGGCGCGCATCGAGGCCGCGCGCGGGAGCCCAGTCGCGCGGTAGCCCCATCTCGCCGAGCCGGGATAACGCAAGCGCGATCTCCGTGGCAGGACGCCCGACCAGACCCGCCAAAGCCTCAGGCTCGAGTCCCTCGTTTCCTATGACTGGCCTGACCAGGACTCCGATTGCGAGATCGATGTCCTCGGCCAGAGCGCCCATGACCTCCGCTGCTTCCGCTCCCAGGGCGAGCGAGGCGTGCAGCCGCGAGCTCACCCGCTCGAGCGCGGCACGGGTCTGCTCGATCGTGTCACGGAACGCGGGTGGTGAAAGTTGCAGGGTCTCCACAGACTTGCTCTTTGAGTATCACGGCCGCGGGTTTCAATGCCGGCTGTCTTGGCGGCATGTCGCGGGCGCGAGTTTACGGCTATCATACGCGCCTGTTTTCCCAAGCGGCGCCGAAGCTTAGCTCCTCCCATCTGGAATTCATGGCAGGTCACACCAAGTGGGCTAGCATCCGGCGCCTCAGGACGACACGGGCGAGGGGAAGAGCAAAGCCGCCGGTCCACGAGGTCGGGGGCCCGTTCGAGGTGGTGCGCTACGAAGGATATGGTCCTGGCGGCGCGGCGGTCCTCGTCGATTCCGTGACCGACGACCGGGGCCGGACGGCCTCCGAAGTTCGCGACACATTCACAAAATATGGGGGCAACCTGGGCGCTCAAGGGTCAGTCAGCTACCTGTTCCACGAGGTTGGGCTGATGACGTATCCACCCGGTACGGACGAGGGGCGGCTCATGCAAGCGGCTCTCGAGGCCGGTGCCGAGGACGTCGTCTCCAACGCCGATGCTTCGATCGAGGTACTTGCGGATCCGGTCGAGTTCGAAACGGTGCGCGCGATTCTGACGGAGAGAGGGTTTGTGCCGGCCACTGCCGAGGTGACCGAGCGTGCCTCGATCGCCACGCCTCTGTCCGGCAGGCCTGCCGAGTTGATGCTACATCTATTGGAAGCTTTGGAAGACCTGAACGACGTACGGGACGTGTATTCGAATGCCGAGATATCGGACGAAGTCCTGGCGCGCATTTGACGTGGCGGCCCACGAGGCGCGTGTCTCGACCTCAACGCACGCACGAAAGGTTTCGCTCGCCAAAGGTGCCGCTGTTGAATTCGTGGTTGCGAAGCCATCAGCGAGAGTGCGTGTCCTCGGAGTTGACCCCGGGTCACGGCGTACCGGGTTTGGGGTTATCGAATGTCGCGGGGTTGATTACGTACATGTTGCCCACGGATGCCTCAACGTCGGTAGTTTCGGGATGACTGAGCGTCTGCGTTTGATCTTCGACGGATTGCAGGCTCTCATCGAGGAACATCAGCCCGCGGAGGTGGCTGTCGAGCGCGTGTTCGTGAACCGAAATGTCGAAAGCGCGCTAAAGCTCGGTCAGGCGCGCGGAGCCGCCTTGTGTGCAGTCCCGAAGGGATTGCCTGTGTTTGAATATGCGCCGCGCGCGATAAAGCTGGCCCTGGTGGGCTCGGGCGCAGCGGAGAAGTCACAGGTGACCCATATGATCAGCACGTTGCTGCGGCTGTCGGGACGCGTCGGTCCTGATGCTTCGGATGCACTTGCCGTTGCGGTCTGTCACGCTCATTCTCGGCGGACTCACATGCTGGCGGAAGCCGTGTCGCCACGGCCGCCTCTCCGGAGGACCTCTTACGAATGATAGGCTCCGTCCGTGGCCGCATCACCGCCAAAACCCCGCCGCAACTGATGGTCGACGTGGGGGGGCTCGGCTATGAGCTCGAGGCGCCAATGTCGACGTTCTTTCACCTGCCAGCCATCGGCGAGGAAGTGAGTCTGTTGACTCATCTGGTCGTTCGCGAGGACGCGCACGTGCTGTACGCTTTCGCAACGGAAAGCGAGCGGCGCCTGTTTCGAAGTTTGATCAAGGTCTCCGGCGTGGGACCGAAGATTGCCTTGGCGCTGCTGTCGGGAATCAGTGTCGAAGCGTTCGCGCGCTGCGTGGTGAACGAGGACGTTACCGCCCTCACACGTGTGCCGGGTATCGGACGCAAGACCGCGGAGCGGCTCGTGATCGAAATGCGCGATCGGCTCGGCGATCCAGAGTCGTCCGCCGGGGTAGCGGGCATCGTGCCGGCGACCGCGAGCGCCAGCCCGGAATCTGAAGCTCATAGCGCTTTGATCGCACTGGGCTACAGGCCGGCCGAGGCGACGCGCTTGCTCAAGGCGGTTGGGCCCGGTACACACACGACTGAAGATCTCATCCGGCGCGCGCTGCAGGGCGCCACCAGAGCGGAATAAACGGGAAGCCATTTGGAAGCGCAGCGAATCATCAGCGGTGCCGCCGGCGGTGAGGACGAGGCCGCGGAGCGAGCCATCCGCCCCGGCCGCCTCGACGAGTACATCGGGCAGGCCGCCGTGAAAACGCAGCTCGAGATCTTCATCACCGCGGCACGCCAGAGGGGTGAGGCCCTCGATCACGTGCTCATCTTCGGTCCGCCAGGCCTGGGGAAAACAACGCTGGCCAACATTCTGGCCGCCGAGCTGGGTGTCAGCCTGAAGCAGACTTCCGGGCCGGTGCTCGAGCGGCCGGCGGACCTGGCCTCGCAGCTGACGAATCTGCAGCCGCGGGACGTCCTGTTCGTCGATGAGATCCACCGCCTTCCCCCGATGGTGGAGGAAGTGCTCTATCCGGCCATGGAGGATTACCAGCTCGATATCATGATCGGCGAAGGGCCGGCCGCTCGCTCCATCAAGCTCAATCTCGCGCCTTTTACGCTCGTCGGGGCGACGACGCGCGCCGGCTTGCTGACATCTCCGCTTCGCGACCGGTTCGGAATCGTACAGCGGCTCGAGTTTTACGAGGTCGCCGATCTGGAGCGCATCGTGAAGCGCTCGGCGGGCATTCTTGGCGTGGCCATCGACGAGGGGGGGGCTCGCCGGATCGCGCAGCGCTCGCGTGGCACACCGCGCATCACCAACCGGCTGTTACGCCGGGTGCGAGATTACGCGCAGGTGAAGGCCGACGGCCGGATCGACGAGCGCATCGCAGATGCGGCGCTCGATATGCTGGAAGTAGATCCCCTGGGGTTCGATACGCTCGACCGGAAGTTTCTCCTGGCCATCATCGAGCGCTTCGACGGCGGTCCGGTTGGAATCGAGAGTCTTGCCGCGGCGATCGGCGAGGAGCGTGGCACGCTCGAGGATGTGGTCGAGCCCTTTCTCATACAGAAAGGCTTCGTGGTTCGGACCGCGCGAGGGCGTATGGCTACGCGCGCCTCCTATCTGCATTTCGGCCTGAAACCGGTGGAACGGGTGACCACCTCGCTGCAGTTGTTCGAGGATGACAAGTGAGCGTGTTCAGATGGACTGCCCGCGTCTATTGGGAAGACACGGATGGTGGCGGCATCGTTTATTATGCGAACTATTTGCGGTTTCTCGAGCGTGCCCGCACCGAGTGGCTGCGGTCGCTGGGACATTCGCAGTGGGCGCTTGCGCAAACAGCGGGAATTCTGTTTGCCGTGTCGGGGCTTTCCGTCGAGTATCGGCGTCCCGCACGCCTGGATGATGAGTTGACCATCACGTGTGAGGCGCGCGCAGAGCGTGCGGCGGTGATGCGCTTCACGCAGCGCATCTTTCGTGCTGCCCCGGAACAGCCGAGCGAGAGTGATCTGCTGGTGGAGGCGGATGTCCGGGTCGTCTGCGTGGACGCACGGACGCTGAAGCCGAAGAGGCTGCCGGACTTTCTAGGAGCCTGTCTGATCGATGATCGCCGTAGCGAGGGCGACCCCCAGCGAGCAGATTTCGGCGATCGTTTCCCGCGCATAGTCGATACTATGTAAGGGAAACGATCGCCGAAAGATGCCGCTAGGGGGCGGCCGCAGTAGGCGATCATCGATCAGACAGGCTCCCTAAGCGCTTTGTCGTTGGAGCGAGCTTTGAATGGGTGAACCACTTTCGATTGTGACTCTGGTCGCGCAGGCGAGCCTACCGGTGCAGATCGTGATCGCGATGCTGCTGCTGGCGTCCCTGTATTCGTGGATGATCATATTCCGCAAGCGCTTCGTGATCGGGCGCTCGCGGCGCGAGGCCGAGCAGTTCGAGACCCAGTTCTGGTCCGGTGGCGACCTGGCACAGCTTTACCGCGCGATCGAGTCGCGCGGCGGGTCGAGCGGCATGGCCAGCATCTTCGAGTTCGGCTTTCGCGAATTCGCGCGCCTGCGCCAGCAAGCCCACGCCCCTCCGGACCAGCTGTTGGAAGGGGCGCGGCGGGCGATGCGCGTCGCACAGCTGAAGGAGATCGATCGCCTGGAGCAGAGTCTGGCAACTCTGGCGACGGTCGGCTCCACCAGCCCCTACGTAGGGCTGTTCGGAACGGTCTGGGGCATCATGAGCGCCTTCTATTCGCTCGGGAATGTGCAACAGGCGACTCTGGCCCAGGTGGCACCCGGCATTTCCGAGGCGTTGGTTACCACAGCTTTCGGCCTGTTCGCAGCAATCCCGGCGGTCATTGCCTATAACCGCTTCGCCGACCAGGTGGCACGGCTCGAGATCCGCTTCGATGCTTTCACGGAGGAGTTTTCCACCATCCTGCAGCGACATGCTTCGCGGTCAACCGGCACGCCCAGCGTGGTGTCGACCAGCGCGGCGCCGGGTTGACAGGGGACGTCGATGGCGAGCGTCAACAAAGGCCGGCGGCTGATGGGTGAGATCAACGTTGTGCCCTACATAGATGTGATGCTGGTGTTGTTGATCATTTTCATGATCACCGCGCCGCTTCTCACTCAAGGAATCAAGGTGGATCTGCCCAAGGCTGGGGCGGAACCCCTGGATCCGAAAATGCTCAAAAACGCCATTCCTATCGTGTTGTCGGTCGACAAGGAGGGGCGGTTGTATTTGAACAAAGGTGGAGGGGATCCCAAGGCCCCTCTCGATCCGGACGTTGTCCTCGATCGCACCACGCGTGAGCTCAAGGGGAATCCCGAGCTGCCTGTGCTGGTGAAGGCCGACAACGTGGTGCCCTACGGCCAGGTGGTGCGCGCCATGGTGATTCTGCAAAAGGCAGGCGCCAAAAAGGTCGGCTTCATCACGGATCCGTTGCCGCAACCCGCGCACCGCGGTGCCTGATAGAGCCGCACTGAAGGTAGCACCGTACTGATGGCACAGTCCGCCAGGCCGGTAGAGCGATCCAGCGATCGCTGGTTATCGGTTGTATTATCTGTGTTCCTGCACGGGGCCTTGGTCGTAGCGGTCGCGTACGGCTGGTGGTTCTATAAGCATGACCGGCCCACGCCCACTCTGGCCATCGAAGCCACTGTGGTGGACGTGCGGTCTGTACCGGGATTGGCGAACAACCAGCCTCCGCAGCCAGTATCCCCGCCCCCGGCACCCGCACCCCCGGAGCCACAGCCGCAGGAAGCGCCGCCGGAGGCGGACGGCCCGCCGGAGCCCACGCCTGAGGAGCTCGCCAAGCGCGAGCAGGAGCGGAAAGAGCAGGCCGAGCAGGCGGAAAAGGCAAAACAGCAGGAGGAGAATCAGAAGCGGCTGGAGCAGGAGCGACAGCAGGAGGCTGCGCTGGCCGAGGAAAAAGCGGCGGAGGAGAAGCGCGCGGAGGAGCGACGGCGCGCCGAAGAGCAGGAACAACAGCAGGCGGCACAGAAGGCCGAAGCGGAGCGCAAGGAGCGTGAAGCGGCCGAAGCGAAGAAGCGCGACGAAGAGAAGCGCCTCGCGGAGGAAAAGCAACAAGCTGAGCAACGCGCGCGCGAGGAGGAGCAGGCCAACGCGGAGCGCGAGGCGGACCTCAGGCGCAGCCTCGATCAGGAGCTTCGTCAGGACGCCGCGCGTAGGAGCGGCGCGCTGGCGACCTGGCAGTCGCAGATCATGGGCAGGATTCAGCGGGCCTGGTTGCAACCTCCTTCAGCCAGGCCGGGGATTGTGTGTGTGTTGGACGTGACCCAGGTACCCGGAGGCACAGTCACGAACGTGCGTGTCGGGTCCTGTAACGGTGATCAAGCGGTGCGCGAATCAATTGAAGCGGCGGTCTATCGAGCTTCCCCGCTGCCACCGCCGCCGGATCCGGCCCTGTTCCAGCGGGAGCTGACCATTACGTTCAGGCCCAATTAACGCGCGGGGAGCGACAGTCGGCGCCTCGCGCGGGACAATGGCCGGGTTCGAGTCAAAAACTGTGAGGTAATGAATGACAGCCTTTTGCGCCTTACGACGCCTCGTGCTCACCGCCGCTGTTGCTATGGCGGTGTCGCTGCCCGTCCGCGCGCAACTCAAAATTGAGATTACTTCGGGAGTGACCGACCCGGTTCCGATCGCGGTAGTCCCGTTCGCGCGCGCAGTGCCCGCTGATGGCGGGCTCGATGTGGCTCAGGTCATCCAACATGACTTGGCGGGCAGCGGGCGCTTTCGCACTCTATCAGGGCAGCGGCTGCCGACGGCAACTCCCACGCGCGCGGAGGACGTTGTTGCTTCCGACTGGAAGAATGCTGGCGCGGACTACGTGGTCGTGGGACGCGTGAGCTCCGTCGACAATGGCCAACTGGCGGTCGATTTCGATCTGGTCAACTCACTGACAGGGCAGCGGGTGGTTACTCAGCGGTTCGTGGGCATTCCAAGCGCTCTGCGCAACGCGGCCCATCGCGTGAGTGATATGGTGTACGAGAAGATCCTCGGCATCCGAGGCGCGTTTGCCACCCGGATTGCCTATGTCGCAGTCGATGGGGAGCCTCCGACCCAGAGCTATCAACTCGTGGTCGCCGATGCCGATGGGGAGAATCAGCGACTCATTCTGCAGTCGCGCTTCCCCCTCATGTCGCCGACGTGGTCGCCGGACGGCCAGTGGCTCGCTTACGTTTCGTTCGAGAACAAGAGATCGGCTGTCTTCGTGCAACTCGTACGCACCGGCGAGCGTCGTCAGGTGTCCGCCCGCGTGGGCATCAACGGTGCGCCGGCCTGGTCGCCCGATGGGAAGAAGCTCGCGCTCACCCTGGGAGGCAGCAACGGAAACCCGGACATTTACGTCCTGGAGCTAGCCACGCAGAATCTAACACGCATCACCGACGATCCTGCGGTCGATACGGAGCCGGTCTGGACACAGGATGGACGCGCGCTCTATTTCACCTCCGATCGGGCGGGAGGCCCTCAGATCTACCGTATTGGCGTAAATCCGGGCGACCGGCCGAAACGCATCACCTTCAACGGCAATTACAATGCGCGGCCGCGGCTGTCGCCCGATGGAACGCAGCTCGCCATGGTCACACTCGAGGGCGGCAACTATCGGATCGCGATCCAGGATCTGGCGAATGGCGGCGTGCGAGTGCTTTCGCACGGTCACCTCGATGAGTCTCCCAGCTTTGCTCCCAATGGTGCGATGCTTATCTACTCGGAGCGGGAGGGAAACCGCGGCGCGCTCGCCACGGTGTCCAGCGATGGCCTGACTGGATTGCGGCTGAAGGCGGAGCAGGGCGAAGTGCGTGAGCCCGCCTGGGGGCCATTCGCCCAGTAAGAACGGTCGGTTGGGTCAATCAACAAAGAACACGGCCGCACGCGGCCGGAATGCTGGAGAAGGGTGTTATGCGTAGAATCCTCATTGTCCTGTTCATGGCTTGTCTAGGTGTCGCCGGTTGCGCGAGCAAGCACGGCAAGACGTCTTCAGAAGCGCCAGCTTCAGAAGTGGCTGGCGGCTCGCAATCTTCTGGCGCGGGCGCCAACGCGGCCAATGCCGCCGGCCAGAACGGCGGGGATGAAGAGACTGCAGGCCCTCAGGCCGGGCTTCTGGCCAAGCGCATCGTTTATTTCGATTTCGACAGCAGTGAGATCAAGGGTGACGGCACGGACATCGTCGCGGCTCATGCGAAGTACCTCGCCACCAATCCAACCGCGCGTGTGCGGCTCGAGGGGCACACAGACGATCGAGGCTCTCGTGAGTACAACATCGGGCTGGGTGAGCGTCGTGCCCAATCCGTTCGCCGCGCGTTATTGCTACAGGGGGCCTCGGAAGCCCAGCTTTCCACCGTAAGCTATGGCGCTGAGCGACCCGCGGTGGCGGGGCATGACGAGACGGCCTGGGCGAAGAATCGCCGGGTCGAGATTGTTTATCTGACTCCGACGAAGTAGCGCTGCAAGCATTTCGAAAATGCATCTCTTAGCGTAGCCCTAATCAAGAGGTTCACGATGTCGTGCCACGCCGAGTCCGCTAACCGATCAATGGAGTACCACATCGGGGGCGTCGTTACCGTTTTGGCCGCAATGTTCGTCGCGGGCTGTGCCACTACGCCTGCCGCAGACGACCCGACGCAGGCGAAGCTGAACGACATTGACGCACGGGTTACCCGTATCGAGCACGTTATCTCGAACCAGAGTCTCGTCGAGCTGGCACAGCATCTGGACGCCTTGCAGACCGATGTGCGCCAGTTGCGGGGTCGTGTCGAGGAGCTCGAGTACAAGCAGGAAGGCATGCGCAAGCAGGAGAGGGACCTCTACAAGGACCTGGATAAGCGGATCGCGGCGTTGGGAGGTGGCTCTGCGAATTCCCAAGGCTCAGCCTCGTCACAAGACTCCTTCAGCCGCGAACGCTCCGCCAGCTCCCCAGGCTCGTCGTCGGACACGGGCTCTGGATCATCTGGCGGGGAAAACAGCCGCAGTACCGCCGCGACGGGTGCCGGTGCCGCTGCGGGAGCGGCAGGTTCGGGTTCGGGTCCAGGCGCTAATGCCGGGCCGGCAAGCGGCTCGGCGGCGGGTGATACCTCACCCGCCTCTGGCGGGAGCTCGGAAGAGCAGGCGGTCTATGCGCAGTCGTTCGATGCTCTCAAGGCGGGGAGTTACTCGGTGGCTATCACCGGCTTTAAGGATTTTCTCGCCAATTACCCCTCCAGCCCCTTGGCCGAGAACGCGCAGTATTGGCTTGGTGAGGCCTACTATGTGACCCACGATCTGGACGGCGCGGCCGCTGCCTTTCGCAATGTCGTGCAGAAGTGGCCCGATTCGCGCAAAACGCCCGATGCGCTTCTGAAGCTCGGCTACACCCAGCTAGAGCAAAAGAAGACCGCGGAAGGACGCACCACTCTGTCGCAGGTCGTACAGAAGTATCCCGGCACGGACGCGGCACGGCTGGCGAACGAGAAGCTGCAACGTGCAGCCCCGAAGTGAGGCACATAGTACGGGCCCGTGTTTGAAGGTGACGAGACGTGGCGCGCCTGAAGATCACTGAAATCTTCCACTCTCTTCAGGGGGAAGCTGACAGTGTTGGTATTCCCACGGTATTCATCCGGCTGACAGGGTGTCCTCTGCGCTGTCACTATTGCGATACTGCCTATGCATTCCATGGTGGCGACTGGTGGGAGTTGGAAGCGATTCTCGGGCGTGTCGCGGAGCTCGATGCCAGGTACGTCTGCGTGACCGGCGGTGAGCCGCTGGCGCAGAAGAACTGTCTCGCCCTGCTGACACAGCTTTGCGATGCTGGCTATCGCGTCTCGCTGGAAACCAGCGGTGCGATGTCATTGGCCGAGGTGGATCCGCGGGTCGTGCGGGTGGTGGACGTGAAGACCCCGGGCTCAGGTGAGGAGTCCCGCAACCGCTATGACGAGCTCGTCCGCTTGCAGTCTCATGACCAGGTGAAATTCGTCATCTGCGGCCGGGAGGACTACGAGTGGAGCCGGTCGAAGCTACGCGAGCTGAATCTGCAGACCCGGTGCGCTGTCTTGTTCTCGCCGAGTCACGAGCAGCTCCCGGCGCGCGATCTCGCGGACTGGATCCTCGAGGACCGTTTGCCCGTGCGCTTTCAGATTCAGCTCCATAAGTATCTGTGGGGTAATGTGGCAGGGAAATAGCATGCCCAAGTCACCGGCCGTCATTCTGCTCTCGGGTGGCCTGGATTCGGCTACCGCGTTGGCGATCGCGCGCTCGCAGGGCTTCGAATGCCATGCGCTCTCTGTTGAGTACGGACAGCGCCATTCCGCCGAGCTCGACGCGGCTAAGCGCGTCGCGAAGGCGATCGGGGTGCGAGATCACCGGATCATGCGAGTGGACCTGGCGGGCATCGGCGGGTCTGCTCTTACCGATCACACGGTAGCCGTGCCTGAGGCTCCGACGGCCGGGATTCCCGTGACCTATGTGCCGGCGCGGAATACGATGATGCTGTCGCTGGCGCTTGCCTGGGCGGAGGTTCTGGGGGCTCGCGACATTTTCATCGGCGTGAACATCGTCGACTGGAGCGGCTATCCGGACTGCCGTCCGGAGTTCATTGCGGCGTTCGAGCGCCTGGCCAACGTTGCGACCAAGGCTGGCGTGGAAGGCCATTCTTGCCGAATCCACACACCCCTGATCCAGCTTTCCAAAGCGGAAATCATTCGCGAGGGAGCACGTCTGGGGGTGGACTACGCCCTGACGGTATCGTGCTATCAGGCAGACGCCGCGGGTCGCGCGTGCGGTCGATGCGATTCGTGCCGCCTGCGGCGGGCAGGCTTCGAGGCCGCTGGTATTGCGGACCCGACCGCTTACCAGTCTCTGTAGTATCATCCCGCCCCCGCGAAGCGGCGGTACCCCCGGCCCGCCGCATCCTTGTATAATAGGCGGCTTCATGCCGCGAGCGGGTCGGTAGCTCAGTCGGTAGAGCAGCGCCCTTTTAAGGCGTTGGTCGTGGGTTCGAGCCCCACCCGACCCACCATTGATTCCAGTGTTTTCGCATCAGCACCCCTGACGCACCTCTGGCTGTAAGCGCTCAGTAAGTGCAAAGGGGTTCCCACCCCTTCCCGTGCTTCGACGGCTACCAAGGGGCTGCGCGTCCGCAGCTACCCGAGTTGGAAACTGGCGAATCACATTCAAGTTCGAGGGCGAGAACGCAATCGAAGTCGATTTGGAGGATTATCACTAATGGACACAATGAGAAACCGCGCCCGGCGCCCTACGCATCCTGGTGCGATTCTACGGGAAGATGTGCTCCCAGCGCTGGCTATGAGTCAGACCGAGCTTGCGGATCGACTCGGCGTCAGCCGGCTGTCGGTCTCGGAGTTGCTCCACGAGAAGCGCGCCCTATCTCCTGAAATGGCGCTGCGTCTCGGGAAGCTGCTCGACACAACGGCCGAAAGTTGGCTCAACATGCAAAGCGCTCTCAGCCTTTGGGAGGCAAGGCGGTTGCCGGACATACTCGAGTCCGTCAAACCATTGCCCAAAGCGAAGGCAGGCTGACGAGAAGTTGGAGTTCGCGCGGCGTCCGTGGACCCGGGCCGGCGAGCTGGGTCGCGCATACAAGGGGATCGCGGTCCCGACGGCAGGGCCGTCCGCTGCGACGTCGATGCCGTGCAACGGTCGCGAACCGTGCGATGAATGCGCGCTTCACCTCTGGTGGAGGTGCATATCGTCGTTGCGCGTGCGCAACATCGTGTCCCTGTGCGGGACGCGTGGTGGGGGGAACGGATCGCCTTGGAAGCGGCGATGTCATTTCCCAACAGCGTCCGGTTTCCGTCAGAGTGGTGATGAAATCCAACGTGTGGCTGGATCCGGGGCAAGCAGGGTAGGTGGCACCTGCCAAAGGCCGCGCCAAGACTCATGTTGGTGTACGAGGGGCCTCAAACTCTCAACTCAAGACTGATGTACGTCAATGCTGACGGGCGGCTAGTTTGATAGTGGCGCGTGGTGCGCAGACGTCGAGATCGACTGAGAGGGCGCAAACGCAAACGGACTGGAACGAGCGCAGGCCCGGAACGACAGGCAGTTTGTGCGGTAGTACGCGGCGTCGCATGCAATCAGCGGCAACCGCTCGCGCGGGAGACACTTCCGAAGCGCGCCATCGTGGTGCGTGTCCGGCGCTCAACCTGCGGCGCACGAAAGCGCAATTTCCCCTGTGATTTGTTGCGATTGCTTCGGTACGCGTTTGACAATATTCCGTCGGAGGGAGGCGACACCAACCGTCGTGCCGCTGACAAAAGTTGGCACGCGGTGTGCATCGATCAGTGCAAGTGGCGTCGGATGTGGGGAAGCGACAGTTTCCCGAGCTTGAAATCCGCACCCACGAAACCAAATAAGCCAGCGTTGGGGATTGCAGGGGAATGCTCTATGAAATTGCTCGATTCGGGGATTCGGGTCTTCGCTCTTGCGCAAGGCACGGGTGTTCGCTGGCTGAAGGAGGAGCTGGCGTCGTTGAATGTCAAAACACCACTTTCAGACGGCTGTCTCGAGGAGCTGGTACGCCATGCTGATGGTGCTGCGTGGCAAGCCATCGACGCCGCGAACGGCTCGACATCGTATTTGACGGAGCTGCGTCAACAATTGCGGCTGCAGGCGACCTTGGTCGAGCGCTGGACGTGCACAGACGAGAAGCTGTCGGGCGATGATGCGAGCGCACAGGTGTTTGTAAGAATTGCTCGTAAATACGCGCTTCCGCGTCCCTGGAAGCTATCCGATCCGGTCGCCGTCGAGTCCCGCCGCTTGCGTCCGTCGAACTGGAAATGGGCCACCGCCATTCAAGCGCTGGAAACGCGCTCTGTTGCATAAAACCGACATTTAGCTTTGACCCGCGGTGCGGACGGTCTCGCCGCACTGCGGGTTATTGCGTCTCCTGACGGGCTTACCAGTAAGTTTCTGGAACGAATAACTGCGGCAGCATATCATCGCGCGCGCGTTGCCCCCGGGAGCCCCCCGGGATCGAACGCGGCTCGCGCAGGACTGGAGGATGGACCTGATGATTCGCCGCTTGGTCTTCTTTGGCTTGTTCGTTTCAACGCTCGCCTATGCCGCACCGAAGCTGTTGGAAAACGTGCCGCTGCAGTGGAAGCCAACCTCGCAGATCAGCCTGGGAGGCGCGCAGATCTCGCAGGCGCCGATCCAGTTCGAAAGCTTCAAGGACACACGGCAGAAGCCGGAATTGATTGGCGAGAATCGTGAGGACGACACACCGAAGCCCGTCACGACGAAGGATGATGTCGGCGCGTTCGTGAGCACACACATGCGCGAGCTGTTCCAGCGCGCCGGGCTCAACACAGTCGACAGCAACGGCGCCGTGCTCGTAAAGGGAGAAGTGCGCCGGTTCTTCGTCGGAGAGACCAGCACCTATCAAGGAGAGGTGGAAGTGCATCTCACTTTGATGAGCCGCGACGGCACGAAACTATGGAGCGGCACGGCCTCAGGGGACGCGAAACGTTTCGGCCGCTCGTACAAGCTCGAGAATTACTACGAGGTGTTGTCCGACGCCCTCGTCAACACCGTCAGCTCGATCCTGCAGAGCGATCAATTCCAGAAGGCCATGTCGTCGCGGCAATAGCCGCCCTGAGCGCTCTGCCGATCCCGGATGCCGCTCAAGCACCGCAGGCGTGCCACCGCGAGCAGCCGGCAAGACCCAGGCTCCTTGCCCGGTGCGTATAGCCGGCTGCGCCCCGGGCAAAAACCACGCTTTTTGCCAGCGGCTTCGGTGTAGGGGCTCGCTCAAAGCGCCCACAGGCGTGGCACTGCGTAGCCAGCAAAAACCACGTCTTTTTGCCGGCGGCTTGTGTGTGGGGTCTCGCTCAAAGCGCCCACGGGCGTGGCACTGCGTAGCCGGCAAAAACCACGCTTTTTGCCGGCGGCTTCAGTGTAGGGTCTCGCTCAAAGCGCCGCAGGCGACTTTGAGCCAATTAACAATGATGCTACGCTTCTGAGTTCCATGCCCCCAGTCGAAACGACGACCGCGGCCGGAGCGCCCGCACAGCCGCCGGAAACGCGTGCGGAAAAGCTGAATACCAAAGCTGCTGGCATCGTCGCCGCGGCGGTGATGTGCAGCCGCATTCTCGGTCTCATCCGTGACCAGATCTTTGCCGCGCTTTTTGGCGGTGGACGGCTGATGGATGCCTTTACCATCGCTTTCCGGATCCCGAACCTGCTGCGTGACCTGTTTGCTGAAGGGGCGCTATCTACCGCCTTCGTCACGACGTTCAGCAAGACGACGGCAATGAAGGGCGATGCCGCCGCCTGGCGCCTGGCGAACAAAGTCGCCACACTCACGACCGTCGTGCTGAGTGCCATCACGATCGTGGGAATCGTGTTTTCTCCCTGGCTCGTCTCCGTGCTCGCTCCGGGTTTCACCGGAGAGAAGGCGGCGCTCACTGTGACTCTGACACGTGTGATGTATCCATTCATCCTGCTCGTGTCAGTCGCGGCGCTCGTCATGGGAATGCTGAATGCGAAGAACGTATTCGGCGTGCCGGCGATGGCCTCGAGCTTCTTCAATCTCGGCTCGATCGTCGGCGGGGTGTTGCTCGGATGGTGGATGGATCCCGGTTTCGGGCCCCGGGCACTGCTCGGATTCGCCATCGGCACTTTGATCGGTGGCGGGCTGCAGCTGGCCGTGCAGTTGCCTGCGCTACGGCGCGTGGGCTACGTTTTTCACCCGGACTTCCAATGGCGCGATGAAGGTGTGAAAGCCATTCTGCGCCTGATGGGACCTTCCGTGGTGGCGGCGAGCACGACTCAGGTCAACGTGCTCGTCAACTCCGTGTTCGCATCCGAGCTCGGCGACGGCCCGACCTTCTGGCTGCAGGCGGCCTTCCGTCTGATGCAGCTGCCGCTGGGCATTTTCGGTGTGGCTCTCGGCACGGTGGCGCTTCCTCTGCTGGCGCGCATGGCCGCGACCGGCAACATGGCCTCCTTCCGCAGCGAGTTGGCCCGCGGCATGCGGCTCGCATTGCTGCTGACGATTCCGGCCAGCATCGGCCTCATTGTGTTGGCCGAGCCGATCATCTCGGTGCTTTTCCAACATGGCAAGTTCGGCGCGTACGAAACCGCGGAGTCGGCTGGCGCCTTGCGCTTCTACGCGCTCGGGCTGTGTGGTTACGCTGCGCTCAAGGTGCTGGTGAATGCGTTCTACGCCGTAGACCGGCGCAAGACGCCCATGGTCGTGAGTTTCGTCGCGGTTGCTTTGAATCTCGCTCTCAACTGGCTGTTCACTCTCCGGCTCGGCTGGGGGCATCGAGGGCTGGCCTTCTCGACCGCATGTATCGCCACGACGAATTTCCTGGTGCTGTATCTCCTGATGCGCAGCCATCTGGGATACCTCGAGTCGGGTCTGATGTTGCGGCTGTTGGCAAAGCTGGCCGCGCCCTCGCTGCTGCTCGCCGGAATCTGCTGGGCCGGACTCCACTCCATATTGGCCAACTGGGCCACCCAGGCGCTCTTGCCAAAGGCCGGCGCGCTCGCTCTTGTCATCGCGGCGGCCGCTGCCGCGTTCTTCTTGTCTGCGACGGCGCTCGGCATTACCGAGCTGCGTGGGATCACGCACGCCGTGAAACGAAGGCTGCTGCGCAGAGTCTAGGCCTCGTTTCTGAACGTGAGCTTCGATCCAGGCACGGTGGATGCGACGCCGACGCATTCATTTTCAGGAATCCGACGAGGGTGACAATGAAGCGTTACGTCTGCTCCCTGGGCGCAGTGATGTTGTTTGGTAGCTGTGTACCGGCACTCGCGCAGGGCTACTATGGCCCCGGCCCTGACCGTCCGTTGCACTTCTACGTAGACGGAGGCTACAGCGTTACAACTGGACAAACTTCAAACTATCTCGACAACGGTTGGAACCTCGGTGGTGGCGTGCAGTGGCGTCCCGAACCCGGGCCACTGTCATTTCGCCTGGATTTGAGCTACGATCGCAACGATGCGACGAATCGGTTGCTGTATGAAGGCTCGGTTGCCGATCAGACACAGATAGATCACGGATGGGCGGATATCTTCACGTTTGATGTCGATGCGGTCTACGACATTCCGCTCGACCGCGGTGTAACGGCCTATGTCATGGCGGGTGGGGGTGGCGCCTGGCGCCGTATCAGCCTCACGCAGACGGCCGGCTTTGCGGGCTATTATTGCGACCCGTGGTGGGGCGTCTGCGAAAGCGGCTTCTTCCCTGGCGACGTGTTGGTAGACCGCACGAGCACGACTCGTTGGGCATGGAATGCGGGCCTCGGTGTCAACTTCCCGCTGTACGGTGGGCAGTCCTGGTTCATTGAGGCGCGCTACACGCAGATCCAGACCCCGGTTCCGACGTCGTTCGTGCCCATCCGGGTCGGATTCAGGTTCTGACGAGCCGCCTTCGGGCGATTTCCGCGTTCGAGGCCGGCGGCGGTGGGTTTCCCCCTCCCGCCGCCGGTCGGTCAGGAAGTCCCGCGGTCAGGACCTCCCCAGATGCGCGCCCAGGTTCGCCCCACGTCCGAGGTTCAATAGATCCCCACCGCCGCGGTTCCGCTGCGGAAGTCAATGCTGGGCGATAGCGAATTCAACACACGCCGTCAGAATACGCTCCAACACCACGCGCATGGGGGCGGCCACCTGCGGGTCATAGGACGTTGGCCAGTTTCCCGGATGCACTTCTGCCGGCTCTTGCATGTAACCCCGGCAGGCGAGCTCCATCTGGATCGCGTGTACGCCATCCACAGGGCGTCCATGATGACGCGTGGTGTAGCCCCCCTTGAAACGACCGTTGGTGACGCGCTCGAAATTGGTCTCGTCGCAGCAGGCTTCGACGCGCGCGGTCAGAGCGGGGTCGCAGCTCGCGCCACTGTTGGTTCCGATGTTGAAGCTTGGGAGCTGTCCGGCGAACAGGCGAGGGATGCGTGAGCGGATCGAATGACAGTCATAGATCACCACCGCGCGGTGCTGCCGGCGCAGCCGGGTGACCTCGGCCGTCAGAGCCTCATGGTAAGGCTCGAACCAGGTGCGGCGCCGCTGGGAGATCTCATTCGCGTCGGGTGCATAACCTGCCCGGTAGAGGAGCTCACCGTCGAATGTCGTGGTGGGGCACAGCTCGGTGGTAGCTTGTCCGGGGTAGAGGGAGGCACCGGTTGGATCGCGATTGACATCGATCACCGTGCGGGAAATGTCAGTCCTGATGACCGTGGCGCCCAGCTCGCCAGCAAAGTCATATAGCTTGTGAATCCACCAGTCCGCGTCTTTGCGCGCCAGCCAGGGGGACTCCAACCCCGCCTCTATGCCGCCGGCGAGCTCGGTGCCGGTGTGAGGCATGGTCAATATCAGAGGCGCGGTGCCCCGCTGCACTGTCAGCCACCGCGGCGTTTCCTGATCGGACACCCGTCATGCTCCTGTGCTGCTTTCCGCCTTGCAATCCAGGCACCCCAGGCGCTTGGGGGTCATGGTCGCCGGCGACCTTGATCACGGATAATGCGCGTGGTCGGGCAAGTGCGCACGAGGTCAAATGAGCAAGCTGTGGTTCAAGTCGGCTTTGTTGCCGGAAGGTTGGGCCGCCGGAGTCCGGTTGACTGCCACCGACGGACGCATCGAGAGGATAGAGATCGACACGGTCCCTGGCGAGGCTGACGAGTGTCACGCCATCGGCCTCCCTGGCGTGCCCAACTTGCACAGCCATGCCTTTCAGCGCGGCCTCGCGGGCCTCACCGAGCGCCGGGGGCCCACTGGCGACAGTTTCTGGACCTGGCGCGAGCTGATGTATCGGTTCGTAGAGCGGCTCGACCCGGCCGGGGTCGAAGCCATCGCCGGCCTCGCCTACGGTGAAATGCTCGAGGGGGGATTCACACACGTCGGCGAATTCCACTACCTGCACCATGATCGTGGTGGCGTGCCCTTCGGGAATCCCGCGGAGCTTGCGGAGCGCATCGCGGCGGCAGCCGAGCTGACCGGAATCGGGCTCACTCTGCTGCCGACCTTCTATGCGCACAATGGCTTTGGTGGAGCGGAGCCAACGGGACGCCAAAAGCGCTTCATCAACGATGTGGATTCTTTTGCCCGGATCGTGGAAGGGAGCCGCAGGGCTGTGAGCGCGCTGCGCGGTGCCGCGGTCGGCATTGCGCCGCATAGTCTTAGAGCCGTTACGCCTGACGAGCTCGCCGCCATCGTCCCGCTTGCGGGCGACGAAGTGATTCACATTCATGTGGCGGAGCAGATCAAGGAAGTCGAGGACTGCGTCGGTTGGTCCGGGCTGCGTCCAATCGAGTGGCTGTTGCGGCATCAGCAGGTGGATGAGCGCTGGTGTCTTGTACATGCCACCCATGCAACCGAGGTGGAAGTGCGCGATACGGCCTCGAGCGGGGCAGTGGTGGGGCTCTGTCCCGTCACCGAAGCGAATCTTGGAGACGGAATCTTCCCCGCTGTGACGTTCCTGACCTCGAAAGGCCGATTCGGGGTGGGCTCGGACTCGAACATTTCGCTGGATGCGGGTGACGAGCTCCGGATTTTGGAATATTCCCAGCGGCTGACCTCACGTGCCCGCAACGTGCTGGCGGCAGAGGAGCATCATTCCACCGGCCGCGCGCTCTTCGAGAAGGCCTTGTCCGGGGGTGCGCAGGCATTGCATTCAGTGCGCGAGAGCGGTAGCAATGGTCCGAGGATCGGTGCCCTGAGAGCAGGGGCCTCGGCCGATATCGTCGGCCTGAAGGCCGATCACCCGGCCCTGGTCGAGCGGCGTGGGGATGAGATTCTCGATAGCTGGATTTTTGCCGCCGGCCGCTCGGTGGTCGATTGCGTCTGGCGCGCGGGCGAGAAGGTTGTTATCAATGGTTGCCACCATCGGCGGGATGTGCTGCTGGCACGCTATCGTCGCGCGCTGAGGGGATTGCTGGAATAGGCTCCCTAGGGCATCGGGTGAGGCAAAAGCGCCGCGGCGGGTTGGTCGTTGGACAAAGGGGGACGGGGTCATGCTGAATAAAATAGGGGGCGTCGTACTCGCCCTGATCGGCGGTTTTGCGCTCGGCGGGATTGCGCTCTACCGGCAGGAGCCGATCAACTCGCTCTGGATCGTCGTGGCCTCTGTGTGCATTTACCTGCTCGGCTATCGGTTCTATGCCGCATGGATCGCCGCGAAGGTATATCTGGTGGATCCGACCCGTGCCACGCCCGCCGAGCGTCTCAATAACGGCCGGGACTTCGTGCCGACCCAGCGCTGGGTGGCTTTCGGTCACCACTTCGCCGCCATTGCCGGCCCCGGGCCCCTCGTGGGTCCTACGCTCGCGGCGCAATTTGGCTATCTGCCCGGAACGTTGTGGATCATCGTCGGCGCCGTGTTAGGGGGCTGCGTGCAGGACATGACCATGCTCATGCTCTCCATGCGCCGCGATGGTCGTAGTCTCGGCCAGATGGCCCGTGACGAGCTGGGGCCTTTTGGCGGGTTCGCCGCCCTGATTGGCACCTTGATGATCATGATCATTCTCATCGCCGTGCTCGGGCTCGTGGTCGTCAATGCCATGAAGCATAGCCCTTGGGGGACCTCGACCGTCTTCGCCACGATTCCTGTCGCCATCCTCGTGGGTTTCTACATGCGCTCGTGGCGGCCCGGCCGGGTGCTCGAGGCCACGATCCTCGGCGTTGCCCTGATCGCGCTCGCCGTATTCGGCGGCGGCTGGATCGATCAACAAACGGGATTGCGCGCGCTGTTCGACTACGCGGGCCCGTCGCTCGCCGGATTCGTCATTGTCTACGGATGGCTCGCGGCGATTTTGCCTGTGTGGCTGCTGCTTGCCCCGCGTGACTATCTATCTACATTCCTGAAGCTCGGCACTGTGTTCTTGCTCGCGATTGCGATCGTGCTCATGCATCCGCAGATCAAGATGCCCGCCATCACGCAGTTCGTCGACGGCAACGGTCCGCTGTTCACCGGCAACGTGTTTCCGTTCGTATTCATCACCATCGCCTGCGGCGCGGTGTCCGGATTTCATGCGTTGGTCTCCAGCGGAACCACACCGAAGCTCATCGCCAACGAGCGCGACGTGCGCCTCATCGGTTATGGCAGCATGGCGTTGGAGTCTCTGGTCGCCATCATGGCGATGATCGCAGCGACGCTGCTCGATCCGGGCGTTTATTTTGCGATCAATGTGGGTGCCGGGATTGTCGGGGCTACGCCCGACGCTGCCGTCCACACCATCACCGGATGGGGTTTCCCCGTCACCACGGAACAGATGGCAAAACTCGCTCATGACATGGGCGAGAGCACGCTCTTCGCGCGCACCGGTGGTGCGCCGTCGCTGGCCGTGGGTATGGCGAGTATTTTCGGCTCCTCATTCGGGCGTGGCCTGCTGAGTGTCTGGTATCACTTCGCGATCATGTTCGAGGCCGTATTCATCCTGACGACTATCGACGCCGGTACTCGCGTCGGTCGCTTCATGTTGCAGGACCTGCTGGGCTACGTTTCCGCCCCGCTAGGCCGCACATCCTGGTATCCGTCCGTGCTCTTGTCCAGCACCCTCATCGTGGCGGGTTGGGGCTACTTCCTCTACATCGGAGTGATCGATCCCAACGGCGGTATCAACATCCTCTGGCCCTTGTTCGGCATTTCCAACCAGATGTTGGCGGCCATCGCTCTGTCCGTCTCCACGGGCATCATCATCAAGGCTGGCAAGCCTCGATATGCGCTGGTTACGGGCGCGCCACTCGCGTGGCTCGCTATCGTGACGACGGTCGCGGCCTGGCAGAAGATCGTCAGTCCGGATCCGAAGCTGGGGTTCTTCGCAGCCGCGAGCGACATGGCGGCGAAGCTGGCCGCCGGGACACTTCCACCCGCGAAAGCCGCGGTAGCCTCACAACTGATCTTCAATCAGAGGTTGGACGGCTGGCTGGCGATTCTGTTCACGGCCATTCTATGGCTCGTGATTCTCGACATGAGCCGGATCTGTGTGCGTCGCCTACGCGGGCTACCCGTGAGCGCGCCGTCAGAGGCGCCATACCAACCAACGAGGTTGGAGGGCGCTCTTGCGGGCGGGGCGGGTTTGCACGGCGCGGCTTCGGTCGGGCACTGATGAAGGGCGAACGGGCCAAGCTGGAGCCGATCGCAGGATGCGAGCCTGTCGCATCCGGTCGGCTCCCTGACAAGCGGTGGCTCGCGTTCGGTCCATTGCCTGCACTGGCACGTTGGCTCGGAGCGGGCTGGCGTTTCCTGCGCGCTGTGTCGGGCGATGACGCGTACGAACGCTATGTGGCACACCACACCGCCGCGCATGCTGATGAGCCTCTGATGACCCGCAAGGCTTTCTTCGAGGCCCGCCAGCAGCAGAAATGGACCGGGGTTTCACGCTGCTGCTGACCTGCTGCTGACTCAGTGTGCTATGACCAGGGTCATTGCAGTTGGAAAATCGCCGGTAGCGACCGATGTCGTGCTGGTGTAGGTCAGCTGTCCATCGGCCCCGATAGTGTAGTGGTCGACATGGCCTCCCGGTGGCGCGCCAGAAGCCAATCCAACGGCGTTCGAGCTCAGAACGTGGAGATCGGGCCCGAGGATGCCCTCGGCAACGGCGCCCGATGCGACGCCCAGGGACGGAGGAGAGTTGGGTACGAGTCCGCCGGTACTGTTGATCGTGTACTGATATACGGCTCCCTCATTCGTGTCGACGCCCATGAGGTTTGTAAGGAGGAACGCGGCAGAGCCGGACGTGTTCGTCAGCAAGGTGATGGGAACCACGTGGCTGCCCACTACTGTAGTGGTTCCGGTCGATGTCAATGAACCGTCTGACTGAATGGCGTATTGTGTTGCCTGTCCATTGCATGAGGTGTCAGCACAAGCGCTGAGCAGATACGCACTCGTCGCACTGAGCGCGATCGACCCTTCGGTGGGCGTCACGACCGTAGCGGGGACGAGCGGTGCGAGCGTACCATCCTCAGCGATCGAAAATTCGGCGATCTCACCGCCCGGCCCGAGGAGCCCAGGTGCTCTGCCGCCGAGGTAAGCGTGCTTCCCGCCCGAATCAATAGCGAGACCGCCTCCTGACACATTGATCGGCGCCACGACATACGCCGGAGTCAACGCGGTCAGCTGTCCTCCAGCGGCGATCGCATATTCGGCGATATATGCCTCGCGCAGTGGCAGGGTGAGGGCAGGCTGGACCACCACATACAGGAACCGTCCGCTCGCATCCACGGTCGCCGAATAATCCGAAGAGGAGGCGGTCGGCAGCAGGGAGGGTGGCCCCCCGATATCGACTACGGCGGGCGACAATGGAGCCAGCCCGCCCCCGGCACCGACCGTGTACTGTGAAATCGTGTTGTCAGCGTTCACTACGTAGACGGAGTGGCCGCTCGGATCGGACACGACCGAACGGGGATTCGGGCCGACAGGGACAGTGGCAACGCTCAACGCGGTAAGCGATCCATCCTGGCCAACCCTGTACTGGTACAGCGTTCCAGGCGTTTGCGCATTTTCGGGCGCGGCAGCGGTGATGTAGGCGTGCCCCGTTGCCGCTCCTCCGCCGCTATTTGCAGCTCCGTTGCCGGAGCCTCCGCACGCCGACAAAATAAGACAGACAGCCGGCGGGATGGCCAGGACGCCAACAGTAGCCAACAGCTTCGATTGCATCATTCTCTCCCGGTGCTCAGGCACGGCGCGTACGCGCCGCAGGCATCCGAAGTCGATGCTACAGCCGGTGGTGAAGTTGGTCTGTTGCTGCTGTGTAGGGAGGTGTAGCGATCTGTGTACTAATGCACCCGCATGTTTCGGATCAGTCGCCGGTCGATGTACATGCGGGCATCGAGTACGAGCCGGTCCTGTGCCTGCTGCAGTTGATGGAGGAAAAACATCACCACGATGCAGGATACGAGCGCTGTGAGCGTCGCATTGAAGGTCACGCCCAGTCCTAGCGTCACCCCGGAGATGTCGCCATGGAGGGCTCCCTGGGCTTCCTGCAATGCTCGCCCGATTCCGCGGACTGTCCCAACGAACCCGACCGCCGGTATGGCCCACGCCGTGAAGCGAACCATCGAAAGCTGTGCATCCAGCCGGTCCAGCTCATTCTCACATTCCGCCCGAACCGCTTCCGCGGCGTCCTGGACGCTGCGTGTGGCTCCAAAACGATTCAGCGCCACCATCAGGGCGCGCGGCAGCAGCATTTCCTGCTCTTCGTGCGGCAGGCTTTCGATGGGTCTTCCGTACGCGCGCGCGTCATCGGGAAGGACCACGTGCCCCTCGTTCAGATCGATGTACTTCTTGCCCAGCAAACGCCGATTACGAGCGACCTCGCTCGCCTCATAGCCGATGAGGCAGAGAGCCCACGTCGCCAGGATGAGTGCGATTTCCTGCTCGTAATCCTTGAGGATGACGAAGACCGAGCGCAAGTTGCGCGTGACGGGCTGCCCGGGGCGTAGCTGATCTTGAGGGATCGCCGGCTGTGCAAGGATGACGGCGGCCCGGGGCCGGATCACGGTGGCGTACAGGCTCTGGATCAGGATCGCGCTGATCAGCAGGGCGGCCACACCGAACACGGCTTCACGGCCGAAGACGGAACGCATCAATACAGGAACTCCTCATCTGCACCCAGCCTTGGGTCGCCTCTGAGCTCGAAAAGTTTCCTTCTGGCCGAGGCGGCGCAGGAAGAATATGCCCGATCCGCTCTCTACCGTGCCATCCGCTTGCGAAAACTTGCCGGAGATTCGCCGGCATGCTTGCTGAAGAAGCGGGAGAAATATGCGGGGTCGGTGAAGCCGAGGTAGTAGGCCGCCTCGGCGACTGTCATATTCGTGTATGTGAGGGTCCGCTTTGCCTCCAGTAGCAATCGGTCCTCCAACACCCGTGCCGGTGGCTTGCCAGTGACTTCCAGACATGCAGCCCGCAGGCGTGCCGGCGTGACGCTCAAAGCCTTGGCATATTGCGCGATCGATAATCCCATCCGCAGATGTGACTCGACCTTCTCGCGAAAGCGCGCAACCAGCGCCGCCCGGGCATTCGTGGCCGCCGACGTGAGGTCGCCAGGCTCGTGTAACGCTCGCACGGCACTCACCAACACGGTCATGAGACGTGCGGCGGCAGCGGCACCGCTGGCGGGAGCCTTCCATACCAACTCGCGCCGGAGTTTGGGCACCGTGTCCAGGAGCTCTTCCAGGTGCGCGGGATCCGAAACCAGGGAAGCGCATGCAGGAGCCTGGAAAAGCCGCCTGAAAGCGGCTTCCTCGCGCGCGAGATCGTGTAGCAAAGCATCGGCGAGGGTCACCACGTACCCTTCGGTTTCCGGCGTGAAAGCGAACCCGTGCACCACTCCCGCGGGCGTGATGAGCAGAGTCGGTGCCCGAAACGGGTAGCTGTCAGTCTCGGCTTGCATCTCGCCACCGCCGCTGAAAATGACGAGCAGCTGATGCAGGTCGCGATGCGCATGCGGGCGGATACGCCAGTCGTACAGCCTGCTGCGATCGGCGATGGTCTCAACGTGAACGAAGTGCTCGTCCGCATCCCGCGGAGGCTCGCCGTACAGGAAAAATCGGGGTATTGCGGCCCTCGGCTCCGACATCGAGTGCATTTCCGTCCAAGAAGAAGGCGTTTAAGTCCATGGGAGGGACCGCGGCGCCGGCACTACAGTTTAGCTCAGGAGCCTGTCCGACCAACACCGGCGCCCGTGCGAGGCCGTGGGAAATGGCGGCCGGGCCTTTCCCCATGGATAGAGCCCTCGACAAGAGCGATTTCGGAGCCAGAGCATGCGTACACAAGTCGCCATCATCGGCGCAGGCCCCGCAGGGCTGCTGTTGGGCCAGCTTCTGCACCAGCGCGGTATCGAATCGGTCATTCTGGAGGCGCGGCCGCGCGAATACCTCGAAGGCCGGGTGCGCGCCGGTGTGCTGGAGCACCAGAGTGTCGAGATTCTGAACGCCGCGGGGGCAGGTGAACGGATGGGACGCGAGGGCCTGCGGCATGAAGGCATTTTTCTGCGTTTCAACGGCCGTAATCACCATATCAACTTCGCCGATCTTACCGGCAAGGCCGTGACGATCTATGGTCAGCAGGAGGTAGTGAAAGACCTCATCGCGGCCCGGCTGGCGGCTCAGCAGCCTATCTGCTTCGAGGTCGAGGATGTCGCGGTGAGCGAGCTCGACTCGGATCAGCCTCGGGTGCGCTACAGGCTGGGCGGCCGGGAGTTGTCGATTGAATGCGACTTCATTGCCGGGTGCGACGGGTTTCACGGTGTTTGTCGCGCGAGCATTCCCGAGCGCGCGCTTACGGTGTATGAGCGGATCTATCCTTTTGCCTGGCTCGGTGTCCTCGCGCAGGCGCCTCCGGCCTCGCACGAGCTCGTTTATGCCAACGACAGCCGCGGCTTCGCCTTGCTGAGCATGAGATCGCCCAGTGTCAGCCGCCTCTACCTCCAATGTCAGCCGGAGGAGAATCTCGAGGAATGGCCTGATGATCGTATCTGGAGTGAGTTGCGGGCGCGCCTGGGCTCAGATCTGGCGAGCGGTCCGGTGTTGCAGAAGTCCGTGACTCCCATGCGCAGCTTCGTTGCCGAGCCTATGCGTTATGGCCGGCTGTTTCTCGCAGGCGACGCAGCCCACATCGTGCCGCCGACTGGGGCCAAAGGCATGAATCTGGCCATCGCGGATGTATGGGTTCTGGGACAGGCGCTGGAGGCCTTCTATCGTTCGGGAAGCACCGAGGCTCTGCACGCCTTCTCCACGACGTGCCTGGAAAGAGTCTGGAAGGTGCAGCGTTTTTCCTGGTGGATGACCGCGCTTCTGCATTGGTTCCACACGGACAACGCCTTCGATAGACGCCGCCAGCTCGCCGAGCTCGACTACATCACCTCGTCCCGGGCTGCTGCCCAGACCCTGGCCGAGAATTACGTCGGCCTGCCGTTATCTCTTTGAAACTGCTAAAGTTAGGCCTTTTCAGCCGCTGCCCATCGAAGGGGGCTGGACCGTTGGGCGGGCTTGGTTCAAGCTGCGCGGCCTCAAAACGGTCGAAGGACGGAAATGGCACTGAAAATCATGATCCTCGGAGCGAACGGCTTCATCGGCAGCGCGCTCACCAACGCGATTCTGCGCACGCGGCCGTGGGAGGTGTACGGAATGGACCTCGCCGACAACAAGCTCGGGGATCTGCCCAAGGACACCGGCCGCTTCCACTTCGTCGAAGGCGACATCACCATCAACAAGGAGTG
>CAZBTV010000104.1:0-26089 GCA_964494895.1 uncultured Steroidobacteraceae bacterium | reverse complement strand
CCGCCTACCAAACACGCGCTCGGCCCGCTACCCTGTAGCTGGTGAGACGCTTACGGTCAACAAGCTGACACGACGCACAGCCACTACAACAGGGAGGTGGCGGAACGGGCTGCTTGAGCTGCTCCGCCACGTTTCGAGGAGCTCTCCATGAAATCTCTCGTGAATCTTGCAGCCGCGCTCTGCGGCATGCTTTCTCTCAGTGGTCTTGCAGGCTCTGCCTTCGCACAGACCCTTCCTACATTGTATTCATGGACATCGACAGGCCCAATCATCAGCGCGAAGTCCGACGCTACCCACAACATAATTGCGGTCAAGGACCCCTCGGCAGTCCTCTTCAACGGCCGGCGGGTCATCTATGCCTCCGACGTCAACAGCGCCGGCAATTACAACATGGAATACCTGAACGTTGCCGCCGACTGGAGCGATGCCTCCACAGCAACACCCTACTTCATGGACAACACGCCCGGCTTCAGCGGCTATCACACGGCGCCTCAGATCTTCTATTTTGCCCCGCAAAAAAAATGGTACCTGATCTTCCAGAGCCCGCAGCCGCAGTACTCCACCAACAGCGACCCCACCCAGCCCCAAAACTGGACACAGCCTAAAAACTTCTATGCGTCGCAACCCTCGTCAGTGAGCAATTGGATCGATTTCTGGGTCATTTGCGATACCGCAAACTGTTATCTGTTCTTCAACGGCGACAACGGCAACTTCTATCGCGCGTCGACCCCCATTGGCAATTTCCCGAACGGATTCAACACTCCCGTCATCGTCGATTCGAGCACCCAGTTCAATATGTTCGAGGCCGACAATGTCTACACCATCGAAGGGTCCGGTGGGTATCTGGCGAATATCGAGTGCCTTGGGCCCAACGGGCAACGCTACTTCCGAACGCTGTGGGCCAGCAATCTCGGGGGTGTCTGGTCTTCCCTCGGCGATACCGATAATTTCTCCACTCCGTTCTTGGGGCAGGACAACGTCACCTTCAATACCGGCGTCAGTGCCTGGACGACTTCTTTCAGCAGCGGTGGCTTGCTGATCGACGGCAATGACCAAACCGATTCGGTCAATCTAGACAACCTTCAGTTTCTCTACCAGGGCGCAAGTCCCTCGGCGTATTCGAGCGACCCCTACAATATGATTCCCTGGCAGCTCGCCTTGGCAACCTCAAAAGCGAACACAGGCGGCACCGGCTCACGATGCACCGTGGATTATACGATTACACCACAAAGCTCAAGCACCTTTGGAGCCACCATCAAGATCATCAACAACGGGAGCACCTCTCTTAGCGGCTGGTCTTTGACATGGAGCTTTGCCAACGGACAAACCGTCGCCAGCTCCTGGGATGGGACCGTGTCACAAAGCGGTGCCAATGTCACAGTAGGCGAACAGGCGGGGCAAACGTGGGAGGACATTCCCGCTGGCGGAAGTTATACCGGGTTCGGCTTCAACGGCACCTGGAACGGAACGACCAACGCAGTACCGACGGGCTTTTCGCTCAACGGAACGGCTTGCACGGTCAACTAACCACTGAGCGAAACGCTTAGCAGCCTGATCGGGCGGGGATGAGTTTGCGCTCATTCCCCTGCCCCACACCGTGCGGTTCCGTATCCGGCGGCTCAACAGTCTGGAGCAGCGTGCCGACCCCGTCGCTGATAAAGAATCCATTCAACAGGCCCTCCGTCTGTTACCGGGATTGCTGACTACGGAGTTTGATCAACTTTTGGTCAACGAGAGTGCGAGCCGGTTCGGCCCCCCTGGACCATGATCTCGTGACAGGAACTCTCGTGGCAGGAACAGGTAAGCTCAGACCGCTGAAATTCCAACCTACGACCCCTACCCGTTCCCCTGTGGACCAACTCGGACAGATAGCCATGCACAAGTTGTCGGTCATGCTCTGCCTTGCGCCGAATAGCGGCAGTCCGCCTGCACGGGCCTGAAATGTGGCCACAACCGGTACATAATCTGGATCCGAACCGCAGTACGACCGGCGCCACCACTTTTCCGAACCTCTTAGAATGCAACCCCCGAACCACCAGCTTTCGATGTCGGTGCTGATGACACCCGACTACGCCAACTTTTCCGGCAATGTCCATGGAGGCGCCCTGCTGCGCCTCCTTGACTAGGTGGCGTACGCCTGCGCATCGCGCTACGCGGCGCGTTACGTGGTGACCCTTTCTGTGGATCAAGTCGTGTTTCGCCGCCCCATACATGTGGGCGAGCTGGTAACTTTTCTGGCGTCGGTGAACTACACTGGACGTTCCTCCATGGAGATTGGCGTAAAGGTGATCGCGGAGAACATCCGGACGCAGGAGTCTCGGCACGCCAATAGCTGCTTCTTCACCATGGTGGCAGTCAACGACG
Source organism: uncultured Steroidobacteraceae bacterium (assembly GCA_964494895.1). GTDB lineage: Bacteria > Pseudomonadota > Gammaproteobacteria > Steroidobacterales > Steroidobacteraceae > 13-2-20CM-66-19. The sequence continues at coordinate 23,725 of CAZBTV010000104.1, read as the reverse complement.
ACGGAAAACCCACCGCCGTACCAGCTCTCGTGCCGCAGACGGAGGACGAAAAGCGCAGGCATGCAGCCGCAATCCTCCGCCGCGAGCTGCGCCAACAGTTCGAGAAGCGTGCACAAGAGATCCGACAGACTACGGTTTCCTGAGGCAAGAGACACCCGGACCTGTGCCTGTGTTAGAGGCGCCGGCCGAGGCTCGATCGGCGATACGTCAAATCGCCGATCGACACCTTGCCGTGCCCCCAACAGTTCCCGGGAATCTCTGTCAGCACGGGCGCTTCTCCCAACTGGATCACATAGGCACCGAGTTCGGAGTTTGATCAAGTCAGGTCATATCATGCTGTAAATCCGCAGCAGCGCCTGTCTCCGGTGATGGCCGGAACCACGTCGGCCGCAACGGCCGACAATATAACGGTAGCCACGCACCGGGAACGACTGTTGGATCCGGCCGCCCTCCTCCTTTGCAGGCGTGTGCTAGGATCCTCGCAGCCGGACCGTTCGAGCCCAAGGCCAACCGAGTGGTTGCGTGATTTGACCGAATTCACCAAAGCTGTACCCGCGAAGGAGATTCACGATGAATCGAGTCTTGACCGGCTATGGACTGCTTCTGACCGTGGGTATTGTGGTCGTGCTGTCCGGATTTGCTCGGGACAGGGAAGCGGGAGAGATCCGAACGGACGAAGATATCAGCGAGATGGTTGGCAGGGTCGACCCAGGTCAGATTCTGACTACCATCAACGCTCTGCAGGAGACCTTCAATCACCAGTCTTGTTCAGACCAACCCCAACCCGGGCAAGGTGTCACCGCCGCCCGCGACATCATTTTTTCCAGGTACAGCGCAATCCCAGGCCTGCAGGTGGTTCGGGACCCGTTTGTACATCCCAATTGCCCGAATGCGCCGACATTCAACGTGATCGCCTGGCTTCCGGGCGCCAGGCACCCGGAGCGTCTGGTCATCGTCGGGGGCCATTACGATTCCCGCACCATTGATGTGTTCGACTCGACGAGCTTCGCGCCCGGCGCAAATGACGCCGGGGCACAGTCGGGCGTGCTCCTGGAAGTTGCGCGCGTCCTTTCCAGGCATCGCTACAATGCCACCCTCGTTTTCATGTCATTTTCCGGTGAGGAACAGGGGTTGTTCGGCTCCGCCTCCATTGCGGCAAATCTCACCAGGTATTTTCCCCATCCGCAGGTGATAGCGATGATCAACACCGATATCCCGGGCGGAAATAATGCGGTTAATCTCGGCGCAGATCTACAGCGCTTTCGCCTCTATTCCCCCGGAATTCCGCGCGAACAGTTGACAACCGATCCTGACGGGACGACCGACAATACCTCGCCATCCCGGGGCTTGATGCGCTATGTTGCCACTTGGGGCGGGGCATATGTTCCTGCCATGACACCTGTCATCGAGCTGCGGCAAGACCGGCCTGGCCGCGGAAGCGATCACATTTCCTTTATTGATCAGGGTTATGCTGCTGTTCGCATCATGGAGACCAAGGAATGCTCGCCATCTCCGCCGGACAACAGCTGTGGCGTACTGCCGCTCCCTTGCCCGACTCCCGCGAACATTCCGAATGCCTGCAAAAGCTTTTTGACGGCGCACCAACATACTCCCTTCGACCTGGCCGAGCACGTGACTCCCAGCTATGCTGCACGGATCGCGCAGGTGATAGCAGCCAGCGCTGCGAGCCTCGCGAGCGCTCCCGAGTCCCCTGCCAATTTCACGGCCGTTGGCGACGCTGTAAACGGAGTGAGAGTCAACTTTGATCGTACTCGCGGAGGCGAGGTCGATCACTTTGTCGTGGCTGCCCGCCCGGTTACGGAAAATCTCTACCACAAGCGGGTTCGTCTCGAGGTCAATGATAGTGATCGACTCATCAGACCTGAGCGACTTCACCTTACGCCCGGCGATGCATTCTTCATTTCCGTCGCATCTGTGGACGAGAACGGTCATGAGTCGCTGTTCGCCTACCCAGAAGTACGCTGTGACTCATCCGGCTGCGTCGTCCCCGCGGGCGCCGCGAGCGCGACCGTGCCAGTCAAGGAATCGGAGCGAACGTTCAAAGACGTTGACGATCAATGACACTTCAGACTGGGAGGAGGATTCCTTCTCACGCTGGTTGAGTAGGCCGGGTGGACACAGCGCATTGCGAAAGGAACTTTGGGATCAGGCAGAGTCAGTCATATTTTCTGCAGTCCGTACTGTCGCACCCGCCTCAACAGATCTCGGTTCGCAGGCAGCACAGCCGCCAATGCTTTGGCGTGTCTGCCGGTCTCAGCCATCGACTCCAGCGCTAGCTGGCGCTCACTATCGCTCGACAGCCAACTCGCACACTCTGTGTGAAACCCCATTCCGTAGAGAATGTATTGATAACTAGCCCCCGAGAAGACCTCTTCACGGTGGCTGAAGTCATCGTGCCACGGGCTATGGTCGCGCCAATACTCGAGCTTCGTGCGAAGGCTGTCCGGAATCGAGTCACTACACCGATTATCGGTCCAGAATGGCGAATCCGTGCGCCGACTCAATACGTAATGCAACTTCAAAAAGTCGACAATCCGCTCCCAACGGTATCGGAACGTCTCATTGAACAGACGTGCGGCATGGGGCATCGCCGATCTCGAACTGGGTAACAGGTTGGCAATCGACTTGGCCGACAGCTCGGCCATCACGATGGCTGATGCCTCCAGGGGCTCGAGGAATCCCGCGGAAAGCCCGACGGCGACGCAGTTGTTGATCCAGTATTGCTGCCGATAGCCCGAGTTGATTCCTATGTTGCGAAAGCTCAGCTCGGCAGGTTGCGCCCCCTGTGCGCTCAAATAAGACTGCAACTCCTCGAGCGCAGTCTCATCTGACGTATGGCTGCTCGAATACACGTAGCCCACACCACGTCGAGTGGCCAAGCCGATATCCCACACCCAGCCAGACGACCGCGCGGTAGAAATCGTCGCGGAAGCGATGGGGGTAGTCTCGTCCCCATAAGGGACCTGTACCGCCCACGCCCGGTCGACGAACAGCACACTTTTCTGCGAGAGAAACGGCACCCCAAAGTGCTTTCCGACAAGCAGAGAGGCGAAGCCGGTGCAGTCCAGATACAAGTCACCTGTCAGCTGGTTCCCGGTGCGGGTCACCAGATGAGAGATATATCCTGAGTCCTCGGACTCAACCCGCGCGATCTCGTCGTAGATGTGCCTGACACCGAGCTTATCGATACAGTGCCTCTGCAGGAAGGTGACGAACTTCCCAGCATCGAGGTGGTAGGCATAGTTGGCGAGCCCTGCATATTCCGGCGTCGTAATCTGCTTGGGTGCCAAACCTCTGACACACAACTCGGGCTGAAAGCAGACGCTGGCCGCGAAGCTCTCCCGCTGCGGACCTTCGAGCCAATACGGGGCCAGATTCCGATCGGCATAGGCGGCAGGCAGAGTGAACGGATGCCAATACACGTCCGAATCGCTGCCGTCCAGCCATCCCGCGAACTGCGATCCCTGTTTGAACGATGCATCGCACTCGCGCAGAAAATCCGTTTCCGTCACGCCGATCTGTCTCAAGGTGGCGCGAATGGTCGGCCACGTACCTTCACCCACTCCGATTGGCGGCTGCTGGCGTGACTCGATCAGTGTGATCGAAACACCCTCCTCGCCTCGCCTTGGATACCGCGACGCCAACACACCAGCAACGATCCAACCGGCCGTGCCACCGCCGACGATGACGATCCTGCGGACGGCACCCCCGCCTGTTGCCCGCTCACCGGGCTCCATCATAAAGAGCCCCGGGGGTTGTGTCGTGGCGTCACACCGCTCAGAAGCCTGTTCTTACGCGCGACCAGACTGGACATGTGGGACACGGAGGCCATCTGGAAATACATCCATTCGAGAAACTCGCGATCGCGCAGCTCGGCGAGCTGCGCAGCCGACAACGCCTTCACTGCAGCGGAAGCGACCCAGTAGAGGCCCTGCAAACTGGTCTCACTATGGTCCACGAACTCGATGTTGATCTTGACGGGCTCGAGCAGATTCAGCTCCGCCAACCTCTCGCAAAACGCATAACCCTCTTTCGATCCGCTCACCAACGCAGAGAGGATGGGTGGGATGCTCTGCAAGTACCTGGAGGGCTGTCCGTCGTCGTCAAACAGAGGCTCGCCATCGCTCGTCTGGACCTGGGAACTGTTCATGTCGATGGCGAGATCCGCGCCAGCCTGGTCTCCCCGAGCAGGGGAAAGCAGCGAAAAAGGCTGCCGCTGGATCTGCAATGGTACATAGCCGACGTCCCACCGACCCTCGATAAAGAACAGGTTCTCCTTCTTCTGAAAGCCCAGCAGCGCCGCCGGCTCGAATCGGCCATTTTCGGTGCTCTTGATGAAGAAGATCGGATAGTGGGCCACCAACCGCTGAAACTCGCGCGGCACGACGCTCACCGCGTCGACTTGCGCGGCTTGCGCGCTCGTATGCCGCAAAACGCGCAGCTTGCGGTGCGCTCGACTATCCAGGGCTACCAGATTGACCATGATCGCCTCCAAGGACCGCGACGAGTATAGTCCTTCGCATGGCGGTCGAACCCCAAGATGCAGCTCAGTGGCATGAGGTCGATGCGACTCTGTTCGAGAAGACCATCAGGCCGCGTGGCCGGCCCGCGATTTTGCGTGGCCTGGCGCGCTCCTGGCCCGCAACGCGAGCAGGCCTGGAGTCGCCGGGGGTACTGATCCGTTATCTCAAGTCGTTTTACAGCGGGCATCCCGCACCGCTGTTCGAAGCACCCGCGGACGTCGCCGGCCGATTTTTCTACAACGACAGGCTGGACGGATTCAACTTCGAATCGAAGCGGGCATTGCTGAGCGATGTACTCGACAGGCTCCACGACAGCTTGGGAGCGCGCTCCGCCCCCGCCCTGTATGCCGGCTCCGTCTCCCTGCCGATCTACTTTCCGGGTTTCTCCAAAGCCAACGAGTTGACCGGGCTGATCAAGGGCTCGGTCATCGAATCGATCTGGATCGGAAACCGTACCTGCATCGCCCCTCATTTCGACAACACCGAGAACATCGCCTGTGTCGTCGCGGGTCGGCGCCGCTTCACCTTGTTTCCGCCCGAACAGATCAGCAACCTCTACCCAGGCCCCCTGGACCTGACACCCGCGGGGCAGCCGATCAGCCTCGTGGATGTTCGCAATCCGGACCTGAAGCGCTTCCCACGGTTCGCCGAGGCGCTCGGCGCGGCCGAAGTAGCCGAGCTCGGACCCGGCGACGCCATCTACATTCCGGCCCTCTGGTGGCATAACGTGGAGGCTCTCGAAGACTTCAACGTCCTGGTGAACTACTGGTGGCGGGACGTTCCAGACTATTTCGATTCGCCCTCGACGAGCCTCCTGCACTGCCTGCTCACGATAAAGAGCTTGCCGCCGGAGCAACGACGCAGCTGGAAGGCTGTGTTTGACTACCTGATATTCCAGCCCGACGGTGCCGCTCTAGACCACCTGCCCCCGCAAGCCCAAGGACTGTTCGGAAACCTTACCGAGGACAAGGCGGAGCGTATCCGCTCTCTCCTGCTCAAGAACCTGGCGCGCAATCGCACTTGAGCAGCACGCGGCACCGATGTCCAACCGACATTCGTCTCGCGTGCCCGCCAGTTTCACATTACAGCGTCATCCGAAAACCAACCTGGTATCGGGCAAACCCCTCCGAGGCGGAGATAAACTGCTCGTCGAAGCGCCCCCACTGCCGTTGCGACGCCGAAGTCAGATTGATTCCGTTGAAAAACACAGAGAAGTGCTTGTTGATGTCGTAGCTCGCGCTTGCGTCGAGCTGGCCATATGCCGCGGTGTATATCGGCTCATTCGCCTGGTCGGTCTGGCCGAGCGCCGCCAGGAAGGCGCTGCGATGAGTGTAGGCCACGCGCGTCTGGAAACCCCACTTCTCAAAGAAACCGACCAGGTTGTAGGACCGGCTCAAGCCGGCCAGCGCGAACTGCTGGCCGATCACTAGTGAATTCCAGGGCGCCCCTCCGGTCGGCACGGACCAGTTGGCCTGAATGCCGAAGCCGCTGTCCCAGAAGACGTGCTGCGCCGAAAGCTCGAAGCCGTGGATATTGGTGCTGTTGCCGTTCGTGGGGGTCGTGATGTCCCATATCACCAGTGGGTCGCCCGGCTGGCCGGCGAAGCTGGTCTGGCCCGGGTGGTCGGCCTCCATCTGCGCGAAGATGGCTTGGGCCGAGACCGGCTTGCCGGCAGCCTGCAGCTCCTGCGTGGCCTTGGTGGCAACCGCGCCTGCGTTCGGGTCAGTGATCCCGAACAGGGGACCCTGGGTGGTCGTATCGGTCAGGAAGTTGGTTACCCGCTTCACAAACCAGTTCGCCGCCAGGTAGCTGTCCTTGGCATAATACCATTCGGCCGCAAGATCGAAGTTGTTGGATTCGTACGGCAGCAACCCGGGATTGCCCTCCGTGGCCGTGCGCGAGCCTGGCTTGGGCGTGTTTGTTACAGAAGTCGTGCCGATCATCTGTGTGAGATCGGAACGGGCGATGGTCTTGCTGTAGGACGCGCGCAGGATCACGTCCGGCCGTACCTGCAGGCTGGCATCGAAGTTCGGCAGGAACTCGCTATAGGAGCTGGTGACGTCGCTGAATGTCGCATTAGCCGCGTATGTCGTGTCGAACTCGGTCGGGTTCACCCAGACAACAGCCGTCGGAATCTTCTGGAGGCTGTTCGCGGTGACGTTCGTCCTCTCGTAGCGAATGCCCGCGAGCGCCCTGAAGGGCATGCCATTGAAGTCGGTGCTGAAGTCGAACTGCAGGTACGGAGCCGGCGTGACCTCCTTGATATGATCGTCGTTGGTGGGTGAGGCTGCCTGCTTGAACGTGTACGGTGGGAAGGTCGGATCACCGGCAACGCCACCGCCTTGGGTGGCAGCGATCGCACTTGCCAGGTTGAATGTATAGAAGTACGGCACGGCGATCTGGCAACTCCCGCCAGAGAATTGCTTCAGGATGGTGCACGAGGAGACCTTGGTAAACGCGCTGGCCGGTATGAGTCCGTTATAGTTGGCGACCGCGTTGTAATATCCCCACGGGAAGTTGCCGCTGTTGAACGCCTCCGCTCGCGTGGTGAACCGCTCGATATCGAAACCGAGCTTGATGCTCTTCAAGCCGCTGTCCGCATTGCCGTTCTTCCATGTCACTCCGATGCGGGCCTGGTCGATCACGTTGTAGAACGCGTTGGTGTTCGCCTGTCCAAACAGCGGCGTGATTGTGGAGGTTGTCAGATTACTCGTATTGTACGGAGACACGTAGGTCCACGAAGTGGTCGGCAGCGTGTAGGGGGCAAGATTGAACGTTTTCGTAAGCGACAACGCCGGCCACTGTCCCACGATGCCGAAGTCGTTGTTACCCGCGGCACCACCGTCTGAATTGGCGTACGAATGGTGGGCGTCGAGCTCCACGTCGACGTTGTCCGTGGCGGCCCATTTCAGATTGAACCCAGCCGAGCCGTTCTGCTGAATGAAGGTATCAGCGAACGAGCTATAGGAGAGGTCACTGCCGGTATCCACCAGATGCGTCACCGTCCCGTTGGAGTTGATGGTGGCGCTGAAGGGATTGGGACCGTAATCGAACCAGGCACCCCAGGTATGCCGGTCGACGATATCCTTGTAATACGTATAGGTGTAGTCCGCCGTCGCCACCACCGAGTCCACGGGCTTGAACTGCAGCACGACCTGGCCGTTCGTACGGCTTCGCGAGTGATCCACAACTCCCCAGTTGTCGTCGCGGGGAGCCCAGTTATGGCCGCCTGGATTGGTATCGGCGCTGACCACCCGCGGGTCACCAGGTGTGAACTGATCCTGCAGCCAGCCGTCAACGGTCGAGATCTGCTCCTGGCTGTTGCGCTTGGAATAGGAGCCGTTGATCAGAATGCCCACCCGGTCGTCGAAGAACTTGTCACTGAACAAGCCGGAGAATTCCGGTGTGACCTTGTTGCCCACTTCGGTCGAGGCATCACGATTCGCCTTGGCGGAGAACGTGGCACGCATATCGCTGAAGTCGAACGGTCGAGCGGTGCTGATGTTGATTGTCGAGCCGATCCCGCCGCTCGCGACATCCGCGCGCCCGGTCTTGTAAACGGTGATTCCCGCAATGCCGTCAGCCGAAATATTCTCGAAATCGAACGATCGGGTGGCGTTCTGGCCCGGAACGATATTGCCGGGCATCGATCGGCCGTTCAGTGTGACCAGATTGAACTCGGGGCCGAAGCCGCGCACCGTCACCCGTGAGCCCTCGTTGTTCAAACGATCAATGGTGACGCCGGGTACACGTTGAATGGCCTCGGCGAGGTTGGTATCGGGAAACTTGCCGATGTCCTCAGCGGTGATGGCATCCACTACGCCGGAGGCGTCGCGCTTGATGGTTTCCGCGCTCATCAGCGACTGGCGCAGACCCGTGACGACCACTTCCTGGAGTTGGCTGTCGTCGGCCGTGGCCGCAGCAGAAGCCGGCGCACTCGGTCCGTCTGCCGCTATGGCCCCCGAACAATACATGGCAATGAAAGCCGCAACGGGTTTCAACGCCAACCCTTTCGGCTGAGACTGCGCCTGTTTACAGGCGCGGGCGCGCTTGGACTTGCTCAACGTAGCCCCCCTCTGGCCCGTCTTGCCGGGACACACGCTTATTCTGCGACCGGTTTCTGAAACCGGTTGCAGAAATACTATGCAGCCATCTGCCGCAAAACACAAGAGCCTCTGACGGCGCGCTCCACGCGCGCATTTCACCGACGTTTGGACATGTAGCATTCTCAGGGTCCGGCCTCAGGACCTGAGTATGCCTGCCGCCCTTGACAGCGCAGCTGGCCGGGAAGCAGGATTCCTGAAACCGCTTGCAGCCCATGGGCGTCAGACCCGACCTGCGCGGAAAACTGGGGGAGACATGCCGTGAGAAATCAGCTCCTGGAAGGTTTCGGGCATCCTGTCGCGGTGGATGCAAAAATCGGCGGCGAGACCCTGCACCCGGCAACCAGAGTCTTCGGCATCGCCAGCGCCGTAGCTCTCGGTGGCTTTCTTGTTGGGTTTGATGCCACCGTCATCTCCGGGGTCGTCCCTTTCATCCGCGACTATTTCGGCCTGGGGGGTGCCTCCGGCAGTCTCAAGCTCGGTTGGGCTGTCAGCTGCCTGGGCTGGGGCGCCATGGCGGGCAATCTGACGGCCGGCGCGTTGAGTGATCGCTTCGGGCGCAGGACGGTGTTGCTGCTCGCTGCTCTGCTGTTTCTGGTTTCCGCATTGACCGCGGCCCTTTCCAGTAATTTCACCCTGTTCGTGGCAGCCCGTATTTTCGGTGGCCTCGGCGTTGGGGCCGCCATCCTCATCGCGCCCGTCTACATTGCCGAGATTGCCCCGGCGCGCACTCGTGGGAGCCTCGTTGCCCTCAATCAGTTGATGATCGTCATCGGCATCTCCCTCTCCTTCTTTTCGAATTACTTCCTGCTGGCGCTGGGAGCCCAGAGCTGGCGCTGGATGTTGGGGGTGCAGGCGATCCCGGCGATCGGCTACTTTCTGCTCCTGCTGCTGGTGCCGGAAAGCCCCAGGTGGCTCCTGAGCAAGTCACGCGAGGACCGTGCACGCGCGGTGCTGGAGAGGGTGCACGGCGGAGAGGCGGCAGAATACGAGTTGCTCCAGATCCGGACGAGCTTGGGGCGGCAAACACGCCGGTTCGCCATGGGCGACCTGCTGACCGGCCGCTTGCGCAAGGTCATGGTCTTGGGATTCGGCCTCGCCTTTTTTCAGCAGGCGACCGGCATCAACGCCATCTTCTACTACCTTCCAACCATTTTCGCGCAGTCCGGAGGCGGGCTTTCGAGCGCTTTCGGTCAGTCGATATTCGTGGGGCTGGTCAACGTCGTGATGACCGTCATAGCGATCTGGCTCATCGACCGTCTGGGTCGGAAGCCGTTGCTGTGCACGGGAATGGTCGGCATGGCGCTATCCTTGTTGACGATCAGTTGGGCATTCCAGGCAGCTCACAACGCCGTGGCTCAGGGATCGGTGAGCCACCCTGGCGTTGTATTGGCCTCGATCGCAGCCTTCGTTGCCTCCTTCGCCGCATCGCTCGGCCCCGTCATGTGGGTATTGTTGTCCGAGATATTCCCCAACGAGGAGCGCGCAGCGGCTATCTCGGTGGTGGGATTCTGGAACTCCCTGGTCAGCGCGAGCGTCACCCTGCTCTTCCCCAAGGAGCTCGATACCTGGGGCCCTGCGGGGACCTTTTTGTGTTACGGATTCCTCGCCTTTGCCGGCCTGATTTTCGTCCTGCTGCTGGCTCCGGAGACCAAGGGAAGAACCCTCGAGGAGCTCGAAGCCTCGCTCACCCAACCCCAAGAGACCCGATGAGTGTGAAAATCGATATAACAAGAGCTCCAGGCAAGAGTGGCCCTCGGCCACGACAAACAACCACCTTGCGGATGGTCGCGCGCGAGGCAGGTGTCTCTGCCAGTACGGTATCGCGGATCATCAATGGCACGGTCAATGTCAGCGATGGGCTGAAGCAGGCTGTGGAAGCAGCCATCGCGAAGTTCGATTTTCGTCCCAACGCGGCGGCGCGCGGTCTCGCACTCGGGAAGACTCTGACGATCGGCGTCGTCGCTCAGGCGATCGATAGCCCGTTCTACGGTGAAGGCTTGCGTGGCATCGAGGTATGCCTGCGCGAGCGAGGCTATGCCCCCCTGTTCATGAGCGGAAATTGGCGCGGAGAGGACGAAGACCGCTGCATGCGCGAGCTCATTGCGCGTGGCGTCGATGGAATCATCGTGTTCGCCGGTCGCCTCAGCGATGCGACGTTGAAGCGCTATGCGAAGGAAGTATCAGTCGTCGTGACCGGGCGGCAGCTGCGCTCGAAAGGGTTGTTCAGCCTGCAGATCGACGATCGTCAGGGTGCCATGCTGGCCGTGCGGCATCTCGTCGAGCTCGGACATCGCCGGATCGCATTCATTACAGGCTCCGAAGACCATCCAGACGCCATCGAGCGCCTGGGAGGCTACAAGAAGGCTCTCGAGGAAGCGGGTCTCGATTTCGACCCGAAGCTGGTTGCGGTCGGAGACTGGCACGAGCAAGGGGGCTTGCGAGCGACCCTCGAGCTGTTGGACTCGAACACCCACTTCACGGCGTTGTTTTGCGTGAACGATCAGACCGCCTACGGAGCCCTGCTCGGGCTGTTCAAGAGAGGACTTTCAGTTCCCGGCGACGTGTCCGTTGTTGGTTTTGACGACCTGCCGTCCTCGGCCTATCGGGTTCCACCGCTGACCAGCGTGCGGCAATCCGTGGGCACACTCGGAGAGCAATCCGCGCAAGCCGTCCTCGAGCTGCTGGCCGGAAACCGCCCACGCATCTCACCTCCACCGGTAGAGCTCGTGATCCGCGAATCGACCGCACCGCCGCGCGGAGGTCGCCGCAAGCCGGCTCCCCTGGCCGGCGACAACAGCTGACACCCCCGCACAGCGAGTCCGAGCCACCCATGAATACATCCGAATCTGTCGAAACATTGTCCGCTCGCTTTCCAACGAGTTTCCTCTGGGGCGTCGCGAGCAGCGCTTTCCAGATCGAAGGTGCCTCGAATGCCGACGGCAAAGGCCCCTCGATCTGGGACGAGTTCTGCCTCCGCCCGGGTGCGACGGCAGATGGCTCCGACGGCCAGGTCGCCTGCGATCACTACAACCGCCTGGAGTCGGACCTGGATCTGATCAAGGTGCTTGGCGTTCAGGGGTATCGCTTTTCCATTTCCTGGCCGCGAATCCAACCGTCGGGCTACGGGCTCGTCAACAGCCGTGGCCTGGACTTCTATGACCGGCTCGTCGACGGTCTGCTCGAGCGCGGAATCCAGCCATTCCCGACGCTATATCACTGGGACCTTCCGGCGGCGCTGCAACGGGAGCGCAATGGGTGGGCCGATCGTGACACGGCCTACCGGTTTGCTGAATATGCTGCCCTGGTCGCACAGCATCTTGGCGATCGCGTGTGCGCACTTTTCACGCACAATGAGCCTTGGGTCACCGCAACGATCGGCCACGAGCTGGGGCATTTTGCACCTGGAATCCAAGACCGAGCCATCGCGATGCAGGTCTCGCATCATTGTCTGCTGAGCCACGGGCTTGCCACCCAGGCGATCCGCAGCTCGCGGAGCCATGTTGATGTGGGTATCGTCCTCAATCTATCGCCGGTCTTACCCGCTACCGAGTCGACGGCAGACAAGCTGCAGGCGTCACGGGAAGATGGCTTGCTCGTTCGCTGGTATCTGGACGCACTCTTGCGCGGAGACTATCCCGCAGATGTCCTGGAGCACCTTGGTGCCGACGCTCCCCAGACGCACGCCGGAGATGCGCGGTTGATTGCACAGCCACTCGACTGCCTGGGGGTCAATTACTACCACCCGATCGTATCTACAACCACCAGAGCCTTCGCACCCGCTCACGCCGATGCTGTTGTGACCGATATGGGCTGGGAAGTGGCGCCTGCGCTGTTTACCGAGCTACTGGTACGCATCAATCGCGACTACGACCTTCCCCCTGTGCTGATTACTGAGAACGGCGCGGCGTATCGGGACAAGGTAGTCGATGGCAGTATTCAAGATGAGCACCGCCGTGCGTATATCGAATCTCACGTGCGTGCGGTGGCAGATGCAATCGACCGAGGTGTTGATATCCGCGGATACTTTGTGTGGTCGCTGCTCGATAATTTTGAGTGGGCGCTGGGTTACAGCAAGCGATTCGGGCTCTATTACGTCGACTACCCCAGTCAGACCCGCATCCTGAAACTTAGCGGGCTCTGGTACAAGGACTTCGCGGCAGCGTTCAATCGAATGCGCCACCAGTCCAGCGGCGGCGCCATCTAAAGCCCGCTCTACGGCGTTTGCGCGGCGGTTGTCATGTCCCGTGCAGCCCCCCGCACTTCCACCCCCGAGGGCCACGCCAGGAGCCTGCCCGAGTATGATCGGCTGATCCGCGATCAGTCCTGTCGGAGGTGGCGCCGTATGAGCTGCGCCCGGCGCTCGGCGTTCTCGCCGTGGTGCCCGACTGTGGCATACTCGCGGCGAGCTACCAAGGTTGCCAGCTTTGCCCCGCCGCCGCGAGCCGCCGCATCAACTTCGACAGACCATCGGGTTGAAGTTTCTGGCCGAATACCTGGATCTCTCTCCGGCCACCATCTCTGTCGTCCTCAACGACTCGCCCACAGCCCGCGAAATTCCATCGGAGACCAAAGAGCGCGTTCTGGCGGCGGCCCGCAAATTCAACTATCGACCCAATGTCCTGGCGCGTAGCCTGCGGCAGCGACGCAGCTTTGCGATCGGTGTCCTGGTCCACGAAATCAGTGAAGGTTATGGCGCCCTGTTGCTGAATGGCATCGACGCCTGCGCCTTGCAGGAAGGTTATTTCTATTTCGTGGCGAGCCACCGCCGCCGGCAGGATCTGCTGGACGAGTATCCACGAATGTTGATGGAAAGGTCGGTGGAAGGTTTCATCGTGATCGACACCCTGCTGGAAAAAAGCCTGACGCTGCCAACCGTCAATATCGCGGGGCATACGAAGCTCCCCGGAGTCACGAATCTGGTGCTCGATGAGCGGCTGGCGGCGCGGCTCGCCCTGGAGCATCTGGCGACGCTCGGCCATGAGCGCATCGCTTTCATCAAGGGCCAATCGTTCAGCTCCGACTCCCAGGCGCGGTGGGAGTCGATCCGGGCGGTTGCCCGCGAGCTGCGCATCGAGATTCGTCCCGAGCTGACCATACAGCTCGAAAGCGACAGCTTCTCTCCGATGGTTGGATATCCATTGGTGCGCGAGCTTCTGTCCCGCACTACGGACTTCAGTGCCTTGTTCGCCTACAACGATCTCTCCGCGATCGGCGCCATTCGTGCGATTCGCGAAAGAGGCTTGCGGGTACCGGAGGACATCTCCGTGGTCGGATTCGACGACATCCACAGCGCAGCGTTTCAAAATCCAAGCCTCACGACCATCCGACAGCCGCTGCGCGAGATGGGTATGAAGGCGGCGTGCATCCTGGTGGATAGATTGAGAGGGAAGGAAGATCCGGGACAAATCTCCGTCAAACCTGAGCTGATCGTCCGGGAATCCACCGGGGCGGCGCCGCACCCGCCCCGCTCGGCCGCGAAACCCCGCAAGCGGGTCACGGGCTCCCGGCGATAATCCCGTAACAGTGCGCTCTGCCCAGGCCACCTTTCGGCCTTTACTAAAACGTTTTAGTAAATTAGAGTTGAGAGGAGCATCGTGACTGGCGCGCCGCGCTGCAAGTCGGCCGGCCGCGCCCAGCAAAGGGGAGCGTGCTGTCCATGACCAAGGGAAAGATCTCGCGGCGAGAGCTCGCCAGGGTTGGTGTCGCCACGTTTGCAGCGACCGCGCTGACATCCATAACAGCAAAATCCCGTGCCGAAGAGCCTGGCAATGAGGCACTATCCGCCGAGGACTCCCTTCTGACGGCTGGTGTTGCAAAGACCTACACCTTCCTGCACACCATGATGGATGCCTACGCTCAGGGACAGACGCAGCGGCTGATCCAAAGCTATAGCGACCAGATGCAGCTTCTGAGCACCGCATTCGTTTACGACAATGCGGTCGTCATCAACGCGCTGTTGGAACGTGGCGATACCGAAAATCTGCAACGCGCGCTTGTGTTGGGTGAGACCCTGCTGTATGCGCAGCAGCACGATTCCATCGGTGATGGCCGGGTGCGGCAAGCCTACTTCGTCGATCAGCCGGATACGAACGGCGTGCTCGTCCGACCAGCGCTGGCGCCCTTTTTCTTCATCGGGTCCACAACCGGAGACATGTCCTGGGTGGGAATTGCCCTGGCGCATCTGTTTGCACGCACTGGCAAGCAGGAGTTTCTCGATGGCGCTATACGGCTCGGCCAATGGATCGTGAAGAACACCTTCAGCACCAGCGGTGCGGGCGGCTTCATGGCCGGCGTGGACAGCAACAACAATCCCCTCACCTACAAGTCGACCGAGCACAACATCGACGCCTTCGCTCTCTTCACCATGCTGGCCCAGCTGACTGGCGACAGCTCCTGGACTGTACAGGGACAGCACGCACGCACGCTCGTCCAGGCGATGTTCAACGCGGAGACTGGCTTCTTCTGGACGGGAACACTTCTGGATGGCACGACGATCAACACGAGCCCCATTCCGGAAGATGTCAACACGTGGTCCTTCCTGGCACTGCAGGACGAGGGGCTCGCCGGCTCGGTGGACTGGGCAAAGACCAATCTGGCGGTGACCGATACCCCGCAAACTTTCAACAACTCCGTGGCCGGTAACAAGATACGCATCTCGGGCATCACTTTCACGAACTTCGCGCAGCACCCACCGATCGTCAACAACGATTTCGCGCCCTCCGACCCGTTTTCGACGCCGCCCAATCCGAATTCCGTATGGCTCGAGGGAACCGCACATGTAGCCGCTGCGCTACGTGAGCGCAACCTGCCAGCCGAGCTCGATCTTCCTGGCTTCGCCGGCGATCGCGACACGGCGCGCTTCCTGCTGCGGAATATCCTGGGCGCCCAGGCAACCCAGGGCACAGGCCAGACATGCGCGGGACGGCCGATACCCGCCAGAACGGGGGTAGTCGCCGCTTCGAGCGAATTGAACACCGGCTTCGGCTTTTCCTACAAACCGTTCCTGCACATCGGCGCGACCGGATGGTTTGCCATCGCTGCGCAAGGTCGTAACCCCTTCCAGATTCGTGGGCGGTAACGTCCTAGACCCCGGGTTCGTGACAAACCACTTCGATGTTGTGCCCGTCCGGAGCAATGACGAAGGCTGCATAGTAGTTCGCGTGGTACTGGGGGCGGAGACCGGGCGCACCATTGTCTTTGCCGCCCGCCTCCAGCGCCGCACGATGAAAGGCTTCGACTTGCTGGCGACTCTCGGCTGTGAACGCCAGGTGAAGACGCGCCGGCTTCTCCTCGGTCTGGTACAGGCACAATGAAGCCTTCCCCTTTGGGCTAAGCTCGACACCGTACGTTGGCGGCCCCTCCGAGACAACAGCTACGCCGAGCGGCTCGAGCGCCTTGAGGAAAAACGCTTTGCTCGCTGCATAGTCGCTGACTCCGAATTTGACGTGATCGAACATAAGCCCTCCTTAGCAATATGAACCAATGATGCGCGTAGCGTCGTGCGAAGTTGAAATCCGTTACCCATGGTTATGCGACGTTGTCAGTATCGCGTTCGGACGGCGGGCGATTCCGTACAGCCCTCTCGCGATCAGCGACTCATCCCTGGTCAGTATGCGAGTGAATTCTGGTGGACCTGCACATCGTGCGAGAGCGTAATAATCGAGTGGCCGGCGATCTCGTATTCGGTTTTGTAGTTGAACCTGAAGACCTGGTCATCACCCGCCACAGCCTCGCCCGAGGCGTCGACCAGAATTTTCCCACCGTCCTGACTTACCTTGATGTTGGTCCAGATCTGGAAGTTGCCCTCCCCGTCATCGGGAGTCGACAGACATAGTTTCTTGAGTGAGCCTGGAGCTTGTATGTCGACATATTTATTGCGATCCGTCTGTTCAGCGGACATCTGCGGCACTGATTTGAACCAGGCACTGATCAGCTGCAGCTGCGCGTCTGAGCATTGCGGGCCCACTTTCAGCGCAGTGTTCAGAGCACATTCCTGTTTCTTGTTGACAGCCGCTTTTCCGCAACCCGCTCCGCTCTGGAGAGCATACATCGCGAGAATCGCTCGCAATCCCTCCGAGAGCGGTGGAGACAGCTTCTCCAGTCGCACTACCGGGCTCGGACTCAGATCGAACACCGTCACGGGATCGGCCGCCGCGGTGGGTAGAGAGCCGGCAAAAGTCGCAGTGGCAACGAGTGCACAGCAGAGCACGCGCCAGCGCCTCGATCGGCTCCATCCCTTGTTTTCCATGTAAAAGCCTTGGCAGCAGCGTTGTTACGAAATCCGCTCAATTTAGCAGATTGTCACAAAGCAAGGGTAGAGCCCGATTCTGGATCGGCTGTCAAGATCTGGGGCGGAAAGGCGCACCCATCAGCAATGGCGACTACAGGCCTGAACATTTGTACACCGGGATTCTATCGAGGCAATGCCGCGCCCTCGGACCGCAGCCATTTCTGAAGGCGGCGGTTACAGGTACAACATTCCCACAGCTGACGAGATGCTCGTCATCGGTAACTGCCGAGAGATGGCCGACAGCGCCGCAAGCACATGGAGTCGACGTTGGCTGAGTGCGGCCTCATTCATGTCAGAGGGACCAACAGCCGGTTGCTTCCCACTGGCGTGGGCCAATTCCGCGCTGACGGTGGTACTACCCACGGGAGTGGCCCCTCTTCTGATACGTCGTGCCAGAGACGGCTAGGATTCTCGGAAGCGCGAAATCAGCAACGAGCCGATGGGTCGGCAGCTCAGCACCTGCTTGTATAAGCGCAAGCACAGATGGGTGGGCCTGGGGGCACGACACTCCCGGACGACTGGTCGAAGGTGAGTCATGGGACGGGCCGACAAGACAGCGGCTGAAGCGCCGGAAACACAGGCCATTGCCGATCATCCGCAGAAACAGCCACTGAACGACCCAAAATCCGTTTCAGGTCCCGTGTCGGCCGACGCGAGCCGCAACGTCTTGGCGCGGCGACGAATAGTGGATGACGTGGACGCGAGCCCGTATATGGTAGCGCAGCGTCGCCGCGTCCAGGCGCTGAGCCGCTCACCTGTCCAGGTGGCACAACGCGCGAGTCTGACCGCCCTATTTGGACCCAAGGCCAGGATCCCTGATTCGAGTGCCCCGGACACGACAGCACAGCCCAACCAGACGGGTATGCCGGACCGGCTAAAGGCAGGTATAGAGTCGTTGTCCGGAATAGACATGTCGGACGTGCGAGTGCATGAGAATTCCCCTCTGCCCGCGCAGTTGAATGCATTTGCCTTTGCTCAAGGCAAGAACATTCACCTCGGGCCGGGGCAAGAGAGACATCTACCGCACGAAGCATGGCACGTAGTGCAGCAGGCGCAGGGGCGCGTGCCGGCGACCCGCCAGTTGCATGCGGGGGGCGCCGTAAACGACAACCCCGGATTGGAAAGGGAAGCAGACCAGATGGGCCGCCTGGCACTGCAAGCGTCGGCGCAACAGCGGCCGTCTTCGGTTTCCGAGGCAGCGGCAGACGGTCGTGGCCTCTCTCCGATCCATCAAGGACCAAGGCCCGTAGCAGTGGTGCAGCGTGTCTCGGCGCTGTGCGCTTGGGTCATCAAGAAGCTCATCCCGGCCAGCTTTGCAAGCGAGCCGGACTGGCCAGACGGACTCCTGGCCTTGGTCGTGAAAACACAGCGCTATCTCACCATAGAGGAGGAAGAGGAGCCTCCCGAGGGACTCGCTGGCCACGTGCTCATCTACTTGTTTTCGCAGATGCTCGACAACGAGGATGATCCAAGCTTCGCGCTGCGCATGCTGCAAACGATGGAAGCGACTCTCATAGAGGAAGAGACCGCGGGGCGGTTCGAGCAAACATCCATCAACAGACTCCTGCGACTGGTCCAGCGCATCCACGCCGACGTCTCCAACAAGCGTAGGCGGGATTCCTTATCGGAGGAAAGCGTCGAGTCAAGCCGGAAACCGACAAAGAAGCCTAAGGCCCGGCGTTCTAGCAACACCCGAAGCCGCCCGCCCAAAAGTAGAGTACAGGGGACGCGAAAGCCAGCAAACAAGAAGGGGAAGTCCTTCGGAGAGGACGAAACGCCGACCACGTATCACGTCTCCAACGATGTTGTGCCGAATGGAAAGGAGAAGCAAAAGGGCACCGGTATCGTGATCAATGTTCCTACGCCCGCCCGTGGAAAGGACCTCGATCCGCTGGCGCTCGCGCAGTTGTACGCGGCACAGGCGCGTAACCATGCGGAAGACCTCCAGAATAGACTCTGCATGGTCGTTGGGCTCAACCGGAAGTGGTCGGACAATCAGGAGGAACGTGAAGCCCAGGCAGTCGAGATGATCCGCATCGCCAATCAAGTCCGGGAATTCAAAGCGTTCGCCGTCACGGTGTTCGTCTTCTTCCTGGACACCGATACCAGCGAATTTCAGTCGCAAGTGCGTGACGCGATCCTCCACCACCCCGCAACCGGCCGCTATGTGACCGCGTTGCAGGAATGCAACGAGCGGGTATACGTAGAGATTACCGATCCTGACAATACGCGACTCAAGCTTGATCCCAAAAACACAGACGAGCCGGGCCGGCACGAGCGCGTCGACGCTCTGGTAGCCGCAGCCGGCGACATTCCTCCACTGTTGATCGGCGCTCCTTACTGGGGCCGCACGCCGCACGAGCTCGGACACTTCGGCGTTACGTCGGACAACCGCACCCGCGAAGCAATGGCTGCAGTCTCGCCAATCCTGCCGTATATCTCCGAGCAGAGCATCTTCCTCGAAGCCAACGCAGCGATGGCCAAGGACGTCAGCTTCGGTCAGGGTCGCGATGAGTACCCGCATATCCGCGAGAGTATCCGTGAGAGCCAGCACCTCTCCAAGGACACCTTCCCACAGAGGGTTATCTACGACCCTGGCATGTTTGTGGATACCGACATGAACCGATTCGGGCACAACCTTACCAAGGCCGGCAAATGGACGACTGACGTCCGCTCGTTGTTGCATAACACACTGCTTCAGACACACTCCGGCTGGCGTACTTTCCTGAAGCGCCTCACGCAGGCGTACGGGATGAAAATGGACCAGGGCTCGCTGCTCCACGTGGCAAGCACTTTCGGTCTGCCGATCGCTCGGTTCGGAGGTGATAAAGACTCACCCGAGAGCTACGTCAGACACGCACGCGACCCGCTCGGCACCGCGACGTGGCTGCAGGAACAACTACACGCCGCCGAGCGGTACCACTACGCCGACGAGGATTTCGCGAAGGCGCTTGGTACGGAAACTCCTGGTGCGCGGTGGAAAGCGTTGTGCGAGAAATTGGGCGAGATTCTTCAGGCGCGCACAGGTAAAGGCACGCGCCTCGCCAGCCGAGGCCTGCTCTCGGAAGTCGATCACCGCATTGAGCTGGCGCGCAAGCGCGGCGCGCCAGTTGTGCCGAAGGAGCTCGCCGAGCTCGACCCGGATGAGGTAAACAAGCTGCTCGCCGCTCTGGTTGAGACGCCAACACTACTGGTCGACGGTCGTGTAAACATAGCGGCGCTCTTGGCAACCCTCGAAAAGAGGTCACCCCCGCTGCTCGCCGCGGTGGCAGAGTTCTTCATCAACTACAACGCGCTTGCTTCGGACAAAAGTGAGGGAGACAGAAACACTCGCGTAAGCGATCGGCTGAAGGCCAGATTGCACGCCCAGCAGCCTTGGATCGACGACGAGGACCCTCGCGAGCAGTGGTCCGCAGAAGCATCCGACGTTATCAGGCTGGCACTCGAGGCGCTAAAAAGTGGTGACGAGCGTGGCTCGTTGGAAAAGGTTGTGAGCACCCTGGCCGCCACCATCGCCTCGGGCGAAGCGCAATCCGACGTATTGCGTTACTACTTCGACGTTCTCGAGTCGCAAGCGTCGCCGTTCTGGGAGAATCGCATCCCATTGGGTGCGCAGAGCTCGCCGACCACCGCTACAGTTGAGGACGAGGAGCATCTGCCAGATATACAGGAGGATGTGTCAGGCGAACAGATCGCGGCGATCAAGAAGCTGGTGGTCCGCGATCCCAACCGCGCGAAGAAGGAGCGCCAGGAAAAGGCCAAGCAGGAGAGGCTGGAGAAACGGGTAAAGGAACGGGCCAAAAAGGCACTTGCGAGCGGCAAGAAGCGCACTCCGAGGAAGTCCAGTACACCCAGACCCAAGAAGGTCAAGCCCATTCCGAAGAAAGAGGCGATCACCAAAAAGCACGGTGTGAAGCGCCCGGTGATCCGGCTCGGCGAGGAGGCAAAGGCCGTGCGCAAGATCCATGGCCCGGCCGGTGACACCATGCTGCTTGCATTGATCCGCGCGCGCGGCCTGAAGGTGACACCCGACGAATTGCGAGCACAACTGCAGCAGGAATACATCAAGGCCGGCCAGTCAAAGGACCTGGACGAATCGATTCGTACGCAAATCATCAAGGAGATCCGGCTTCACTGGCTTGGTGTAACCCAGACGGCGGTGCAACGGCGAGGCCAGGGGAAATCGGACGTGACCACTCGGGCGGTGATGGCGCCTGATATCGAGCTGCCGGGTCTCGCGCAGCCGCTGCAGCTCTCGTTCCTGCGATGTCTGGCCGCCGACGACCCACCGTCCGCATTCGAAAAGTATGTCGAATCACCCGATGCGATCCTCGACTATGTCAACGGTGTTGGCAAGCCGGGGCAATGGATCACGAGCACAGACATCCTCATGTTGAGCCACTTGCTCGACGTGCAGATCCAGGTGCATTCGAAGCTGCAGGGGAGGAACAAAAAGGACTATTCCATTTTCACCGAGAAGTTCGGATCGGACAGAAGCAAGCACCGGGTCGATGTGCTCAATCAACACGATCACTTTGACCTTCTCGAGAACAAGAGCGACCAGCGCCGGCACGCGGCGGCCTTCGAGCCGATCCCCAGCCTCTCGGCAGGCGGCTCGCGCCGTGTCGACGCAAGTCTCTACCAGGGCGACTCGGACAAAGCACGTGAAAAGGAGGACTCATCGGACGATGAGATGATCTTGCTACCATCGCGGGGGAAGGCTCGCCCGGGCAGCGGGTTACCGAATATTGGCAACAGCTGCTACATCGCCGCTACGATGCAAGCGATTGCCGCTACTCCGGCGTACAGCGCAGCGTTCGCTCCGGCTGAAATGCCCACGAATCCAGTCCATGCGAGGCTGATTGAGCTCGGGGCGCAGATGATCCGAAAGATCCAACTGCAGTTCGGGGATGAACAACCTGCCGAGAGGGTCACGGGCACGGAGGTCCGCGACTTTCGCGCCCAGCTCATTTTGTGCGGCTGGCTCGGCGGCTCACGCGAGCACGAGGCCCGGCAACAGGACGCGGGCGAGCTGTTCAACTTCATCCTCGCCACGGTCGGCTCAGCCAATACGGTCGGGCTCGATCATGCCTACGAAGACCGGGGCTTCGCCAACCGTAGTGTTGACAACGTGCGTAATCACATGGTCTATCTGACCGGCATTCGCATGGAGGGCTCACACAGTACGATGGAGGATCTTCTAGGCGCAAACCTGGGCCGCACAACCACCGAACAACGGGCCGGCGACATTGTGCGCGAGCACACATACACGCTGACCGAACTTCCTGCGACACTCACTATCCAACTTGGCCGTTTCAACTTCAGCACGCTCCTGGGACGTCGGTTCAAGCTGGGAGAGCGGATACGCACGGGCCGCGTCATCACCATCCCTGCAAACCTTGCGCCAGGAAACGCCGCCGTTGTTTACGACTTGACTGCGCTCGTCTCACACGTTGGGACGAGCGCCGAGGCAGGTCATTACATCGCCCATGTGAAGCGGAACGGCCAGTGGTTCGAGGTGGACGACAGGGACATCACCGCTGTCGCCGACGCATCGATCGACACCGCCGCTCAACGAGGCTACTTGTACACGTACACGCGACGTGATTGAGCGAGAGGCGACGCCGCCCGATACGGCCGCAGAACCGTCGAGCGTTTCGAGCATTGCTTTTTCAATATCAGCGATCCGAATGCCTGGCTGATTCCGTAACCTCACCTTCCAGGAGGGTTCCGTGGCCAGTTGAGGCGTACGGCCCTCCAGCCGACGCGGAACTTTTTGGGAACCCGCGTCACCCCTTCGTATTCGCCCTCGATAACTCACAGGGAGGAAGGCATGAAATTTCCAGGATCCAGGTGTATCGCGGTCAACTTACTGGCCGTGGTCTTGGCTGGCGGTAGCCTGTCGGCTTACGCCCAGCTCGCAAAAACCAACGTCCCGACCAGCACCAGCGTTGCCAAAGATCTGGGTCGGGCCGATCTATCAGCAGAAATCAACGTCACCGTCTATCTTACCCTCAATAACAAGGCGGCGTTCGATCAAGCGGTAGATGCGCTGTACGACCCGGCTTCGCCAACCTATCACGCATGGATGAGCAACGACGAGCTCAAAAAGTATGGGGCCACCCAGCAGCACCAGGAGGCTGTCGCCCAGGAGCTGGTCAGGAACGGATTGACGATCGTTTCACGCGATCCGCTCGGCTTCAGCGTCCGTGCTCGCGGGACCACCGGCAATGTGGAGAAGGCGTTCAATACCGAGCTTCATAACTTCGAGCATAACGGAAAGGTTTTCCGCGCCAATGTGAAGAACGCCCAGCTGAATATGCCCGCGGGAAATTACGTCTCCACGGTGGCGGGTCTCCAGAGCAACACGGTCGTGCCGCTGGTGACACGTGCCCTGGATCCGCAGGGGAACCCAGTCTTTGCCTCCGTGCCGCTCAGCCAACCAGTCGAGGGTACTTTCCCACAGATGAGCACCACGGACTGCCTCTCCTCCCCGAGCAGCTTCAATTTGCAGTCTGCGGACGGCACGACGTCCGCGGTGTATTCCGCCACGCAATTCTTGAGCAGCGGGATCTGCGACTACCTGCCGAGCGAACTGCAGGATGTCTTGGGGCTCCGGGATGCTTACCAGGCGGGATTCACCGGTACGGGCCAGACCATCGTTCTGGTCGAGGCCTTTGGCTATCCGACGCTTCTCGAGGACGCGAACGCGTTCTTCAAAATGGCCAACCTCCCCCCACTCAAGGCTTCCAACTTCAGCATTGTCTATCCCCAGGGTAAGCCCA
>CAZBTV010000103.1:0-26158 GCA_964494895.1 uncultured Steroidobacteraceae bacterium | reverse complement strand
GACCCGGATAGTTCTTCGAGACGATGCACGTCTCATTCATGCCGTAGCCTTCGAAGATCGGCACCCCACAGTCATGGAAGAAGCACAACATCGCGGTGCTGGCCGGCGCCGATCCTGTCCACAGATATCGGATGCGGCTACCCAACAGGGATTGGATTCGAGCCTTGCGGCCGCTCAAATCATCGGACCTGAGTTGGGGGTCGCGCTCGATCTGCTTCTTGATACCTTCGAAAAATCCGGGCACACCCATGATCACCGTGGGTTGCACATTCCGCGCGGTGTCCACGCTGAATTCATACGGAACCACGGTGACGTCGTGACCGTATTTCAGCGCGGAATAGATCCAGTATCGTTGCTGCAGCAGAGACAGCGGCAGGAAAACGAGGATATTGTCGTCCGCGCCGTGGTGAAACAAGCTTTGTACGGCGGCGATGGAGTGATCAATGCTGGCGACTGTAGCGCCGAGGCCCTTGGGCTCACCGGTGCTTCCCGAGGTGAACTTGATCGTAGTGATGTCGTCAGGAGCATATTCAACGAGCGCCGCGGCGGGCTCGTGAGCGTCTTCCGCGGCGGATGCGGAGCCGATGACCTCTTCTATCACTGGGCGCAGATCGTAGACGGCGTTGGCGCTCCCGATCTTGACGTCGGAGTACATTCCTTTGAGCTGATACTTTTCGATCAGTACGCCGGGGTCCTTGAATTTTCCGAACTCGAAGCCGGCGGTAACGACTCCAGCTTTGATGGCGGCGAGATCCAACAGGACCCATTCGAGCCCATTGCGCGCCAGCACGCCGATACGATCTCGTGGCTTGAATCCATCGCGAACAAGCCGATGCGCTAGCCGGGCCGCGAGCGAATCAAGCCGCGCGAGCGGCATACCCGTGAGTCGGCCGCCCCTGAAAAAACGTATCTGATGCGCTTCGCTCCTGGAGCCCGTCGCGGCAATAGTGTTGATGATGCTCATGACGCGAGCCGTGTGCCCGTCAGGTTTCGACGGCTAACGCTGCTGCTGGCGTCGCCGCGACACCAACTTGCGGGCGCAAGTAGTGCTCATAGGCCAGGCCGGAGTCCTCGCTTCTGCCCGCATCGGCTCCGGGAATGTCGTAGTAGCTGCCCGGCTGGAATCCAGCGATCTGCAGTCGTTTGCATCGCGGGCTCATCAAATAGTTCACCAGGGCTTCGTAGACCGCTTCGAGCCAAAGCGTCCTGCGGCGCGTCCTCAACATGTCCTCAACCGTGTAACCGTCGCCCTCAGTGCGCACCACACGAACGTCGTAGAAGCCGCGATAGCGCCGATTTGCGATGTTCAATGCGGGCCGCGACATGTCCGGTCCCGGTGCCCGGACGGAATACTTGACCCGCGCCAGGTTGTGCGCCGCTCGATGCATGTCAGAGTGCACCGAGATGTCGGGAATCAGCGGTGGGTAATACCAGTGCCGTGACATGCGCACGAGTGGCCGCTCGAGATTTCCTGGGATGAAATGCCAGCGGTTGAACATCATGCGCTTCTGCACCGAGCTTGCGATCGCACGGGATTCATCGGTTCCGATCCGCTCGATCATTCGATTCGAAACGAAGCAGGTGAAGAAATGCGCCGGCGTCAGCGCGTGGATAGCGTCGAGCAGCGTGGCTTCGTCGTACGTTACCAGGCGAGCGATGTCGCGCAGGGAGCTCGACATGCCATAGTCCGAATTCGTCGCCAACACGGCGGACGCGACGATCCGTTCCATCAAATATTCCAGCCAGCCGGTGGTGGCGCCACTGCCCCGGTTGCAAGGAATTCCAGCAACGTCGCGCGCAAGGCAGGCGTTCGCCAGTGCCGTGGTGGCTGTATGTTCGGAGACCGCGTGCACGTCACCACCGACCAGCTCCCGGAACTCATCGCCCAGGTCACGCTGCCAAACATCATCGGCTTCCGAGGTTTCGCTGGTCGGCAGAATGTATTCCACCTTCTGGAAGTTGAGTCCGTATATCCAACGGTACCGCAGCCAAGGTTTTCCCGTGGAGCGGAGAGTCTGCTGTCGTATGAGGCGTGCGCGCTCGAACATGTCGAGTCCCGCGGGCATTTCGACCTCGCATCCTGCGGTACGATATGCGTTTGCCAATTCGTTCAACCGCCCCAGGAGACGGCTCGCCGTCAGCAACGTTCCATTGAATTCTTCGAAGCGAACCGAACGTCCGGAAAGAAACAGCGCGTGCAAGGCGGCGACGACGAGAATCTCCTCGGACCGCCACTGCGGATACGGCTTGTCGCGCAGGCTGTTGAGAAACCCTTGGCCGCGCTTGTCGTCCACGAGATTGACGTAGCGATCGATCCGGGCGAGGAACCTGTCCCCCAGATAAAATCCGACCGACTCCACGTGCGCAACATGATCGATGACCTCCTCGAGCACCTTCTCGAGCTCATTACGGGCATGCAGGCCGTCGGTCGCTGCTTTGATCTCCGCGAAAGCCTGCGCCTCCTGGCGCTCGAGCTCGTCGTGTTGGGCCGTGATCGCGTCGGCAATGTGTCGACCGACCAAAACATAGCCAAGGTCCGTGGCATTGTCGTCCTCGCTGTACTTCACCTTGGGGGCGGTCGCTGGCCGGATGTGCAGGCGACCCAAGGTATTCACATACATCGAAAGCACGAGGCAATCCTCGCGCACTTCCGGGCTGGCGGCGACCAGCAACTCCAGATGTGCGGCGAATACAGTCACCGCGGCGCGATCGTAGAGTCCGATCGCGTTGATGGCGTGCTCCAACGGATAGATCCCTCCATGCGTGAGGGTTCGCACGGCCGCCTCATGGGCCGTCATGCCTGAAAGGTCGCCAGCCTGGATGTAGCGGGTAAGGTCGAATCCGTACAGGCTACCCGCCTTGCTCTGATGTGTTGAGAAATGCGCGCGCGGATCCATCGGCTTCCTCTCCCATTGCTTCGGGGCCATTCCTTTGGGGCCATCGAACCTGACTCTCGCACCTGGCCCGGTTGCGGGACAACTACCAGAGCTGGTAGGAGCTGTTGGGCACGAACGGCGCGCCGGTGTCCGGAGGTCTCGCCAACATGTGGTGTTGATTCCAGGGACGCTTTACGGGTCCGCCCCTGCTCCTCGCAACGTAGCGCCGCTATCCTGGTAGTCGGGAACCCGGCCGATGGCGGAGCGAAGAGCCCGCCTGCTATTCTCATGCGCATGAAAACTGAAGCCGGCATTGTTCCCAGCAGTCACCTCCGCCACGTTCGCTACGAGCTCCGCGGGGGGCTGGCCCGCCGAGCCCAGGAGCTCGAGCGGCAGGGATATGAGATTGTCTCCCTCAATACGGGCAACCCCCGACCGTTTGGCTTCCGTACGCCCGAGACAATGCGCCTGGCATTGATCGAGAACCTGCGCGAGGCGGAGGGATATTGTCATCAGAAGGGCGTCTTCCCGGCACGGGAAGCCGTAGCGATGCAGCAGCAGGCCAGGGGTGTCACTGGCGTGACGGCCGAAGACGTTTTCATGGGCAACGGCGTGAGCGAGCTCATCGATCTCGTGCTGCGTGCGTTGCTGAACGACGGCGATGAGGTGCTGGTGCCCAGCCCCGATTATCCGTTATGGACGGCGGCCGTGACGCTGAATGGAGGACGCGCGGTACACTACCCGTGCCGGCCGGCAAACGGGTTCGTTCCGGATCCGGAGGAAGTTGCGCGTCTCGTGTCGCCGCGCACACGTGCCATCGTCGTCATCAACCCTAACAATCCCACAGGAGCGGTCTATCCGCGAGGGGTGCTCGAGGCGCTAGCGGAGCTGGCCGAGCGCCGCGGACTGGTCGTTTTCAGCGACGAGATCTACGACCAGATAACCTACGATGGCGCTGAATTCGTACCGATCGCGACCCTCGTGCGCCATACGCTCTGTGCGACACTGTCGGGCCTCTCCAAAATCTACAGGGCCTGTGGCTATCGTGTGGGCTGGGCCGTCTTTTCTGGACGCAAACAAGCCGCCGCCGACTACCTGCGCGCTTTGGAGTTGCTGGCTTCGCTGCGCCTGTGCGCAAACGTCCTGGGGCAGCTCGCGGTCCAGACGGCGCTCGGCGGGTTGCAGAGTATTCGTGAGCTGGTTGCTCCCGGGGGCCGTCTTTATGAATCCAGGCGTGCCATCGTCGCAGGCGTGCGCAATAGCCGTTTTCTGAACCTGACACCCCCCAACGGAGCCCTGTACAGCTTCATCGAGGTAGACACCCGCGAGCTGCCCGACTTCGACGACCAGCAGTTTTCGCTCGACCTGCTCGAGCAGAAGCACGTGCTCGTCACGGCCGGAACAGGCTTCAACGTGCCCTACCGCAATCACTTCCGGGTAACGCTGCTTCCACCCCCCACTTTGTTGGCCGACGTGTTCGGCCGCATCGAAGATCTCCTGACAGCCTACGCCAGGGCCGCCCAGCCCGCGCAAGCCACGGACACATGCGCTGCACGCATGTGATGAATGCGGCAATGTCATTTGAAAGACAGCGCCTGTTCGGATGTCATTGGAGTATGCGAGCCATCTGATACCCGGAGGAGGCATGGGTCCGTCGGCGCTTCCAGAAACTTGCGATCCCGGGCGACCCTCGTCCGCCGCGCAGGCGCCGTACGTGGTCGCCGGGCTGGGGTATTTGAAGCCCACAAGCAAGCGTCCCTACAACTACATGTACGAGCCCCCGAGCGGAGAGGCCTGGGAGAACTGCGAATACGAGCTGCGGCCCATGCCGATCGTCGATGCTCGCGGCCAGGCTCACTCGTTACATAGTGAGGGGTTCGAGCTCTGGGACGCGCCGACTGACGTCACGAGCTTCGACGACGTCGAGGCAATCGTCGGCCGCTACTATTCCGAGATGACAGAGCTGGCGTGCGCCGTGACGGGCGGAGCACGGGCGTATGTTTTCGATCACCTGATTCGCAGGCGCGAGCCCGGCCGACCGCCGCTCAGGTTCGGCCGGTACGGCAACGGAAGTACGCCGACGGCTTCGGGGCGGATCCACAACGACTACACGGAGGAGTCCGGGCGCCGCCGGCTCGCAATGGTGCTCAACGACCCCGACGCTGCGGTGAAGCGCTATTGCATCGTCAACATCTGGCGCTCGATCAAGGCGCCGGTGACCGACACGCCACTGGCCGTATGCGATGCACGCACCGTTTCGGCGGAAGATCTCGTAGCCAGCGAAGTACGTTACCAAACGCGGACCGGGGAAGTTTACCTCGTGACGCACGCGCCTCGACACCGTTGGTCCTATTTTTCGGAGATGGACCGCCACGAGGCGCTGATCTTCAAACAGTATGACTCGCAAGTCGACGGCAGCGTGGCCCGTTTTACTCCTCATGCGGCCTTCGATCATCCGCACACGCCGGTCGACGCTCCCCTGCGTGAGAGCATCGAAATACGTTGCCTGGTCATATACGAATGAATAACTGCATCAGGCGGAGGTTCCGACATTGAATACACGAGACGGCCATGACCTGGAGCTGTGGTTCGAGTTCGGTAGCAACTACAGTTATCTCAGCGTAATGCGCGTCGAGTCCGAGGCGACCCGGCACGGCGTCAGAGTGATCTGGAAGCCGTTTTTGCTGGGACCGATCTTCAAGTCCTTCGGTTGGGACTCCTCCCCGTTTGTGTTGCAGGCACAGAAGGGCGCGTATGTCTGGAAGGACATGGCACGCCAGTGCAAGAAATACGGGTTGCCCTGGACCCGACCGACCACGTTCCCCCGCATAGCCCTGCTGCCCATGCGAGTCGCCCTGATCGGCGCGGAGCAGCCCTGGATGGGCGAGTACTGCAGGCGAATGATGTCGCTCAACTTCGTCAGCGATCGGGACATCAACTCTCTCGAGGCGGTCGAGGAAGTGCTGCGGCAGCTCGACCTTCCGGCCGCGACGATCATCGCGGCAGCACAGGCCGAGGAGAACAAATTGCGGCTCCGGGAACAAACCGAGGCCGCCAGACTGAAAGGCATCTTCGGCGCGCCGACTTTCTTCGTCCGCGGCGAGATGTTCTGGGGAAACGACCGCCTCGATGACGCGCTCGAATTTGCTGCCGCGGGACAACCCGCGTGATGTGGAACGTCCTGCGGGTCGACGTGGAGTGAGCTGCCGAGGCCGGTGCGCTCGTCCGAGTTGAAATGCAGCTGGATCATGCGATCCATGCGGAATGGTCTCGTGAAAGAAGAGCGCGCCGGGAGTCTAATGTCACCGACGCGGGGCGCTTTTTCCGGCCGTTGTGACATAGCTGAAGTCGGGATTGCAAAGGAAGGGTATTCAGGTGGCCGCACAGGACCAACAGAGCAGGTGGCAGCAACGCTGGCAGATCGTTCTGGCCGCTGGTGTGATCATCGGCGCGGCAATGGGAATCCGCCACGTGCAGGGATTGTTCCTGCAGCCGGTCACGGCCTCCCGCGGATGGTCGCGGGAGACGTTCGGATTTGCCCTTGCAATCCAAAACCTCGTTTGGGGCTTCGTGCAACCCTTTGCCGGGATGATTGCGGACCGGTTCGGCTCGGTGCGCGTCATTGTGGCGGGGGCGATCGCTTACGCGCTCGGCCTCTACACCATGTCGCACGCAACGACCGTCGAGCTGTTCGTCTTTGGCAACGGCTTTCTGGTTGGAACAGGCCTGGCCGGTACGGCTTTCGGCGTCGTCTACGGTCCGCTCAATCGTCTTTTCCCAGTCGAGCAACGCAGCGCGGTGCTCGGCGTGGCTGGCGCCATTGGCGGGCTCTGTATGTTTCTGATGGTCCCGTCGGCGCAGGGTCTGATCAGCAGCGTCGGCTGGACATCGGCAGTCGTCGCGCTGGCGGTTCTCATGGTCATGACGGCCCCCTTGTCCGGGTACTTGCGCGAGGAGCGCGTCTCCACCGCATCTGCGGAAGCCCATCTGACGCTGCGGCAGGCGATCCGTGAAGCCTTCAATCACAGGGGCTTTTGGCTGCTCAACGCGGGCTTTTTTGCCTGCGGGTTCCAGCTTGCATTCATAGCCGGTCACATGCCGGCCTACCTAGTCGACAAAGGGGCGGGAGTGAAAGTGGCGAGCACGGCTCTCGCCCTGATCGCTCTCGCCAACACCTTCGGCACATACATATGTGGCTATCTCGGCGGCTTCCTCCGCCGCAAGTATGTGCTTTCCGTCATCTATCTGACCCGGGCGGTGGCCATGGCGCTGTTTTTCCTGCTGCCCCTGTCGCCGATCACGGTCTACGGGTTCTCGATCGTGATGGGTCTGATCTGGTTGGGCACCGTGCCCTTGACGAACGGCCTCCTGTCGCAAGTGTTTGGAGTACGCTATATCACGACCCTGTTTGGCTTCGTGTTTGTCGGTCACCAGCTCGGGTCGTTTTTCGGGACGTGGCTGGGAGGATACGTGTTCGACGTCACCAGGTCATATGATCTGATGTGGATCATCTCCGTGGTGATCGCACTCATCGCGGCACTGCTGCACTGGCCGATCAATGACAAACAGATAGAGCGTATTCATGCGGTGGGCCCGGTCGGGCAGTCGGCATGAAGGCTACGAGACTGACCGCCGTTGACCTGGCGCTGTACGGCCTCATGGCGCTGGCCGCGGTCATGTTGATGGCGCTCGGTATTCTTGCCTATCGAAATCCGTGGGTCTCTCTGGCTCTGCTGAGCACGTCTTTCCTGTGCGGATGAGTTGGTGAAACGCCAAGAGCGAGTTTCGTAAGTGTCCAGGCACAGGGATGTGCCCGTTGGATCCGGGCAGGGTGCGACGCATGCGTCGCACGGGCGCACACGGATGTGCGCCCTGGGCTTGCGCGAAGCAAGGACTGCGCAGCGCAATGCCCGGATCCCTTGTGCCGGTGCAAGCGCGCGTCCAGGCACAGGGATGTGCCCCGCCGCCGAAGGTGGCGGAGCTTCGAGCAAAAACCACGCTTTTTGCTCGAAGCACGCTGGGCCGGGCACGATGCCCGAATCCAGCGTTATATTATATATTCGCTTCCGCGAAACCTGTTCCGATCGGGATCACCATGCCGGCAATGGGAAGATCTGCCTGTCCCAACAGGAGACTCAGCGTCCGAGCAACCGCATCGGCCCGGTTGGGCTTGAATTTCATCGCGAAGGCCTTGAGCCCCTCTCTTGCCCGCAGCCATTCATCTGTGGTCGCTTCTTCAGCCAGCAACTGTACATTGGCGCAATTGACGCGCACGCCGAAGCGGAAGAGCTCCTTGGCAAAACTCTTGACCGCGGCATGCTTGGCTCGCGTACTCACCGGCGACGAAGGGCTGCCCGTGTAGTAGTACATGCTGTCTTCCTGCGTAAGCACCCAGATCTGAGCCGCATCCGCGCGCACGAGTAACGCTCCGACAGCCTGCAACTCGCCGAGGAACTGGTCGAGCTGCTCGTGAGTGTTCGAGATGAAACTCTCGAAATCGCTGTCCCCATCTGAAGACGGGCCGTGGCTCGAGGACGCGGCGAACACGACGCGATCTATTCGCGAACCGGATTCGGCACATCGCGCGAGGACGTCGTGTACGGTTGGCGCAGACATGACAGTTATGCGGGTTCCGAAAGGGGCGTATTCGGTGGATCGGACGTGGGCGATGACTCGACTTCGTGCGTTCGCCAGCTCCTCGCACAGGGCTCTGGCCAGCACAGAATCGGCATCCACTACCAACACGGTATTCATGTCATCCACCCGGCGCGGCAGGCCGGCAGGCGGCCCGTTCAGGGGCCCCGCAGCCTACTGCGATGCGGTGGTTGCGGCTGCCTGCGCTCGTGCTGTGAGAATATAGTCTGCAAGGCGTCCCACATTCTGGCAGACCTTCGCCACAAACGACCCGCTGAGATCAGGCAGCTTCAGGCCGAAGACTTTCTCGACTTCCACCAGAAGATCGAGAGCGTCCACGGAATCGAGTCCGAGCCCTTCGTGAATCAAAGCCGTGTCGTCCTGAATGTCCTCCAGGGTCTTCCCTGCGCCCGCAAGGTCGAGGCGCTCGAGGAGCAGATCCTTCTTGATAAAGGAGATCACCTTATCTCGGGTCCATGCCTCTGCCATGTTGATTCCCTCACTATCACCGCGGGTAGAAAGCACGCCACCATCGACTTTCATGATGCTGGCTCGCTGGAATGGAATATGCTGACGTTGCCCCGTGTACAACGCCGATCGTCAATATAGGCGTTCGCTTTGAACTGGCTGATTGTTCCCGCCTCCGCGCCGGAGCCGGTGGTGACTTCCCTGTCCAACCGTACGCGGGCCATGACAGTTTGATCAGGTCGCACGCTCGCGTTGAACTTGACATCGTCGACACCGACAAGAAAACCGCGGACCAAGCGGTTTGCGCGGCGGCTCAGGAAGCAATTCGCCGTCTGCGCGATGAGCTCCAGCAGGATGACTCCCGGAACGAGCGGATTGCCAGGGAAATGTCCACGGAAGAACAGGTCGTCGCAGGTAAACGTCCGCCTCGACCATGCCTCACCACCCGCCAGATCGACACTTGCCTGATCGATGAACAGAAAGGGTTCACGATGCGCGAGCCACCGCTGCGTTTCTTCGGGACCCAACTCCTCGGCCATCGTTTCCTCGCGGCTCGTCTACGTTTCCTGCAGGACGGGGCACAACGTCAATGATCGTTGCGTCCGCAACGTCGCATCCATCATGGTAGAAATATCAGGCAATGCGCTGTAATCAGCAACTACCAGTCCAGGTAGGTTGTGTGCGGGCACGGCATGGCACCTCAGTGTCGGGCGATGAAATCCACCTTTTTGTAAACCTGGGTTGCGACTGGACTCGTGATATGCAGCTTGACCATCCAGGTACCATACATCTCCAGAGACAGCCGTACCGAGTAGGAACCTGGCACTGCCGTCTCCACGGCATCAACTGGTTTGATGTTGTGTATCATCGGCATTGAGGGCATATCCGCGCTCACACTGAGCCTGGCATGGGGAATGGCACGTCCCGTGCGCGAATCGGCGAGCCGGATGGTGCAGTCAAATACCGGACTCGAGCTGGCGGTCCCACAGAAAACGTCGGCCTGTACGGCTGCCGTTGCGGTCGACGCTGCCAGAGTGGCGGTCGATGCTGCCAGAGTGGCGGCGGCAGCCCCGAGCACCCTGCGTTTCATGCAGCTCTCTGGAGCCGGCTCCGGATCGCCAATCGCCGCAGGCGGGTCCGCAGCCAGTTTACGCGGCGCTCATCCAACAGGCCGCGCGGAAGCACGATCAGGGAGAGCGCGACCAGTCCGCCGAATGCAATCATCCGGTAACCCTGCAGAAACCGGCTCCCCTCGAGCAGCAGCACGTCAGCGCATACACCCAGCAGAGGCGCGACAGGTATTCCAAGTCCCCCGATAATCGCATATGCAACGCTATGGATTCCCAGCATTACATCAAAATTGTCAGGCTCCACGTAGGTGGTGTAGTGTGCATAGAGCGCCCCGCCCAGTGCGGCAATGGCGCCCGCGACAGCGGCTGCGGCGAGTTGGGCGAGCCGCACATTGACACCCAGCGCGCCGGCGAGAATCGGGTCCTCGCCGGTCATCCGCAGCGCGAGGCCGACGCGTGCTCGCTCGGCGAGCCAAAGTCCACTCATGACCGAGAACAACAGAACATAGATGAGCGCGACGAACTCACCTTGGCTGATTCCATGTTCGTAGATGTAACGAATCCCGCTGAAACCCTCTATTCCACGTGGCCCCCCCTCTTCGCCTCCTCTACCTGTCCAGGGAAGCTCGAACGCCTGCAGAAAGAGTCGTATGATCTCTGCCACGGCCAACGTGCATATCGAGAAATAGAGGCCGCGCAGGCGAAACGCGACCAGGCCGAGCACCGCGCCAGCCAATGCGCCAGCCACCGTTGCAAGCAAGAGCGCAATACCGAGCGGCAGGGCCAACAACGTCGTGAGCATGGCCGCCGAGTACGCGCCGATCGCAAAAAAGCCCTGCTGTCCGAAGGAAACGTTGCCCCCGATCAGCAGCACGTATGCCGCCAGCCCAAGGAATGAAAGCAGGCCTATATTTGCGAGGATGGCCAGGGCGTAGTCGTCCATCAGCTCTCGTCCACTGATTGTCGGCCGCTATCGGCTGTCCAGAATGCTGATAGTCCCCGCGGACAGAGCGCCAGGAGCAGAAGTAACAGGAGATAGCTGCCGAGATCGCGATACTGCGCTCCAAACAGACTCTGCAGATAGCTCTCCATGATACCCAAGCCCAGCCCGCCTATTATCGCCCCGGGAAACGACCCCAAACCGCCCAGCACGGCGGCGATCAGGCCCTTGAACATCGACCACATGGCAAACATGGGCGTAATTTGCCGTTGCATGCTGGCAATGAGGTAGCCACCGAGAAGACCGAGCGCGGAAGCGACGGCGAAGATTGTAGACAAGACACGGGACGTGTCTATTCCGACACAGAGCGCTCCCTGATGATCCTCGGTCAGAGCGCGGACGGCGAGTCCAAAGCGGGTTCGGTACAGCAGATTCCAGACTCCCACGCTCGCGGCCGTGGCGGAGCCGAGGGCGGCCCAATGTTCCATACGCCATACTCCCGTCCAGCGACCTGGAAAGGCCGCGAATACAGACGGAAAGGGATTCGAGTGCTCAGGCAGGAGCAGCGTGGCGATCTCTTGCAGTTGCATAGATACTGCAAACGCAGCGGTCATCGACGTCGTGGGTCCGTGTTGCAGATGCGGGGTGAAACACAGACGTTCCACATAAGCACCGGCAACAATCGCCGCCAAGACGGCGACGACTACGAGCAGGAGTGGGGAAACATCAACTCTTTGGCCGAGCCACGCCGCCAGATATAAGCTGAGCGTGATAGTCGCCCCGTAGGCGAGGTTTACACGTCGCAGTACACCGAACACGAGCGTAATGCCGATCGCTAACAATACATACGTCGATCCCAGGGCAACACCATCGATTGCGGATTGAAGCATATTCAATGGTTCATGTAGCCGAGGACTGCTGAGCGAGCCTGTGGCGGCTCCAGCAAGGTGACGTCCCCTTTCAAGCGGGTCGCGTCTTCACTGGGCGAGATCCGACCGGCGCTCATGCAATACACGCGGTTCGCGAGTGGAAGCGCAAATTGCAGGTTTTGCTCCACGAGCAGGATCGACGTTCCGCGCTCTACCAGATGCAGGAGCATACGGCGCACCGCTTCGATAGCGCGTGGAGCCAGTCCGATCGTTGGCTCGTCGAGTAGCAGCAACCTCGGTCGCGACAGTGTGCCGCGGGCAATGGCGAGTAGTTGTCGCTCCCCGCCGGAAAGCGCTCCGGCAGGCCGGTCTCTGTTGGCCTTCAGGCTATCGAAACGGTCGTAAAGCTGCTGGATATCGGCTGCGATCTGATTGGTTTTCCCGCGGGTTGCGGCGCCCGCCCACAAGTTTTCGTGGACAGACATGGTTTGAAAGACGCGCCCCCCCTGCGGGACCAACGAGAGCCCCTGCGCTACCCGAACGTGCGGCGCGCGTCTCGAAATATCCCGTCCCGCCAGGCGGATGATTCCCCGCCGCAGCCGCAAGATCCCGGCAATGGCCGATAGAAGAGTCGACTTTCCCGCGCCGTTGGGCCCGAACAGACAGCAGACGGAGCCTTGCTCGACAGC
Organism: uncultured Steroidobacteraceae bacterium; assembly: GCA_964494895.1. Lineage (GTDB taxonomy): Bacteria > Pseudomonadota > Gammaproteobacteria > Steroidobacterales > Steroidobacteraceae > 13-2-20CM-66-19. The sequence continues at coordinate 13,612 of CAZBTV010000103.1, read as the reverse complement.
CAGCGATGCATCTCTCACTGCTTCGATCTTTCCGAGCACGGCCGTCGCGCCACTTACTTCCAGTAAAGGAATACTCACGCGGGTGGGTGCCCAAAATAACTGGACGCTGCAACCTGACTGGCCTGAATCTCGACCGGCGTGCCTTCGGCCACTATTCGCCCCAGATCGAGCACCGCAATCCGATCCGCAACGGCCGTCAGGAACTCTTGAACATGCTCGATGATCAACACCGCCATGTCTCGACGCTGCGCCGTCGCCAACCGTGCACGTAAGCACGCAAGCTCGGCACCCCTTAGTCCCGCAGCCGGCTCGTCCAACAGCAACACCCGGGGACACGAGCCGAAGGCGCGCGCGAGATCGAGGCGGCGTTGCTCGCCGAAGGACAGACCGGTGGCCAGCTCATGCTTCTTATCGGAAAGCCCCCAAAGCTCGAGCTCCTGCTCGGCCATTTCGTGCGCGGCGCGCGGCTGGCCAAGGGCGAATGGACCTTCCTTCCCGATGGATCGCTTTTTCCAATTACCTAGAGGGACCTGCAGGTGTTGCCATGCGGTGAGTCGGCCGAACAGCCGGGTTCTCTGAAAAGTTCGCGTGATTCCGCAGTTCGCTCTTTCGTGTACTGGCAAATGGGTGACATCCCTGCCATCCAGATGGACTGACCCCGACATCGGGGCACACAGTCCACTGATAACGTCGAGGGTCGTGCTCTTACCGGAGCCGTTGGGGCCAATCAGCCCGACGACCTCGCCTCGCTCAACCTTCAGATCCAGACAGTCGAGGACCCTCAGATCCCCGCGGTTGCAACACAGTCTTTTGAGCTCCAGCACTGTGTTGCATCCGATTGTGCATTCATTCAATTCGCCGCGGTCTTGGCCATCGAGCCTGCGGGCGCTTGCGAGCTCGCGAGTGACTGCGAATTGTGATTCTCCACCACTTCCCAGGAGTTGTGCCGCGCCTGCACCAGCACGAACGGCTTGATGGACTCCCTGTCAGGTGTACGCCGGGACACACCCAGTAGTCCGTCGATCTGCGGAAGTCTGGCAAGTCCGGCGCGAATCTTTTCGCGATCGGATTGTACTGAAGCGGGCGAGGCCATGATCCCGGCGGATTCCATCACCGTCTTGAGCGCAAACAGATTCTCCCAGGCGGCCATGCTGTGCAGGTCGGCATATCCTTTGAAGCGGGCGGTTGCATCGGCGGCAGCCTTCGCCTTGGGATTGATCGGCGCGTAGCTCGTTGGAACGATCAAGCCCTCTGCGTCCGGCCCGCACACCTTGAGTGTCTCGGGGCTCGTGACACTCGTCAGGCCTACCAGCACCTTGGCCTTGACGCCTTGCCGCGCCATCTCTGTCAGAACGCCACACGCGCTATACGGATGCGCCGAAATGGCAATGATATCAGCGTGGGCATTCTTGATCTCGCGCACTTGCTCGGTGAAATGGGTGTCTTCGACCAGCCATTTCGATTCGCCCTTCACTTCGTAGCCGTCGAGCTTTGCGCGTTCCTTCATCACGGAATACCAGGCCTGCTTGGAGTGTACGAAGTTCTCTTCCACGCCACCGTAGAGGGTCTTCGCATCCGGATGGTTTGCCTTCAACCAGGCAAACAGCGATTCATACATGGCCGGCTCGTCAGGAATGTTGCGGAACGCCCACTCTGAAATCTTCGTAAGGCCGATCTTCTGCGCAACGTCGGTAAAAATCGGCAGCTGCAGTCCGGAGTCGCTGCTGTCACCCGCCTTCTTTTGCAATATGCCGTAGACCGGCTCCGTCACGGAAGAGCATGTCGGCCCGATGGCGACCAGAAAATCCGCGGTCGCAATCCGTCGCACAGCCGCGATTCCCTCATCGACGTCGCAACGGTCATCGAAGTACTCGATGGAGATTTTCCCACGGGCTCCGTCCGCCAGCTTCACGCCACCCGCCGCGTTGATCTGTTCCGCGGCGGCACGCAGAGCCGCTTCACTGTTGACTCCAAACGGCCGTAGCACACCGGACAAAGCGCCGAAACCTGCGATCTTCACCAGCCGTTCACCGGCGAACGCCTGGCCGCCGGCGAGGCACGACAGCACCAGCACCAACTGCACGAGGTTGAGCGCACACTTCCTGACTACTTGCGATTTCATCGGTGATTCATCTGTCTCTGTGATTCCAACAGGGATTCTCGCGCGCCCAGCCCATCTCCTCAACTACCAGAACCGGTAGCCGTAGGAGCCTAGGCCAACAGTCCCAGGAGCGCCGCACGGACCACGGCTGCGGTTTTGTTCGAAGCGTTGAGCTTGCGGGCGGCGTTCTTGAGGTGAAAGCTCACGGTATCCACAGAGATCGACATGATGTCCGATATCTCGCCCGAGGTCTTGCCATCACCTGCCCACTTCAGGATCTCGAGCTCCCGATTGCTGAGCGCGCCTTCGACTCTGAATTGCAGCTTCGGCATGAGGCAGCGGCAAAAGGCCAGATGCGCGGTCGTGACCAGCAAACGCATCTTCGGCTCATTGGCCTTCAGCTCGCTGGACGAAATGGGTGGCCCGGACCGCACCAGCGTGAGCATGCCCCAGGCGCCGTTGGCGTCCACGCTCGACTGGGCCCAGCCCTCGCGCAAGCCAAATGATTGCGCCTCCCGGTACAGATTCGGGCATGCGGAAAACACCTGATCGCTCCAGATGACCGGGTTGCGGCTGCGCCGTGCGCACTGGACAGTTGGATCCGTGTTCAGGTAGACCTGCTGATAGCGGGACTGCCAGGCGCGCGGATAGTTGTTGATGAAAGTGACGCGCGGGCACGACAACGGCAACGGCGCTCGCAAATCGTAAGCGCAAAACTCGAAGCTCAGGAGGTCGTTCGCGAACGATACGACCTCTCGAAAAACCTCTGAGTGATCTTGTGCCGCATCGAGAGCGGCCAAGAGATGTTCCCAGTCCTTCATGGATTCCTCCGCGCGAGGAGCAGAACCAACTAGGCCGACTCGGCAGCGCCGAGCTCCTCGCGGAGTGCGATGCCGCCCAGATTCTGCAGCATTGGCGCGTTCTCGCACGCAAGGTAGACGCATTCCTCCTCCGTGGTGCTGACATGCTGATGTGGCGCCCAGACAGGTACATAAATACCATCTCCCGCCGCCCACTCCACGATACGGCCACCGATTCGAGAGTAGCCTTTGCCGGCCACGATGTAGATCAATGTCTCGTAGTTGTGCCGATGCAGGCGTGTCTGCTCGCGGGCGGTCAGCCGCCCGATCGTCATGCTGATGGTCACACTCGGCAGATCGACGATATGTACCTTGTGCCGTCGTTCCCCCGAAAAGCGCTCCGCGCCATGGGACGTCTCACTCATGATGGAACGGTGGCTGAGGCGTTCGGGTATGTTCGGTGTCAGACGTGACGGAACTCGCCAGAAGTCCGCGGAAGAGTACCTGTCCGTGGTCGATTCCGGACGCGCCGCACGCTCGCCTCTATGATCGCGAGCACCGCTATCGTTCCGCTCCGTCTTGCGCGGCGAGCGCACATGATTCAACACGCCATCGAGCAGATCGATTCTCCGCTGTACCATGATAGACCCCACTTCGACTGCGCGCTGCCGTGCGAGCGTATCGTTTACGGTCAGGCGCTCCAGGATCTCCAGCATGGTAAGAGCGTGCTCCTCATCCTCGCTGACGTGAAGCACGAAAAATTCTTTCGCTTCGTCACCGAATCCAAGCGCATCGAGGGCGGCAATGACCGGCCGATATATCAGCGGCACGATTGCCTCCGCACCCAGGCAGAGCGCTGCCAGACCCTCGACAGAGTCTTCGGATTGACAGTAGCGTGTCATTGCCTGAACGAGCGCGCGAGTCTCCTCGAAAGGAGCGAAGTCAGTTGGTGAGGCGCCCACCGCCGAGAGTGTACGCTGATAGAGGTCGGCGTGGGTGATACGGTCCTCGCGCTCGAGCCCCATCTCCTCGACGAGATTCGCCATCAACCTTCGCGCGTCCTCGTGATGGCTCAGCTTGCTGATGAGAGCGCATAGGTACCTGGTGAAATGCCGTGAATAGTGATAGTGCTGAACCAACAGCACACGCGCCGTCAGCAGGTCCGTATCTCCTCTCTCGAATGCCCTCAAAAGCGGATGATCGGTCAACCGTTGAATATCCTCTTGCTTGAGCCAGCGCGCCCAAGCCGAGCCTGATGGCTCCGCGGCCATGCCCGTCGACGCGACAAGCTCGTGTGGCACTTCGATCGCTTCCCTCGTGACACTCATTGACTGTACCTCCGAAGACATCGTGTCGTTGATCGCCGCGTGATGTGAACGCTGTCCGCGGCCGCTGCTGACGCCGGACGACGCGCGAGGGCGAAGATCCGGAAGCAATGGGAGATGCAAACCGACATGCGGTTCCTTCCTTGGACAAGCTCACAAAGGGCTCCCTGCTCATTCCTGAGCAGCGCATTCGTGATTTAAACACCGGTAGGCCTTACCGGGGGCGCAGAGGATAACGGCCGTCAACTGTTCCGGCAACTCGCGAAAGTATCCATGGAGTATCCGGTTTGTTAACACTAACGATGATGTTTTCGGACCATCCAGGGTGGCGCCGACGTTCCATACACGTTACACCTCGGGCAACTCTCGGATGGATGCCCGCCAGGCCGCGCTCATCGCGAGCCGGGTACTCGCGGCAGCCATATGAGCTTGGGCCGCCCGTCGTCCTCCGGATTCTCCAATGGTGTGTACTCGGCCACCTCCAGGGAAGGTGTCCCGAGAGTATCGATTTTCGCGATCGACGCCGTCTCGATCTTGATGCGAATCAACTGTTCTCTCTGCAGCTTCTCGAAGACCATATCCAACACGCCGGACTTGGCCCAGCGGCTGACCCTTGTATAGATCGTGTGCCAGTTTCCGAAACGCTTCGGCAAGTTGCGCCACGCGCAACCGCTCTGCGCGACGTAGAGGATGGCATTGATGACAGCCATGCTGTCATGCGAGACATTGCCGCGCTGACGCGGCAGCAACGGCTCGATGCGGGCAAACTGTTCTTCAGTGATTTCCATATCGAAATCAAAAGTGCGTCCGAGCGCTTGCCATAGTGTTAACGCGATGCCTCGACGGCACTCGAGCCGCAACAGTTCCTTCGAAGCCGGCTCCGGTCGGGGGGCTCGCATTCTGCCAGCGCGTGATTCGCGGCGCTATCAACAGGTCGAGTCCGACAACTCTCCGGGGTGATGAGGAAATCAAAGTCTGGAACAGGCCAGGCCGGCTGACATTCATGACTGGATCATGACACCGCTGACATGACCTGCATGTCGTGTAATATCCATATGTTGCCTGATTCTCGCGTCGTTCTGCTCCCCGTCAAGACTCCGCAATCATCACAAGCAGGGATTGCGGCTGTTGTGAGGTTTTGTTTGGACAGGGACCGGAATGTCCGGTCGTCCGGAAAAACAACGGATTACACGAGGGTCGTCAGTGTTCTGTTGAATTGCCCTGGCCACGGCGTCCGGACTGCGCCCGGGCAGAGACTTTGATGCCGAGGAGGCTTGCCCCCAGCATGCTGGAGCTGGCGACGGTGCGGCTGTTACGACGTTGGGATTCCGGAGCGCATCCCGGCGCAATGATGGGTCCTGCAGCGCTCACAGGACCACACATTGCATGACACGTGTCCTCTACTCGGAGTCGATCGTTCCTCTGAAGGCGATCTTGAAGGCCCGCGTCGCGGCGAGGGCGAACCCGCGGGGGCGGCGGCCGCCCGTCATTCCCGGTGAGCCGACCAGTTGATGACGTGATAAACCGCGGCCGTCGGGCCTACATTGCGGAGGCCGTGAAGGCTGTCGGATGCGTTGAAGATCACCGATCCCGGACCCAGGCGCACCCATTGGCCGTTCGACAGTGTCTCGACGGTGCCTTCCCGGATGATGACCAACTCCTCGTTGACGTGATGATGAGGTGGATGAGAGGTGGCTCCAGGGTTCAACGTCGTCACGTGCATTTCCAACTCGGGGAGGGTCGCCGTGGGTCCCTTGTAGAGGCTGCGGACCTCGCCGGTGGCGGTGGGAACAGCTCTCATCTGTTTCCAATCAAATGTGGCAGGTCCGAGGATGGCCCGTCGCGTCCCTTGATCCTCAGCGAGAGCGCCAGCACCCAGCACACTACCCCACGCCACTGCCGCGGTTACAGCGGCCACGCACAGATCTCGTCTCGTGATCATGGTTGCACAGGTCCTATGCAAAACGGTATGGAGCTCGTTGCGGGCGCGACAGCAGCGCGTTGGCTTCGTCATCGTTCTTGAATCGCTCGCGTACTGGATCCCAATACACCTTTCGTCTCAACACCATTGCGATGTCATGTATCAGACACGTCGAACACGCGCGATGGCCCAATTCGACGGGCGAGACCGGCTGCTTGCGCGTGATGATGCAATCGAGCCAGTTGCCGTGCTGGTCCGCGCTCTCATAGAGATGGATCTCGTTCGGCCCGATCACTGACTGGATGATCTTCGGTTCGGAAGCGGCCAGCGCCGTCGCATCCTTCAGCTTCGCTATCGGATCGCTCTGTGTGACCGCTTCGTTGCCGCGTGATACGAAGATCCATCCTTTACTGCCGTGGAATCCAATGCCGTTGGGATAGTCGTTGCTGACACTCATGCGAATACCGTTCGCATACAAAGCTTCTGTCTTGAAGGGGCCATGGACGTCCCATAACCCATGGGTAGGAAATTCGACATGATCGACCCAGACCTCGTTCGGGCCGGTGTATTCGGTGTTCATCCCCCAGTGTGCGCTGTCGATGTGATGGGCACCCCACCCGGTAATCATGCCGGCTCCAAACTGGCGCAGCCGCAGCCACCCCGGCCGACCGTAACCTTTGCGCGGGTGTACACGATCCAGGGTATAGGGCACGTAAGGAGTCTCGCCGAGCCACATTTCGTAGTTGAAGCCCTCCGGGATGGGCTGCGGCGCGGGGTCGCCGCCAGGCGGGTCGACGGGCAGCCCTACTTCCACCCTCTGCAGCTCACCGATGCGGCCGTTGCGAACCAGCTCGGCCGCATAGCGAAACTGCACGGTCGAACGCTGCTGACTGCCAATCTGCAGAATGCGTCCTGAGGCCTGCACGGCGTTGGAAAGGGCTCGCCCCTCTGATATGGTCAGTGACGCCGGCTTTTGCAGATAGACGTCCTTTCCCGCCTGTACGGCCGCAACCCCTAGCAATGCGTGCCAGTGGTCTGGTGTGCTGATGACCACCGCATCGATGTCCGGGTTGGCCAACAGATCCTGATAATGGTCATAGCCCGTGACGCCGTCGTAAGGCTTTCCAGCCTTCTTGCCGTAGTACTCGTTGACGAGCTGTTTGGCTTCGGCGACCCGGTGAGCATCCAGATCGCAGACGGCGATGACCCGTGCCTGATCGAATTTCAGGATCCCCGGCAGATCGTGGACCCGAGAGATGCGTCCTGCTCCGATCGCGCCGACATTGATGCGCTTGGAGGGGGCGTACTGGCCAAAGACGGTGGACGGCACGATCATCGGAAATCCAACCGCCGTGGCAGTCGCCAGGCCTGCTTTCAGAACGGCGCGCCTCGAGGCGGCGGCCTCTCTTTTCGTCGTCATCCTTTTCGCCCCGCGACGGTTAGAGCTCCAGTGAGACCCGGGTAGCCATCTGTTGTGCCTTGATGGATAGCTCAGCAGCCAACAGGCACTGTTCCTGATCCTGAGCGAGATGCGTACGTTCCACGATGTCGGCAACGAACTGCGGCCCAAACGGCAGAGGTCCGTGCGAGCAGTCGATATAACGAGCCCGTTTGCCATCGACGATATAGAGGTTGTTGCCCTGTTTGGAGATCGCCACGTTGGTATATTTGCGTGCTTCGATATAGCCTTCCGTTCCCAGGATGAACAGTCGGCCGTCACCCCAGGTGCCAAGCCCGTCGGGTGTGAACCAGTCGAGGCGCACGTAGCCGAGCCCCCGATTCCCTCGCAATATCATGTCGCCGAAGTCCTGGAAGTGGGGCCGGTTCGGGTGATGCACGTTGGCGACCTGTGCCGCCGCCACGTCGGCCGTGGTGGAGCCGGTGTAGTAGAGAAACTGATCAACCTGATGGGAGCCGATATCGCAGAGGATGCCGCCAAATTGCGTGTCGTTCCAGAACCATGCGGGCCGCTTCGACATGCCTCCCGCATCTCCCCCGACGATACCCTGTTGAATCTGATGAGGTGCGATATTGATGGTCTGGATGACCCTGCCGATCGCACCCTGCTTGATCAATTCTCCGGCATGCACAGCGGCAGGAACCTCCAGGCGTTCCGAGTACATGATGCCGTAGATCCGGCCGGTCTCAGCGATGGTTTTGCGCACGAGGGCCAGATCTTCCAGGGTGGTCACCCCTGGCTTGTCCGCCAGGAAGTCCTTCCCCCGCCTCATCGCGCGCACACCGATACTCGCGCGCTCGTTCGCAATCTGCGAGGTCAGTACCAGCTCGAGCGACGGGTCGTCCAGAATGGCATCCGGATCCTTCACCATCTTCACGTTGGGATAACGCTTGACGAAGGTGTCCAGCTTGTCTGCTTCAGCGCCCCAGGCGACGACCAATTCGCCGCCACCGCGCTCGATGGCCTTGATCATCCCATGGATATGGTCATGACTCATGCCGCACACTCCGAAACGAATGGAGTGCCTGGGCTTGCTGTCCGGCTCCGGCTGAAGCACTTCCTGCTCCGGAGCCCCGGCTCGCGCCGACGTGAATGCAGCTCCCGGGACAGCCGCAAGAGCGCCGGCAGCCGCGCCCAGTGTTTGCAGGAGCGCACGGCGATCCGTTGATTTGTTTGTCACCGTCCCGCCGTAGGCATGAGGTAGAATGTTGCGACCGTGCGGACAATCCGAGTTGGACGCGTAAGCCTACGCCGAGCCGCGGACCCTGTCATGCTGTCATTGAAGGTGAACCGGGGCCGGCGTATGCCAACGGAGGATCGCCGAAAAGGGCTGCTCGCAATGGCGAGTGCCGTATTCATGTTCTCGATCATGGATGCGACCATCAAGCGGCTGGCGGACGTTTACGGCCCTTTCGAGATGGCGTCCATCCGGTGCATGGCCTCACTCGCGGTTCTCCTGCCGCTTCTGCTCTGGAAGGGACGGCTGCGGGAGCTGATACCGCACCAACCTGCGTGGCATTTTGCTCGCGCCGTGCTGGGCGTGCTGACGCTGACAACTTTTGTGTACGCCGTCGGCCAGCTGACGCTCGGCAGCACCTACGCAATCTACCTATGCGCGCCTCTGATCGTCGCGACTGTCTCGGCAACCCTCATGCGGCACAAGGTCTCGGGGCGGCAGTGGACTGCCATTGTGATCGGTCTGGTTGGCGTTCTCTGTATTCTGCGGCCGTTCACCGGCCATGCATTGTCGACGCGCGGAGTGCTCGCCGCAACCATTTCGGCAACCGCGTACAGCCTCAATCTGCTCGCGGTGCCAAAGATGACCCGGCGAAACTCCAACAGCTCACTCGTCCTCTGGTTCCTGTTCTCCGTCGGAGCAGCCTGCGGTGCCATCGCCGCACCCACGTGGTATCCGGTCAGGCCAGGGGATTATCCATGGCTGGCGTTGATCGGCGTCAGTGGAGCGCTCGGCCAGTATTGGATTACGCGCGCGCTACAGCTTGCGCCCGCCTTTGTCGTCGCTCCTGTCGAGTACACCTCCATCGTCTGGGCGCTCGCGATCGACTGGCTTTTCTGGTCGAGACCGTTGGCTGCCACCACTCTCCTCGGCGCGGGCCTGATACTTCTGAGCGGATCCAGGTTGGATGTTGCGGCCAAAAGCCCTCGGGACGAGGTGCCGGTGAGCTGATCAAACCTTCTGGCGTGTCGGTCGCACCCGGATGTCGTCAATGTGCACGTGCGGCGGCGAAGCCACGATAAAATAGATGATCCGTGCGATGTCCTCTGGCGACAGCAGGGACCCAATGTCCTCTTCCACCTTGCCAAACCAGGTCATGTCATACCCGGAAGCCTCCTGAAAGCCGCTTTTGACAAATCCGGGCTCGATGAGAGACACGCGGATATCCTCGCGGCACAACTCCTGGCGAAGGGCCTCCACCAGCGAATGCAACGCGAACTTGGTGGCGCCATAGACCGGATTGAACGCTGAAACGTTGCGCCCGATGGTTGAGCCAATCACGACCAGGTCGCGAACCGCCGCGCTGTCCGGCCCCCTCCGGGACTGCCTCCAGAGCGTCGCGACGTCCCGCATCTGGTGCATCAACGCCAGCACGTTGGTCTCGAAAAGCGTCGTCCAGCGACTCGGGTCCGAGGACAGTATGGTGCCCGGTTGTCCGGATCCGGCGGACAACACCATCACGCTCGGCTCGACGCCGAAGTGCTCCTGTGAGGCCTCGAACAGCGCTTGAATCAGCCCCGGCTCGCGAATATCCCCTGCGAGGGAGTGTATCCGGCGATACGAGGCGTTGAAACGTCCCTCCAAGGCTCGCAGCGGCTCCTGACGGCGTCCATTCGCCACCACTCGCATCCCACTTTCTATCAGACAGGTAACCGCCGCCTGGCCAATTCCCGATGTGGCACCGGTCACGCCAGCGACTCTTGCTGGTCGCAACTCCTGAGCTTCCATGCTCTTACCTCCTGTCTCGTGCCTCTGATTCGATCAGTGATCTGACAACAGGCGCCAACGCCTCCGCAAGCATTTTATGCTGCTCCACGTCCAGGTGGATGCCATCCACCTGGCTCAGGGTCGTCACGGTGCCCGCATCGAAGAACGTACACGATGAGTCGCCGCAGACCTGCCGCAGCTCGGCCGCCAATCCGACACATCTGTCGGGCGCGCCTTCAAACTTTCTTGCGATGGCTCCGCTTGGGTGTGTGATGGAGGGAGGGGCTACGACCAGAATGGCGGGAATCGGCATGCCAGGCTCGAGCGGCGCCGAGCGAGCTGCTTGAATCAGCCTCGCCATCCCCTGCGCGCTATGCCAGGCCCGATTCTGATGCGTGGCCTGAAAGTCATTGGTGCCCAACATCAAGATGAGGAGCGCCAGCGGCGAATTCACTTCAATGCGCTGCTGCAGCCCGATCAGCCCGTTGCGTCCCTCTTTGAAAGGATCCTCCCACACAGTGCGTCTGCCATTCAGGCAATCCTCTATTACCCGATAGCGCCCGAGGGTGTCCCGATTCAGCGTGAGCTCCAGGACGCCAGGCCAGCGCTGCTCGAAGGGCAATCGCCGGCGCGTATGAGGAATGATTCCCCAGCTCGCCGAGTCGGAATACACCAGGATCTGGTCCATCTCATCCTCTCCTCGAGTCCGGCGCACGGGGTGCGCCCGTCGGATCGTATCAGCCGAGCGGCGGAATGTATCAGAGCTCACTGACGAGCGATACATCGGACTACCGACTGGCGGCGAAGTTCCGCAACAAGGCGCCGGGACGCTCGCGCTGACTGTCAAGGTCAACATGGAGCGCCGCGCCTGCGATCGTACACTCATCCATCGACACTTTATGCCATAAACAATGCTGACATGTTGGTAACAGGGAACATGTAAGAAATAAGACAGGAGAGAAAGTACACACATCGACATACCAACATAGTCTTGCTTTGGAACCCGTGAGTGGTTAGAGTCAACTCACGGAGCAGTTTGAGGGGCATTCACGGAAAGGGACTTCCGGATGCGGCAGCCTGCCGCTTACGCGGTTTCTTCCCCGTTTCCCCTGGCCGCGCCCTTTCCCATCGATGCATCCATTGCTCACTGAAAGAGGGGATTATCAAATGTCATCGGTTCCAGCTTTCCAGGCCGTCGAGGCTCGGCCGGTTGCCAGCGTGTTGACGACCGAGACGCTGATGCAGCTTGCGGCAAACGAGCTTGCCGCCATTCACGTCAGAGGCTTCTATCCAGCCGAGATCGCCGAGCGCGTGGCGCGCGGGATCATCGATCACCCGCAGCTCGGGTATTACACCAAGAAGTACACCAGTACCGTCGGGCGCGTGTGCATGCCGCACATCGATTCTGAATGGAACTCCGAGCTGACGCGTAAATATCACGCGGAGTCGGTCGCAAACATTCACGGCCTGCGCAGGATTTTCTATCCGCACCTTTCGCCCGTCGATCACGTCCGGTTGCTGTTGCAGGAGCTCTGGCCGAGCGGAGCCGATATCCAGCGCCTGCACGGGCGCACCTGCTTCGTCGGCGCCTTCCGCGTGTTCCGGCCGGAGAAGTCATTTTTCCTCCCCCACCATGACCGCCTCGAAGAAGAAACCGACGCGCCGGAGATCCAGGGGCTGGTGCAGCAGCTGGTCGCAAACATCTATCTGCAAGTGGCCGGCAAAGGGGGCGACCTGCAACTGTGGCTGAGGGAAGCGACACCGTCGGAGAATGTCAGGATCCGCGACGTCGAAGGTCTCCTGTTGGATGCCGTGGAAGACCCGCGCATCACGATTCACCCCGAGGCGGGTGATCTCATCATCTTCAGCTCTCGCCAGCTCCATGCGGTGACCCCGCCCATCGGCACGACGCGAGTCGGCATGGCTGCCTTCATCGGGTGTTACGGTCCGAACAGGCCCCTGACCTACTGGAGCTGATTCCAACGCGGATATCCGCAGATCGAGGCCGCGCGGGAGGCGTGCGGTCGCCGCCGCTCGCGCCTCGATCTGGGAGATCTGCATGAAGAGTTCCTCTGACTCTGACTACCCCCGGAGCACAGCATGCGGGATCTGGAGCATTCTTTTCATTGTTTCCCAGGAAACACCGCCGTGGTTGCCGCAGGAGTGCGGCTTACCTACGCCGAGCTCGATGCAAGCTCACGTACGCTCGCAACGCGCCTTTGCCGTGAGCACTTGCCCGACGACGCTCTGGTGATCATTCACGCGGGACGTACCGTCGAGCTAGTCATAGGGATGGTAGCGGCGCTTCGCCTGGGACGACCCTACACCATTGTCGAGCCCGGTGACCATGCGAGTCTCGAAGTCCAACGGCTGACTTCTCTTGGGCCGGCTGTGCTCCTGCTGGCGAGCAACACTCTCCCGTTTTCCGGAGTCCCTTGCTTTCGTATCGAAATAGTCTCGCCCGCTGCTGCGAATGGGCGCGTCGACCTGGCGCTGCAAGAACTGCCGGGACATACCGGGGCGTATGTATTGTTCACCTCCGGCTCCACCGGACAGCCCAAGGGCGTCCTCATAACACACGCCAATATAGGCCACTATGTGCGGGGTCTGCGTGACAGGCTGGCATTGCCGCAGGGTCTGCGCTACGCGCACGTGAGCACTTTCAAGGCGGACCTCGGCAACACGGGCTTGTTCCTGTCACTGTTCAGCGGCGGCACACTCCACATTGTTCCGGAGGATTGCCGGAAGGATCCAGCTATCCTGGCCGGGTATCTGGCCTCAGAAGAGATTCAGTTCCTCAAAATCACGCCGTCTCAATGGAGCCTGCTACTGGAGATGCCGCTGGCCGCGCAGCGATTCTGTCTGGACTACCTGGTGCTGGGCGGAGAGCCTCTTACACATACCCTCGCCCGGGCAACATTCGCAAGTGGCTTGGCGAAGCGTGTGATCAATCACTATGGTCCCACCGAGACAACCGTCGGCGTGCTCGCCCATATCCTGGAAAAGGACGAGCTGCACGGCAGCCGCTCAGAGTCCGTCCCCATTGGCACCCCTTTTGGTGA
>CAZBTV010000102.1:17069-26432 GCA_964494895.1 uncultured Steroidobacteraceae bacterium | reverse complement strand
CTGGAATCAACTTCGCGTCACGTAGATCGGACCACAGCTGCGCGGGAATCCCGGCTCGACACCATCGGCAGATGGCATCGACTTCACCAGCCGAGCGCGCACCCACGACCACTGAAGTGACCGCGGGATGAGCGCCAGTGAATTGCAAAGCCACCGCCGGCAACTCGACTTCGTGGCGGCGGCAGATATTCAGCAACTCCTCTCGGGCCTGAATGCGCGGCCTGTCGGCGATGCGATAGTCATAATGGGACCCGCCCGCGAGAAAGCCGGAGTTGAACACTCCTCCGGCGAGGACGGCCACCCCCCTCCGCGCGCATGTATCCAGAAAGCCGGAGGCGAATGCAGTGTGATCCAGAAGCGTATAACGTCCTGCCAGCAACACGCAGTCCACCTGTGCGCTCGCGAGGATCTCGTAACCGACATCCCATTCGTTGATGCCCAACCCTACGGCATCGATGGCTCCTTGCGTTTTCAACCACTGCAACGCTGGGAGCGCTTCTCCCAGCAAACCCCGCACAAGAGAGCGATGTCCCTGCGGGTGACTCGTGCGATCAACATCGTGCAACAGCAGCATCTGCACTCGATCGACTCCAAGTCGCTGCAGACTGTCCTCGTATGAGCGCTCGATCCCTGAACGGCTATAGTCGAAAACGGGAAGATTGGCCCAGGGTGATACAAACTGGTCATGAGCAGGCGGACTGTCCGTCGGCTGCAGAACCCGCCCCACCTTGGTCGAGATAACGTGGCGAGTGTTTTTCGCGCCGCGCAGGAAACGACCGAGCCGCGCTTCGGCCAGCCCGAACCCGTAATACGGAGCCACGTCGAACCAGCGGATCCCGAGGCGCTCCGCCGCAGCCAGTGTTTCCTGCGCCTCCTCATCGGTGACGGGCGTGTAGAGATTGCCCAGAGGCGCAACTCCCAGCCCCAAGCCTCCAAGCGTGAGGCGAGTCGAGCCCAACGGGCGGGAGGAAGTCAGGTCTATCATGCTCGCATACGGGCGATATGATTACTAATGAAACCACGGATCCCGCCCTTTCACAAGGGCGTCGACCGCTACAGTTCCTGGCTGATCCGGCGGGCTGCCTGCCTGGTGGCCGCAGCCGCTTGGGTCAAACTGAGCTTGGCAGAGCGCCCACCGATATAGGGCATGACGAGCGCGGCGATGGCCGTTTCGCTCTTGCCCTCGGTGATCGGTGCGGCGATGTCGGTTACAGCATCCACATACTTGCTGGGGGTGAGGTAAAACCCCATGTCGCGGATGGACTGCGCCTCGTGCTCGATCGCGGCCCAGAGCTTGCGGTCCTTGTCGGTAGCGAGCATGTCCCGCCAGGCCGCGCGGCGGGCCTGCGTTTGATAGGCATACAGCACTGGACCTGAAGCCGACTGGTTCAACGGTCGCCGGTGCCCTACCCGTACCGAGAAAACCTCGCTATCCGGGCTTTCCACCCGAGCGACGGCCACTATGTCAGAACCACTGGCGACGGTGAGATGACAGCTCTGCGAGGTTGCCTCCGCGAGGCGCTGCATCTCCGGTAACGCATGAACGAGCAGGTTTCGCTGTGGCGGCGCTCGCATCGCGACATCAAACAGCTTCCGGGTGAGGGCAAAGCGATCGCCTTCGGTCCGCGCCAGGTATCCGAGTTGCTCGAGCACCATCACCATCCGATAGATCTCGTTGCGAGACTTTCCGAGGGCTCGCGCGAGCTCCGAGACGGCGTAAGGCTCTGCCTGCCCTGAAAGAAACTCCAGCACCTCCAGGCCTTTCTTCAGCGCGGGGGCCTGGTAGCTCTCGGTATTCATGGCTCTGATTATCCCCCTGGTTGACAAGTCTTCCCACTGGTGGAACAGTCGTTCATATATGGGAGGATAACGTGACTCGCATCCTGAACCTCGTGACCTACGACCTGCGCTTCCCGACCTCGACCTTTCTCGACGGCTCGGACGCAATGAACCCCGATCCCGACTACTCCGCAGCGTACGTGATTCTATCGACCGACCACCCGGAGGGACTGGCCGGCCACGGGTTTACGTTCACAATCGGACGCGGCAACGAAATCTGCGTCAAGGCGATCGAAGCGTTCCGGCCCTTCATCGTAGGGCGCTCTCTGGAAGAGATCATCTCGGACATGGCTGGCTTCTGGCGCAGCCTCGCCGGAGACAGCCAATTGCGCTGGTTGGGTCCTGAGAAAGGCGTGATCCACCTGGCGCTCGCCGCAGTGGTCAACGCGGTATGGGACCTGTGGGCGAAGTCAGCAGGCAAGCCCGCCTGGAAGCTGGTGGCCGATCTGACACCCGAGCAGTTCGTCGCGCTCATCGATTTTCGGCACATGGAGGACGTCCTCACTCCGGAGGAAGGAATCGAGATTCTGTACAACCAGTCCTCAGGCAAAGCCGCTCGTGAGGAGCGCCTGCGTGCAACAGGCTACCCCGCCTATACGACTTCGGTGGGTTGGCTGGGCTATGACGATGAGAAACTGCGCCGACTGTGCCGCGATTCCATCGCCCAGGGTTGGCAGAGCTTCAAAATGAAGGTGGGCCGCAACCTCGCCGAGGACGTCCGCCGCTGTGCGCTCGTCCGAGAGGAGATCGGCCCGAATCGCCGGCTGATGATCGATGCAAACCAG
This sequence comes from uncultured Steroidobacteraceae bacterium, assembly GCA_964494895.1. Taxonomy (GTDB): domain Bacteria; phylum Pseudomonadota; class Gammaproteobacteria; order Steroidobacterales; family Steroidobacteraceae; genus 13-2-20CM-66-19. The sequence goes on along the minus strand of CAZBTV010000102.1, from coordinate 23,808 downwards.
GTGTGGGAGGTTGGCCAGGCAATCGAGTGGGTACACACACTCGCACGCTTCGATCCCTGGTGGATCGAGGAACCCGTCAGCCCGGATGACATCCTCGGCCACGGGAAAGTCGCACGGGCCGTGCGTCCGATCCGTGTCGCCACCGGCGAGCACATCCATAATCGGATCATGTTCAAACAGCTGTTGGCCTCGGACGCGGTCGATGTCGTACAACCTGACCCCTGCAGGCTAGGCGGTTTGAACGAAGTGCTCGCCGTGCTGCTGCTCGCAGCCAAATTCGGCAAGCCCGTTTGTCCGCATGCCGGCGGCGTCGGACTATGCGAATATGCCCAACACATCTCGATGATCGACTTCGTCGCCGTGAGCGGCCGCTGGGAGCAGGCCATGTGCGAATACACGGCGCATCTTCACGAGCATTTCATGTATCCGATCGAGATCGAGGGAGGCTGCTACCGCGCGCCACTGCAGCCGGGGTTCAGTGCCCAGATGCTACCCGAGTCGATTGCCGGGGCCTTGTACAAAGCCTGACCCGGTGACAGGCGTGCCGCCCATTACAACAGTATGAGCATTCAGGCTGCATGAGGGAGACCCGGACAGGTTGGTTCACAGGTGAGGACGGGCGCAGCCTCACCCTCACCTTCTGCCTGGTGAGCTCTCTCTTTCTCATCTGGGGGTTCTGCAACGGACTGATCGACGTGATGGACAAGCACTTTCAGGACGCGCTCCACTTGAGCAAAGCGCAGTCGGCCTGGGTGCAGAGCGCACACTATCTCGGCTATGCGCTCATGGCGCTTCCAGCGGGAATGCTCGCGCGTGGCATTGGTTACAAAGGTGGCATCATTGCTGGCCTTCTCCTCGTTTCCGCAGGCGGCTTCTGGTTTATTGCCGCGACGGCGATCTCGTCTTTCTGGGCCTTTCTGGCCGGCGTGTGTGTGATCGCCATGGGGCTCACGGTGCTGGAGACCGTCGCGAACCCGTATACCACCGCGTTGGGACCCAGGGAGTTTGGGGCTTTCCGCATCAACCTCGCGCAGAGTCTGAATGGGCTCGGTTGGATGCTCGGCCCTGTCGTCGGGGGTGCATTTTTCTACTCCTCGGGCGGCGCGGTGGTTTCTCATGAACGGCTCGAGACTCCCTACGTGGCTATTGCATCGCTCGTGCTCGTGTTAGCCTGGATCTTCTCGCGAGCGAAGGTGCCGGACATCACCCCGGCAGAGGATCCGCGCGAGGCACGAGCGGACAGCACCCCGCACGAGTCGATCTGGCGACGACCCCATTTCGTCGGTGCCGTCCTGGCACAGTTTCTCTACGTCGCCGCTCAAGCCGGGATCTTCAGCTTCTTCATCAACTACATGGTGTCGGAAAGCCCACCTCTGCCGCAAAGCTGGGCCAACAGCGTGCTTGGGGGCGGTCTGAGCACGCGCCAGGGTCAGATCTTCATCAACGAGCGTGGTGCGGCCGAGCTGCAAGGTCTTGTTGGGTTCGGCCTGTTTCTGGCTGGCCGACTGATCGGGACGGCACTGCTGACGCGCACGAGGGCGTCGCGACTTCTCGGTCACTATGCGCTCGCGAATGCGTTCCTGTGCGCGATCATCGTGTCCCGGCTTGGCTGGGTGTCAGTTGCCGCAGTATTTCTCACGTTCTTTTTCATGTCGATCGGCTTTCCTACATTGTTCGCGCTCGGTATCGATGGGCTCGGCAGCCAGGTCAAGAGAGCGTCGGCCTTCATCGTGATGGCCATTGTTGGTGGGGCAATCCTGCCCAAGGTGATGGGGTACGTAGGTGACGTTTATGACATGTCGACGAGCTTCCTGATGCCTCTGGCTTGTTTTGCGCTGATTTCCTTATACGCCTATGCCTGGCCGGCACTCAGGTGGAGGCGGGCCGGCAAAGTGACAGTGCGGGGGTGAGGCAACTATGTCGCCTGAGCGAATCGTAGACACTCACGTGCACCTCTGGGATCCGCAGCGCCTCAGATACTCCTGGCTGCGCGACCACACCCTCCTCAACAGGCGCTACGAGGCGCGGGACTATCCAACGCAAGGGAACGCCGCCGCGACCGAGGCATGGGTCTTCATTGAATGCGATGCTGATCCGGGACAGTCCCTCGAAGAAATCCGGTTCGTCGAGGAGCAGGCCCAAGGTGATCCGCGCGTACGTGCGATCGTTGCGCGCGCTCCACTCGAGCACGGCGCGGCCGTCGAGCCGCTGCTGGAGCAAATCGTTCGTTGTTCCTCGAAGGTACGAGGCATTCGGCGGATTCTGCAGGCGGAGCCTGACGTGCGCGCATTATTGCGGAGCTCGCACTTTATCGAAGGGGTGCGCCTGTTGCGGAAGTTCGATCTGCACTTCGAGATCACGGTGACTCATCAGCAGATGGACGAGGTTCTCGAGTTTGTGCGGAGCCTGCCTGAGGTCCCCATGATCCTGGACCACTGCGGTAAACCGGGGATACGCGATGGGCTGCTCGAAGCATTCAAGCGCCATGCCCGCGAGCTGGCGCGCTACTCCAACGTCCACTGCAAGCTGTCGGGGTTGGCCACCGAGGCCGAGCACGGGAGCTGGACCGAGCCGCAGTTGTTCCCGTATATCGACACGGCGCTGCAGGCGTTTGGTCCGGATCGCCTCCTGTACGGAAGCGACTGGCCCGTGTGTCTACAGGCGACGTCGGTCCAGCGTTGGATCGGCACTCTCGAGCGCGCGCTTACGGGATGCGCACAGGAAGAGCTGTGCAAGATTTTTCGCGACAACGCCAACGCGCTCTATCGCCTGGGGCTGTCCTAGCATCAGAGCTCAGCTGGAGGAATGATATTCATGGCTGAGCCTGTTGACCGCCGCCAGTTCCTCGCCGCTTCGGCTGCCGCGGCGGCTGGGACGCTATTGCGCTCCGCAAGCCTCGAGGCCGCTGCGGCGGACGATGTCCCCTTCACAGTGGAAGAATTGCCGTCAGCGCTCGTGCTACACCATGGAGACGAATCGGTCCGGATCACGGTTTGTGCTCCCGACGTCGTTCACATAGTAGCCGCTGGGCAAGGCATGCCCGAAGGCGCTTCTCCCGCGACCCCGTGGATCGTCGCTCCGTATAGCCCCCAAAAGCCAGAAGTCGCGCGCACCGAGGGGCGCATTGCGGTCCGTACACCGAAAATGTCCGTAGAGATCGACATGAAGGGCGGCCTGCTTCGGTTCCTTGATCCGAGCGGCAAGCCGCTGCTACAGGAGTCTCCGCGCGTGCCCCGCCGCTATGTGCCCCAGCGCATCAACGGAGAAACGGTGTATCGAGTCGAGCAACGCTTTTATCCCGACGCGCTCGAGGGCATCTACGGCCTCGGACAACACCAAGGTGGAGCATTCGATCAACGCGGGACGGTAGTGGAGCTGGCGCAGGCAAATTCCAACGTAGCGATCCCGCTGTTCGTCTCGACCCTGGGCTACGGCTTGCTGTGGAACACCGCCTCGAAGTCCTGGTTCGACAACCGCTTCCCCACGGAGCTGAAGCTGTCAGCCGAAGCGGCGAACGCCATCGACTATTACGTGCTCTACGGCCCTTCGATCGACAGAATCATCCAACTCTATCGCAGTATGACGGGACATGCGCCACTCTTCGGCCGCTGGGCGTATGGCTTCGTCCAATCGAAGGATCGTTACCGCTCGGCCAGGCAGTTGCTCGACATCGCTGCCGAGTATCGCGAGCGAAAAGTGCCTCTCGATTTCATCGTGCAGGACTGGTTCTGGTGGGCGCGCCAGGGAGACCCGCAGTACGCCGACAGCTATCTCCAGCCCCAACCTGACGTGCCCAGCGCCTTGCGCAAGCTGCACGAGGAAAACGTCCACGCCATGATCTCAGTGTGGGGCAAGCTCGATCCGAGCTCACACAACTATCAGGAAATGAAGCGTCTGGGACTGTTGGTCCCTGGAACCGACATCTATGACGCGACCAACCCGGCCGCGCGTGAGTACTATTGGAAGAATCTCGTTGGCGTCAAATTCGCCGAAGGGTGGGACGGCTTCTGGCTGGACAGCAGCGAGCCGGAAATCTGGAATGGCCAGAGTGATGCCGTGCTCGATGCGCTACAGCTCTTTATCGGCAATGGCGCGCGTTACACCAATGTGTTTCCGCTCATGCATTGCGGCGGGGTGCACGACCACTGGCGGAAGGCCACGGACCGCAAGCGCATCTTCATCCTGACCCGCTCCGGTTTCCTGGGCCAGCAGCGCTATGCGACCACGGTCTGGTCGGGTGACATCATCGGCAGTTGGATGAGCTTTCGTCGCCAGATTACCGCGGGTCTCAACTTCCAGATGTCAGGGCTCCCGTACTGGACGACCGACATAGCCGGCTATGGCTGGCCTTACGAGCGCGATACCCGCGACCCGGACTATCAGGAGCTCTATGTCCGCTGGTTCCAGTACGGCGTTTTCTGCCCGATCCTGCGGACCCATGGTCACCGCACCAACGACACGAACGAGTTGTTCAGCTATGGGCAGCAGACTCGAACGCTCATTGCTTACGACGAGCTGCGTTATCGTCTCCTGCCGTACATCTACTCGTTGGCCTGGCGGGTGACTCGCGACGACTACACCATGCAACGCGGGTTGCCGATGGATTGGCCCATGGACGTGAGGGTGCGCGACATCGGGGACCAGTTCATGTTCGGGCCCGCCTTCCTCGTCGCTCCAGTCACCCAACCGGGCGCGACGCAGCGCCAGGTCTACCTGCCAGACGCTCCGGCCTGGTATGACTTCTGGAACGGCGCCCGCCTCTCTGCGGGTCATACACTCGAGGCGCCAACACCGCTCGATCGCATTCCCGTATACGTCCGCGCTGGGGCTATTGTCCCGCTGGGACCTGTGGTGCAGCACGCGAATGCTCAACCTGACATGCTGGAAGTCCGCGTCTATCCCGGCGCGAATGGCGACTTCGAATGGTATTCCGATGCGGGCGATACCTACGAGTACGAGAAGGGCATCCACCGAATCGTCCCAATGCGCTGGGACGACGCCGCTCGCACACTGACTCTCGACGGTTCCTCGGCCCGCTACCCCGGCATGCCCGAGCGCGTTCACATCCGACTGGTCGTTGTCCGGGAAGCGCATGGCGTCGGCGGCGAGATAACCGCCGCGAGTGATGGCGAGGGCGTGTACGATGGCAACACACTGCAGATCAAGGCACGCTGAGAAAAATGGCGATCCCGAAAAGATCCACCTCGGAACGGGGAGTTGAAATGCTGAACGGCGTTCGTAAGGTGATGCTCGCCCTTGGCTTCTTGTGCATCGCGTCCGCAACTGCGGCCCGCGAGGTCGCCCCAACACCTCCCATGGGATGGAATAGCTGGGATGCCTACGGCCTCACCATTGACGAGGGTGGTTTCAAGGCCAATGCCCGGGAGTTGGCCAAGTTGCATCCGTATGGCTGGACGTATGCGGTCATCGACGAAGGGTGGTACATGGGCAACCCTTTCGGCGACAAGCTGCAGAACCGGCAGTATGTGCTGGATTCTCATGGACTGCTGATTCCCGCTCCGGCCCGCTATCCCTCCTCGGCCGACAACAAAGGCTTCAAGCCACTGGCCGACTGGGTGCACGCCCGGGGCCTGAAGTTTGGTCTTCACATCGTCCGCGGTATTCCCAGGCAGGCAGTGGAGGCCAACCTGCCAATCGCCGGATCCTCCTTTCATGCAGTCGATGCAGCCGATACCGCCGATAAGTGCGGCTGGGACGATGGCAACTATGGCGTCCGCGACAACCCGGCCGGACAGGCCTATTACGATTCCATGCTGGCGCAGTATGCAAGTTGGGGATTGGATTTCATCAAAGTCGATTGCATTGCGGACCATCCCTACAAGGCCAGCGAAATCCGCCAGATCGCGGCCGCCATTCACAAAGCGGGGCGGCCGATCGTTCTCAGCCTCTCCCCGGGCCCGACGCAGCCGGAGCATGCGGCCGAAATAAGCCGATACGCCCAGATGTGGCGCATCTCCAACGACGTCTGGGATCGCTGGCGGTTCGTCCACAACCCTCCAAAAGAGGACGACTTCCCAATGGGTGTACTGGATATCTTCCAGCGGCTGCAGCCCTGGGTCGGACAAGCCCACGACGGCCGCTGGCCCGATGCCGACATGTTGCCCTTCGGCATGCTGGCGCCACATCCCGGCCTGGGTGAGGCGCGACACACTCGCCTGACGTTGGACGAGGAGCGGACGCAACTCACACTGCTGGCCATTGCGCGATCCCCGCTGATCCTCGGAGCCAATCTGACCCAGTTGGATCAGGAAACACGGGAGCTGATCACCAACAGGGACGTCATTGCGATCGATCAAAGCTCACGCGACAATCATCCTGTCGAGAACCTGCCAGCAGGCTTCGAGAAGGTGCGCGTGTGGGTCGCGTCCGGAACCGGCCGAAACCAGTCGCTTCGCTTCGTGGCCGTGTTCAACCTGGATGATAACCCGGCCACTGTGGAAGCGCCTTGGGACAAGCTGGGCCTTGATTCCGGGACCGTCGGCGCCCGCGACCTGTGGGAGGGCCACCGCCTGCCGGCATCCGATCACCTGAAGATCGCGTTGCCTGCGCACGGATGCGTTCTATATTCCGTCGACACTCAACGACACGCTCGCGTGGATGGACCTGTACCTGGACGAAATCCGCGAGTGAGCGGCAGGCCGGCGCAGCACGATCAGATCGCGGCCATCGTGACTACACCCGCATCAGTCGAGAGGTCTTCCACCGCACCTTGAAGCCC
>CAZBTV010000102.1:0-16969 GCA_964494895.1 uncultured Steroidobacteraceae bacterium | reverse complement strand
CCATCGTGACTACACCCGCATCAGTCGAGAGGTCTTCCACCGCACCTTGAAGCCCTTTTTCCCCTCCGGGTTCACCTCCAGAGTTTGCCCGCGATAGTACAGCCGTGCCGGCTTGGCGTGCGCCGCTGGCGGTGCCTCCGGAGCGACGCGTCGGATGACAACGTCGCGAAGCGTACCTTCGCGCCACTCAATATCGAGCGCAAAGCCCCCGCGCGCGCGGAGCCCTTCCACTCGCCCACTCGGCCACGCGGACGGCAGCGCAGGTAGCAGATAGATCGTGCCTCCATAACTTTGCATGAGCATCTGTGCGATGCCAGCAGCGCCGCCGAAATTTCCATCGATCTGAAACGGCGGGTGGGCATCGAACAGGTTGGGATAGGTGCGGTCGGGCCCAAGAAGCCGGCGCAAAAGCGCATGCGCGTGCTCGCCGTCGCGGAGCCGACCCCAGAGATTGATCCGCCAGCCAATGCCCCACCCGGTCGCCTCGTCACCGCGAATCTGCAGAGACCGGCGAGCGGCGGCGGCAAGCTCGGGTGTGTCCTCCAGGTTGATCTGACTGCTGGGAAACAAACCGTACAGATGAGAGACATGGCGATGATGCAGATCTTTGGCCTGCATATCCCAATCCTCCAGCCACTCCTGGAGCTGCCCTTCATGACCGATCCGATCAGGTGGAAGCCGGTTCAGCGCGCGTTGCACTTCCTGCGCGAAATCCGCTTCGATGCCCAGAATACGGGTCGCCTCGATGCATTGCCTGAACAGATCGCGCAGGATCTGCCGGTCCATGGCAGGCCCGGCGCAAATAGCCACACCTGCGGGATGAAGGTTCTCCGGAGACATCGACGGGCAGGTTACGAGCCAGCCGGTACCCGGCTGCACAACCAGACTGTCGAGAAAGAATTCCGCCGCGCCTTTCATCAGCGGAAAGACCTCGGCAAGGTAGCGCGTGTCGCAGTTGTATTCGTAGTGGTCCCACAAGTGTGTACACAGCCACGCACCGCCCATGGGCCACATGCCATATTGCGCGCCATCGATGGGTGCCGTCGCCCGCCAAAGGTCGGTATTGTGATGGGCGACCCAGCCTCGCGCGCCGTAGTGCACTTTGGCCGTCCGCTCGCCAGTGCGAGCCAGGTCACGCACCAACTTGACCAGCGGTTCGACACACTCTCCCAGGCCCGTCATCTCCGCGGGCCAATAGTTCATCTCCGTGTTGATGTTGATCGTGTATTTGCTGCCCCAGGGCGGATTGAGCGACTCGTTCCACAGCCCCTGCAGGTTGGCCGGCTGCGCGCCCGGGCGCGAGCTGCTGATCAGCAGATAGCGGCCGAACTGAAAGTAAAGAGTCGCGAGCTGTGGATCCTCCACATGCGGGGAGCTCGCGACGCGCTCGTCAGTCGGGCGACTCGCCGCTGGCGTGGTGCCCAGATCGAGCGAGACCTGTCGGAACAACCGCCGATGCTCGGCGAAGTGATCCGACCGCAGCTTCCCAAGCGGTTTACCGTTGGCCCGGTCGAGCTGCTCTGTCACGATCTGTCGTGGACTGCCACCCGTGTCCTCGTACCCGCGGAAACTGGTGGCCATTGCGATAAGAATGATTGCCGAGTCTGCCTCGGTAATCTTCAGTCCAGAGCTCGTTGCGCTGACGTGGCCACCGTCGGTGAGGACCCGCGCACGCGCTTCCCAGGTCAGTGCACCAGATACACCATGCAGCGCGGTGTTGCTTCCACGCATGACAATGTCACCGCCTTCGGACACGAGGAGCGGCGCCGGCTCGAGACCCGTGGGCGCACGGAACATCGCATCGAAGCTGAGTGAGCGGCGCACATCACACGTCAGAGTGACCACGATCGCCTGGTCCACCGCCGAAGCAAACACCTCGCGTCGATAGCGGCGATCCCCCTTCATGAAGCTGACTGCCGCGATCGCTGAGTCGAGATCGAGCGATCGGCGGTATTCCCGCACGGGCGCTGTGAAAGCCTCACCGCTATGTGACAACAGAAGATCGCCAACGCTCTGGTAAGCCATCTGCTGCAGCGGCTTGGCCATCATTTTCTGATTCGCGAGCGCCTCGGCTTCCGTATAGCGACCCGCGAAGATCAACTCGCGAACGCGAGGCAGCGCCTCCAACGCCTCCGCGTTGGATGGGTCATACGGTCCGCCGGCCCAGAGGGTGTCTTCATTGAGCTGCAATCGCTCTTGTGCTGGGTCGCCAAAAACCATGGCGCCGATACGCCCGTTACCAACGGGCAGCGCCTCCACCCATTTCGATGCCGGACGTTCGTACCATAGGGTCAAAGATTCGGAACCTGACGCAGTCAAGGCGCGCGCCCTTCCATTGCGGGACAGGGCACCAGCGAGCCAGCTCGCGAGCATGCCGCCCAGAGTGTCGCGTCGGGTCAACTTCATCTGGAAATCCTTGAGCGCGTCACTTGTCTGCGCTGGCGCCCTCATGATAGCGCCACAGCCGTGTACTCGCTTGTTGCAAGCGTTCCCAGCCGTGCGTGAGCTGTTTTTTCTGCCTGGTCAGCCAGACGATCGACGACAGCGGCTCAGAGCATCATCCAACCTCAGCCGTGAGATGGTTCCCGCGTGATAGTCGGTTAGCCAGATCGCATCCCGCCCAATACCGAGGGAATCACCTCCCGGACCCATCCATTGGCATAACAGGGTGGAGGTAGTGCTATCGACGGCGGACAGGGGGACCTTCGGGACCGTCGTCCAAACCATTCCGCCCCCGAAGCTGATGTCGCCGCCCTGGCCGGGTGTACCCAACTCAATTGTCTGGGTGGCTTGTCTTGTCCGCGCGTCGATACGCGTCATCGACCCATCGCCCTGGTTGAGTGTCCACACTGCCCCCGCCCCTGCAGTCAAGAACCGCGGTTTGGGGCCAGTTTTCGCTATTCCGAGAACGATTCCTTTGGCGGCGTCCACGCTCGTAACTGCGGCACCGTCGGCGCGAGTCACCCAGATCTGGCCATCGCTGTAGAAAGGATTGTAGGAGCCAGGCGGTACTCGGATGATCTGGCGGACAGTTCCCGTCTCAGGGTCGATCCGGGCAAGCGAGCCATTCTTGTCCACCACGAGCCAGACGCTATCCGGACTCGTAGTGACGCCACCCTCCGCGCCTGCAGGGCCGACGTTCAATACAGCCGTCAAGGTGTTGCGATCGAGGTCCACTCTCGCCAGCGCCGGGGGATTGCTACAGAGTGGAACCCAAAGACTACCGAAGCCCGTCGCCAACCCTGCGCAAGGCTCGCCCGGCAACCTCACCGTCGCGATCAGCTTGCTCGTCTCTGGATCGATTCTGTGGACGGCGTAGGGCCCGGTGCTTCCAACCCAGACCGCGTCTGACCTGATCGCGACCCAGTCAGCGGTCATTCCCACGTGAATCGTCGCTATGGGTTTCAGCTCGCTGATGGATCTGTGAGCGACAGAAGGCAAAGCCTCTGCGGCGAAGATTTGCGCGGCAAAGAGAGACGCGCTGTGCATCAAGACGAGAGCGCTTGCGGTGACAAGCTCCAGCGTCTTGCGCTTGGTTCCGGGCACATCGTCCTCCGATGACTCAGGTCCGCTCTACCCGGTGCCCCTGCTCGTTGATGACCACCTCTCCGTCTTCCTTGGCGAAAAAGCCCTTCTGCGGCGCTGGCAAGATGTCGAGCACGACCTCCGAAGGCCTGCAGAGGCGGGTCCCTAGGGGCGTAACCACAAATGGCCGATTGATGAGAACCGGATGCGCCATCATGGCATCGAGGAGCTGCTCATCATTCAACGCAGGATTGCTCAGACCCAGCTCCTGAAAAGGAGTGCCCTTCTCTCGCAGCGCCTGTCGAACCGTCAGGCCTGCGGCGGCAATCATCGCGGCAAGTCGTTCACGCGAGGGCGGCTCGCGCAGATACTCGACAACGGTAGGCTCGATGCCAGCATTGCGAATCATCGCCAGCGTATTGCGAGAGGTCCCGCATTGAGGATTGTGATAGATCACGACTTCATGCATGGCTCTCTCCATAGATGTCTCGGGCTCTCTGGCGCGTAGCGTCGCACAGCCCCTACCATTCGTCAGATTATCATTATTCCAGTATTATGGAAGCAATCAGCTATCTCATCGATAGCGTCAAGCATCGCTGGGGCCAAAAAATATTTGCGGATGATGCGCTACTGCGCTGATTCGCTGCTAAAATTTCGCGCTTCGCGCCCGTAGCTCAGTTGGATAGAGCATCAGGCTTCGAACCTGAGGGTCGGGAGTTCGAATCTCTCCGGGCGCGCCAGCTAAACAATAACTTACGCCCTCGATTTTTGCTCACTGCGCTGTTCCGGCCGAACGGCCGACCCAGCGCGAACCAGCACCACCGTCCTGTCGGCCGCTTCGAGCACCTTCGAAGCAACACTGCCGTAAACCCATCGACTGATACCAGTCCGGCCGTGTGTGGCAATCACGATCCGGTCGACGTTGTGCTTTTTGGCGACATCGAGGATGACCTCGGCGGGATTACCCGTTTCCACCGCTACCTCGGTCTGCACCTTTCGCCACTCCTGGCGCCCGGAAAGGGCTCTCAGGTACTCACGGGCACGCGCTCGTCTGGTTTCCCACTGCTGATCGATCGTGATGATCTCGCCGGCGGAAATCACGTCCTCGATCGGAGGTATCACCTGAAGGAGGATCACCTTCGAGTCAGGAATCTCGGCCAAGCCACGGGCCTCGTGCAACGCGAGCTCCGCCACCGGGGAGCCATCGAGCGGAACCAGGATTGTCTGTGACATTTGCTCAGCTCAAGTTGAACCTAACACAACATAAGGCTACTCAAAATCCAACTCGCCGCCATGTGTGACTTATACGAATGGACATTACCCGCCCGGTTTCCGACGATACAACCCGAAACGCGCCGACGAAAGAAGCTGTCGATCAAACATGCTTCGCTGATGGATCACGCAGATTTCGGTATCCCATGTTTTATCGGAGGAAGTGTGCCATGGCAGAGATCGAGACACCGGCATCCCCCCGGACGAAAGCGCCAGAGAAACGACCTGCGGAGACGCCGGACTCTCCCGGTACCGCAGCGCGGAAGAAGGCCACCGATCCGTTGTTCAAGAAGCCCGAGTTTCGCCGAGCAACTCAAAACGCCGTTGAACGCGCCCGACGCCAGTCCATCTGGCCCGTGGCCTTGGGTGTCGCGATCATTGCCGGCGTTGGTTTTTATTGGTGGACGACCCACCGTGCCGCCACCCTGCCCGCTTATATCGTGAAGACAAACGGACGGTTGGAATTCGCACGAACCGATATTGCTGTCAAGTATCCCGGGCGTATCGTCATGCTGAACGTTCACGAGGGAGATCACCCTGAGCGCGGGCAGGTCCTTGCGCGCCAGGACGATTCAGAGGTGAACGCGGAGCTCGCCGCAGCCCGCGCGCAGCGAGCGGCGGCCGACGGGGCAATTGCGCGTGCACAGGCAGAGGTCCGAGCTCACCGGAGCAGCGAGGCGCTTGCCCGCTTGGAGAGAACGCAGGCAGACAGTCTGTATCAAAAGAAATTGATCTCCGACGTGGAGCTGCAGCGGCGCGAGCTTGCGCTGAGCGCTGAAACGGCCAGTGTGGCGGCGGCCACGGCGGCGCTGATCCAGGCCCGGACGGAGCGCGACCAGGCGGATGCGAAGATTGCGCAACTCGACGCGCGGCTCGGCGAAATGACTGTTCGGGCGCCGGTCTCGGGCCGGATCGAATACAAGGTCGTCGAGAATGGCGCCGTGCTGCCCCCCGGAGGACGGGTCGCGACACTTCTTGACCCCACCGATGTGTACATGACGGTGTTTCTCGGTACGGATGTGGCCGGCAAGCTGAAGGTCGGCGATGAGGCTCGCATCGAGTTGGATGCTTTCCACGGACGGCCCCCGATACCCGCAGTCGTGTCCTTCATCTCTCCCGAAGCCCAGTTCACCCCGAAGTACGTCGAAACCGCGACGGAGCGCGACAAGCTGATGTATCGGATCAAGCTCCAGATTCCGGTCGCCGTCGCCAAACAGTACGACGGCCTGTTGAAGGCCGGCCAGACCGGCAACGGGTATGTGCGAGTGGATTCGAACGGGCACTGGCCGACGGGTCTCATGGTCCGAGCGGAAGGGGCGCCGCAATGAGCACTTCGGCGAGCAACCGGGGCAACCTGGGCAAAGTCGATCCGGCTGTTGTTGCAGCTATCGAGCTGCGCGACGTCCAGCATTACTACGGCAAGCAGTGTGCGTTCGAGAACCTTTCACTGTCTTTGCCGGCCGGAGCCACCATCGGCCTCATCGGACCCGACGGCGTGGGCAAATCGACACTGCTGGGTCTGATCGCGGGAAGCAAGCGCATTCAGCACGGAAGTGTTCGGGTCTTGGGCGCCAACCTCGCGCACAAACGCGAGCGCGAAGCGATGCTGCCGCGTCTCGCGTACATGCCGCAGGGGCTGGGCCGCAACCTCTACCCAACCCTGTCCGTCCACGAAAACGTGGACTTCTTCGGCCGCCTGTTTGGTCTGGACAGACGCCAACGCGAAGCGCGGATCCAAAGGCTGCTGCAAGCGACCGGTCTCGCCCCGTTCACGGATCGTCCCGCTGGCAAGCTGTCCGGTGGCATGAAGCAGAAGCTCGGGTTATGCGGCTCGCTGGTACACGACCCAGAGCTCCTCATACTCGATGAGCCAACGACGGGCGTCGACCCGCTCTCACGGCGTCAGTTCTGGACTCTTGTTGACAGTCTGCGTGCCGAGCGCCCGGGAATGACCGTCATCGTTGCGACCGCATACATGGAGGAAGCCGAGCGGTTCGAGTACCTCGTGGCGATGGATGCCGGGCAGCTGCTGGTCAGCGACTGGCTGCGGAACGTCATGTCCCGCACGGGTGCAAAGAGCCTCGAAGAGGCGTACGTCTCGCTGCTACCGGAGGACAGGCGACCCGAAGGCGGCACGCTGACCATTCCGCCCTACGTCAACCGCGGCGGAGACTCGGTGATCGAGGCAGAGAAGCTGACGAAACGCTTCGGCGATTTCGTGGCTGTCGACAGTGTCAGCTTCAACATCGCCCGGGGCGAGATCTTTGGTTTTTTGGGATCCAACGGTTGTGGCAAGACGACCACGATGAAGATGCTCACCGGCCTTCACGACGTCACCAGCGGATCGGCGAAGCTATTGGGACAACAAATCGACCCGCACGACATGCGTACGCGACTGCACATCGGCTACATGTCGCAAGCTTTTTCTCTGTATGAAGAGCTCACCGTGCGGCACAACCTTTATCTGCATGCACGGCTGTATCAGCTCGAGGAGGGCCCGGCCCAGCACGCGGTCGAAGCCGCCCTGTGCGATTTCGATCTGGAGCCGTATGCCGAGACGATGCCGTCATCGCTCCCGCTCGGAATCCGGCAGCGCCTGCAACTCGCCGCCGCCTGCCTCCACGACCCCGAAGTGTTGCTGCTGGATGAGCCCACATCAGGCGTGGATCCAGCCGCCCGTGACATGTTCTGGCGCCACCTGAGCAAGCTCTCGCGCGAAAAGAAAGTCACGTTGTTCGTTTCAACTCACTTCATGAACGAAGCCGCGCTCTGCGACCGCATCTCCCTTATGCATCGGGGCAAGGTTCTCGCCGTGGACGCGCCGTCCGCGCTCGTAGCCCAACGCGGTACCCAAACACTGGAGGAGGCCTTCATCAGTTACCTCGAGGAAGCGGAACCTGAAAGCGCACCTGCGAATAGCCCGGAACAGCCGCCCGAGCAGCGGACGGAGCTACCTGCTGAATCCGCTGTATCAGAGTCCGCACCCGCCGGATTCAAGATCGACTGGCTCGCGCGCATCTGGGCGTTCGCACGGCGCGAGAGCACGGAGCTTGCCCGTGACCACCTGCGGATGGCCTTCGCGCTAGGCGGCCCCTTGATGATGCTGCTCATCTCTGCCTACGCCGTTTCCTTCGATGTCGAGCACATTCGCTACACCGTTCTCGACGAAGATCAGAGTCACGAGAGCCGGGAATTCCTTGATCGTCTGGCGGCGCCCCGATACTTCCAACTCGTCACGCCCTCATACACCCGTGCCGAAGCGGACTCCAGGCTGCGCAAGGGTGAAGCACAGTTCATAGTGGATATACCGCCTGACTTTGGGCGCGATCTGATTGCTGCGAGAAGCCCTCGGATCGGCTTCTTCATAGATGGCGCGACGCCCTTCACCGGCACGAACGTACGCGGCTACATGGACGGCATCATGCTCCAGTATGCGACAGCGCAGCTCGGCGTGCTCCACGCAGACCCGAGTGTCGTACCCATCTCGATCGAGCCGCGCTTCGCGTACAACCAGGAATTCAAGAGCATCTACGCGGGAGCGCCGGGTTGCATCATGCTGGCCATGATCCTCATCCCCGCCATGTTGACCGCTCTGGGGGTCGTACGCGAGAAAGAGATCGGCTCTATCCTCAACCTCTACGCGTCACCCGCGACGGTCGGGGAATTTCTCCTCGGTAAACAACTTCCGTACATCGGCATCGCCATGGTGAGCTATGTGACACTCGTTCTCACCGCAATCCTCATCCTCGACGTACCTCTCAAAGGGTCCTTCCTCGGGCTCACCGTGGGAGCGCTGGTGTATGTCGTCGCGGGGACCGCCTTGGGCTTGCTGATTTCGGCGTTTGTCGGTTCGCAGGTTGCCGCAATCTTCGGTACGGCGATCATCTGCATGATTCCGGGGGTGAACTTCTCGGGTCTGCTGTACCCCGTCTCCACGCTGACCGGCGCGGCCTACTGGACCGGCCTCTTCTTTCCCGCCTCCTGGTTCCAGCTGATCAGCCTCGGCGCGTTCACCAAGGGCCTCGGTGCCGGGAGCTTCCTGCCGATGTATGCGGCGCTCGCAGGTTTCGGTGTGTTCTATCTGCTCGCCGCGCGCCTGTTGGTCAAAAAGCAGGAGAGGTGAGAGATCATGATGCGCTGGCTGACCAACGTCGCGTTGCTGTCGGGCAAAGAATTGCGCAGCCTGCTGCGCGATGTCGCCCTCATGGTGCTGGTCGCATTCTTCTTCACGGTAGGCATCTATTCGGTCGCGAAAGGGGTGAAGGCGGAGGTTTCCAACGCATCCGTTGCCTTTCTCGATGGGGACCACTCGGACCTGTCGCGTCGCCTGCGCCACGCTGTCCACCCGCCCTACTTCAAGACGCCGGTTGACATTGCCCGCCCTGACATCCCCACGGCTCTCGACCGCGGGAAATACATCTTCGTCGTCGAGATTCCACCCCGCTTCGAAGCGGACGTGCTCGCGGGTAGATCGCCCACTCTGCAGCTGCTCGTGGACGCAACGGCGATGACGCAGGCCGGCTTGGGCACCGCCGATCTGCAGGAGATTTTCTACAAAGAGGCCCTGGATTGGCTCGACATCCGGGGCATCGAGTCGAGCATGCCCGCCCGCGCCGACATACGCCTGCAGTTCAACCCAAATGCCGAGAACCCGTGGTACACGTCAGTGATGCAGATCGTGACCAACGTCACTCTGATGTGCATCATCCTCGTCGGTGCCGCAGTCATTCGGGAGCGCGAGCACGGCACGATCGAACACCTGCTCGTGATGCCGGTCCGCGCGAGTGAAATCGCGACCGCCAAGATCCTGACCAACGGGTTGGTGATTCTGGTCGCCGCACTCCTCTCCCTGTGGCTCGTGGTCAACCGATACCTCGGCGTTCCCATTGCCGGCTCAGTGCCGTTGTTCACCTTCGGCACACTGATCTACCTGTTCTCCGCTACTTCCGCCGGAATATACCTCGCAACGCTCGCACCGAGCATGCCGCAGTTCGGGCTCCTCGCCGTCCCGGTTTACACGATTTCCTATCTACTTTCGGGGGCGGCCACGCCCGTTGAAAGCATGCCCTTGTGGCTGCAGGCGATCGTGCGTTTCCTCCCGACCACTCAATTCGTCTCGTTCTCGCAGGCGGTCATTTATCGCGCCGCGGGAATGGACGCAGTCTGGCGCCAGCTCATCGGCATGGCCATCAGCGGGGCACTGTTCCTCGCGCTCGCCCTGGCGCGCTTCCGTTCAATGCTTGCGAGGCAAACATGATGTCTCACTCACTCACTTACGCCTCTGGTCTGAAGCGACCGAACGCGGTACTGATCGCGACACCGACATCTCAGCTATGCGCAGCGCTCCCCTTCTCGCTCATCGCAAGCCTCGTAGTGGCGATATTCCTGTCTAGCTGCGCACGGCCGGTGAAGGTCCCTCCCTCGAAGGTCGCCATGCCCGCAAAGTTCGACGAGCAGGCCCCCGATGGCGCGGCCACCTCGCAGCAGGAGTTGAGCAGATGGTGGACGATATGGCATGACCCCATTCTCGAGGCACTGATCGACGAGACGCTCAAAGCCAACACGGACATCCGGACCGCCCAAGCGCGTGTCGCTGAAGCCCGCGCCATGGTCACCGTGGCTGAATCAGCGCTGTATCCAGCGGTCAACGCACAAGGCGCGGCGTGGGGAGGCGGCGCGGACTGGCGCACGTCGCAAAGCGCAGGAGTGCTCCCCGGTTTGGCTAGTGCCGAACCGGGGTTCTGGGGCGGGACCGCCAACCTCGCTGCGAGTTGGGAGGCTGACGTTTGGGGCGGACGGCATGCAGACGCCGATGCGGCTCGAGCGGTGCAACTGAGTGCTGCGCAGTATCTGAACGGCGCCCATGTGACTGTCGCGGCCGACGTCGCGGAGAACTACCAGGAGGCGCGCGGTCTGCAACTCCGAGTGGACGTGCTCGATCGAGGTATTGCGACACTCGAGCAGCTCCTGACTTACATCCAGGCACGGTACGAGGCGGGCCAGGCTTTCACTTACGACGCCGATCTGGTTCGCGAGCAACTGAATCTACAGCGCGCCAAGCGCCCGCCACTCCTTCAGCTGCTCGAGGTGCGTCGGCGCAGACTGGCCGTGCTGGCCGGAAAGCCGCCCGAAGCGGCGCTGACGCTGCCGCAGATGGCCCCATTCAACATTCCCCCGGCGCCGAATGGACTCCTGCCGATCCAGGTGGTGGAGCGGCGGCCCGACGTGCAGGCCAGGGTGTATCTGGTTCACGCCCAGGCAGCGCGGCTGCAGAGTGCGACGACGGACCTATTCCCGCGCTTCGGCGTCCAATTCCTGGGTGGGGATACTGAGCTGCATTTCCAGGGACTACCGAGCTTCGGAGCGACAGGCGGCCTCGTCAGCCTGAGCGCGTACCTCCCTATCTTCAACGCTGGCCGGATTCGCGCCAACATCGCCGCGAACGACGCCCGCCTCGAGGCCGCAGTGGCTGACTATGATGCCGCTGTGTTGAAAGCGCTCGAAGACGTCGAGAACGCCTATCGGTTCCGCGGCTCGCTGGATCAGCGAAGCACCTCGCTCGCCGCCGCATTGACCACCGCCCGGCACAATGAAACCGCGTCCACCGACCTGTATGAAGCCGGGCGCAAGACCTTTCGGGACGTTCTGGATGACCGAATCTCGGCGCTGAATGACGAGGATGAGCTCGTACAAGCCGAGATGGGGCAGGCGACGGCCACCGTGCAGATCTATCGCGCACTCGGTGGCGGATGGTAACCCGGCAGGCCCCTATACCATGACAGCCCCGTCGCCAATCGCTCTCCATGCTGCCACGGCCCCTGCCCAACCGGGCCAGAGCTTTCCCCTGGGCGCGAACGCCCTTCCCGATGGTGTCAACTTCAGCGTGTTCTCGCGCCTGGCTACCCGGATGGAGCTGCTATTGTTTGATAGCGCCGCATCGACTCAACCAACGCGCGTGATCGACCTCGATCCCCGCAAACATCGCACTTATCACTACTGGCACGTGTTCGTGCCGGATGTCGGTCCCGGACAACTCTACGCGTATCGCGTCTTTGGTTGTTTCGATCCCGAGCGCGGGCTGCGTTTTGATCCCAGCAAGGCTCTGCTCGACCCCTACGGGCGCGCGGTCGTCGTGCCCGAGGCGTACTCCCGCCAGCTCGCGTCACGGTATGGAGAGCACAACAGCATTTCCATGAAAAGCGCCGTAAGCGACCCGGGCACTTACGATTGGGAGGGAGATGAGCCGCCGTATCGCAGTTTCGCCTCGACAGTGATCTACGAGATGCACGTCGCAGGCTTCACGCGGCATCCGAGCTCAGACGTCGCCGCTGAGCGTAGAGGAACCTACGCCGGCATGATCGAGAAGATCCCGTACCTGCAGGACCTCGGAATCACGGCTGTGGAGTTGATGCCCATCTTCCAATTCGACGTCCAGGACAGCCGGCCAGGCCTGGTCAATTACTGGGGCTATTCCCCGGTTTCATTCTTCGCTCCCCATGCCGCGTACAGTTCCAGAAAAGATGTCCTCGGTCCCCTCGACGAGTTCCGTGACCTTGTCAAAGCGCTCCACCGGGCCGGCATCGAGGTCATCCTCGACGTCGTCTACAACCATACTGCTGAGGGCAATGCAGCGGGACCCACCCTCTGCTTCCGCGGCCTTGCGAACGAGCTGTATTACATTCTCGACAAGGATCGCTCGCAATACGCCAATTACAGCGGCACCGGGAATACGCTGAACGCCAATCATCCCATCGTGCGTCGAATGATCCTCGACAGTCTGCGGTACTGGGTCGCCGAGATGCATGTTGACGGGTTCCGATTCGACCTCGCCTCGATTCTGGCGCGCGACGAAAACGGCCATCCGCTCGAGAATCCTCCAGCCCTGTGGGACATCGAATCGGACCCGGTGCTCGCCGGCACCAAGCTGATCGCGGAGGCCTGGGACGCCGCCGGCCTGTATCAGGTCGGGAGCTTCATCGGTGACAGCTGGAAAGAGTGGAACGGCCGCTTCCGCGACGATCTGCGCAGGTTTGCGAAGGGGGACAGGGGCACGTTGCGCACATCCGTGCAACGTGTGCTCGGCAGCCCGGACATTTTTGGTCACCGGGAGAGAGAGCCCGAGCAGAGTATCAACTTCGTGACCTGTCACGACGGATTCACTCTCAACGATCTGGTGTCCTACAACCAGAAGCACAACGAAGCGAACGGCGAAGGCAACCGGGACGGGATGGACGACAATCTGTCCTGGAATTGCGGCATCGAGGGGCCGAGTGAGGACGCCGCCATCGAGGGATTGCGCCGGCGCCAGGTGAAGAACCTGCTGTTCACCATGCTGAGCTCCATCGGCACGCCGATGCTGCTGATGGGCGATGAAATGCGCCGCACCCAGCGGGGCAACAACAACGCGTATTGCCAGGATAACGAGATCAGCTGGCTGGACTGGAGGCTTCTCACGCGGCACCCGGACCTTCACCGATTCGTCCGGACCCTGATCACCCAGCGCCTGGGGTTCCTGGAACTGATCGAGATGAGGGGCAGTGTTGGAATCAGCCTGAACGAGTTGCTACGCAATGCGATATTCGAGTGGCACGGCGTCCGGCTGGGTCAGCCGGACTGGAGCGATGACTCGCACAGTATTGCCTGCACGATACGCTCTGGTCCAGGGCGGCTGCCGATCTGGCTACATATGATGTTCAACGCCTATTGGGAGGCACTCGACTTCGAGCTGCCGGCAGTACCGGCGACAGCTGCATCGGGGTGGCAGCGCTGGATCGACACAGCCCTGGAGTCGCCCGATGACATCGTCGATCCTCGCGCAGCGCCGCTCGTGCCGGGGGCCCAACATCGGTTGATGCCGCGCTCCGCAGCGATTCTGTTGGTGCGTCTGGAAGCTCGTTCAGGGCTCGAGTACGAGATCGAGGACATCCTGATGGGTGCGAAGAAAACACAACGGTTGACACAAGCCGCGGCGGGAGGACGATCTACATGAGCACTCCACAGTTGCAGCGGTCCGAGTTGGCTTCCATGCTGCTCACGCAATATGGTTGCGGCCCGATCCGATTCTCCGGCGAGAACGACGCGCTGTTCGAACGGCATCTGCTCTTCGACGACGTCGTCCCCCTGGACGCGGCCGGTCCGCGTGAGCGTTTCGAGGCGGCCGCGCGCTCGGTGCGTGATGTGCTATCACAGCGCTGGATCCTGACCGAGAGTACCTACGCTCGGGAGAACCCGAAGCGGGTCTACTATCTGTCGATGGAGTTTCTGATCGGGCGATCGCTCGAAAACAACATCACCAATCTTCTGCTCGACCCCTTCGCGAAAGAAATTGCCACCCGCGACAAGATCGACCCCCTCGGCTTCATCGACCAGGAGCCCGACGCCGGACTCGGCACTGGGGGACTCGGACGCCTCGCGGCCTGCTTTCTCGACTCGATGGCCACGATGCAGCTTCCGGCCATGGGCTACGGGCTCCGCTACGAGTATGGGATATTCAAACAGCTCATCCGGGAGGGGTGGCAACACGAGGAGCCGGACAACTGGTTGCGCCGCCAGGATCCCTGGGAGGTCGTCCGTCCGGACGAGGCGGTCGAAGTTGCGCTGAATTGCTCCTTCGTGCTTCAAGACGGACGCCTGCAGCCAGTAGCCGGCCAACGTTCATCACTCATCGGCATACCCTTCGATCGACCGGTCGTCGGGTATGGAGGCAAGACCATCAACACGCTGCGCCTGTGGGCCGCTTCCGCACCTCACTATTTCGACTTCCAGGACTTCAGCAGCGGAGATTTCGTCGGTGCTCTGGCCGGCAAGCTCGCCGCCGAATCGCTCACCCGGGTGTTGTATCCGGATGACTCGACGAGCATGGGCCAGGGCCTGCGCTTCGTGCAGGAGTACTTCCTGGTCGCCTGCTCATTGGCGGATCTCGTGCGGCGCTTCCGCCGCAACAACCATGACTGGCGCAGGTTTCCCGAGAAAGTCGCGATTCAGCTCAACGATACACATCCGACGATGGCAGTGCCGGAGCTCATGCGCATCCTGCTCGACGAGGCGCGCCTCGGTTGGGACGAGGCGTGGGATATCACGCAGCGAGCGCTCGCGTATACCAATCACACTTTGCTGCCTGAAGCGCTGGAAAAATGGCCGCTTGCCTGGTTCGAGTCGGTACTGCCCCGGCATCTGGAGATCATTTTCGAGATCAATCGACGCTTTCTCGAGGTGGTCCGCGCCCACCACCCGGGAGACGAGGAACGCGTTCGCCGCATGAGCCTGATCGAGGAAGGCACTGAGCGCAAGATCCGGATGGCCCCCCTGGCCATCGTGGGCACACACAGCACGAACGGAGTTTCCACGATCCACACCGACCTGCTGCGCAAGACGACCGTCAAGGAACTGGCCGAGATGTTTCCAGAGCGATTCAACAACAAAACCAACGGCGTCACGCCCCGAAGATGGCTGTTATTGGCGAACCCGGCGCTTGCCCGCGTCATTACCGAGGCGCTCGGCGAAGGCTGGGTGACCAATCTCGCGCGCCTGCGTGAGCTTGCACCTCTTGCCGATGACAAATCGTTCCGCCAGGGCATTCTTCGCGCCAGATACGAGGCCAAGTCGCGATTTGCCGATTGGCTCGGATCGACGAGCGGCCAGGCGGTCGATCCGGAAACCCTGTTCGACTGTCAGATCAAGCGCATCCACGAATACAAGCGGCAACTGCTCAATGCACTGCGCATCATCGTGTTGTACAACCGTCTGCGTGCCGATCCCGCCATGCCGATGGCGCCGCGCACGTTCTTCTTCGCCGGCAAGGCGGCACCCGCCTACCGGTTCGCCAAGCTGATCATCAAGCTCATCAACAATGTGGCCGGCACGATCAACGGCGATCCGATCACGCGAGGCCGCCTGAAAATCCTGTTCCTCCCAGAGTATTGCGTGTCGCTCGCCGAACGACTGATCCCCGCTACCGATGTCTCCAATCAGATCTCCACCGCCGGTTACGAAGCGAGCGGCACGAGCAACATGAAGTTCATGATGAATGGGGCGTTGACGATCGGCACCCGCGATGGCGCGACGATCGAAATGGCCGAAGAAGCAGGCGAGGAGAACTTCTTTCTTTTCGGCCTCACCGCCGAGCAGGTGGCCGGCAGCCGCGACTCGTATAGCCCGTACTGGCATTACGACAACGAACCGGAGACCCGCGCCGCGTTGGATCTGATCTTCACCGATCATTTCAGCCGCCATGAGCCCGGGATCTTCGAGCCGTTGCGCGATGCGCTGTTGACTCAGGGAGACCGCTACAGGCATCTGGCCGATCTGAAGTCCTATCTCGAGGCGGACCACGATCTGACAGCGTTGTACGGAGATGGCGAAGCGTGGACGCGGAAAGCCATTCTGAACATCGCCCGCTGCGGTAGATTTTCCAGCGATCACACGATTGCCCGATATGCCGCCGAGATCTGGCAAGCGAAGCCATGTCCAGTGTCATGAACGATCGGCACACGAGTATTTGAGCTCAACCTTTCTCAACTTCATAAGGAGCACGATCATGACTCCTGCGGTGCGAACCCGCCCTGAGCTCGGCCCCCTGTCGGATACCGAGCTCCAAGCGATCGATGCCTACTGGCGAGCCGCCAACTACCTGTCCGTCGGCCAGATTTATCTTTATGACAACCCGTTGTTGCGCCGGCCGCTCGAGCCACAGCACGTCAAGCCACGCCTGCTGGGCCATTGGGGCACGACACCCGGACAGAACTTCATCTACGTCCACCTGAATCGGGTCATCCAGAAACACGACCTGAACATGATCTACATCTCCGGCCCGGGCCATGGGGGACCTGCGCTCGTGGCCAACACCTACCTCGAAGGAACCTATTCCGAGCTCTACCCGGAGGTGTCTCAGGACGAGGCCGGCATGAAGCGCCTGTTCAAACAATTCTCGTTCCCCGGCGGCATCCCAAGCCACGTCGCACCCGAGACCCCGGGCTCCATCCACGAGGGCGGCGAGCTCGGTTACTCCCTGAGCCATGCCTATGGCGCCGCGTTTGACAACCCGGATCTCATCGTCGCCTGCGTGGTCGGCGATGGTGAGGCCGAGACGGGACCCTTGTCGGCCGGATGGCATGGAAACAAGTTCCTGAACCCGGCCACGGATGGCGCCGTGCTGCCGATCCTGCATCTGAAC
>CAZBTV010000101.1:15275-27085 GCA_964494895.1 uncultured Steroidobacteraceae bacterium | reverse complement strand
ATCACTACCTGACGCTCGGGTATCCCGACCAGGCGAAGACCGCTCTGGAGGCGGGGCAAGAAGAAAAAGTGGTCATGGCGTGCCTGTTGCACGACATTTCCAACGGTGCTCTGCTGCGCACGGATCATGGCTACTGGAGCGCACAGCTCGTTGCGCCCTACGTCTCGGAGGAGGTGGCCTGGGCGGTCCAACATCATCAGGCGCTACGCTACTTCGCCGACGAATCCGTCGGCTTCGATTACCCGGACGCTTATAACAAATTCTTCGGTCCCGACTACGAGCCCCCCGAATACATCCGCCAAGCTCACGAGCACGCGCGCAATCACCGGTGGTACATGACTTCGCGGCTCATCACCATCTACGACGTGTACGCTTTCCAGGA
This sequence comes from uncultured Steroidobacteraceae bacterium, assembly GCA_964494895.1. Classification (GTDB taxonomy): domain Bacteria; phylum Pseudomonadota; class Gammaproteobacteria; order Steroidobacterales; family Steroidobacteraceae; genus 13-2-20CM-66-19. Next base: position 26,703 of record CAZBTV010000101.1, on the reverse strand, counting down.
CAACTGGCACGTCGACCCCGAAGAGTTCACGGATATCATCGGGCGTCATTTCAAGGAGCCGCGCGCAGGCCTGGGATTCGACGGCTCGCCTGTGGCCCATATGTGGCGGACAATGATCTGGCCCAACAACTTCCTGTGACAGCATCCCTTCCGGGATGCTCCGCTCATTCATCGTTTGCCCCTCAGCCATGTGCACCAGCGCGACGCATTCGAGGCGAAGTACGGATGAACTCGGTGCGCAGCTCGCGGTTAGAATGCAATCCTTCCCGTTGCGGGGCTTGTAAGCCGGCTTCACGAGTTGGAACAGAATTTGCATTTGCTGGCATTCAGAACAACCATCCCGATAGGGAGATATCGGTGAGTCGTACGAAGCGTTTGACGCTTGCGCTAGCCGGCATCGCGGCTCTCGGCGGGGCCAGCGCCGGTCAGGCAAAGGTGATTGCCCTTCAGAGCTCTGTCAACACTGTCGCCCCGGGTAGTCCTGCAACATTCGCCAACCTCGCTCAGCGTGCTGACGGCCACGGCGATTATGTGCAGTCGGCGTACCACGAGCGCTCATATGGCATACTCTCTCCATCTGCCGCGAACAATGCGAACTACGAACCGGCGGCGGCTCGACATGGCATGCAGTCATTCCGCGAGCTGTCGGACGACGATGCGCCAAAAAAGGTAAACGGCGGTGCCTCGAGTGGCCCTTTTGGGCCGACCGGGTCGAGATATGACCGGCCCAGGGGCATGACGGATGGGTGCGTGACTCTGCTGACCCTTTGTGCCCTTGCCGCTTACCAGCTCCGTCGCAAACAGCAGTTGCTGAAGCGCTTGCCGTTCTCCCCGTAGCCGCAGTCTGCCGTCGGCGGAAGTTGGCGGCGGCACGCCGGAGAACTGGGGACTGATCAGATGGGGATTTCGGTACCACTGAAAAACACGGCCGCACGTAGTGAGGTAACGGCTACCGACTCCGCATCGGTGTTCCTCGTCAAGTCCCTGTTGTACCCTGTTACCGAGTCATGGAAGACGGGGAAACCCAATTCAGGCAGGTCGCCCGAAAGGATCCGCGAGTCACCGCGCTGGGAGGGTTCTTGCGCCGCACGTCCCTGGACGAGCTGCCACAGCTCTTCAACGTGCTGGAAGGGACCATGAGCCTCGTCGGCCCCAGGCCCCATGTGGTTTCGATGAACGAGCGCTACCGCCGGCTCATCCCGAGCTACATGCTCCGGCACAAAATCAAGCCCGGCATCACCGGCTGGGCACAGATCCATGGACATCGCGGCGGCGACGACCTGGAAAGCATGTCCAAGCGCATCGAGTTCGACCTGCACTATCTGCGTAACTGGTCCCTGCGGCTGGATCTGTTCATCGTGGCTAAAACGGTGGCGATCGTGTGGACCGATCATCAGGCTTACTGATGGAAATGAACGCCCGCCTCGGCCGCCCCCCGGGTCTGCTCTGCTTGGCCGCCGTGGCCGTGTCGGCTTGCAGCGGGATAGCAACACAACAGGACGCGCAGGTGAATCTCCTGCCCGAGATGCTTCACCGCAGGCTGCAACCTACGGCACTATCGCTGACGGGGATGCCACTCGCGATTCTGCTGTAGCGGCTCTCAACTGACGGCAAACGCAATGACAACACTGATCCCCCCCTGCATTCGCATTCTGATGACGGCGCTCCTCGCTGTGTTGGCGGCACTCGCGATGGCTGCGGAAGGCCCGCCGGCACCCGCATCGGCGTCGGACTATCCGCTTGGGGCAGGTGATTTGTTGAAAGTCACCGTATTCGATCACCCGGAGCTCGCCACCGAGTTGCGCGTCAGCGAGGGCGGGGCGATCACATTTCCACTGCTGGGCGAAGTGAAGGCTTCCGGCTTGTCGGTCCACCAGCTCGAACGGGCACTGGCTAGCGGCCTGGCCGAGGGCGGGTTCGTCCGCCAACCGCAGGTGTCGGTTCTGGTGGAGGACTACCAGAGCCAACGGTTTTCCGTGCTCGGCCAGGTAAACAAACCTGGCCAATACCCGCTGATGACCAAAGTAGATGTCATGGCCGCGCTCGCCGCCGCGGGCGGCCCGATCAATCTCGCGGCAGCCGATGAGGCCACTCTGCTCCGTCACGACGGAACACATATCGGCCTCGATCTGATCTCCCTCTTCCAGGGCGACCCGAGGCAAAATCTCCCGCTCTCCGCGGGCGATACGCTGTACGTTCCAAAAGCAGCCCAGTTCTACATTTATGGCGCCGTGCAACATCCAGGCGTCTATCGTCTCGAGCGGGGCATGACCGTCTCGCAAGCGATCAGTGCCGGAGGTGGGCTGACGCCGCGGGGCACCGATCGACGGATAATCGCCCGACGACGCGATTACAAGGGCGGCAAGGAGCACGAAGTCTCGCTGGACGCCGCGGATCTGGTCCAACCGGACGACGTGCTACGAGTAAAAGAAAGTCTGTTCTGATGGTGACCCAGGTATGACGTTCCATCAACTTCTCGTGATCCTGCGCGCGCGCCGACGACTGGTCGCCTGCATCTTCGGCGCTGTACTACTGGCGACAGTCGTGATCACCGTGCTTTGGCCACCGCAATACGAGGCGAGTGCGTCCGTCGTGGTAGACGTCAAGGCCGACCCCGCAACCGGGACGATCAACCCCGATCAACTGTTGAACAGCTACCTGGCAACACAAGTGGATGTCGCCTCCAGTGACCGGGTTGCCCGCCTCGTAGTCAGAATGTTGAAGTACGATCAGGATCCCGAAAAGCGGCAGCAGTGGCAGTCCAGCGGCAGCAATGGCGATTTCACGGCGTGGGCGATCGAAAGCCTGCGCAAGAAAATCGTGGTTACGCCCTCACGCGATAGCAGTGTCATTACCATCACGGCCACTGCTCACGACCGCAAGAGCGCCGCAGAGCTCGCCAACACGTTTGTAAAGGCTTACGTCGACACTACCATTGACCTGAAAGTGGAGCCGGCCAGGCAGTATGCGAGCTGGTACGCCGATCGCTCTCGCGAGCTGCAGTCAGATCTGCAGGCGAAGCAGAAACGGCTCTCCGACTACCAGACTGCCAACGGCATTACCGCCACCGATGAGAAGGTCGACATAGAGAATTCGCGCCTCGCCGATCTGTCCGCTGCCGTCACCCGCGCACAGGAGGAATACCAGAAGGCGGCCTCGAAGGAGCGCCAGGCGGAAACCAACCCCGAAGACTTGCCCGAGGTGCTGCAAAGTCCGCTGATTGGTGGCTTGAAATCGGAGCTGGCGATTGCCGAATCGAAACAAAAGGATCTCGCCACCACCGTGGGCGCGAACTATCCACTCTACAAGGCCGCGGAAGCGCAAGCTGCTTCGCTACGCGCACGCATCTCATCTGAGACGCAAAGGATCCTGAACTCCGTTCACAGCGACGCGCAACTCAACTTGCACCAGCTCAACGCTGCCCAGGCGGCACTGGAAACGCAGAAGAAACGGGTGCTGGGGTTCAAGGGCGATCGCGATGAGCTGCAGGTACTGCAGAACGACGTGCTCGCCGCGCAGCAAGCTCTCGATTACGTGGCCCAGCGACGCTCGCAAAACAATCTCGAGAGCCAGCTCCAGCAGACGAATGTCGTGCCACTGACACAGGCTTTGGAGCCCCCCTACCGCTCCAGCCCGATCATCAAGGTCAATCTCGCAGTAGGCCTCCTGTTGGCGGTGCTGCTCGCGGTGGGAGTACCGTTGATGCTGGAGATCAACCACCCGATCATCCGTGGCGAGGCAGACTTGCGACGCGTGATCGCCGTACCGTTTCTGGGCGCTGTGCGTTCCAGCGCAGTGGAGGTCTCATGAGTGCCATCGCGAGGGAAGATCTGTCGAAGACTCTCGAGACCACGGCCCGGAACCGGACGATCGGCGCCATTCTGGTGGATGCCGGCCGGCTCACCGAGCGCGACGTAGCGGAGATACAGGCATTTGCCGACAAGAACGGCATGTTGTTTGGTGCCGCCGGCATCGAGCTCCAGAAGCTCAGTCTGAAGGATCTCGATCTCGCACTCGGACGGCAATTCCACTACCCGACCCTCCCGTTCGGACCAGGCGGGCTGGTGGCCAAAGATGTTGTTACAGCCTATCAACCCCAGTCGGCAATAGCCGAAGACCTGCGCACGGTACGCAGCCGTCTGGTAATCGACTGGCTGAATCACTCCGAGCGCAACATCCTGTCGATCGTCAGCCCCGACCAGGGCGACGGCCGGAGTTGGTTTGCCGCAAACCTGGCGACCGCTTTCGCACAAGCAGGCGAGCGGACCTTGCTCATCGACGCCGACATGCGGCGGCCACGCCAGCACGATCTGTTCAAGATCAATGACAGCCTGGGTCTGGCCGCCTTGCTGACGGGCAGGGCCGGCAAGGAAACAGCGCGCCGAATCCACCCGGAGTTGCGGCTATTTGTCGTTGCTGCCGGCGTACTGCCACCCAATCCACAAGAGCTGCTGACACGGCCGGCGTTCGAAGTCGTGCTCGCGAAGTTTGCCAGCCAATTCGATGTAGTGATTGTCGACACCCCGCCCGCGCGAGCCAACGCGGACGCACAAGTCATCGCTGCCAAAGCGGGGGCTGCCCTGGTCCTGGCGCGACGCGATCACACCAGCGAGGTCGCATTGCAATCGACCGTCAAATCGCTGCTGGACTCCAGGGTCACCGTGGTCGGAAGCGTCATGAACGAGTACGGTTGACCCGTTGCGGATGGCTCCCGAATGACGGTACGACGAGCTACGACACTCGCCATGCTTTGGGCGCTCGCTCTGGCCGGCTGCGCCCAGTTGCTCATAGAGCCTTCAGAAACCAACATTGCATGCATTGTCGTGATCGTCATGGCTACAGTACCGGTGCTGTTGTACATCCAGCTTACGGATGCCATCGACCAGCAGCCACTGTCCACGCTTGTGCTACTGGGCTTTTGCACAACGAGTCTGTTTGGCGCCCTGGTGGCACAGAGTGTCGCCGGAACCGCTGTCAGCGCCTCGTTACGACAGCCCGTCGCGACCTTCTCAACCCTCGCGGGCTACGAGCTGCTTGCCCTCGTGGTGCACGCCTTCTACCGCTTGTTCAGCCAGCCGAAGCGCCCCGCAGGCCTGATCCGCCGCTCGCTCGATCGGCTCGGGCTATATGCGACGCCCGCGGTACCGGCACTATGGATATTGGGGCTTGTTGGTTGCCTCAGTTATTGCCTGCCCCGGCCAGAGGGCAATGGCGCTCTGAACGGCGGCTCAGAAGGCGGACTGGCGAGCGCGGTGGCATTGGCGTTCAACTTTCTGATCTCCGCACCGTTTCTCATCCCGCTGTACCGCAGGCTCGAGGGCCCACAGTACTCCCGCTCACGCTGGATGTGGCCTGGACTCGCGCTGTACGCGATCGTAGCCCTCGGGCTGGCGCTGGTTCGCAACGCACGCGTGATCATGTTTGTGGGTGTTGCGACCGTCGGCCTCGCTTACCTGGTGACTTGGCTCCAGAATCGCACCATAGTGCGGTCGGGCCTGTTCTTCAGGCTCGGCCTCGTGTCGGTAGCTTTCGTGGCTCTACTCGGACCTGTATCCGACCTCGCGACGGCTATGGCGATCGCACGCGCCGAGCGGGGCAAGGCATCCGGCATGCACATGCTGGCTACGACGATCCACGTGTGGCAAAAGCCGTATCTGATCCAACAAAATCGCGAGCGTCAGGGAAAGGCTGGGATGTATGACCGCTACGACGAGTCGTACATCGCCAACCCTCTGTTCGCACGCCTGGTGGAGACGAAGTTTCACGACAACGCTCTGTATTTCGCCCACACGTTGGTGACGCAGGACAGCCAGCAAAAGCTCACGCGAGTGACAGAAGACTTCCTGTGGACGATTCTACCCACACCGGTTCTCAAGCGACTGGGCATCCGGATTGACAAGGGCAGCCTCGATTTCTCCATGGGCGATTACCTGGCATACCTGGCTCGTGGCGTGCCGCTTGGGGGGCGCAAAACCGGCTCCCTGTTTGCCCAGGGACAGGCCGTCTTCGGCCCGCTCTTTCCGTTCGTGTATGCCCTGTTGTGCGTAATCCTGTTCAAATGGATGGATCTGCTATGTCGCCGCCCAGACGACGGGCCGGCTTTCCCGGTGACAATGGCGCTGCTGACTTCGTGGCAACTGATACACCTGCTTGCCCCCGAATCACTGCATCAGGACTGCATCGAGATAGTCCGTACTCTTCCCACTGGTATTGCCGCATACACACTCGTGCTGTGGGTCGCCCAACGACTGACGGGTGGTGCCGCAAAGCACGAGCGGCAATTGACGCTGTCTGCCGCGGAATCCTGAAGTTCCGACCGTATGTCATGTGAGCTGGTAATCAGCGGATGGTACTCCTCGCAAGAGCCGCGCAGCTATGTCACGGCGGGCGACGAGATGATCCGCGGACCTGCATTCCGCTCGCTCTGGTGGCACTCACTCGACGAGTACGTGAGAGCGAATCACGTCTTCATCGTCGACTCTGCGTCCCCAATCAAGCCCGATGATGCCGCTTGCACGACCACCCGTTTCCAACGGGTCGAGCTGTTGAGAAATCCGGGGCATTCGCAGACTACCCGCGCACACTACTGCGGCTACATGGCCTCGGTGCTGCTCGGTTTGGAATTCGCCCTTCACAGCGGGGTGGACATGGTCGTATACGTCGAGCAGGACGCTCTCGTGTACGGCGATCGCATCATCGAACGGACGAAGCGCGCCCTGCTCCGCAGTGATCTGGTGTTCGGTGGCGACTCCCGCCAGATCCAGCAAAGCTACTTCGCCATCACCCAACGCGGGTTGCGGCGCTTCCTGGCAGCGCTGCACGCCATCGAGTTCTCTGACAAACAGATCGCCCCGGAACACAAGTTCATGTTTGCAGCAGCGCGTTGGTTACCTCCGCCAGTGTTGCGCCTTGCGGTATACACATCCATGGCGCCATTGCGCCGCGCGCAGCTGCGCTTGTTCTGGATGCTGAGCACGCTTGCGCGCGGCTATGAGGTGCTGCCTTTCGGCTACGGCCGCAGACGGCCCATCGATTTCGACGACGAGGTCTTCTATTTTCAGCACGGCTCGGCTCCCGAGATTTCACAGTACAGGAGGCTGACGGGTTTTTGAGAGCTCTCATTCCCGAGCACCGTTCATCATGACCGCCCTGCAACGCTTTTTGTCAGCCAGTGCTGCTTCGTGGGCCAGGATTCTGCTCACCGTCGCGACCCAGATACTGCTGGTTCCCTTGTTCCTGAGCCACTGGACGGTCGAAGAGTACGGGTGTTGGTTGATCGTCCAGACGATCATGGGCATTGGCTCCCTTTTGAGTACCGGACTGCAGACGTACGCTGGCTACGAATTTCTGAAGATTGGCGATCACAAACAGCACGACAGCCGGGTGCTGTTCTACTCCACGCTGCCCTGCGTGCTGGTCGTCTCGACATTCGAGCTCGCAGTCATCTCGGGCCTGGTCTATTTCGGGCTCATTCGCAACCTCTTCGAGGCCGGCGACTCCCTGGATCCCGGACTCCTCCACCAGACCGATGTCTCGGTAGTGCTCTATTCGTTGTGTTACCTGATCGCCAGTAGCGCAGGCGGTTTGGCCGGACGTGCTGTTGCTCCTTACGGTTATTTTCCCCGCATGACCTGGTGGGCGGTATTCCTGGCATTCACACAGGCCCTCGCCTCCGCGGTAGCCGTCGCCTTTGGCGCGAATCTCGTCCAGACCGTAATGTGGATCAACCTCGTTACCCTCGCGGCGAACGTTCCAATCCACTGGGACATCTGGCGGATCTTTCGTCAGCACGATCTGCGGCCGATGAGCCCGGATTGGAAGCTCGGGTTTCGCGCCGTCGCCCGCTCGCTTGCGATCTCCTTCGGAAGCATTCTCGACATCTCCCGGCAGCAGGGGGTCCGTATCTTTCTCGGCGCGCTGCTCGGAGTGACTCGAATGACGGAATTCTCGACGACCCGGACGATGAGTAATCTTTCCATGCAAGGTGTCGGTACCGTCACGAATCCGATCATGCCGGAGCTCATGCGCTTCTTGCGCGAGCGCGACGCGCAGCGCACCCAGGCGGCTATTGGATTCGTGTGGCTGTTCGCCGTGGTGTTGCTAGCTCCCATACTCGTCGCGTTTCAATGGGTCATGCCAACGATCTACGCCGAATGGACTCGTGGCAAAATAACTTACGATCCGGCGTTGTTCGCGCTGTTCTCCGCCACACTGCTGCTGTTTGCGCTCGCGCGTCCGCCACTGGCCGTGCTCCAGGGCAACAATCTGCTCAGGATCCAGCTTGGCATTGCCATCAGTGTGTCTGTGATCGCCTTGGGAGGCATATTGCTGGTGACTACGCGCCTCGGCACGCGTGGCGCGGCAACGGCACTGCTGATTGCGGAATTGATCGGAACGGTGCTGGCCGTATGGTATGCCGCGAGATGGTTGGCCCACAACGCGATCGACTTCCCCTGGACGTTATTTCTCATCTCCGTGCTGTCCATGGTCATGGCGGACGTAGAGATAGCGCTGATGGTATGGCTGCCGGAATGGCGGATGTTGGTGCTGCTTCCATCACTCATGCTGAGCGCTCTGATTTTTGGAGTGTTCGTGAGAAAGTCGCCGCCGGCAGCCGTCGCCAGAATGAGCAGCCTCTTCCCACGCCTGAGCGGCTACTGGCTGGCACGTGGCCGAACGTGATGGCGAACGGAACTCCATCATGAGGATTCTCTACCTGGGCAGATTGAGCGGCACGTGCCTTGACCGCGCGAATGCCTTGCGCCGGCTGGGTAATGACCTGGTTCATATCGACATCCGCACTCTCATGCCCAAGACCGTATGGGTCGACCGGGTCACCTGGAAATTCGGTGGCGGTTGGTTCTCGCCTTGGGTCAACCACGGCCTGCGCTTACGGCTGGGCGACGAGAGTTTCGACTTGGCCTATGTGGATGGCGGAGAGTGGATTACCCGATCCATAATCGACCTGCTTCACGAGCATGCTCCGCTGGTCGTCAACTACAACATCGATGACCCGTTCGGCCCCCGGGATGGAGCGCGTTGGAAGGCCTACCGGCGCAATGCATGGCGCTACGACCTATGCGTGGTCATGCGCGATGAAAACGTGCGCGAGGCAAAGGCGTTCGGAATCCGAAACGTACTACGGGTCTATAGGTCGGCCGATGAGGTATCGCATGCTCCTCGGCCACTGGATCCAACGGATCACGAACGCTGGAAAGCCGACGTGCTGTTTCTCGGAACCTGGTTTCCCGAGCGCGGCCCATTCCTGCTCGAGCTGGTCAAACGTGGGGTTCCGTTGACCATTCGCGGGCACAAATGGCAGAAGGCACCCGAGTGGGGGCAGCTGAAACCGTACTGGAAAGGCGGCTCCCTGTTCGGTGAGGACTACGCCCGTGCTATCCAGTGCGCAAAAATCAACCTCGGGCTGTTATCGAAAGCCAACCGCGACTTGCATACGACCCGTTCACTGGAAGTGCCCGCGTTGGGCGGGCTGCTCTGCGCGCAGCGTACGTCCGAGCACGTCGCGATGTACAAGGAAGGGCGCGAGGCGATCTTCTGGAATGACGCGGACGAATGCGCGCAAGTTTGCAACGACGTGTTGTGTAGCGAGGACCTGCGGCGTCGGATTGCCGCCGCAGGACACGCGCGCATCCGTCAAAATGGGCATTACAACGAGACCATACTGAGCGAGATACTCGACTGCGCCGCGAGCATCGGCGTGCGCAGCGCGGAGCCGGCCTCATGAGGATCGTGTTGTTCTGCCATCCCGATTTCCTGCGCTCGCAGAGTATGCCGCGGTTCGCCAACATGCTGCAGTCGGCGTACAGTGCTCGCGGTCTCGAAGTGCGCAGGTGGGCACCGCGGGCGTTTTTCCGCAACTTGTTCCGGAATGAGCTTGCGCGCAAGTGGGCGGGATACCTCGATCAATACGTGCTGTTCCCAGTATGGGTTCGCCGCCGGTTGAAACACCTGTCCGCCGACACCCTTTTCGTGTTCTGCGATCAGGCCATGGGTCCATGGGTGCCGCTCGTCGCGAGCAGGCCTCACATCGTGCACGCCCATGATCTTTTGGCACTGCGCTCGGCATTGGGCGATATCACCGAGAATCCAACATCCTTGACCGGCAGAATCTATCAACGGTTCATTCGCAGAGGCGTGCGCCGCGCCCGCAACTTCATCTCGATTTCCTACAAGACCCGCGATGACCTGCATCGGTTCATGGGCATCTCCCCACCCGTGTCGGAAGTCGTTTATAACGGGCTCAACTATCCCTACTCGCGACTCGACGCCGAATTGGCGCAGCAAACATTGGCTGCTGCCGGGCTACCCGTTGAATCGCGCGGCATGCTTCTGCACATCGGCGGTGGCCAGTGGTACAAGAACCTACGGGGTGTCATCGCGCTATATGGCCGATATGCAGCTAGCCACTCCCATCCTCTTCCTCTTTGGTGCGTCAGCCCACCGCCCAGAGGGGCGGTTACGGACGCGCTGAGCAAGTTGCCGGCTTCCGGCCGAGTCTCGTTCTTCCAGAACCTCGAAAACCGGACCCTCCAGGCGGCCTACTCACATGCGCGGGCACTGTTGTTCCCAAGTCTCGAGGAGGGCTTTGGCTGGCCACTGATCGAAGCCGCGGCATGTGGGTGTCCGGTTCTGACTACGAATCAGCCGCCCATGAACGAGGTCGCGGGCCCCCAAGCCGCTTACGTCCCCCGCCTGCAACCGGAACAGGACCTGGACTCATGGGCGACCCAGGCGGCAAGGATATTGGAAAGCTTGTTGAGCCGACCCGAGGCGGAGCGCAAAGCAGATGCGCGGCAAGCTGCCACATGGGCTGAACGCTTCAAACCAGACCATGCCATCGATCGGTACCTCGAGATCTACCGGCAAATTGTCGCCGCTTATCCGGCCCGGACAACCGCTGCTTTGCACTCTTCAACAGGTGTTGCGTCTTGAAGATCCTGCACATCATTCCGACAGTGAATCCGGAGGCCGGTGGACCTGCGGAAGGTTTGCGTCAATGGGGAGCGAAGGCCGCCACCCTGGGACATTCCGTCGAAGTCGTCACCTTGGATGCTCCCGCCCTGCCCTTTCTCAACAGCTTCCCGCTGCAGGTGTACGCGTTGGGTCCTTCCAGGGGCCACTATCGGTACAACGAGAAGCTCGTGCCGTGGCTGAAATCGAATGTCGCGCGCTACGACGCCGTGATAGTGAACGGAATCTGGCAATACCACAGCTTCGCTGCATGGCGCGCGCTGCATAACAGCTCTAAACCATACTATGTATTCACACACGGCATGTTGGACCCCTGGTTTCGCCGCTACTATCCGCTGAAACATGCAAAGAAATGGCTGTATTGGCCCTGGGCCGATTACAGGGTTCTCAGGGACGCACGCGCTGGCTCTGATCAGCGCGGAGCGAGCCGCCTTCG
>CAZBTV010000101.1:0-15265 GCA_964494895.1 uncultured Steroidobacteraceae bacterium | reverse complement strand
GCTCTTCACGAGTGAAGAAGAGCGGCTGCAAGCGCGCGAATCGTTCTGGCTCTACCGCGCGAACGAGCGAGTGGTGGCCTACGGAACCTCGGGTCCGCCCCAGGAAAGCGGCCCGGCCCTGCAATCTTTCTATGGCAAATTTCCCCACCTGCGCGACAGACGCTTCCTGTTGTTTCTTGGACGCATCCACGAAAAGAAGGGTTGCGATCTGCTCATTCGTGCTTTTGCCGAGCAAGCCCAGCAAGAGAGCGACCTCCATCTGGTCATGGCGGGACCCGACCAGACGGGCTGGGCGGCTAGCCTGAAGGAGACCGCGAAGGAGCTGGGCGTCGCAGAGCGGATCACGTGGCCCGGAATGGTGCGCGGCGAGTTGAAATGGGGCGCGCTGTACGCATGCGAGGCGTTCGTGCTGCCCTCACATCAGGAGAATTTCGGCATTGCCGTGGTCGAAGCGTTGGCTTGCGCAAGACCCGTGCTGATCTCGAATAAAGTCAACATCTGGCGTGAGATCGAGCAGGACGGCGCCGGCGTCGTTGCGGATGACACGCAGCCAGGTATCCGCCGCTTGCTCGAATGCTGGCGCAAGCTGCCTGCGGGGGCGAGACATACAATGGCGCATAACGCAGCGCGAACCTTTCACCGGCGTTACACCGTCGACGCCATGGCCCACAGTCTGATTTCCCTGTTGGGAGAGCATGCGGAGAACGCAAGTGCCCGCTTCGCTGCCCCCGGCGGTAGAGGTGCGATATGACCATTCTCGATGCCCGGGTTTCCGGCTCTTTGGAGGGAGGCCCGAGCTTTTCGCTGAAAAACCGCATTGTGCGTGCCATCTGGAATGTCACCTGGTGGCTTCTCGCTTCGTGGACACCCCCTCCATTACGAGGCTGGAGACGGTTTGTCTTGCGCGCGTTCGGGGCTGAGATCGCTCCGACCTCCTGGGTTTATGGAAATGTGCGCATCTGGCTCCCTTCAAATCTGCATATGGGACAGTATGCCGTGATTGGGAGAGGAGCCACTGTCTACAACATGTCAAAAATCAGCTTGGGTGATTACGCTGTTGTATCTCAGGGAGCCCACCTTTGTACCGGAACCCATGACATCGAGGACCCGCATTTCCAACTGAAGAGCCGGCCGATCATGATCGGCTCGCGTGCGTGGGTAGCTGCAGATGCCTTCGTCGGTCCGGGCGTCCGCATAGGCGATGGTGCCGTGCTCGGTGCCCGCGCTTGCACCTTCAAAGATCTCGACCCTTGGATGGTATATATCGGAAATCCCGCATTGCCACTGCGGAAGCGAAATATCAGGCTCCCTGCCAACTGATATGGCAAAAGGATCCGGTCCAACTGCCGGCTTGAATCCTCTCAAAACAGCCAGTCACGATCCGATCGCACCGAGCATACAATGTTGTCAGTCCACAGACGTCACAGCGATGCATGAAGTCCAACTGAAAGCTCCGCCGGATTCTGTCAAAACCGACGGGATAGCTGATGTTGCCTCACGACTGCGCACGCAGCTAACCCTGCCAGACAGTGTCGAGGCCTTGCGCAAGCGTTACGCCAGCGCACGTCCTTTCCCGCACCTCGTCCTGGACGACATGTTTCCGACGGACATTCTCGACGCGGTGGTCGCTGAATCGCCGGAGCTGCACAAGGAGAACTGGCTGCTCATCGAGGCGGATGGCCTGCAGCAGGTGCTCCGGATGCGCACGGGTGTGGAGATGGGGCCTGCTAGTTATCAGTTGGCTGCGTATGTCCACTCTCCGGCGTTTCTGTATCTGCTTTCCGAAGTGACCGGAATATGGCAACTGCTCCCGGACCCCTATCTACAGGGAGCCGGTCACGCCGCCATGCGGCGCGGCATGTTCATGGAGGTACATAAAGACCGGAACGTGGCGTACGACACAGGCCTGACACGCCGGCTCGCCATGATCATCTTCCTGAACCGGGACTGGAAACGGGAGTATGCCGGTGAGCTGGAGCTCTGGAGTCCCGATGGCTCACGCTGCGAGGTCGCCATCGAGCCCATCTTCAACCGCACGGTTTTGTTCGAAGTGGCCGACCCGAATTATCACGGCGTGCCCGCTCCATTGAAGTGTCCCGAGAACCGTGCCCGACATTCGTTCATCGTTTACTACCACACGGTCGGCGGGAAGGACGGGAAACATCCATCGCCACATACGTCGGTGTTCGCACCTCGCGCCTACCGCAAGAAAGAAAGCCTGGCGCACGCATTGATCAAGAACACTACTCCACCGATCCTGCTGCGCGCGCTGAAGCGACTGACCAGCCGCTCCGAGTGACCTGGATCAGGGAGGACCGCTCGCGGGTATTTCGCCGCCAATGACGAACCTGATCGACACCTGGTTGTTGGTACCAGCGATGACCGGCTGAGGCGAGCCGGATCCCGCCCAGCGGTTGAGCCGCACCTCGACATCCCGCAGAACGATATGATTGTTCGAGAGTTGTCCGGCACTTCCAACGGGTCGCTGCAGGGTTTGCGAAGCAAGGTCCGTGAGGACTACGTTGCGAATGACAATGTTGCTGTAAGGCGAATCAGGGAACCGTATCCCCGGGTACAAGTTGTGTAGGAATGATGAGTCGTAGCTCGCCTGCGCGTTGGAAATGGTCAACCCGTCGGAGGCCAGTACGTCCAGGAATCCGTCCGCGCGACTACTCCGATAACCGTCCACGACGACGTTGATGCCGCCAATTTTGAGCGAGAGGGCATTGCCGCTGATCGTATCGCCATCGCCACCGTCCCGTGCCTGCCCCAAGCGGGGACCGCTGTCGATGACATCCCGAAGGGTGATGTTCCTGTTGAATAATGCAGGATCCCCGTCCTTGGCATAGTTGAGATAGAATAAATGAGGCGGCGCGAACCATTTACCCACTCCGCCAACTGCCCCGCCCTGCGCATCCTGCAGATCGGCATAGCGGTGCGACTGGATGTGCTCGAAAGTGGCATCCTGCACGTTACCCTGCCAGCCCATGTAAGTGCCGTCCAGGTCGATGTTGGAGAAGGCCAGATCATGCGGTATCGCAACGAATTGCGCCGTGAGCGGCGTTCTGCTGGTGATCGTCTGGCGGCTCTTGAAGTTGCGTGAGAACGAGAAAGCCATAGGAATGAAATGGTCGGCTCCGAGCTCGGCAGGCACGTGCAAGCGCATCCCGGTGACGCGGAGCCGGGCGACATCGCCGGAGATGAAGAACAGGCTCGAGGTGTTGGTCGGGCCGACCCATACCGACGTGACATGTCCGAGCGTCTGATCGAAGTTGATCCCGCGGTTGCTCGCAAGCCAAGCCGTGATATGCGTATCGTTGAAGGCTGCGGCAGGCTGGAACCGGCCGCGCTGGGCCACGAATCTGCCGCCCTGCTGAAATCCACCGGTGTCCGGGTTCACCGGCAATCCACCCCGGTATTCCACGTCCCAGTCCGTCAACGTGACGTCGCTGGAATTGGCCACCACGAAAGCCGGCTGGAACACGTTGTCGACGATGAATTTACCCGCGCCCGTGAAAGTCACGTGAGTCCCGTCGTCGATGAACAAGCTGCGGCCCACATCGGAGCCGAAATGCAGCCTTACCGGGCAGTCCACGATGAGCGTGAACGCGTTATGGCTTGCCGCGGCGAATGCTTTGGCTGTCGAGGGCGTATCGTCCGCGCGGCCGTCACAGGCAGCCCACCGCTTGATGGATCGCCCGGCGGGGGCAACACCCTCTGAGACGGGAGATTGCGCGCATGCGAGGCAAGTGAACAGCAGAGTCGCCAGAAGCAGCCAGCGCGCGCTGGCGCTTCGCGTTACAGGCCACATCCTAAAAACGTGCCCGCAAGCTCGCGCTGGCAAAACTGTCATTGAAGGCGAGCACCTGAGCATTGGAGCTGCGGGTCAGATAGCGGTAGGACAATACGAGTTGCACCGGGCGGACGATGGACCAGGCCAGATTGACCTGACGGGCATAGATGATGTTGTGCTCGGGCAGACTCAGCGAGATGACCGTAGGGACCGGACCTATGAAGTGCTGGTCCTCGCGGGAGTATTCCAGCTCGCCGGTCACTTTCCCGGTAGGCGCCCACCGGGCGACCACGCGGGCCGCTTGGGAGACAAAATACTGCGACTGCGCGTCGACGTACGCATGGACTTCGCGGGAGCCGGCCAGCAGAAGCTGCAATGATTCGCGCGGTTGCCAGGCCAGGCTCGCATTCCAGATACCTCCGGAGAAGTTGTAGTTGGCAACGCTGGTGAGGACAGCTGCGAGGGAATACTCATGCTGGAGATACCCACCGGCAGCCTGGAATCGCAGTGTCTTTCCGAGCGGCGAATCGACCTGCAGCCTGAAGGCATTTTCCGTGAATTGCGGAAGCGGAACGCGGCCATTGGTGTAGTTGTAGATGGCACTGAAATAGGTTCCACCGGGCGTGCGATATGCCGCGCTCAGCTGCGCTCCATTGTTTCGGTACTTCACGTCATTCGAACTATGTGAAGTCTCCGTGCCACGTCCAGATGCGTCGAGCAGCCAGGAGCCCAGATCGATGTGCGCGCTCGTGAATACGGATTGCGTGCTCACGAGATCCTTTGTATAGACCTGATAGTTCGCGAAATCGTTCAGTTGACGGTCGTAGCTCGCCCCGATCTGCCCGGATAGTTGGGAGCCGATCTCCCAATCCCCGACCAGGCGCGCACTGGCAGAGGTATTGTCGAGACTGCCGTTGTGCGCAAAGCGGTTCCGGTCCGCACGGGCCAGAAACTCGAGTGCCTGGCCGGAGGCACCCACGTATCCATCCAACCCGGCTGTCGTCGTGTTGATCTGGTCGCTCCGGCTCACGACCGAGGCTATGGGCGAGGGACCCTGTGTCGGCAGTCGATAAACGTTGTCGTCGTAGACGAACCGCTCAGCCACGTATGGCGTCACACCGTCGGGCACCTCATCGGGATGCAGTGAAGGAAAGCTCTTTGCCGCGTCGTAGCTGTCGAAGTCGACCCAGTTGAACGAGTTCGTGTGAAACAGCCCGTGCTCGAAGGTGGCTTCATCGAATTCGGGCAAACCAGCTTGCGCTGATCCCCAGAAGGCGGCAACAGCGAGCAGCCTGACCCTGGAGCACCTCAAAGGACGTTTTCCGCCGCTACGATGAGAGAAAATGACCCTGCCATCGGTTGGTATAATACCTGTCGTGAGCAAGGATCACAGTACGTTCACGGGAAGTGTCGCGACCCCTGTACCAGTTGGCCCTTTGCATCCCAGAGAAAAGGTTGCAGAGCCGCTCGTCAGTGGCTTATAGATCCGTGAGCCGCTACCGGCCATTGCGCCTGTCCAGGAACCGGAGGCCGTGCAGCCAGATGTTGCACTCGAGGCCCACGACAACAGCACGCTCTGGCTCGAAGATATTGTGTCCGGTTGCACCTGAAAGCTCAGCGCCATCCCTCCCTTGGAGACATACACGAGTCGTGAGTGGCTCGAGCGGAGGACGTATTGCACGGCCAGGTCATTTTCCTCGCCAGAGATCCACGGGGCGATGGATCCAGACCCGGACCAACGCCCGACCGTTACAGTAACATTCTTCAGGACGATGCCACGATTACCCACCTGGCTTGCATTTCCAATCGGACGCTGCTGAGAAACATCGGCGGTATCTGACAGGCTGATGTTCTGCGCCGTCACGTCGAGCGACGGGGCTGCGGAAGGGAAACGCCAGCCCGGATAGATATTGTTCAAGAACGCCGAATCGTAAGTGGCACTGACATTTTCGATGGTCAGCTGGCTGGAGTCGAGCAGGTCCAGGAACCCGTCTGGGCGACTGCTCCGATACTCGCTCACCCGGCAGCTCACACACCCAAGCTTCAGCGACAGTGCATAGCCGCTGATGGTATCCCCACCGCCCCTATCACGCGCTACCCCGACGCGCGGACCGTCGTCAACGACATTGGCGATCGAAATATTCCGGCTGAACAGCCCTGGATCGGCCTTCGTGTCGTAATTGATATAAAACAGGTGCGGCGGAGCAAACCACTTGCCAACGCCGCCCACATTTTGCCCATTTGCGTCCTGCAGATCACCATAACGGTGCGACTGGATGTTGGTGAACGTCGCATTCTGGACAGTGCCCTGCCAACCCATGTAGGTACCGTCGAGCTCAATGTTCGTGAACTCGATATCATGGGGCACTGCCCGGTACTCGGCAGCCTTGGCTGTCTCAGCCCCGACAGTCTGGTTGCCCCTGAAATTCCGGGAAAGCGAGAACGCCATGGGTATGAAGCGCTCGCCGCCGGCGGTCGGCGGAACATGGAGCCTCATACCGCTGACGCGCATATTCGAGACATCACCGGTGACCAGGAAGATTGCCGAGAGGTTCGTCGGCCCTGGCCATTCTGAGGTGACGCCGTCGTGAAATACGATATGGCGGTGCGCGGCAAGCCAGGGCGTGAGTCGCAAATCATTGAAAGCCGCAGCCGGCTGCGCGTACCCCGCCATTTTCACAAACTTTCCGGCACGCTCGTAACCACCGACATCGGGTTGAACCGGGAGCCTGCCAACGTATTCAACATTCCAGTCCGTCAGCGTGACATTCCGACTACCGGCGAGCACGAATGCCGGTTGCAGAGTGTTGTCCACTATGAATGTCCCGAAAGGTGTGAACTGCACAGTCGTGTCATCGTCCACGAAGATCGGCTTGTCGATATCGGACGCGATGCGCAGGCGTACCGGGCAGTCGATCAGCAGCGTGAAGGCGCCCCCCGCGGCAGCCGCGAATGCCTGGGTCACACCCCGGGTGTCATCGGTCCGCCCGTCGCATACCGCCCAATGCCTGATAGATTGCTTCGTAGCCAGCGGGGCACTTGCGGCAAAGGAGCCTACGGTGCCGGCGTCAGGAAGCTGCGTCGTGCTCACGGATATAAAACCCACCGGCGGAGCAGCTTCAATGACCCGGCTGGGTCCCCAGACGGCCAAAATGGAGCAACAAGCGACCAGGGGCGCGCTGCGCCCAACAGTAGACTGCATCGACCGCCCCTGAAAATTGGTATTGCAACGAATTCTGACTCGAGACTGACAATAATCACAATGTCTTCAGACGGAGACGGTCTATCGACGGCAGGTGAGGTACAAAAAAGGCCATTCAGCGAACCGCGTCACACCAAAGAAAGACAGCGGCCCCAGGGCTGGCCTATGACACGCTCCGCGCGCATGACACGCTCCGCGCGTCAGAACGCGGATCGACGTAGGCTCGGGCCGAAAGCTGGGAGCTCGGGGTTGTCCTACTCGCGATACTGAAACGTCTTGAAGCCGTTTTTCGCGACCAAGGCATCCCGTCTGGCATTTTCGACATCCTCCCGCACCATCTCCTCCACGAGATCCTGGAAGGCAATTTGTGCCTGCCAACCCAATTTGCGTCGGGCTTTGCTGGGGTCACCCAGCAGCGTGTCCACTTCGGTCGGGCGAAAGTAACGTGGATCGACCTTGACGATCTTGCGTCCGGTGTTCGCATCGATGCCGTACTCATCGACACCCATACCGTGCCATCGGATGCGCATACCCAGGCAGGCTCCGGCCAGCTCGACGAATTCGCGCACGGAATGCTGCTCTCCCGTGGCGATCACGAAGTCTTCCGGCTCAGTCTGTTGTAGCATCAACCACTGGGCCTTCACGTAATCCCGAGCGTGCCCCCAATCGCGCAGTGAATCGAGATTTCCCAGGTACAGGCAAGCGTCGAGTCCGCAATGTATACGGGCGAGGCCGCGGGTAATCTTGCGTGTAACGAAGGTTTCGCCACGAAGGGGGGACTCGTGGTTGAACAGGATTCCGTTGCACGCGTACATGCCATACGCCTCCCGGTAATTGACCGTTATCCAGTAGGCATACACCTTGGCTACTCCATAAGGCGACCGAGGATAGAACGGGGTCGTTTCCCGTTGCGGGATTTCCTGTACTTTGCCGAACATTTCCGACGTCGACGCCTGGTAGAAGCGCGTTTTCCTCGTCAGTCCGAGGAAGCGAACAGCTTCCAGCAGGCGCAAAGTCCCGATCGCATCGGCGTTTGCGGTGTACTCCGGGGTTTCGAACGAGACGGCTACGTGGCTTTGCGCAGCAAGGTTGTAGATCTCGTCCGGTTGGACCTGCTGTACGATGCGCACCAGGTTCGTTGCGTCCGTCAGGTCCCCGTAATGCAGCCGCATGCGCGCACCAGCTTCGTGGGGATCCTGGTAGAGGTGGTCGATCCGATCCGTATTGAACTTGGACGAGCGCCGCTTGATTCCATGGACGACGTAACCCTGCTGCAGCAGGAACTCGGCGAGATAGGCGCCGTCCTGCCCGGTTGCTCCCGTAATCAGCGCTACTTTCGCCACACTCACATCTCCCGGTCGGTCGAGCCCACATAGACTGGACAACCAACAGTAGTGGTTGCATCCGATAGGATGTCACGACCAGGCGCCCTTGACCAGCCAGTCAAGCTTGACGCGCTGCGGCGGCCGCGCACCCATCCGGTGCTCACAAATTGCAACTCAACAGCGCCGGTCACAACAGCTTCGTCCTCGCGCGAGGGCCAGGAAAGCGCGCCACGGCAGTGCGGTTAGGCGTTCTGCTGATCGAGAAAGGTGCGAGGGATTAGCTCCTCTAAGCAACAGGTGAGAATTACTCCTTTATGTGTGTTGATATGTTAATTGAAAAATGGTGTCTGAGGATGTAACAATCAGTGAAAATCAAATACTGGGCCGGACCTCGAATATCGACGGGACGGACCTGGAATGGGAGAGCCCCGTTGCGGGTGTTGATCTACAGCGCGAACTTCTGGCCGGAGCAGGTTGGGATCGGCAAGTACTCGGGGGAGATGGCGAATTGGCTCGTAAGCCAGGGGCACGAAGTCCGGGTCGTCGCCGCCCCACCCTATTACCCGAATTGGAGGATTTGCCAGGGCTATCGCTGGCCGCCCTATAAGCGCGAGATGCGCGCGGGAATATCGATCTGGCGCGCGCCGCTGTGGGTCCCCAAGTCGCCCGGCGGACTGCGACGGATGCTACACCTGCTGTCTTTTGCCCTGGCATCCCTGCCGGCCGTCTTATGTCAGATGTTTTGGCGTCCCCAGGTCGTGCTCACCATTGCGCCTGCATTGGTCTGCGCGCCTGCAGGCTGGCTGCTCGCCAGGCTGTGCGGAGCCCGGGCATGGCTCCACATTCAGGACTTCGAAGTCGACATTGCATTCAACATGGGACTTCTCAAGTCCGGGCTGCTCCAGCGTGTGGCACTGGGGTTGGAGCGCTGGCTGCTGAGACGATTCGACACGGTGTCCTCGATCTCACACAGGATGGTAAGCCGGTTGGTCGCCAAAGGCGTGGCTGGGGAGCGCACCCGGTACTTCCCGAATTGGGTTGATATCTCGCACGTCAGCCCATCTTGTAGTGGCGGAAGCTATCGACGCGAGTTGGCGGTGCCGCCGGAGAAGTTGGTGGTACTCTACTCCGGCACATTGGGCGCCAAGCAGGGCCTGCTGATCATTCCGGAAATAGCCAAGCTGCTGGCTGGGCGTAGCGACATCCTGTTCGTCATTTGCGGCGACGGCGCGCTGAAGGAGGAGCTCAAAACGCGCACCAGGGACTTGCCGAACGTCCTGCTGCTTCCATTGCAGCCCTTTGAGCGCCTGGGTGAGCTGCTGACCATGGCGAACATCCATTTGCTCCCGCACAGCTCGGATGCCGCTGATCTGGTATTGCCCTCGAAACTCACCGGCATGCTCGCCAGTGGC
The DNA here is from genome assembly GCA_964494895.1 of uncultured Steroidobacteraceae bacterium. Classification (GTDB taxonomy): domain Bacteria; phylum Pseudomonadota; class Gammaproteobacteria; order Steroidobacterales; family Steroidobacteraceae; genus 13-2-20CM-66-19. The sequence goes on along the minus strand of CAZBTV010000101.1, from coordinate 5,533 downwards.
CGCCCGGTAGTGGCAACGTGCGCGCCAGACACTGAGCTGGCCTCCGTGGTCTCGCAGTGCGGAATGGTCACCACTCCAGAAGACCCGGAGCACCTGGCGCGCGTAGTCTTGAAACTGGCCGATAACCCGCGATTGAGAGCAGAGCTGGGCCGGCGCGCACGCGCCTGGGCCGAGGAGCATCTGCAACGCGACGTCGTGCTCGGGCGGGTGTTCGCCTCAGACACCCCGCTCGGCGTTGGCGCTGCTGAGCCGGCGCAGTTGAATTGACAGTCGGTGACGTCGGTGACCAGGGCGCATGTCAGTCGGCATGCGCCAGCCTCCCGAAGTGTCACTATCGCGCGGTTCTCGCCTCGGCTACCGAAGCGGTATGTCCAGATCGTTGTACTGCGGCACCTCGCTCGTACCACCCCTTGCTGTTGTTGACGATCTTCACGACCGAGAGCATGACCGGCACCTCGATCAGGACGCCGACGACCGTCGCGAGCGCGGCGCCCGACTTGAACCCGAAGAGGCTGATAGCGGCGGCAACGGCCAGCTCAAAGAAGTTACTGGCACCGATGAGCGCTGAAGGGGCCGCCACGCAATGGGCCTCACCGCTGAAACGATTCAAAACGTACGCCAGCCCCGCATTGAAGTAAACCTGGATCAGAATGGGTGCTGCCAACAGACCGATCACCAGCGGCTGGGCAACGATCTGCTCCCCCTGAAAGCCAAAGAGCAGTACGAGCGTTGTCAGTAGAGCGATCAGCGATGCGGGCTGAAGCTTGTCGAGCCATCGTCTCAGAGCGGCTTCATTCCCCGAGCTCAAAAGCTGCTTCCGCATGGACTGCGCAATGATAACCGGTACAACAATATAGAGCGCTACAGACAGGAGCAGCGTCTCCCAAGGCACTGTAATGGCAGACAACCCAAGAAGCAGGCCGACGATTGGCGCGAAGGCAAACACCATGACGACGTCGTTCAGGGCTACCTGACTCAGAGTGAAATGGGGCTCTCCGTCACAAAGGTTGCTCCAGACAAAAACCATGGCCGTGCACGGCGCAGCGGCGAGAAGGATCAGGCCGGCGATATAGCTGTCGATCTGCGCTGCGGGCAGGAATCCACGGAAAAGGTAACCGACGAACAGCCAACCCAGAGCGGCCATCGAGAACGGCTTGATCGCCCAGTTGATGAAAAGAGTGACTCCGATGCCGCGCCAATGCTCCTTGACCTGCGAAAGCGCAGCAAAGTCGATCTTGATCAGCATCGGGATGATCATCAGCCAGATCAGGACCGCGACGGGCAGATTCACCTGTGCGAGCTGTATCGCGCCGATGACATGAAAAATGCCCGGTGAAAACTGACCCAGGAGAATCCCGACGGCGATGCATAGAGCAACCCAGAGCGTGAGATAGCGTTCAAAGGTTGACATAACAGTATCCGCTGAATGGCTTGTTTTCAGTTCTGTGATTCACCGAATCGCTCGGGAGTCAGTCCTCACGCACGCGCCCGATCTCATCGAGCTGCGCGCAGAGTTTTCCCGTGCACAGGAACAGAACATTGCAGGGATTCTCGGCCATTATCCGCAGCAACGTTTGGGGTTAGCGGAGCAGTTACCGCCATACCGGCGCGCGGCAACGACGCCAATCATTTTCATTTTTTTAATTTTATCGAATTGTAGTGGATATGCAAGGCGGATATGCGACCGGCATGTATAGCGACCAAAGAGGCGCATTCGACGCGCGCCCGGCAGATACCGGCAGGTCAGACATGAGCACACGAGCTGAGCGAGTCATAGGCTCTTCGCAGCGCCTTTGGGAACTACATCCTGCGGGCCTGCCTCTTCGCTTCCAGCGAGCCTCTCGCTACACTGCCGCGACGATTTCATATATCTGGAATCATAAAATCAATGCCCATGGAGAAGTCGCAATGAGCACGCGCATGGATGAGCAAGGCGTACATACGAGCGTACAGGAGTACTACGGACGCATTCTCAAGTCGAAGCAGGATCTGCAGACAAGCGCTTGCTGCCCGACAGCGGCACCACCGGCTCATGTACGGGCAGTACTGCCACTGATTCACCCACAGATCCGCGAACGCTCTTATGGCTGTGGCTCACCGATTCCGCCGGCCGTCGAAGGCTCCACAGTGCTGGATCTAGGCTGCGGAACAGGACAAGACGTCTACGTGCTCTCAAAGCTTGCGGGTCCCAGCGGGCGCATCATCGGGGTAGACATGACGCCTGAGCAGCTGGCTGTAGCACGCCAGCATGTTGACTATCATCGAGCGGCATTTGGTTACGATCGAAGCAATGTCGAGCTCGTGCACGGTTATATTGAAGACCTGGCCGGCTGCGGTATCCGCGATGAATCCGTCGATGTCGTTGTCTCCAACTGCGTCCTGAATCTTGCCCTCGACAAGTCCCGGGTTTTTTCCGAGATCTTTCGGGTTTTGAAGCCAGGCGGTGAGCTCTACTTCTCCGATGTGTTTGCGGATCGGCGATTGCCGCACGAGTGGATGAGCGATGCACGACTCGTCGGCGAATGCCTGGCCGGCGCACTTTACCTGGAGGACTTCCGCAGGCTGGTAGCGGCGCAAGGGTGCCGAGATGCACGCTTTGTCTCGATCTCCGACTTCACCATCGCGAACGAAGAGATCGAGGCGCAAGTCGGTAACACTCGCTTCTATTCTGTTACCGTGCGCGCCTTCAAGCTACCGCTCGAGGACCGCTGCGAAGACTACGGACAGGTCGCCCGTTATCTCGGCACCATCCCCGGATATCCCCACGCGTTTGCGCTCGACGATCATCATCTGTTTGTCACCGCCAAACCGATGCTCGTTTGTGGAAACACGGCAGATATGATCTCTGGCAGCCGGTATGCGCGGCACTTCGATGTCACGGGAGACAAGTCACAACACTTCGGGTTGTTCGACTGCTCGACACCCGGCTCTGGGACTTCGCAAGCTGGCTCGCAGCCGGCGGGCTGTTGTTGAAGGAGCGGGGTTCGGCTTCCCCACCTCGAGAGTGACGGTCGCCGTCTCCGAGCGGCGCTGTTCCGGGATGGCGAGACGTTCCTACCGGATCGTCCACAGGACTCTCTCTCTTTCGCGTTCCGCCCGCCCCAATTGTCGGCTCCGGCGCAACGGACATCCATCGGGCCAGGCCACTCAATTTCGACCGGATGTCGGAAAGCGCGCCGTTCCTTCGTCCTTTGACCAAGCAGCGAGCCCGCCGCTCTGGGGGCGTGAACACCGATAAGGGAACCATCGGTCATATGATTAGCGTGGACGTCTCCGCTCTCGCCGGGAGAGACGCCGAGCTCGAGCTACTCAGCGGACTTCTTCCACGGGACACAACCCCGCGCGGACTGGTCGTGGCTTTGCTCGGTGACGCGGGTATCGGCAAGACGCGCCTCACGGATGCCTTCGTTTCCGTAGCGAAAGCGCGTGGAGTGCGCGTCGTACGCGGGGGCGCGTACGAGACAGACGAGCCATTGCCCTACGCGCTCCTGACGGATCTCTTCGCGCAATGGATACGCGAGGACCCCGCGATCCCCGCTCTAGCGCGAACCCAGCAGCTCCTCGGCGCGCTCGGTCGCCTCGTCCCGCAGTTCGCGTGCACGGGCGAACGGCTCGAGCGCCTGTCCGTTCAGGACGAACGCTTCAGGCTGCTCGAGGCCGCCGCGCAGCTGTTCTGGACGGCTGCCCGCGACGAGCCACTGCTGGCTGTATTGGAGGACGTGCACTGGGCTGATCGGGATTCGTGGTTGATGCTCCGGTACGTCGCGCGAGCGATGCGAGAACGACCCGTACTCTTCCTGCTGACGGCGCGGCCGGACGAGCTCGGAGGCGATGTTGACGGCTTGAGCGACTTCGCCCGCGAGACGGACCTTCGACGAGTCGTCCTTCGCCCACTCGACCTCCATGGCTCGATGCAGATGCTCGAGACCCTCGCCGGCAAGCGACTGCCCCCCGCCATTTGCGAGACGATCCACCGGGAATCGGGAGGAAACCCGTTCTATCTTCGCCACGTCTTCGAGCACCTCATCGAGGAAGGGAAGCTGCAGCGGCAGGGCGACCGCTGGTCCACCGATCTCGAGGTCGACGGATTCGGCATTCCGCCTGGCGCGCGCTCGCTGCTGATGCGTCGCATCGGTCGGCTGTCCCAGGGGGCAGTGCAGTTGCTGCGACTCGCGTCTATCTATCCGGATAACTTCGACTTTGCACGCCTGCGGCTGCTAGCCGATGCCTCCGACGATCGCCTGCTCGATCACATCGATGAAGCGCTCGGAGTTGGCGTGATCGTCGCGCGCGACGGTAACTACGTCTTTGCTCACGCTCTATTGCGGAAAGCGCTGTATGAAACGATGAACCCGGACCGGCGCTGCAGACTGCACCGCCGCGCAGCAGAGCAACTGGCGCGGGCGGACGAGCCTCCCGGCGAGATTGCGCGCCATTACAGCGCTTCGCGCCAAATTCCTGGAGCCGGCGCTGGTGTCGCCTTTGCGGTGCGAGCCGCGGAACACGCCGCCGATGCACACTTGTACGAACAGAGGGCGGTGTTCCTGCGCATCGCCGCCGACTTGCAGGGCGCGTCGGTGGCCGAGGAACTGCTCCGTAATCTCGCGCTCGCGCAAGCCGATGCGCTGGACATCGATGCCGCCGAGCGAACCGCGCACCGAGTTCTGGAAATCGTGCGCGGCGCGCGCCGCCCAGAAACCCGCGAGTCCGCCCCGCTGCTCGACTTCCTGATCTCCTTAGCGCGACGACTCCGCAATGCGGGCTCGTCGCCCGAAGTTTGGCTGCAGTTCGTCGACGTCGGCCTCGAAGCGTGCGGCGGCCGGCGAGACCTGAGTTGGGCTCGTCTCCTGGCCCTGCGCCCCCGCTGGCAAGTGCGCTGGATTGGGCTCGCCTGCGAGACGACACGCCTTCCCCTCGACCCCGTCGCGCTCGACATTCTTCAGCGGCAGGGAGATGAGGACGACCTCAGCGAGATGATCGATCCGCTCGAGCCCCGAACGAGGGAGCAGACTGAGGAGCTGCACGCTCTAACGAGTCGCTGGCGCTCCGCTGCCGCGATCGTCCAGGCGCGCGCAATCGTGGCGCGTGACTGGATGTTCTGGCAAGGAGTCATTCCGACAGCCGCCGAGAAGCTTCGCGAGCTCGCGCGAGATTCCCACCGGTTCGGATCCCTGCTGGGTCGCGGCGAGGCCTGCTGTAACTTGGTCTGGGTCGAAACAGCGCTCGGCCACCTCAACGCCGCTAACGAAGCACTTCGTGAAGCTCGATCGGTGATGGCGAGACTCGGACCGAGTCATGCCTTGCACTTCACCCTGAATGTTGCGGCCGGTACGGTCGTCAACTACCTGTGCCGCGGCGACTGGGAGCCGCTCCGTGAACTGTCACGCGTGGTTCTCGAGGGCATCATGGGTCAGCAGTTTGCCATCGGCATCTTCGTCATCGCCTGTTCGCTGATGGCCGAGGCCTTCTCGCCGGAGCCTACACGCTACGAAGAGAGGGTCGAGGCGCTCCTCTGCTCGCTCGACGCATCGAG
>CAZBTV010000100.1:0-27116 GCA_964494895.1 uncultured Steroidobacteraceae bacterium | reverse complement strand
GTAGAACTTGAACCAGCTCACGACCATGTCGTGGCCGGCGGGATTCTCGGGGACCTTGCCTGCGAATGCGGCCAGGGCCGTGGAAAAACGTGTTTCCATCTCCCCTGTAACGCTGCCGCCGGTCACGATCGCCGCGACAGGTTCCCCGTCGACTTCCATGACTATCTCGTCCGGCGTCCACAACATGCCATAGTCATGAAATTCCTTGGACAGGTTATCTTTCAACACCCTCTTGAATCCGACGGAGCTGTCCCTTCCGGTGGTCCAGTTGTGCAGCGATATGCCGAGATCTCCGGGATAATGCACCTCGGCAATATCGACTTCATACCCTTTGGTCACTACCCAGAAGGCGTTATTCATTCCGCTGATATCCGCAATCTTGAGGCGTGCTTCGTAGAAGCCATAACCGGTCTTGAATCTGCTCCAGACGGTCCCCGTAGACCATTTCTTGGCGGGACCACAGGCGCTCGTCGAGAGCGTCTTCAGCGAGAGTCCTGATTTGCCGGGGACTACGTTTTCCGGTTGTCGGCACCCTATCAGGCTCGATGGATTATCGGCTTGTGGCAGCCAATCAGATTGGACTTTCGCCGCATCCGAGAAATCGGTCGCGTAGGTAGGCGTCTTGTGCCCGGACCGGAAGGCGGCGATGTGCTCGCGGTCCTGTGCAGTCACATCGCGCCTTCTTCCCCAAGGCTGATCCGGATTGCCCCAGGTCGCGGGGGGCAGCGGCAGCGTCAGAGCGAGAGCTGCGTCAAGGCCCAGAAAACCCAGGACTGCGAGCACCCAAGGCCATATCTTCCTGTTAATCGGCATATACAAGTCTCCTTCACTCAAAGCTCATCTCGATGAGATCTCCACTCAAGGCGGCGATTTCTCTGCCAACGTCTTCGTCCGTTACCTCGTTCCACGCTGTTCCCGCGATGAAATCATGCGTGATCAGCTGTTCGCGAAGCTTGTCGTAATCGAGAACGACCTTGGCATGAACCATGTTGCCTCCATCCCGGCGCGGGGTGAAATATCGCTTCACGCACGGATTGCCCTTGATCTCGCCTCCCCCGAATGTTTTGATCTGCCAGCCGAAGCTCCATGTTGGCCGCCTGCGCCAGACCACGAATATGCTTTGTTCCGGGCGGGCAACCAACGAATACAGATGGATAGCCGAGCCGTCAGCGAAAATGATCTTGTCTGCGGAGTGGAAGATCTCGAATTGCTCACGGATGTGCAGCATCTCCGGATGAACGACCGTATAGCCTTCGGCTTGCAGATTCGCTTCCAGGAGGCGCTCGCAAAGAATGGCGCCCTTGTTGGCCGGCAGTCGCGCACGCGACACATAAAGTTTGCGCGGTGCGTATTTGTTGTAGCGGCTGACGCTGGTAAACATCTGGCGGGCAAGCTCATGACCGTACAAGTAGCCATTATCGGCATGGACGAGCTGCGAAGGAACGGCCAACCGCTCGATTCGAGTCGCTCGTTCCGCGATCCTGACCTCGATGCCGGGAAAGAGCGTTCCAATGGTCTCGGCCACATAACGCGACAGCGGCAGCTCCGGGTGTCGCTTGTAGAAGATAGCGCCGCGATAGGTGGCTCCCAGGTGATGTATTGCCCACAATCGCGAAAGGCTCTCAGCTATGAAGTGTCCGAAGTGCTCATTCTGCAGCAGGCCGCCGAAGATGAACGATCCTTGCAGATGGTCCTCGGAGCCGGTCAAATCCGGTATAACGGGGATGTTCCGATAGCCCGCCTTGATCTGCAGACTCAGCGGGCAAGCGCGCCCGTCACTATAATACGCAGCGCCATCGAACGTGCCGCCGGCACCGCCGACGGATTGCGCCAGTCCGGTGAGCGGTAGAACCAGCGCCCGGGACAGGAATTCGACTACGGGCTGTTGATAAAGGGGATCGCCGGGCCGGCTCATCGTGGAACTCCTGACAGCACCTGCTGGGCAGGCGAACGACTGCAGCCGATTCGCGACACCGGTAGCTTAGCCAGCCGTCATGGCGTGCCTGATACCGTTGCTGGCAAGGAAGTCGCGCATGATGCGATAGTTTGGGGCGAACTTCCGGTTGAATTCCTCAAATAGCTGTTCTTGTTGCAGCCAGTCGCGGAGGGAGAACTCACGCTCGCTCATGATATCGTGATTCGGGATGGAGAAATGCTCGACGATCTCGCGAGTTCTGCTGTCGAAGGTAATGTAGATAGCGGGCTTACCGACTGACAAGGCCATGATGTTTCCGTGGAGCCGAAACCCGAGAACGAGATCGCACATCCTCGCCATGAGCTCATAGTCCGCCGGCGTGACACCGAAGAAGATCCCGCGCCAATACAACTGCTCAAGCCATGGGTGCTGTTGCGTATCCCATCCGCAACTCTGCATCGATTGCCGTGCCTCTTCGATGCGATCATAGGCCCGATAGTAGTAGATCTTCTCCGCCCGCTCTCCCTGCGAAAGCACATGGACGGCATAACTCTCGGACAGTTGTCGCAGTGTCTCCAGTTGTATGCGTGTCGCGCGGGCAATGTCGTCGCAATAATTCTTGAGAAAGCCCCTGGTGATGCTGTACCCGATCCTCTCTAGCGGGTCGGGCGGCCAGCGGATCTGAATGTTCATGTCGTTCATTCTGAAAAGGCTGGGGCAGCCGATAGGGACGACGTTCTTGATTCCAGCATCGTACAGAATCGATGCAGTGAAACTGCCGCGGCAACCCACTGAGGTGGATCTCTCGGCAATCAGCGCCAGCAAACGGCTGGATGATGCGCTCAATTTCAAGGGCTCGTAGCGTGGAGCTTGCGCCCCGATGCCGAGAGCAACGACCGGTACGTGACTGCGTTCGAGCACTTCAGGAAGGTTGCCCCAGTCCATGTGAGGATTGACGTAGTTCGATCCTCGAAGGATCGCTACGTCGCAGTCGTTCAGTGCTTCGACAGCCGCATCGACATTGGCTGAAAAAGGGCCGACACACACGAGTTCCTTGAATTGGACGAGGCGTAGCGATGACTCGAAGACGAATGTATCGCCGACGTTGTATTGTGCATCGATCGTGTCGCTACGGCTCTTCGCACGATATGCGATCACCCTATCGTGACTGATGACCTCGCCCGATGGCATGAGGAATGCCACTTTCCGGTGTCCACCTGAGGACGATAAGGGTACTTGCACCATGAGGGAACCTTGTTCGAGTGTCTGACGCTTGATCTTCAGGGAGCGGCGGCTTGGTGTGTGCCGCCTCCTATGCGCGCCAGGACCAGTTCCTTGTATCTGGCGAACAAATTTGTCTCGGTCGGGCGTGAGCTGGGAGCGCCTTGCGACAGCCGCTTGAGAAGCACCGAAAAATCGTTGTTGCGGAGCGCTCTGCGATAGTGCCTTTCCAAGTAACCGCTCAAGTCGTACACCGGGTGGACCATTTCCACACGTGGATCGTCGATGCGATAGTCATTCAACAGAAACTCGCCATCTGGCAGCTCCAGAGACCCTGGATGAAAGGTGGCATAGTTCACGGCGTGCTCCACGAGGGAGTTGATTGGAGCGCACGCCAGTCCAGCTTCCATCAAAGCGGAAACGCAAAAGGCTTCGCAGTGAACGATGTCGGCTCCCGCCGCGCCGCTCCGCGCCTCCTTGCGCCGCGCTGCGATCAGGCAGTCGATGGCTCGCTGCGAAACGATCAGGAACGCAAACAGGCCCGTCGTGTAGACGACCGGAAAGATTCGGCTCGCGGCCTCGGTCCAACCCCATTGAGCCTCCGCCCGGCCGGTGCCCGCGGAAACGAAATCGACACTTCCCCTGTCCCCGCACAGCCTGGAGATCAACCCTTCCAGGAACAGTGGCGATCGCCGCACCAGGTCAACGTCGTACTCGATCATCCCGTAATAGTCGTAACCCGGAATTTCCGCCGCTGCAAAATACAGCGGATAGTCCCCACAATGCCATAGGACATTCGGGTGGCGGTGACTGAGGCCGTACCTTGAGACCATGTCGACCGAGTGTGTCAGCTTGGCGTAACCACGCGTTTCCAGGGGACCGCGCGTCTCGTCCGCCAATACGAACAGGTCGTAGCGACGCGATTGATTGAGCACGTCCAGCAGATCGAAGAGCTTCTCGTTCACGAGGTGCGTACGAACCAGGAGCGCCACCTTGGGATCGACGTTCCTTTGACCCAATTGGCTGATTCGCCTGGTTTCCTGCAATACGTGGGTGATACCCGCTTTGCCGCGAAACTCGCCCTGCAAAGTCATTAATCCGCGCGCATCGAAGCCAATCGACTCGAAACGACAGGTAATCGCGCCTTTGTCGCTCAAAAATTCGAGTTTGCCATCGTGAACCCGCCACGCGGATTCGTTGCGCTGACTGTGCCCACTAACCTCGCCACCCCGCCGGAATCTCAAGCCAGATGCAATCAGACTTCCGTCTCCGCGCCCGAAGCGCCAGACCCGGCCGATGACCGCAAGCTCGAGCCTGCCATCGCTTGCGTCAAGCTCGCTCAAAGTCGTCCCTGCTCGCGGCCCAAACGTCGTGGTTGACTCGTCGGCATGTGAGCGACCGGCAAATCAGGCACGGGCGGTTAGGCGCGTGCGATTGCGCATACGCTCTGCGGCAGCCGCTCGGCGGACCGTATCTTCCTCCCGAACGATATCGTTGAGAATCGACGCATAGGTGCGGCGATGGTCCATGACGTTGCCGATCAATGAATTTGCCGCGGAGCGCAGCGCTTCGACTTGAATATGGCCCGGCAGTTTTGGGAGATGCGCTTCAGCAAGCTGTTGCATCGTGTTCAGGAACGCCGTGCGCATGGCGGTAATCACTTTTTGCGCAACTGGCCCGAACTCATTCGGCTGGTGCTGCACTTCAAAGCTGTGGCCGGTAAATTCAATCTGATGCGCCCGACCCTCCAGCGACATGTTGAGGCTCTCGATGGCGAGGCGTACCTCGTGGCGTTGCTCGCTGAGGATCTCGATCTGAACATCGGCGCTGGCCGGGGCCATGTTGGTCACGAAATTGTCAGCGGCCTGCGTGGTTCCTGTCAGTAAAAGAACGCTTGTGTCCGCATGATTGTCGAACTTGCCCAGAAAATATGCTGGCGAGCGGCCGGTACCCGAGACATCGAGCAACATGGTGCGGCGGCCACGCATTTGGGAAAAATACGCGCTGTATTCAGGGCTGTCCGAAAGGAGGAGCACGCGGGATGCCACGAAATATCGGATGGCCGGGGTTCCGGCGGAGCGGGCGGCCAGCCACTTCATGAGAGAAAGCCAGAGATTGCAGTCACGAGAGCACATGAGCAAGGTGTCCGACTGCAACTCTGCGGCGCGCTGCAACGCGTACAGGCTTGCCACAATCAGCAAGGGGATGTTGAGCTCGAACTGCGCCAGTTGCGCCCGGCGCACGGCTGGATCGGCATCGAAACTCGACAAGCGAGCCTCTCGCACGATCCTGGCGATCGCCGCCAACCCGGTGTCGACCAGAATCTGCTCACCACGCGTCCAACGCGAGATCGTTACGTGTTCAGTAGTCAGATTGGCGCGCCGCGCACTTTCAATGTCACCATGTTGATTATCACCATAGTGACGCATGATCCGATGCGTCGAGCGGATCCTTGTCCAGATTTCGCCGCGATGTTTGCCATGGCTGCTCAGGTGAATCAAGCAGCCTTCGAGCCCGCATTTCTTCTCGACGACTCGTCGTACGAAGCCCAAGGGTAGATACATGTCCGAGACGACCAGGTCTCCGCGGCGGACCCGGCTGACCGTTTCCCTGATCGGGAATAGATTCTCCCATTCTTCCGCCAGCTCCAGCATGCGCAAGTGCCGCAGCGTGGCTTCGCTCCAGTTCGTGGCAGCCGCCAATTCAGTGTAGATATCATCGAACGCGTAGTCGCCGGCTTGCCACAGCTTGCTCTCCAGCTCCTTGCGCGCTCGCGCGAATCCGGTACAGCCGCTTTTTGCCTCTACCGCATGGAAGATCGAAATAGGATCATAACAACGGCGCGCAACCAGGGTATCGAACAAGTCGAACGAGAAGACGGCAGGTGGCCCATTGTCCGCCGGATTCTCTTCGAAACGATGCACGACGTTGCCGGTGGCGAGGAGGAACTTGCCGACAAACGAAACCGTGCCGGCTTCATTCCGGATGGGAGTTGCAATACAACTTGGTACACCATCGTCGCGCAGGATAGTGAGCCTGCCATCGCTGAATCGCCAGGAAGTCTCGTTGGAATTGCGATAACCGCCGATTCGGCCGTTAGGATCGAAACGAATCGCCGGACAATAGAGCTGCCGCTTCTCGCCGCCGCGAAACGAAAACATCCTTGAAGTCAGCCAATGGTGGTCGATCGGGGGCAGAGCTTCTGGCGCAGCCCTGATCGAGGTGGGCGGCAGTACCACGTTGGCGTCCGTTTTCTTCTGGAAAATGACGAGCTTCGGAGCCCAGCAGTGAGTGCCACGGCTGCTGCAATGGAGGAAGCTATGCGCGATCTGTCCGGAAAGTGTCCGTGATTCTTCCGCAGATGCGAAGTCGAGCGCCAGAGTACCCGTTTCGAGGAACTCCTCGATGATCTTGTACATCGGCCGGCACGGCGCGAGGGAGGATTCGAATGGCGGCGAATAGTGAAGATCCTCGATGGCGTAAAATCCTCCCGGCTGCAGAATTGGAAAGAGCCGCAGAAAAGCCCTCTGTTGATGGAAAGACGCGTGCGATGCATCATCGATAATGATCCGGGGGCTGGGTATGCTGCTCGCCAGCCGTGCTATATCGGCGTCCTCCGACAAGTCACCACGGATGAACCGGAATCGCGGCTTTTCGAGTGTGGAAAAATCGGCCAGATCGAATCCATAGCAAGTTGCGTTGGGAAAGTACTCGAGCCACATCTCGATAGATGGGATACGATCGACGCTCCGTGCGGCGGGATTGCGCTCTTGCTCCCGGTCCGGCGTGTGTAACAGCCCGAGTTCCAGAAGAACGAATTCCTGCAGGCGGAAGGATTCGAAGCTGGTGGCGTAGATCTCGGTGTAGAGATGACTGTCCCCGCACTGGCTTCCCTTGTCGGTCCGGTGCCGATCAGCCAGCGCGGTAAGGTCGACAAATCGGTTCTTCATCATCCGTCAGCGCCCATAACCACTTCCTTACCGAGACTCTATATCTTCTTCTTTACGAGCAGCCACAGCGCCATTTGCGGCGGGTCACCGCTCACAGGCTCCATGGTCATTTCAGCGATGTCAGGGATGCACGACAGCACATCGGCCTCGCTATTCTGACTCCACACTATGAATCGCCCATCACGGACATCCAGATTCCATTGGTGCAGGCCATGATAGTTCTCGAGCTCACCGACGTTGACCAGGCTGGAGATGTGCACCCATCCTGAATCGCGGCAGACGCGAACCATCTCGCGGATGACCGCCAGGGGATCGGCGCAGTGGTCCAGGGCGTTGTTGCAGGAAACGATGTCGAAATACCCAGGTGGAAAGACCTTGGTCAGTTCCTCGCCACGTACCTTCAACGGACGAATGACATTGAACATCCCGAGGCTGTCCAGCATCCTCGCGTACTCATCCGCCAACGGATCCGTGAGGATCAAGTTCACCAGCTTGCCCTGTAGCAGGGCGCCGATCGGACTGGCCGGACCGGAGCCGACGTCGAGAATGTTATAAACTTCCCGCTCCGGATCCAGATGTTGGATGAAATCCCATGGAAGAGGTCGCCTGCTGTCGTTGCGCAGGTTCCGATCCGTGGCAAAGGCGTCCTCGGTCAGCCATCGGGCCCAGAAATCACTTTCCTCGGAGAGGTTGCTGGCCCAGCTCTCCTCATGACTCTGTCGCGATTCGGACAGCGCCTCGCTCATATTCACATCCTCTGTGGAAGCGCGCCCTCTGTAGAAGCGCGCCGCGCTCAACGATACCATCACGCTGACGCTCTTTCCACAAGGACCCGAGGCTGCATGTCCGCCGACCCTGACTTCGTCCATGTTCCTGCAGCACACGAGGAACTCATGCGGCGCATGTGTGGAATGGCCTTTTAAGTTGTCCTACGGTCGCGTGAATCTTGCATGACTGACCCGGAGCGCGCTTGCCCCTGACCAAATTCGCTTCCAAACTAATGAGTCGGTGCAGCCTGCCGTCTCACCCGGAGCCAGAGTGACATTTCCGGAGGTTCGCCGCTCAAGGGAGCAGCCGTGAGATCCTCGATCTCGGGCACCAACGCCAGCACATCGGTCGAGCCGCTATGATTCCAGACGATCAAGCGCCCGTCGCGAATGTCCACGTTCCACTGGTGCAATCCCTGATAGTGTTCGAACTCGGCGATGTTGACCAAACCGGAGATATGGATCCAGCCCGAATCGCGGCAGACGCGGACCATCTCGCGAATCACCGATAAGGGATCGGCACAATGATCGAGCGCGTTGTTGCACGAGACAATGTCAAAATAGCCTTCCGGAAATACATGGGTGAGCTCTTCACCGCGCACTTTCATAGGGCGCATGACGTCGAACATCTGTAACTCATCCAGCATCCGGGCGTATTCATGGGCCAGCGGGTCCGTCAGGACGAGGTTAACCAGTTTCCCCTCCAGCTTTGCGCCGATGGGGCTTGCGGGACCCGAGCCCACATCGAGGATGTTATAGAGCTCGCGCCGCGGGTCCAGGTGCTCCACGAAACTTCCAGGCAGCGCCCGTGCACTATGGATTCTCAAGGCGCGCTCTTCGGCAAAGGTGTCCTCCGTGAGCCAACGCATCCAGAAATCGCGTTCCTCCGACAGATTATTTGCCCAAATCTCCTCCGCGGTCGTCGACGGCTGTTGGTGTAGCGGCTCGGACATGCGCGGACCTCCCTGGATATGGGCCAGAACCATATCATTGACCGTGAAGTCTTGCTACGGTCACGCAACATTGGCAGAGTCTGTCGATGGAAAGCCGATTGAAACTGGCGGAAGACGCCTTGGTATTGACTGAGGGACGGATCTCGAACCGGGCGTTCCGTTTCGAGCGGGTCGACGGCAGCGTCATTACCGAGAAGCTCATTCTCGCGGCGGATGGCACGATTGCACTTTTTTCCAACGAGAACGAATCTCGTTGGAGCCTCTCTGGTGCCGCGCTGTTGTTTTCGGATGTCCGAGGAGAGATCACGACCCGTTTCGAGACATTGCACTCCGTTGATCCACTGATCATATCGGGTCCTTTCCTGCCGACTGATGCGACAGCTCCCTGGCATAAGCTCATCGAGATCGTGCCCCGTGCGGATTGCGCCTTGCCGGTGCCGAGCCCGGCCGCCCACCGCGCTCAACCTCGGGCTGATGTCGCGGTACTTCTTCGCAGCCACGTCGCGGACGACAAATTTCACGATCTTCACCGCGTGCTGGCGACGACAGTCGACGGCGATTTCGACTTGTATCCAGTGATGGACGAGACAGCCGGACGTCCGGAGGTCGCTCTCGATAACGTGGTGTGGCATTCCGAGCAAGCCTGCCCGGAGTTAGGGTTGACACAGCAACATCCACACCTGCTGTGGCAGTGCGGAGACTTCCCCTTCTATTTCGCGCTGCGCGATCTGCCGCCTTACGAGTACTACATCATGATGGAATATGACATCGAGATGACGCAAGGGGACGCTGGTTTCCTGTTGCGGCTCATCGACCGGCTGCCTCGAAAGGAGGAGGGTGGGGTGGATCTCGTGGCGCTCGGACTGGGTCCCGCCAATCCGTCATGGGCCTGGCGAAGAGCCTGCAACCTGATCTATCCCGATCCTCACTTCATGTACTATCCTTTCGTGATCCTTTCGCGGCGGGCGGTCTCCTATATGCACGCTCAACGGCAACTCGAGGCAGTTCGTCGACCCTCGTGCGAGGACGTTATTCATTGCGAGGCATTCACCTCGACCTGTCTGCGAGCCGCCGGATTCAAATGTCTTGATCTGAATACCTTGGTTCCGGGCGCTTATACCTTGCCTCTAATGAGTATTCCCGACGGCACTTACATGGGGCAGGAGCTGGCGGTGGACCCAACCATCCAGATGATCCATCCGGTCTACACCCCCCAAGCCTTTCTGGTGCGTTTGTTGAGTGAGTTGCGAAGCGGCCGGAAGTCGCGAGACCAGTACTTGGAAGTGCTGCGCTCCGAAAAGTGTTCCCGCATCGAACGGCCGCTACTGGACGAGTTTGTGGCGTTGGCCAACTAAGAGCCAGATGCCCCGGTCCAGCGTTGCATATTGATGCGCACGTACGAAGATCTCGCTCTGCATTAGCTGTGGCAGCTCACAGTTAGCCGGCGCAAGGTTGCGGCATGCCACCCCGTGCCGTCTGTCGGATAGTAGGTGAAGTATACGTAAAATCGCTCTCCCAGACGTTGGGGATCTGCTCCAGTGCCTGCTGCTACGGCGTATTCTGCAAGCGCCGGGGCCGCGCTGAACGAGACGAGCAGCGTCGGCATCGACCAGTGAATCCCGTCCTCGGACAAGGCGTAGCTGATGCTTTTGGTGTCGTCGAGAATGGCGACATAGGCGTGCAGATAATCGCTATAAGCCACAAAGGGGCTACCTGCGTAACTAGGCCAGGGACCCGGAAGTAACATGCTCGAACGGCCACCCCAGCCGGGCTCACTCCAACGTCCGCGGTAATACTTCTGGAATGGCGGCAGTTGCGAGCCCGATGCGCGGGCAGCGGTCGGCAATATGGCTGAAAGGAACTCATCCATCGGGACGCGGGCTACGGAGAAGTAGGTGTTGAGGCTCGGCCCGCCGGGGAGAGCAGGCGGGATCTTGTCGGGGAAATATAGATACAAATAAGTACCGCTCGGATCGGGCACCAGATTTCCGTCGCCGATGTCGTATTCATTCGTGGCGCCGGGGGCCGCGGGATCGAAGCGCAAGTTCGCGTCGATAAACAAGCCCAGATCCTTCCAACTGGCGCCCTCGTCGGTCGACATCGCAATCCCAAGGTAGCAGTGCATCCCCGTGTGTGCCTTGGGATCGGAGTTGCGCGCCGCTTGATACACCAACAGCAGATTGCCCGCGCCAGGGTGTCCTGTTGGAACCCGGAAGACCGGACCTCCGCCGAGGTAGACGATTGCGTTCCCAGAGACTTGACGGTTTCTGGGAAGGAACGACTCCGTCACAGGCGAGTGTGGGCGCAGCGGCTCATCGAGGCTGCCCACGGTTCTGGTGATCGAGCCAGTGAGGGCTCCCGGGGTGTTGCAGTGGCTGTGGCAACCTCCATCGCTGGCAAAGAAGATATAGTCTTTACCGTTGCGACTTCTTACGATACCCAGTTCCGTGTCCGGCCAATCGAACTCAGTGGGGCCCTCCGGGAGGGGAGGCTTGATCCGCCTTCCAGCCGCGACCCGCTGCCCGGGTGAGGTGACGACGCGTTCGGCCTCGACAGAACAGCGATCTGCAGAAGCCACGGGCGCCTGTGCGGGTAATTCTCTTGCTTGCACCAAGAACAGGCATGCGAACAAGCCGCAACGGACCGGAAATCGACACGCCGCCTGCCTTCTGTTACGTTCACCTGAGGCAGTGTTTACCGAAGGGATGCGCCTTTGAGCTTCCGACGCATCGCCGTCGTTGGTGCCGGATTTACCGGCGCGGTCATCGCATACCAACTTGCCCGCGCTGGCCACCGGCTCCACGTGTTCGATTCCCGACCGCACGTGGCGGGAAACTGCTTCACGCAGCGTGACCCGTCCACTGGTGTAATGCTGCACACGTACGGCCCACATATCTTTCATACCAGCAGCGAGCGTGTTTGGAGCTTCATCCGGCAATTCGATGAATTCGTGCCGTTCACAAACCGGGTGAAGGCGGTCACGGGCGGCAAAGTGTACTCCTTGCCGATCAACCTGTTGACGATCAATCAGTTTTTCGGCAAGGCGCTCACGCCTGCTCAGTCGGAGCGCTTCCTCGAATCTCTCGGTGATCATTCCATTGCAACTCCGCAAACCTTTGAGGAACAAGCCCTGCGCTTCGTCGGCCGGGAGCTGTATGAGGCCTTCTTTAAGGGCTATACGCTCAAACAATGGGGTACCGACCCTGCCAATCTCCCGGCGAGCATTCTCAAACGTCTGCCCGTGCGCTTCAATTACGATGACAACTATTACTCCAGCACCTACCAAGGTATGCCGCGCCATGGCTATACCTACATCGTCGAGAGGCTGCTGGATCACGCCAACATTCGCCTTCACCTGAACACCCATGCTGATCGTGGACTTGCGAGCGATTTCGATCATGTGTTCTACAGTGGACCCATCGACGCATGGTTCGATTACGAAACGGGGCGCCTCGGCTACAGGACGCTCGATTTTGTCGAGGAACGCCACTACGGGGATTACCAAGGCAACGCGGTCATCAATTACTGTGACCTGACAGTGCCCTGGACACGCGTCTCGGAGCACAAGCATTTCTCACCCTGGGAGACACACGAAGGTACGGTGATTTTCAAGGAATATAGTCGTGCGTGCGAGCTAGGCGATACCCCGTACTATCCGTTACGTCTCGTAAAGGAGAAAACCCTGCTGGCGAAGTACGTCGAGCTGGCTCGGGAGGAGCGTCGTATTACGTTCGTCGGACGTCTCGGTACCTATCGATATCTCGACATGCATGTCGCAGTCGGTGAGGCGTTGGATATCGCGGAACGCTATATCGCGTGCGTCCGCGACGACGAACCCATGCCGGCCTTCGTCGTGGACCCCCTGTCATGAGATCTTCGCATCAGACCCATTCGCTCAGGCCACGTGCAGATAGCTCGGGCTACTCGCGTGGGTTATGCCAAGGGATGCGAATGCAACAGTCTGGGGAGGCCAAATCATGACTCCGTTGCATCGCGGAGAGTTGATTGACGCCGGGGAACCTCGCTCGATTTTGGTACTGGCACGCACCGAACGAAGCCGCGGCAACGACTACGCCGCGAGCGAATACCTTCGCAAAGTTGTCTCACTGGATGCCGAAAATGTGCCTGTGCTCGCCGAGCTTGCTGCGTTGCTGGCTTCGTTGTCCCTTCCCGATGAGGCGATTGCGACGTATCGGCGGGCTCTCACTCTGAATCCGCAGCACGTAAGCTCTCATCTCGGCCTGGGTTGGATCACACGTGCTCTTCACGATGACCGGGCTGCGGACGTTCATTTCAGCGCCGCGTTGTCCTGTCTGCAATCCGCGATGCGGGTAGATCCCGGCAATGTGGGCCTTCAATCGCAATTTGCAACGGCGCTGCGGGAGCTGAGGCATTACGATGAATCAGCGGCGATCTACCGCCGCCTGGTCGACATTGATGCGCACCACGCCGCGTCACACGAGGGGCTCGGGTGGATCGCCTTCAAGAGGGGCAAGCTCGAGGAGGCGCTAGAGCATTTCAAGGCGGCCGCCGCGCCGCGTCCTGACGATCCTTCCGTGCAGCTCAATCTGGCGAAAATGATGGTGATGATGAATCACTTCGCCGAAGCAAAGGGGATCTACAATACAGTGGGATCGCAGGCCATTCTCCAGGCTCGCGTGCGGGCCGCTATGGGAACATTGGCTCGCTCCTGGCAAGACTGGGATGCCGCGCTCGAGCACTTTCGGACGGCACTCGAGCTCGACCCTGGACATGTTGGAAATCAGCTGGCGTTGGGGCGAACGCTGTGTGACCTCTCTCGATGGGAAGATGCAGAGAGGGAGTTCCGCTCTATTCTGGAGCATTGGCCGCAGCATGTGGAAGCCCTGCGCGGCCTTGCCGAAATGGCTAACACCCGAGGGGAGACGGATGCGGCGCTCGTGTTGTTCGAAACCGTTCTGGCACTGGCACCGATGGATCATCGTTCCAGGGATGCAATCCGCCGTCTGAAGGTCGCACAAGGGGCTTACGATTGGAGAAACGAGGTCGAGCAAGCTGCCGCTGTGGCGCGCGCCCCCGAGGCGACCACGGCGGCTCAGCTCGAAGCCGCTCGTACGCTGGTTCAATATGGACTGAGCGAAATCGCGGGGCCGTTATTAGCACGTATACAGGCCGACTCCGTCGAGGCGCGTCAGCTCGCTGCGGCGCTGGCGCAGATGGTGCGAATGGGACTGGTCCAACCCGTGCTCGCTGGGGCGGCTCACCCCGATCCCGCGGATAATCAGATGGAATTGCTCGAGGGCTATCTCGAGAAGCCTGTTCCGGGAGCGGAGACGTTACTGCTCGTGTTCGCGGGAACGAACCACCGAACGTGGATTACCTTTACATTGCTGCATCGGGTCCTGCGAAAGACAGGCGTAAGTGTCGTGTACGTGCGTGATCTGCGACGTGATTGGTACGCGAGCGGCGTTGTTGGCCTGGGCGAGAATTTCGATTCGGCGGTGGAGGGCTTCTCCCGGCTGGCGTACCGACTCGGTGCGAAACGGGTTCTGACGATGGGAAACTGTGTTGGTTGTCTCGGCGCCCTGAGATTCGGGTTGTCGTTGCGAGCCGCGGGGGTGCTGGGGTTTGGTCCAAAACTTCGGCCGGATGAGGCTCTCGAGCCGGATCATAAGTTGAGCCTGCGCGCCTTTCGGGAACGCCGCAGCAGCTCTCACCAGAGTATACATACACGCTATCTCACGGCTGATCCCCGGCCGCCGGTCACACTGTTTTTCGGTGAGCACTGCGGCCTCGATGCTACCGCTGCACGCGCCTTGACTGACGTTCCGGGCATAGTGGCAACCGCAATTCCCGGCTCGACCGATCCTGACAGCTTGAAGGATCTGCTGGCCCTGGGGCTGCTCGAAACAGTGTTGCAGGAGTTCGTCGCTACAGGAACTGTCAGTCCGGAGCTACATGCTCGCGTTGCGGGCGGTGGGCCGGGAGCTAGCGCATGAGTGCTTTAGGATGAGCGCGGCAAGTGTACTTCAGGACGGAATACCCTCGAGAATCGCGCGGCAAGCTGGCACATGGTCGTTCCATGGTGGATCCAGCCTCAATTCGTGGAGCTCTGAAGTTCCAGGGTTGTGCTCATCGCATAGCCGTTAGTGGGAAGCGTGCCGCTATAGGCGCTCGAAACAGTCCTCTTCACGGTCAATTGCGTAACGACATCACGCCAGGTCGTGAGGCTCTGGGTGATCGTCGTGCCTCC
Organism: uncultured Steroidobacteraceae bacterium; assembly: GCA_964494895.1. Taxonomy (GTDB): domain Bacteria; phylum Pseudomonadota; class Gammaproteobacteria; order Steroidobacterales; family Steroidobacteraceae; genus 13-2-20CM-66-19. The sequence continues at coordinate 12,078 of CAZBTV010000100.1, read as the reverse complement.
AGCGGTCGTCCACATGACAGTGCTGTCCAGCCTGAGTGCCTGAAAGGTTCCGGCGGGCACGGTTACGCTCTCGAGGTCCGTGACAGTGCCGGATTGGGAGAACATGATTGCAGCGGCGCTACCGCACGTCAGCGTGTATTGCTCACTCCAGGTGTTTCCGACTGCGAGCGGATAATTCGGTCCGTTTCCGTGTGGATTATAGGTACACGTGACGGTGCTACCGTTCGAGGCTACGAACGAATAAGAACTGTCTTGACCGGAATTGTTCACGTTGACCATTTCGGTCGGTATGGAATATGTGGTTCCGTTGACGGTGACGGAATTGTGTGTGGGGTCTTCAGAGGTATACACGTAGGAGCCATCGGCATTGACGGCCGTTACCGTCTGCGTGATCGTCTCGTTGATGGTGTTGTTGCTGTTGTCGACCACTACCTGGCTATAGTCTCTCTGGCTTTTGACCGCTGGTGCGACGTATTGATAAGAGGTGGTTTTGGGGACAGGCATGGACGTGCTGCCTCCACTACCACCACCGCACCCCGCCAGGAGGATCGGAAAGATCAAGCTTGCGAGTCCGCGCGATTTCATGAGTCACCATCTCCCAATGTCCGTGGCTCGACGTCCTTGTTGGCGAAAGATTCGCGAAAGCCGCGGTGCCCGCCGCCGGTGACGATCCGAAACCTGATGGCGGAAAGATAACAGAGGCTGGAAATGGAAACTGTGAATTCGCCCCGCCATGGTGAACCGGTCGATCGAACCGATGTTAACAAGTGCGTTCCCCCGATGCTGGCGCTCGCGCGCGCTGAGATGAGTCGCGGTAATAATCGTGCCGCCTGCGGGTATCTACGCAGGGCCGTCGCGTTGCATGGCGAGAACCGGCCGTTGCTGTTTGAGATCGCCACCTTGCTGCGTGCTCCGGCGACTCACGCGCGGATTGTTGGCATCGCCAAACAGGGCTGTTGATATATGGGCGACCGGCTACCGTGCTACTCCGCCGCGACGATGGTCGATGTGCTGAGGTGGTGGGTGCGCCATCAACCCGACCGGCGCGCATTTGTCTTCCTCGAGCGAGGAGAGCGCGAGATCGGGGCGCTGACTTATTCCGAGCTCGACTCCCGAGCGAGGGCAATCGCTCGCGCGGTGCGCGGCAAAGGACTCGCGGGGCAGCGTATCGTGCTCGCATACCCAACGTGCCTCGAATTCGTAGCGGCACTGTTCGGGTGCTTCTATGCCGGCGCAGTGGCCGTGCCTGCACCCATGGACAGTCATGAACGCGCTGCTGCTCGTCTACAGGCGATCCTCGTCGATGCGGATGCCACCGCCGTATTCTCACTGCGCTCGGTGTTGAGCAGCCGGGATGCACCAGCCATGAGAGTGGCCGGGCGGCGCGGCCAGGATGTCGTTATGTTGGCAACGGATGAGCTGAATGGAGATGCCGACGATACTCCGCCGCTTTCGCTCGATCCCGAGGCGCTGGCAGTGCTGCAATACACGTCGGGCTCAACCGGCGATCCTCGCGGAGTGATGTTGAGCCACGATAACATTATCAACAATCAGCGCGCGCTGACAGATGTGCTCCTGACCGGCGTGAATGACGTCGTGGTGAATTGGCTGCCGCTTTATCACGACATGGGCCTGATCGGCGGCGTGCTGCACACATTATCTTTCGGCGGGCTGTGCGTGCTCATGCCCCCGCTTTCCTTTGTGCAGAAGCCGATCCGGTGGCTACAGGCCATTTCCCGCTATCATGCCACTGTCAGCATGGCGCCCTGCTTCGCTTACGCCCTTGCCTCCCAGCGCGGTTCGGCTGATCGCGGCGCAGGCCTGGATTTGTCGAGCTGGCGCGTGGCGATCTGCGGTGGTGAGTCGGTGCGGCCGCAGGTACTCGAAGATTTTGCGGACACATTTCGTCCGGTGGGTTTTGAGCCAAAGGCGTTGATGGCGGCGTACGGACTTGCGGAGGCTACCCTTATCGCGACCGCGGCGGTTGCGGGGACCGGATTGGTTGTGGAGGAACCAGCGGCACGTGTTGATTGCGGCCGCGCTTGGGAGGAGAACGGGTGGCGCAGGAGATTGGCGAATTGTGGCCCCGCTGTGACAGGTCAGCGGGTGGCAGTGGTCGACCCGGTGTCGCGCAAGCCGCTGCCGGCCGGCCAAGCCGGTGAGGTCTGGTTGCAGGGGCCCAGTGTTGCGAGAGGGTACTGGAATCGTCCTGAAGAAACGCACTCAGTCTTTCAGGCACGATGGGCCGACTGCTGCGACGATAGCCGTATCGGCGGGCTCGGGAGCGCTGCCCTTGCCAGCGGCGGCTCCGCTGGCGACGGGACTGGACTGTGGTTGCGCACCGGCGACCTTGGCTTTCTGAGCGGCAACGGAGTTGTGATTACGGGGCGCGCCAAGGACCTTATCGTGATCCGTGGCGCCAACTACGATCCCTTGGATCTCGAGACCCTGGCGTGTAACAGCGATCCCGCCTTCGAGCCTGGCGGCGGCGCGGCGTTTTCAGTGGAGTATGGCGAAGGGGAGCTCGTGGTATTGCTACACGAGGTACGGCGCGAAGCGGCCAGGGATCTGGATGTCAGCGCACTGGCGGGAAAAGTCATTGACGCAATCCACCGGAGCCTCGGGCTGAAAATTCATGACCTGGTGCTGCTGCGGCCACGGACGCTGCCACGGACGACCAGCGGAAAGATTCGCCGGCACGCCTGTAAGGAGCAATATATCGCCGGTGAGCTCTCGCCGTTAGGCGGGGCCATCGAGCATCCGGGACTGGGCCGACATCAGCAGCGCAAGAGTGTATCCAAGTGAAGCCGGCGGCAGTGGGCGACCCGTTGCAAGGACTGCGCGCGACCAATCGCGACGGAATATACAGACAGTTGCGGGAGCAAATGCCTGTGTATCGAAGTACTGTTCACTCTGCATGGGTGGTCACGCGTTACGTCGACGTGAGCGGGGTTTTGAAGCATCCCGACGCGTTGGCTCTGGAAGTCATGCCCTACCTTCAAGAGCTCTGCAAGCGCGGCGGCCTGCGCCTGCCGAGCCTGTTGGGCTTCTATGCTTCACTTTCGCTGTTGACCCGTCCGCCGCGTCATGATGTCTTGCGGCGGGTGCTGGCCCAAGCGTTGGGTGGTATCTGGCGCATGAACCTCCCGCAGCTATTGGCACAGCGCGCGGATCACCTTCTGGATGCCGGGCAGCTCGAGGGTCGAATAGATCTGGCGGAGGGTTTCGGGCGGGCGCTCGCGCTGTTCGTGATCGGCACATTTCTCGGCATTCCGGAGGAGGATCTGCCGATGTTGAGCTCGCTGGCCGCTGACTTCATGGCCGTCTTCGAGCGGATCGTGCCTTCGGTGCGGGTTATGAGCGAGCTGGACCGTTGTGCGGGCGAGCTGACCGGCTACTTTGCGCCCCTGTTAAGCGCACGGCGCAGGAGCCCGCGCGAAGACGGCCTGTCCATGATCGTGCGGCTGGCTGATCAGCACTTTGGCCCGAGTGACGAGGAGTTGGCGCAGAACTGCCTGTTTTTCTTCATTGCCGCGGAAGAGACCACGTCTGCGGCCATCTCGTCGGCTGCGTTGATTTTGTTGGAACGCCCTGCTTTGCGCGCGCGATTGTCGACCGACGCCTCGCTCCATAAAGGTGCGGTTCTCGAGTTCCTGCGCCTGGCCTCGCCGATTCAATACGTCGCGCGGCAACTTCGGGTGGATATCGAGCTCGGAGGGCAGGTGATTCGCGCGGGCGAGCCCATTATGCTCATGCTGGGAGCCGCGAATCGCGATCCGGCGGTGTTCGCCGATCCGGATGAGCCCGTGATCGAGCGCTCCGGGCCGCGGTCATTGGCTTTTGCGGTGGGCCCGTACAGTTGTGTTGGCGCTCAACTCGCTACACTGGAGGTCGAAGTTGCCGTGCAAAAGCTTCTCGAAAGACCCAACCTTCATCTCTCAGCGGCAGCGCCGGTCTGGTCTGATCGGATGAACATTGCGCCGCTGTTACAGTTGCAGGCATCTTTCACTTAGGGAGGGAGTTCGATGAGCCCGACAGAGGATTTGCGGGATTGGGTGCGGTGTCATCTGGGCCGGCTGACGGGCATGGCGCCGGAGGCCATTGTCTTGGACCGGAAACTCGGCGATTACGGCCTGGATTCGGTCGATGCGGTTCTGATGGCCGGCGAGCTCGAGGACCATTTTGGCATTGAGATCGATCCCGCGAGCTTCATCCACTTCAGTACATTCGAGGTCATGATCGCTAACCTGACAGTCGCGTTACAGGCGAAGAGAGCTGCCACCGCGATTTGAAGCTGGCTATCTCGGCCGGACTATAAAAGTGCGTGATGACTGGAAGACCGTAGATTTGTTCCAACATCTGCAGTGGCAAACGGAAGCGCTCCCGAGTCTCCAGATACAGGGGGTATGATCGACGCGTTTCCGCTGTGTTGATTTGCGGTACCGCCAGGGCGGGCAACCCCAGAAACTGTTGCGCCGCTGCCAGCAACGCGCCTCTTGCGGGGGCCTGCGGCAGCATGTCTTCGGCCCGGTATATAAGGACCTCGACATCCCGGCCATGCAGGCGTTGTGCTCCTTGGGCTACAGGAAATCCGGGGTCGCGGAATACATCTACATGGAAAACGCCCTGCAGCTCCTCGGTGAACCATGTCCGATAGGTACCGATCAGGTGCCACATCAGTCGCTCGAACGTACCTGCCGGTGCCGTGTCCGTTAGCACCCACTGCCACAGCTCGGTGAGAGCGGCGCAAACGGCATCGGCGCTTGCTCCATCCCTGGCGTTCAGCGGGCGATGCCGGTGCCCACAAAAATCCGCAAAAAACGACAGAATGGAGACCGAACGGGCCACCGGATCGCGCATTCCCGTAATGACGCGAATCGGCTGTCCGAGTTCGCGGGCGGCTTCGATGCTCGTGCCGGCTCGACGTCCCTTGCGCAGGATGGTGCGCACCATCAAAGGATTGACGATCGTGTCTTCCTCCGGCGATGTTTCCAGGATCGAGGCGATGGTTTGCAGATTGCGCTCGGTCACAAAATGGGTGTGCTCGGGCTCGGCGCCGCCGCCCCGCGTTGCTTCCACCCACGCCATGGAGGCAACCTTCGCCATCTGGTGCACGATGATCATTCGGGACCGTCGTCGGTTATCGTGACGCGCCTTAGCCGACGGCGCTCACCCGCAGCGAAATCGGTGCGGGCATGAATGCATGAACGGTTATCCCATAGTACGAGGTCGCCAGGGCGCCAGCGGTGCTCATAAACAAAATCCGCCCGCTCCTGGTGAGCAAACAAGAACTCGAGCATTTGCCGGCTGGCCGCAGGCTCCATCCCGATAATGGACCATGTCATCAGCCGGTTGACATACAGGGCGTGCCGGCCCGTGGGACCGTGGATCCGGAAAATCGGATGCACGGCCTGCTTGGCGCCGGCCGGCGGGTGGGACGGACGGCGGGTCGGATTCGACTCGTATTCGTAAAGATGGAGTGCGTCCCGGTGCGCAAGTTCGTGTTTGAGTTCTTCTGGCAAAGCATCATAGGCGCGGAATCCATTGGCGAAGAGGGTGTTCCCACCACTGGATGGCACGTCCAACGCATAAAGCATCGTCGCGATCGAGGGCTCATCCAGGTAGGACTGGTCGCTGTGAAAGTCGACAGGACCTTCGGGCAAGATACCGGTCATGCCACGGGCATCACGAACATTGGTGACCTCCAGCACAACCGGTGGCCCGCGCTCGGTCTTGGCCACGCTGCCAAAGCGGCTAGCCAAGCGAATCTGCTTCATTGCAGTCAGTTTTTGCCCGCGAAACAGGACAACACAGTTTTCCTCCCATGCACGGCGAATTTGCTGGAAGAAGGAGTCCTCCAACGGTTGCGCCAGATCGAGGCCGCACACCTCGATGCCGAGCGCCGGTGAAAGTTCCCGGAAGTCCAGTGCAGCGGGTCGAGCCGTCTGAGCCTCGGAGTGGGGCTGCCGTTCGTCGAGGATGTTCATGGAGTTATGGCTCGCGGGCGCGCGGGGCCAGCAGAGCACGGCAGACGGGCAGCAGCAGCCCGGCTGCATCTTCGTGCATCTCGGGTGAAGGATAGTAACTGTTGTGCGTCTTCATGACGACCTCGGTCTGCCCGGCTTGTTGGACTCGAAATGACGAGGGGTTGCCCTGAAGATCGATAATGGGCTGGGGCAACCCTCGCGTTGATACACACTCGACATAGGCGTCGGCGCTCGCCCTTATCTGCTCCACCATGGTGCGATTCACGAGTTGGGGAAATGCACCCCACAGGCGCCATGCGGGCAACTCCCATCGCTCTTCGTACTCGGGAGAGCGGGTGGAGAACCAAATCAGGATCTTCGGTGGAGTGATGGCAGCAAGCAATTCCGTCATGGCGCTGACCCATTTCTCGCGTGTTTCCGCGACGACTTGCTGTGCAAAGGCCAGATCCTGGCGCAGCAGCCAGGTGTAGAATTCGCCGGCATCCATCTTGCACCCATTTGCGGCATTGATCCCAACCATACCATGATCGATGGTCTGAAAGACGGAGTTGGACTGACTGCGGCCGGAGAAAACCTGGACAATGGCGAGGCGGGCGCGGTTGATATACTCCAGGAGCGCCGGGTCTGCCAGAGGATAGGTTGGACCGGCGCCACCGCGCCCCAGGTTGAGCGCTTCAATCCCCAAAGCCTGCGACAGGAGCTGAGGGAACGGGCGCCGCACGAAACGGCCGAATGTCTGCGCCGCCCCAACGCAAGCGATGTACTCTTCCCCGCGAACGGGCGGTCCGCGGAAGTGGCCCCGTGCGACGCCGGGCAGCCGGTACATCTCGTAGTTGACGATGTGGGCGTCGGTCTGTTGATATCCGTATAGAGTCGCCATCGCTCCACCGCGATATTAAGGGAATAGACTTGAACGCCATGGCCGCACGACTTCCGCCTCGCGGATATCTCGTTTGCTGCATCGAGCGCACCGGCAGCAATTTGCTCTCCGAGGCACTGTTTCACACTGGAGTCGCCGGCCAGCCGCAGGAATATTACAGTCCCGTGTTGCAGAACTCGCCGACGATGCCACATCTCTACCGCGATTCTACACTGCTGGGAGGCTTCGAGAAGATCTTGGAAGCCGGTATGACTCCAAACGGTGTGTTCGGCGCCAAGCTCCATTGGGCACACCTCCGATATCTCGCCAAGGTACTCAGCTCCCCCAGCCACGAGGCGCCGACGGTGGAGCCGGGCGCGTATCTGAAATTTCTCGCGCAGCTTCCGGTGCTCATACCTGCCGCAGAGCTCCTCGAGCTGTTGCGGAAGCGGGCTGGCGATCGATCTGACATCGAGGCCGCCTTTGCTCTGTTCACTGCACGGGTGCCGGATCTGCGTCTCATCTGGCTGCGCAGGCAGAACATGGTTGCCCGGGCTATCTCCCATTACCGGGCATTGAAGTCGCGCGTCTGGTCGCGGTTGAAGTCGGCTGCCGGGTCCGAGCCGGCTGACGAGGCAACACCCGAGTTCGATCTGGGGTTGATTCACCAACTCTATGTCCTTGGGCTGTTTCAGGAGGAGTCGTGGCAATGGCTGTTCGATCGGCTAGGGGCTACCCCGCATCGTGTGACCTACGAGGAATTGGCCGCGAGTTACGAACCCACGGTTCGTGGAGTCTTGCAGTTTCTCGACCTGGAAGCATCCGTACAGAGCATCCCGCCGACGAACCTGGTGCGGCAAGCTGACGCGATATCGGAGGAATGGGAGCGGCGCTATCGCGAACTCAGCGAGGAAAAGGGGCTGTAGCGAGCGCGATCGGCAAACCGGGCATTGCCGATTCTATCTATTCCACACATCTTTTCACTTTGAAGGATAGGGCGCCGATGCGTTAGCGCGTGCCGAACTATCCGTTGCAGAGATGTCGACGAAAATCGCTGACGAGGGGATAAACCCAGATACTCTTGATCGGCTGTGTGTTGCGATGAAATTGGTCGAGCTTACCGCGCCCTTGAGTATTCCCGAGGCACTGCCAATTCGCGGCCTTGTAGCAAGTACCCCGAAATCGCTGCATCTCAACGAAGGTTTCGAGCAACCCCGGGCTGTAGGCGTAGCGGATGCGCCAGTCCTGAGGCAACCGGCGGCGGATCACAGCGATGATACGCGAAGCAAGATTACGACACTTGATCCAGGGCGGGATCAGGAATCGCGCGTTATTGACGATGAGGTGCAACTTACGTGGACGTTGTTCAGGTGTCCAACCGATGAAGTCGTCTCGGGGTTTTGTTTTCCAGGCGCTTGCTCCGAAGGACAGCGGGCAATGATCTGACCTGCGGCGCGCAAGAAGTAGCGCAGTTGCGCCCCGGGAATCAATTGATGGCCGAGATAGTGATAGCGTTTGATATAGGCATTCCAAAGGAGGGAGTCACGTTTCGCTTCTACCAAATCGACAGTCAACTTCGCCAGATCTATTTCCGGAACAGTCGCCGGCTCGCCGAGGGCGCTTTCGATGTCAGGGCGCGCGAGATAAGCTACAGGTTTTGCGTTTCGCGGCGGGAGGAAGCGTGATCAGCCCGTCTGCTTGCATCCTCAGCAACACTACGCGGCAGCTCATATCCTTGAGCCGGCCGTCGGCGCGGCGCCAGTTCAGTCGCTCGCAGACCTCCCGCGAGAGTCGAGCGCGATTGGGCGGTGGCGAGGCTGCGGCTCTTACCGTCCAGTCGGTGCCCGGGAGAAATCGGGAGTGGTGTATTGCAAAGGTGCGGACCGACGCTGGTCGTATCCCCGGATACAGTTCACGTTCCTGGGTGTACGTTCCGCCCGCGCCGGACCAAGGCCCGCAATGGGAAAGCCTGGACAGGCTTCCTGCCTGCGGTGAGTCCAGCGGCGACCCAGCGGATGAATCGGACCATCCGCGAGTGGCACCTCCCGAGACAAACCTCCACCAGTTTGAACGAGCTTGCTACGCGATACAATGCCACGTTGAGAGGATGATTGAACTACTACGACCGCTTCTACCCATCGGCACTACGCAGAGTCTTTGATCATTTTGATCAACAGCTTCTTCGCTGGGCTCGGCGGAAATATCACAAACTTGCGCGACGTCCGCGCCGGAGCCGCCGCTGGTTGCAGAAGATAATTCGCCGAGCCCCTCGGCTGTTCATCCATTGGCTCGCTTTTGGAAGAGTCACGGTTCGGACGATGGGAGCTGTATGACGCGCGAGTGTCACGTACGGTTCTGCAAGAGGCTGGGGGTGCGATTCCCCCGGCCTACTTACCAGATTGCCGATTGGCTAATCTCGGATCTCGAGCGCGCGGTTGAGGCTTAGAGCTGCAAGCGTGCATGCGGCACCGGAGAGCAGATACACGCTGACATAGCCTAGGCCGAAGTGCGCCGACAGTCCCAGAGCTACGAGCGGAGCGAAAGCGGCCCCGACGAGCCATGCGAGATCAGACGTGAGCGCGGCGCCTGTGTAGCGGTATTTGGCCTCGAAGTTGGAGGTGACGGCACCGGCAGCCTGGCCATAGGAGAGGCCCAGTAGCGAGAAGCCGAGCAGGATGAAGATGTCCTGGCCGAGTCGGCCGCTGCCCAACAGGTTCGGAGCGAAGCCGCTGAATACCGCGATGAGCACAGCCACCGTGCCGAGCGTGCGCCGGCGGCCGATGCGATCGGCAATCTTTCCGGAGGCAATGATGCCCACCGTGCCGAGCGCAGCGCCGGCCATTTGCACCATGAGGAACTCGCTGATGGACTGGTTTGAGTACAACCGGATCCACGACAGAGGAAAGACCGTCACCAGATGAAACAGCGCGTAGCTGGCCAACGCAGCGAAGGCGCCAATGACCAGCGTGTTGCCTTGGGCTCGTGTCATTTCGACGACGTTCGTAGGCTCGAGCTCATGGGCTTCCAGGAGCCGGGCATATTCGTCGGTGGCGACCAGCCGTAACCGCGCGAACAGTGCCACTACGTTGATCGCAAACGCGACATAAAACGGATAGCGCCACCCCCAATCGAGAAAGTCTTCCTGCTCCAGGCTGGAGTACAGGAATGCGAACAGCGCGCTCGCGATCGTGAATCCGACTGGAGCGCCGATTTGACCTAACATGGCGTACCAGCCGCGGCGATTCTGCGGAGCGTTGAGCGCCAGCAGCGAGGGCAGCCCATCCCAGGAGCCACCCAGCGCGATTCCCTGGCCAACCCGGAAAAGCGAAAGCAGGATGATGGCTGACGAGCCCAGGCTGGCGTAGCCGGGCAGGAAGGCAATGCCGGCCGTGGAAATGCCGAGCAAGAACAACGCGAGTGTCAGCTTGGTCTCGCGGCCAAAACGGCTTTGGAGCGCCATGAAGGCAACGGAGCCGATGGGCCGCGCGACGAATGCGAAGGCGAAGATCGCGAACGAATACAAGGTGCCTTCGAGACGTTGCTCGAACGGGAAGAACACGGCAGGGAATACCAGCACCGAAGCGATGCCGTAGACGAAGAAATCAAAGTACTCCGAAGCGCGTCCGATGATGACGCCAATGGCGATCTCGCCAGGGGCGACGTGGCGATGTGTGCTTTCGACGTGAGGTGAGCTCATAGTCAGAAGTAAGGATGTCATCGGCCTACGCCGTCGCGCCATAGGACAAAACGTCCAATCCCCATTCGTGGCCGCAACTACTATAGTTGTAAGGATGTCAGTCTCGAAGAAAGCTCGCCTGCTGCTTTTGTTGCCCGTTGCACTGTTTGCGGGCTGTAACATGGTGCTTTTGCACCCTGCTGGTGCCGTGGCCGGCGCGCAGGGCCGCCTGATCGTCGTCTCGACGTCGTTGATGCTGCTCGTGATCATTCCGGTGCTCGCGCTCACTGCGGCGTTCGCCTGGCACTATCGAAGATCCAACAGGCGGGCAACCTACACCCCGGATTGGGACCACTCCACACAACTGGAGCTGTTGATCTGGGCGGTACCGCTGCTCATCATCATTGCCTTGGGCGCGGTGACCTGGATTTCAACGCACACTCTCGATCCGTACCGGCCGCTGCACCGGCTGGACGGAAAGCGGTCCGTCGCGGCGGACGTGAAGCCGCTCACCATCGAGGTGGTGGCGCTGGATTGGAAGTGGCTTTTCCTCTATCCGGGCCAGGGCGTCGCGCTGGTCAACGATGTCGCCGCGCCGGTGGATGTGCCGATTACGTTCAAGATCACCGCATCCTCGGTGATGAACAGCTTTTTCATTCCCGCTCTCGCCGGACAGGTCTACGCCATGCCCGGCATGCAGACGGAGTTGCACGCCGTCATCAACCGCGCGGGCGACTACGAAGGCTTTTCAGCCAACTACAGTGGGGAGGGATTCTCCGACATGCGCTTCAAGTTCCACGGCATGAGCGCCGGGGACTTCGAACGCTGGGTAGAGTCCGCCCGCTCGACCGGCCAAAGGCTCGATCGTCAGGGATATCTTCGTCTCGAGAAGCCCAGCGCGCGGGAGCCGGTGCGCCGTTACGCGAGCGTCATGCCTGGATTGTACGAATCGATCGTCGATCGCAGCGTTTCGGGCATGGATCGCTCTACGATAAACACCAACAGGGAGGTCTCCAACAACATCATTTCCGCCGTTCGAATGCCTTGATGGTTACACATTCCGAGCTGATAAAACTTCTGCTGGGCAGACTGTCGTGGGACGCGATTCCGTTTCACGAGCCCATCCTGTTGTGGACCTTCGTGGCTGTCGCCGCGGGCGGCGCGGCGCTCCTGGGCGCTGTGACTTACCACCGCCTGTGGGGCACGTTGTGGCGTGACTGGATCACCAGTATCGATCACAAAAAGATCGGGATCATGTATGTCGTGCTCGGCCTGGTGATGCTGCTGCGAGGCTTTGCCGATGCGATCATGATGCGTTTGCAGCAGGCGGTCGCGTTCGGTGGCTCGATGGGTTATCTGCCGCCACATCACTACGATCAGATCTTCACCGCGCACGGCGTGATCATGATCTTTTTCGTCGCCATGCCGCTGGTGACAGGCCTGATGAATTTCGTGGTGCCGTTGCAGATCGGGGCGCGCGACGTGGCCTTTCCCTTTCTGAACAACTTCAGCTTCTGGATGACTTCATTCGGCGCTGGCCTGGTGATGATGTCGCT
>CAZBTV010000099.1:0-27639 GCA_964494895.1 uncultured Steroidobacteraceae bacterium | reverse complement strand
AGCCGAAAGTGGCTTGCATCGACCGCATTCTCGAGCGCCGGTTGCACGCGGCTCAGCGCGATGAAGATCTCCAGCTCCTCTCCCTCGCAACTGTGCACCGCCTCGCGCAAACCCTCGAGCGCAAAGAACATGAAGCGCTCAGGAAAGGCGAAATACTCCTGTATCAGGCGATATCCCTGGAAGCTGCGCTGGGTGACGGGCAGGAGTGCTTCCTCATCCTCGTAGCCAACCTGCTTCACATTGGCGGCCGGTCGAAAGGAGATCGGGGCGCCCTGCCTCGTGGAGCGCACGTGAAAACCAACGCAGTCGGCGGCGATCTGCTCGTACAGGCGGTGGGTGATATCCGGCGTCCCCTTGAGATAGAAAGTCAGGCCATCGAGCGCCAGCGAGCGCACGCTCACCCCCGGAGCCGCCTTCAGTCGCAACCGGATGGCCGCCCGGGCACGTCCGTCGGTACCGATACCCTGCGTCGTGAGCGCACCCGAGCCCGACAGATATTTCCCTTCGATCACGGTCAACGGCCACAGCGCGACGTCGTGAGCCGTTCGGAATTCACACGAAGTGCGATCGCCTTTGCCCAGGGGCGTCCGTAGACTCGCTCCTCGCGCAATGCGCTGGCCGGCCAACTGCGCGCCCTCCTTCAGATCGGGCGCGAATTCGACAATCGCGCAGGAGGGCACCGGGCAGAGGAAATGGGGATAAACCATCTCCAGAAGATGTTGGGTGAACTCGGGATGACGCGCATCGAGCTTGAGCTGGATACGTGCCGTCAGGAAGGCGAAACCCTCCAGCAGGCGCTCAATGTACGGATCGGCGCAGTCCAGTCCCTCGAGCCCGAGGCGAGCCGCGATCCGCGGATAGGCGCGCGCGAATTCCGCGCCCATCTCGCGAATGAACTGCAACTCGCGGTTGTAGTAGTCCAGTAGCCGTGGATCCATAAGCGCTCGTCAACCCGCCACGGCTTCCGTGATACTGACATTACCGGAATCGGTGTCGATACGCGTGCGCAGGACCAGCTGTTGCGCGGCAGGCTGGCCCCATAGCTCGGCGTCTATCTTGAAGGACAATGCGTGCCCGTCCGCGCGATCGCGTGCGGGCTCGGGCGTGACCCGTACTTTCCGTAAACGAGGCTCGAATCTGTTGATGATCTGCTCGATGGTTGCCGCGGTCTCGATCGGGTCGACGGCTACCACGGACGCGCCGGCCAGCGACGGCATGCCGAAATTCAGCACCGAATCGCGCACGTAAGGATAGCGAGCCAGATCGTCCGACGTCTCCAGGCTGGTTGCATTCAACAATGCCACGAGATCGCGGCAAACATACTCCCGCAGTCGTCGCATCGACAGGAGCCGCCGCTCCGCAGGCTCGATTCCTTCATTCAACACATTACGGGCGTCCAGTGTGCAGAAGCTCTGCACGGTCACTCCGGCCGGAGCCCCGGGCGGTTTCAACACGAGGCCCTTCACCTGCGCAAGGCTCACTTTTCCGGCGGGCGCCAGGCAGATCCAGCGGAGCGCGTCTCCATCGGGACTTTTCTCTGGCCCAGGGTGTTCCGGATCGGCCGCACGCAGGCCCTGCGCATTCAGCAATTGCGTGAAATCCCGCTCAGCAATGGCTAGCCGCTGCAGCTCGCGGGCGGAGGTCGTCAGCTCGAACAACGTGAGGAGCCGCTCATCATCGACCAGCCGATCCAACAGAGAGGGCTGCAGGCGTTCGCGCAAGCTGAGATCGGCCATAACGGGATATCACCCCTTCGCAGCCCCGGAATATTGGATGCCCCCGGCAGGCCTAGTCGATGTCCAGGCTGATCTCGCGGATATCGAGAACGCCGAGCTCTTCGCCGCTGGTGGTCAACACCCGCTGGCCCAGGCCGGCGAACTCGCCTTCGCCGAGCTCGGCCCATTGCGTCTTGCGCGCCAACCGCAGACTATCCTCCCCGGCCTGCTCGGACCCCGGATAACGCACCGGAACCAGTCCCATTGCCTGCCCGTTGTTGCTCCATGTGAACTGCGCGGGCAGCCACACCAGATCGCGAACATCGGCGGGTTTTTCGAGCTCGATGCGGCGTATGCGCGCGAACGGCACCCAATAATAGGCGCCGTTCAGCAGCACTTCCAAAACCGGCCCGAGGCGCGAATCGGCATCCGCGACCCACTCGAAGGCCGTGCCGTTCATCGCGCCGGGTGTGGCCGGCGCATCCTCGAGCGCGCGTGCACGCAGGTCCTGGGCCTCACGCGACCGCCCTTGCCCATTCAAGGCCAAGGCTTGAAGCAGCAATGCGATCCAGGGAGGCGGATCTCCCAATACGAGTGGCGACTTCTCGCCGGCAAAGACCGTGCTCCTCAGCCGCTCGCACTGGATCGCCGCAGTATAGGTATGTTTCATCGGCAGCGCGGACGCATCCAACTCCGCCGCCACGCCGAGCTGATTGACGGCGCGATCCCAGTCGCCGGTCACCATGAGCAGTTGCGCGAGGAAGATCCGCAACTTCGCATCCGCCGGCCGCCGACGCACGTCGTTCTGCAACTCGCCGAGACACCCCTTGAGGTCGCCGGCTTCAAACAACTCCTCCGCAGTGCTCATAGCTCACCCGCAAACAGCGTGGGATGCCCGGCGCCGCGCCAATCGGGCGGGCGCCGGACGGTGACTTCGGTGGGGTGCGGTCGCGAGCCTACGCCTTCGCGTTCTGCTGGATGTTCCAGCCGAAATCGTTGGTGCCGGCCTTCCCGCCCGCTTCGGTCTGTTGGGCGTACTCAACCTTCACTTCGGCGAAATTCAACGACACGTTCTCGGTCAGACGCTCCTCACCGCCACTGCCGCCCGTCGAGTAGCTGGTCACCAGGATGTTCTTCAGGGTGATCTTCAGGTACTCGAGAGGATTCTCACCGGCCTTGCGTACCGTGAGGGTTCCCTTGGCAATGTGCTTGCCGTTGGCGCAGAAGAGCATCAGGTTGGGAGTGGCCAGATCGATGTATTTCGTGACGCTGATGTCCTGGAAGTTCGCCTTGCCGGCGCCCCCGCCGGTGCCCGCGTGGAAGGTGCCCGTGTTGGACATTCCCCAGCTCCAGGCGAGCAGATCCATTGCATTCTTGCTCTTGAACGCCTTGTCGGAGGTCTCACCCTTGATACCGTCCAGCTCGAGAAACATATCGACTGCCATACCGCACTCCTGATGGGTTGAAGCCCTGATTGTTCGAAGTTATCGCTTGCCGTTGCGTCCGGCCCCGAATCGACCCCCGTTACCCCTGCCGCTGTGATGGCAGCCTTGAAACGAGACTCATCGTGATGTTCACGCCTTCCAGCTGATAGTGGGGCCGAAGGTGGAACTTCGCGGAATAGTATCCGGGATTCCCCTCGACCTCCTCTACCTTCACTTCGGCGCCGGCCAGGGGTTTTTGAGCGCGGGCGGACTCGCCGGCGTTCTCCGGATTGAGAATCACGTAATTCATGATCCAGTCGGACAGGAAGCGCTCCATGTCCGCGCGCTCCTTGAAGGAGCCCACCTTGTCGCGCACCATGCATTTCAGATAGTGCGCGAACCGACAGCTCGCAAACAGGTACGGCAGGCGGGCCGCAAGACGCGCGTTTGCTGTCGCATCCGGGTCCATGTACTCCTGCGGCTTCTGCAGCGATTGCGCGCCGATGAACGCGGCCATGTCGGTGTTCTTGCGATGAATCAGCGGCATGAGCCCACAGTTGGCCAGCTCGGCTTCCCGGCGGTCGCTGATGGCGATCTCTGTCGGACATTTCATGTCCACGCCGCCATCATCGCTGGGGAAGGTGTGCACCGGCAGCCCTTCGACCGCCCCACCGGACTCGACACCGCGGATGGACGTGCACCAGCCATACATTTTGAAGGAGCGATTGACGTTGACTGCCATGGCATACGCCGAGTTGGCCCAGGCGTATTTGCTCGAGTCGCCTGCCGAAGTCTCCTCCTCGAACTCGAACTCCTCCACCGGGTTGGTCTTGGCGCCGTAAGGCAGGCGGGCGAGGAACCGGGGCATCGCGAGGCCCACGTACTTCGCGTCTTCCGACTCGCGCAGCGAGCGCCAGGCGGCATAGTCCGGCGCCCCGAAGATCTTCGCCAGGTCGCGGGGATTGGCCAGCTCCTGCCAGCTATCCATGCCCATGAGGGTGGGGCCGGCCCCGGCGATGAACGGGGCATGCGCCGCGGCGGCGGTCTGTGCCATCTGGCCGAGCAGCTCGACGTCACCCGGGGTGTGATCGAAGTAGTAATCGCCCACCAGGCAACCGTAGGGCTCGCCGCCCAGCTGCCCGTACTCCTCTTCGTATAGCTTCTTGAAGACCGGGCTCTGGTCCCAGGCGGCACCCTTGTATTTCTTGAGCGTCCGGCCGAGATCCTTTTTCGAGATGTTCATCACCCGGATCTTCAGCATCTCGTCGGTCTCGGTATTGTTGACGAGATAATGCAGTCCGCGCCAGGCGCTCTCGAGCTGCTGGAAGCGCTCGTGATGCAAAATGACGTTGAGTTGGTCGGAGAGCGTCTTGTCGATCTCGGCGATGATCGCCTTGATCGTGCCGATCACATCATCGGAAACGACGGCGGTCTCGCGCAGAGCCTGCTCCGCGAGAGTCTGTACCGCGCGCTCGACTTCGGCGCGGGCACGATCGGTCTTCGGCTTGAATTCTTTCTGCAGGAGCGCGGCGAATTGATCCGCCTCGGCGCCCGCACCTGCGCTGTCAGCGACTTGCTTGGCATCGGCCATAGCTCAACCTCCCGACTCTTCCGGTTTGGCCTTGGCGGCTAGCGATTTCAACAGCGCCGGATCGTTCAGCGCCTTGGCGATCAGATCCTCGGCCCCTGCCTTGCCATCCATGTAGGTCACCAGATTGGCAAGCTGGCTACGCGCCTCGAGGAGCTTGCTAAGAGCGTCGACCTTGCGCGCCACAGCGGCCGGCGAGAAGTCCTCCATGCTCTCAAATGTGATATCGACGCTCAAGTTGCCCTGACCGGTCAACGTATTGGGCACGCTGAAGGCCAGGCGCGGCTTCATCGACTTCATGCGCTCGTCGAAGTTATCCACGTCGATGGCGAGAAACTTACGCTCATCCACTGGCGGCAGCGGCTCTTTCGCATCGCCCGAAAGATCGGACATCACTCCCATCACGAACGGGATCTGTACCTTCTTCTGCGCCCCGTACAGCTCCACGTCGTATTCGATCTGCACGCGAGGGGCGCGATTGCGGCCGATGAATTTCTGACTGCTCGCTTTAGCCACGGGAAATCTCCTTCAACGGATGCACCTGGCAAAACTCACTGATTCTCCTCGCCCTTGATACCGCCAAGCTGGCGCACCTGGGTGAGGCTCTCGGGCGCGATATCCTCCAGCACCTCCAGGAAGCTCTTGGAGACCAGACGCTTCGCGCGATCCAACAACAACGGGACCGGGCTCGAGGGCTCATTCTTACGGAAAAAACTGCAGATCGCATCCATGGCGCGAATGGCGTCCTGACGGGAGGCGATTTCGCCGACCGCGGCTGTCGCAGCGGTCGCGGGGGCGGCCAGACCAGCCGGGCTGAGGTCAGGTGCCTGCTGGGCTGGACCTTCAGGCGCGCGCGTGGCCAGATGCTCGGTCAACTTCGTGTGAATACGCGCCAACGGCCGTAGCAGCGGCTCGAAATCGGGCGCGGATTGAAGACCCGCGTGCTCCTGCATTGCCGCGGTGGTTTTCTTCAGCGCGGCGCTTGCCGTGGCAATGTCCTGCGCCAGGGACGCCAATTCCTCCACGGGCGATGCGGCCAGAGTCGCTTCGATCTGGGCCGGATCCGGGATCTCTTTGTCCGCTTCGGTGGGGCTAAGCTGCCCGGTCGCGAGCTCGACATCCCGCAGGCTGAAGGCACCGAGCTGACGGTGTGTTGCAATGGGCGTGCGGCGGAGCGGGTCGACGACCGCCATGCGATCCGAAAAGCAGTTCAGGGCATTTTTCCGCAATACCGCGTCTTCATCAACGCGTGGGAAAACCAATGCCCACTGCTCGGTAAGCCAGCGCTCGACGACTGTTATGAGGGCGCAGAAGCCCTTCAGCCCATCCACACGCAGTGTGGCCGCTGCGAGGTGCGCGAGCAGCCGCAAGTCACGGCTCTTGCCAAGCGCATCGAGGGATTGATCACGAATCTCTCGCCAGTCGAGGTCGGATCGCAGTGGCGTATCACTGCCGAAAACCCGAAATGCATCAAAGCTCGCCAGCAGTTGCGTATCTTCCAGGTCTACTCCGCAGGGCGCGTCCGCGGAGATAGGCTCGCATAGAGAGGCGTTAACCATGCTCTGCAGCCACAGCTAAACTGTAAGGCATTGATAGTGCGCCCTTTATACTTATCCGCCGCGGGCTCATCCCGCGCCCCCACGGCGATTGTATCAAGATACCCGGCGCGACGCTTGGAATGTATGCCGACTCTCGGACGAGCCTGTGAAACGTTATGTACGGTCCTGGTGATCGGAACGCTCCTCGCCCTGGGCGGGTGCGTTGATCCGAGCGCCCGAGCCGGCCGTTTCGCCCGAGCGTCCGGGTTTCAGGAGGACCTTGTTGTCGGATCGACATTTCGACACCGGATCTACCGGCGGCTAGCCAGAGGCGGAGTCCTCCACGTCTACATCGAAGGGGACGGAAGGCCCTTCCTCGAGCCTACGACAGTCGCTCTCGACCCAACGCCGCGCGATGCGCTGATGCTGCGACTGATGGCGCTCGATCCCTCCCCGAGTGTCTATCTGGGGCGCCCCTGCTATTTCGGTTTGAGTCATGATCGAGGCTGCAACCCGTCGTATTGGACGGTGCGACGCTTCGCGCCCGAGGTTGTGGACAGCCTGGCGGCCGTGCTGCGCTCAGAAACCGACCGGGCGCAGGCACGTACTGTCGAGCTCTACGCGCACAGTGGTGGCGGGACCCTCGCAGTGCTATTGGCGGATCGGGTCGAATCCGTCAGCCGTGTGGTCACGATCGGCGCGAATCTGGACACGGCGGCCTGGTGCCACCTACACCACTACACCCCCCTGTTGGGCTCGTTGAATCCTGTCGAAGAGCGCCGGCGTCCGGACCGTATCCGTGTATTGCACCTGGTCGGCAGTGAGGATACGAACACACCTCCCGAGCTCGTCGAATCGGCCGCATTCAGGATCGGAGCGAGCAGCTCCGTTCGCATCATCCGAGGCTATACGCATACCTGCTGCTGGCAAGAGATCTGGGGCCGCGTACTGAATGGTGACTTCCCGGGTGATGATCCTGATGAATGAGATGGCCGATGGCACGGTCGTCCCACGTTGACATGACGGGCAGCAGTGCGATAGATACTTTTGATCGCGCTCGCCTTGCCGTGCCCGCTTGGCACGTTGCACGATGTCAACAACAAGGGGTCTCATGGTCGATAATCTCATCAGGATGACGCGGGCGGCGGCATTCTCCTACGCATCTATCCTGCTCGCCGCGTGCACCGGCGGTATTCATCAAAGCACATCGGGCAGCGCCGCTGGTGCGGCCCCTCAATACGCAGTGGGAGGGAAGGTCTCTGGCCTCGGTGGCTCGGGGCTGGTGCTGGCCTCGAATACTGGAGAAACGTTGCCTGTTGCAGGAAACGGATCCTTCACATTCAAGACGACCTTCCCTTCCGGCAGCCCGTATTACGTGCTCGTCCTGACTCAGCCGAGCTCGCCGACGCAGACATGTGTCGCCACGAATGGAGCGGGGACGGTCCAGAACGCGGACGTTACAGCGATCAACATCGCTTGTAGCAACAAGAACACCCCGGCGGACGCGGTCGGGGGATTGGTGGTCGGGCTGACCGGGTCGGGGCTGGTACTGCAGAACAATGGCACCGATAACCTCGTGGTCTCCTCGGACGGCACGTTCACATTCCCAACGCCTTTGCCCAGCGGCTCGCAATACGACGTGTCGGTATTGAGCCCGCCCATCAATCCCTATGAGGACTGCGTGGTTCTGAACGGCAAGGGCGCGACGGCTGATAGCGATATCGGCAGCATCGCGATTGCCTGTACGGTCACGACCAGTCCCACCCACGCGGTCGGAGGCACTGTGACAGGCGTCTCCGGCACACTCGTGCTCGAGGATAATGGGCGCGACGATCTGACAATCACGGCCGACGGTCCGTTCAAGTTCCCCCTCCAGATCCCAAGCGGCAGCTCGTACAGCGTTACGACGAAGTCCGCAACCGGAACACAGAGCCAGGCGTGCACCTTCACGAATGCAACCGGAATCGTCGGCGATAGCGACATCAGCAATGTCACGGTGGCCTGCACGGCAAACGTGACTCTGCAGGCTTCGGTGTCGGGTTTGAGCGGCACGGGCCTCATTCTTCAGAACACCGTCGATGGAGACAACCTGGCGGTCAGTGCAAACGGCACATCCAGGTTCGCGGCTGGGCTCGCCAACGGAAGCGCCTACAACGTCATGGTCGTCGCTCAGCCGACAAACCCGAGCCAGACGTGCGTTGTGGCCAATGGCGCCGGGACGGCCGCAGCCGCAGCCACCGTATCCGTCGCTTGTACTACCAACACCTACACCGTGAGCGGCGTTGTCACCGGCCTCCCTGATCCAAACTCGGGCGCCAACCTCAATCTCGTTCTGCAGGACAATGGCGGTGACGACGTTACCATCGCCCCGACGGCCAATAGTCCCGTTTCCTTCACTTTCGCGACGCCTGTCCCAAGCGGCTCGGCGTACTCGGTTGCGGTAAAGTCGCAACCGGGTATCGACACATCTTTCGGCGGCGCAGCGGCGCAGACCAGCACGGTTTGCGTCGTAGCGGCGGGCGCTGGAATCGTCACGAACGGCAATATCACCAACGTGGTGGTGAGCTGCGTCCGGCCTCTCGGCTTCGCTTATGTCACCAACCGTGGCGACAACACAATTTCTCCATACATCATCGATAGCGCCACCGGCGCCCTTTTGCCATCGGGCCCGCCTGTCAGCACCGGCAACGCCCCATCGGCGGCCGCCGCCGTCAACAACAGCAGCTTTCTCTACGTTTCCAATGGTGGCTCCAACGACCTGTCCGGCTACGTGATCGACTCGAACACCGGCAGCCTCACCCCCCTTTCGGGCAGTCCATTCGCGCTGGGACTGAGCACACCCACTTCCATTGCGAGCTTCTATTCGGGCGCCGGCCCCGTGCTGTACATCACAAACTCCACTCCGGCGGCCACCGCCGGCTCGATCTCTGGATGGGTTGGCAGCCCCACCTCCGGCGCATCCTTCAGCCCCATTGCCGGCAGTCCATTCGCTGCGCAGGCCACGCCGACCGCGGGGCTGGCGCTCTATTGCGGCCTTCCCGGCAACAACTACTACTACCTCGAGACAGACTCGCGGAGCAACACGGTTTCCGTGTACCTGGCGGACTTCAACACGGGAGCGCTCTCTCCGGTTGCGAACAGCCCATTCGCTACCGGGGCAACGCCTGACTCCGTGGCGAGCATCCAGACCTATGTGCCGGCTTCCAATACCGACATCGACAACATATATGTGGCCAACTCAGGCGCCGGAACGATCTCGGCGTACAACATGGATCCGCAGACGGGCGTGTTGGGGCCATTACAGGGCGGGAACGTCACGGTCGGCCCCGGACTCCGCAACCTGGTGGCCGCACCATGCGGCTGTTATCTGCTGGCGAGCGCCCAGCAGGGCATCTCGGTATTCAGCACCAATTCGAGCGGACTTCTCGTGCCAGTAGCGAACAGCCCGTTCGCCGCAGGGGCGGGGCCGGGTCCGATGGCCACGCTGTCCAACTACGTCTACGTCGTCAATACGGTGGACCAGACGATCACTGTGTATACCCAGGATCCGGCTACGGGGGCACTCACCCCGATCGGCGGCACACCGGCAAAATCGGGCCAAACGCCGTCCGCGATCCTGGTAGTCACCAGACCCAGTTTTGGATAGCAGCGAACCAGACATCCCGCGGGCCCAACTACCATCAGGCTGCCCTACCATAAAGAGAAGTCGATGCTACGTAATCGCGTCCGAGCCCTTCTAATCTCGCGACAGTTGGCAGTACTCGGCTGCGCAGCCGTGCTCCTGGCACGATCCATTGCGGCACTGGGACAAGCGGCCCCGACACCGCCCACGATATCGAGCATCACATTCTCGCCGGCGGCCATTACAAGCGGTGGCACGAGTCAGATGAGCATCGCATTCGGTAATGCGAACGCCGTCGCCGCGACGCTCACCCAGAATCTCACAGACAGTCTCCCAGCCGGAATGACTGTGGGCAATGGAGGTGCGAGCGGAACGTGCACCACTGGAGCAGTTGGCGCTACCCCAGGAAGCGGTGCGGTCACCTACGCGGCGGATGCGAGCATTCCCGCAGGTGGATGTACAATCACCGTCAATGTGACGGCACGCAGTACTACTGCCAAAACCGACTATACCAACACCATTGCGGCCGGGGCGTTGCAAACCACTCTGGGAAGCAACCCATCAGGCGCGAGTGGCACCCTGACTGTGCAGGCGACCGTAGTGGTGCCCAATGTCGTCGGTATGTCACAAGTCGCTGCAGCAAACGCGTTGCAGGCGGCTGGACTGATCGTTGGCGCCGTCGGCCACGCCCCTGCAACCAACGTACCCTACAATGCGGTCTTTAGCCAGAACCCGGCTGCTGGAAGCGCCACAGCGGCCGGAACCGCCGTGGCGATCAACATCTCGACAGGAGCGGGCAACGCCACCAATCCAAACAGCCCGCTCACCTCGGTGCCCAATTTCGTCGACCCGGCGCAGTTGAGCATCGCGGCGGCACTGGAGAGAGTGTGCAACGAGCTGCAAACCCCCGGGCTGACACTCACCGCGCAACAGCAGAATCTGCTTGCGAACTGCCTCGCCATCATCGGCACACACGGCGGCGGTGTCGATCCGTCCGGGCTGCGGGACACGCTGAATGCGATCTCGGGTAAGCAGGCGATAGCGCAGCAGCGCACTGGAGTGCAGTTCTCGGGCACGCAGTTCACCAACATCGGCGCGCGCCTCGCGCAGCTCCGACAGGGCGTAGGTGGCTTGAGTTTCACCGGACTCGACCTCGGCATGCCTACTGCGAACGGTATCGGAGAGCTTCTGGCGATGCTGGGTGATATGACCGGCTTTCACGGGCTCTCCGGCCTCACCCGCCTGGTCGGCGGCGGAAGCGGCGAGGATGCTTCAGCCGTCACCCCCAGCCGTTGGGGCTTTTTCGTCAACGGCAGCCTGCGCCGCGGATCGCAGGACGCCAGTATCTTCGAGAACGGCTTCGATTTCAGGAACAATGGTATTACGGCCGGCGTCGATTATCGGCTCAGGGATAACATCGTGCTGGGCCTTGCCTACGGACATTCCAGCGGCAAGACCCGCTTCACCGACGGCACCGGCCGACTGGATTCGCGTGGCAACTCCGTCTCTCTCTATGGGACCTACTATGCTGACGAGTTATATGTAGATGCCATCGGCACGTTTGGCCATATAGGCTACGATGCGGCGCGAGCCACGTCGTTCAGTATCGATCAAAACAGCACGTCCATTCCCTCGAACTGCATCAACGGCCAGTGCTCGGTGGACATGACGGGATCCACGGGCGCCCGTCAACTCGCGTTCGGTACGAACGTCGGGTACGGATTTCACTATCGCGGCCTCACCTTCGGTCCGGATGCCGCCATAGACTACACACGGGTCGACGTGAATGGATTTACCGAAGGGGACCCCTCGCAATCAGGCATGGCGCTGGCATTCGCCAATCAGACCGGCGAATCACTGCTGCTCAAGGCGGGCGGTCACCTGTCCTACGCACTCAACACGCGCTTTGCCGTCCTCTTGCCGGAAGCGCGGGCACATTACGTCCATGAGTTCAAGGACGATCAGCGTGCCGTGACCGTGCACTTCGTGGATGACCCGAGCGCCGGCACATCCAACCAGCCGATCAGTGATTTCGTGATCTTCACCGACCGTCCTGCCAGGAGCTATTTCGACTGGGCCGCTGGAATTTCCGCACAGTTTCCGTATGGCATCTCCGCCTTCGCCGACTACAACTCCGTGGCCGGGGAAAGCTATATCCACACCCACGAGCTCGCCTTCGGCATCCGCCTGCAGCGCCTGATGGATTAGCCCTTGCCCAGCGGCACGAAGAAGAAATCACCCATCTCGTGCCCGGCGCTCTTGATCGTCTTCAGATCCGGGGCCTGGAGAAACGCGCTCCGCTGGGCTTCCTGCTTCACCTGATCACGGATTCTGTCGAACAACGCGGGCGTGGAAAGCACCGCTGTGTTGGTTTCGAGGGCCTGGAGAAAGGCTCGGGCAAATACAGAGTTGTCCTGGCCGGCGGCGGCGTCCAGAACCGGCTGGTCGCCGCCGGAGGAAAGCAACAGGCGCGCCCGCTTGGGAAGCTTGTACTTGAGGTACTCGGAGCTCACGGGAGCGTCGGTTCCGAACAGGTTCGCGCTCGGGTCCGACGAAAGCAATCCCGCGTAACAGGAGTCGGCGACCACCAGGACCCGCTTGGCCGCAAGGCGGCCGATGTGCGCGGTGATCTGCTCGTTGGGAACCCAGAGAGTGTCATTCGGAGGAGGGTCCGCGTTGACCGGCAGCCAGTACCCGATCTCACCTCCGCCACCTGACTTGATGCGCCATCCGTGCCCCGCATAGTAGATGAGTACGTTGTCCTCCGGCCTGACGACCTTTTCGAGATCGTTGAGCGCCTGGAGCATGGCGACGTCGTCAGCGTCATCGATCACCTGTACGGTGAACCCATACTTGTCTTTGAGGATGCGCGCGGCGCGGCTTGCGTCACTGTGAGGTGTCTGCAGCCGATCGAGATTGCGGTATTCCTGGTTGCCGATGATGAGGGCGTAGAAGCGGCCGATGTTCTGGCCCTGTACCGTGCGCAGTGCCGCTTTGGGATCCAGAGGCTCCAGCGGCTTCTCTACGGTCGGCGCGCGAGTGCGGGCAATCGAGGCCAGATGCTGCTCCGCCTGGGCCTTGTCCGATTCGAGCTGCTTCAGGAGGCTACGGAGCGCCTCGAGCTCCGCCGAGGAGGACGCAGCCGCGGCCGCCTTGCCCGACTGCTCACGCAGCTTGTGCTCGAGTTGCTCGACTTGCTTCTTCAAGGCATCGAGCTGCGCGTCTTTTTCCTGCACAGTGCGTGACAGCTGCGCCCGCAGGGCATCCTGCTCCCGTTGCGCGGCGTCCGCGTAGATCACACTGTTTTCCGGCAACCCGGCGGCCTGGCGGTAAAGGTTCAGAGCTTTCAGGGCGTCCTTATCGACTCCGAGCCCTTGTTCGTACAAGGCACCCAGGTTGACCATCGCGCGGGAGTATCCTTGCGCGGCGGCCTTCTGATACCAAAGAGCCGCCGCAGTGTAGTCTGGCTGGCCGCCAACGCCTCGCTCGTATATCTCGCCGACATTGTTTTGCGCTTCGGCGGAGCCCGATTCCGCGCTCTGCAGCCAGATGCGCAGCGCCGACTTCGTGTCGGCACGATCGTAGGCAACGTATTCTCCGCCGCGGACCCGGCAATCGGCGGCCGTCGTGCGTGTCGGCCGCCGCGGGCTGAGGTAGCTCATGGCGCCGAGCTGCCGGACCTGGCCGGGCAGAAGACACTCTACGATCTCGAGGTCGGCGCGCGTCACCATACCTTCGCGCGCCTTGTCTGCGTCCATTGCGACGACAGAACGGGCGCACGCAAACACCGTTGCCACCGCCAACAGAACAATGCGCGCGGCGCCGCTGCGCGCCGGCAAGAAGATTTTCATCGCTCGATCCTACTAGTTACCCACGCGCAATGCCGGATCCAGCGTTACGTACCCTTACGCCGCGACAGCTTGTCGATTTCCGCTTCGAGGGTTGTATTATGCTCGTAGTAGCGGCTCTCGGTAGTGATCGCCGTCAGCTTCCTGATCTCCTGGAGAGCTGAGCTCGCGTCGGGACGGCCCTCTGCCCACTCGATGGCAAGTCTCGCAGTCGAATCGAGTCCTCTGACGGCATCGCGGTTCCGCGGGTGAAGCGCGTATGCATGGTCAAACGCGACAGCCGCATCATCCAAAGGACCAAAATCGCGGGTGCGCCTGACATAGTCCAACGCTTCGTTGCCGCTGGTCAGAGACTTTTGAATTTCCGTCTGGGTAGCCGGTGGCAGCTCGGAGAACGGTACGGCGGGACCGGAGGCAACGTAGGAACGATATCCGAGCAAGCCCGTCAGTGGCACGAGGAGCGCCATCGCGATGACGAGTAGTCTCTGCGCGCGGGAAGTCCCTGCGAAAGCCTTGCGAAACTGCTCAGCGCTCTTCCATCGCCGGGGGCGCTCGAGCTCGAGCGCCCGGCTCACCGCTCGCCACTCATGCCCGCGCAGCTCCGCCAGGCGGGCAGGCCTCAGTCCATTTTTCCTCGCAACATCCGCGGGCTCGCGCTTGAAAGGGTGACGCCCGCCGATGATTTCATAGGCAACCAATCCGAGCGCAAAAACATCGTCAGCCGGATGGGCCACCTCTCCGGATAGCGCCTCCAACGAGGCATAAGCTGCCGTGTAGCCGGACAGAAGAGGCTCCTTTTCGGTAGGCTCCTTTTCGGTAGGCTCCTTTTCGGTAGGCTCCTCCCGAGAAGTCCCGACCTCCGCCAACTGGACGGCTTGCGCGATCCCAAAGTCGAGTATCTTTGCGATACCCGAGCGCGTGACAAGAACGTTGCCTGGTTTGAGATCACAGTGCACGATGCCCTGGCTATGGGCGTACGCCAGGCCAGCGGCTATCCCCTGGATGATTGGAACACCTTGCTTACGTCCGAGCCCCCCGCTGGAGTCGCGAAGCAACTGGTCCAGCGGCTGCCCGTCGATGAGCTCCATGACCATGAACAGAATGCCAGTCCGCTCATCCCGGTCAAAGACATGCACGTTGGCAATGTTGGGATGAGCAAGCCGTTGCGCGCGGCTCGTTTCCCGCTGCATGAGCGCGAGAGCGTTGGGGTCGCGCGCGAAGTCAGAGACGAACAGCTTCACGGCTACATTGGCGTTGCGCTCCCCGGCCTCCTCGCTCAGCAGGTCACGGGCGCGCCATACCTGGCCCATGGCGCCTTGCCCGATCAGACGGTCAAGTTGATAGTGCCCTTGCAGGACCAGGCCAGCATACGGTGCGCTCGAGCCATCCAGACTTTCCGTGGGTTCCGATCCCCGGCGTGGACGCAAAAGCGTCTCGGGCGAGACGTCCGCATCCTTCGTGGTTTCCGGAGCCACTGGTGTTCGCCGGCGGACTCGGGTCGAGTCAGATGGATCAGCTCGCAGCAGGGAATCCCTGCCTCGCAGGCGTGTTGCATTCGGGTCTTCGCCCGTCATAGGAGATATCCTGGTCCACAGTCGACCGCGCGTCGGGCTGAGCGCAGCGCGCGGATCCTGCCGCAACAGTGCCTCCCGCAGGCGAAGCTTGTCAACCGACGGCGGTCGAAACCCTCAGGTGCGCCGGCTCAACGGCACGCTCGACCCCGGAGTGCCCGCGGGACGGCCGAATAGATAGCCCTGCAGCAGGTCGACACCGATCCTGCGGACCGCAGCGGCCTCTGTTTCAGTCTCGATCCCCTCCACGATCAGTTGCGTGTGGGTCGCGCGGGCGAACAGCGATAACAACTCCAGGAGGCGCTGCTTGTGCTCCTCGCGCTCGATATCACGGACGATGAGGCGATCGACTTTCATGAATGATGGGCGAAGCTCCGCCAACACCGCCAGTGAGTTGTAGCCCGACCCGAGGTCGTCCACCGCAAACCGGAATCCCGACCCGGTGACGAACTCCAGAATGCCGCGCCAACCATCCATCTGCAGAACGTCGCTCCGCTCGGTGATCTCGAATATGACTCTTCCTGACCATTGCTGGAGCGCCTCCAGGCGCCGACGTACCCGCCCGAGGTCGGACAGCTCACCTGGATGGACGTTCACGAACAGATCAACATCGTCTGGCAGCACTTCGAGCCAATGGCTAGCACACATCGCGACGTGATCCGCAACCGTGTCGAGCATCCCATTCGCTTCCGCCGCGGCAAGCACTCGCTCTGGCGTATCAAGCGTCGCGTGCTTGCTGCGCAAGAGCGCCTCATAACCTCGTAGAGCGCTGTCATTCGCGCGGACGATCGGTTGCAGCGCAAGACTGAGCGTGTTGCCGGACAGGCATTCCTCCAATTGCCGGCGCTGCAATTCGCGAGTGTTGTCAAGGGCGCCGATGCAAAGCTCCTCGAGACGGGTGCGAGCCGCAATGGATTCTCCTACCGCAGCAAGAATGGCCTGGCGTGAGAATGGCTTCTGCACAACTCTCCAGACTTCGCCGCGGTTGATCGCGTTCATCACCATGGGCAAATCGAGGGCGCCCGACATGAGAATACGGACACAACGAGGTTGTGCGTCGCGCAAACGGGTCAGCACCTCCAACCCGTCGGGCGGCGGCATCCGATAATCCACGATCGCGGCGTCGTAGCTGGTTTTGAGCGCCTTGCGCAGAGCTTGGGCGCCATCTTCGGCCTCGTCGATCTCATATCCGCTGCGTCGCAGCATCAAACTCAGCATGTGACGCACGTTGGCATCGTCATCGACGATCAATATGCGTAACATGGATCACCTCTCTATCCACCTTATATCGTGCGTCGGCGCCAACCGCATCAAAAAGTTGAGAGCCTTTAATCGAACCCCCCTTGCGCGCAAAGCTCGCGAGACATACTCAGTGTGTCCCGCCCTTTGGAAAACCTGACTTGCTCCACCCCGGAACACAAGCAGAACCGTCGGCATGAACGCAGCACCCGTAACCGAACATGCGGTCCCCTCGCCTGCCAGCGTGTTCATCGTCGAGGACGAGGCGCTCATCGCGATGGAGCTCAGGGATCGGCTCACATCGCTGGGTTATAACGTCAAAGGCAGCGCCTCGCGCGGTGAGGAAGCCCTGGGGAGGCTCGAGGCCGATCCGCCGGATCTCGTTCTCATGGACATTCACCTGGCCGGCGGCCTCGACGGGATTCAAACGGCCGGCCGGCTACGTGAGCGATCCGAAATTCCCGTCATCTTTCTCAGTGCCTATTCCGACGCCGAGCTGCTCGGGCAGGCTGGAAAGGTCGAGCCATTTGGATACCTGGTCAAGCCGTTCGAGGAGAGAGAGCTTCATGCGACGATCCAGATGGCGCTCTACAAGCACCGGATGGAGCAAGCGCTGCGCGAAGCCAACGCTCAGCTCGATGATAAGGTGCGGCAGCGGACCGCGGAGCTCGTGCAAAGCCGCGAAAACCTCGCGGTCACCCTCAACTCCATAGGCGACGCCGTGCTTGCAACGGACGCGCTGGGCTATATCACGCATCTGAATCCGGTCGCCGAGCGCCTGACCGGTTGGGCTCGGGCGGAGGCTGTGGGCCGACCGATCCGAGAGGTCTTCAACATAATCGACGAGACGACACGGAAGCCGGCACCGATGCCGGTCGATCACGTGCTCAAGACCGGCGAAAGCGGCACACTCACCAATCACACCGCACTCGTCAGCCGCGGCGGGACGGAGCTCAGCATAGCCGACAGCGCGGCCCCGATCCGGGATGCGACTGGAAATATCATTGGCGTCGTACTCGTCTTTCGTGATGAGACGGAAGCGCGTGAGCGTCGCAGGCTGGTCGCACGCCAGTCGGCGATGCTGGCCGCCTTGCATCGCGTGCAGGAACAGTTCATCAACTCCCCGGAAGACTCCGGATCTTTCAAAGACATTCTTGGTGTGCTGCTCGAGGCCACCGGCAGCGCGATCGGGTTCATAGGCGAAGTCCTGTATACCCAGGACAAGCCTCATTTGAACACCCAGGCCGTTGCTGACATCACTCAACCGCAGCCCTCTGCTGAACACACCTCGCGGGCCACTCCGCCCACGAGCATCACCTCCCTCTTTGCGGCGGTGATGAACAACGGCCGCCCATTGATCGTCAACGATCCCGTCAACGACCCACGCTGCCGCGATCTACCCCCCATGCACTCCGTTACAGCCTTCCTCGGTGTGCCCATCAATGTTGGCGGGCACATCGTCGGCATGATCGGTGTCGCCAACCGGCCGGATGGCTACGACGAGCGCGTGCTGGCTGAAATCCAGCCGCTGCTTGCGACCTACGGCAGTATGATCGTTGCGCAACGCAATGCCCTGCACCGGCGTACCGCGGAAGACTTGCTCCGAGCCTTGAACGCGAATCTCGAAGCCGAGGTCCAGCGGCGCGCCGCCGCCCTCCGTAACAGTCTTGCGATGTTCGAGACGCTCGCGACGCTTTCTCCGGTCGGCATCTTTCGAACAGACGCGGATGGTGGGGTTCTGTACGTGAACAACCGCTGGTGCGAGATCGCCGGGATCCCGCAGGTTGACGCTCTGGGCAGCGGTTGGATGCGTACCCTCCACCCTGAAGACCGCGAGCGGGTCACGGTCGAATGGCACACGGCGATCAAACAGGGTGGCGGGTTCAAGGCCGATTACCGCTTCACCAATCCCGAAGGCCAGATCACCTGGGTGCTGGGCCAGGCCGTGGCCACTACTGACGCTGGCGGCGCCGCGACCGGTTATATCGGAACGCTCACCGACGTAACCGAGCACAAGCAGATGGAGCGTGCCCTTCGGGTGCTCTCAACAGAGCTCGTGGCTCTGGAAGGCGACGCTTTCTTCCGTACATTGGTGCAGCGGCTGGGAGCCTCGCTCGACTGCGAATTCGCACTCGTGGGTCAATTCCAACCGGAGGAGCCGGGCATGCTGCAAATCCTGGCTCTGCTCGAAGAAGGGCAGCTGGTGGACGCTCCGGCGAGCACACTGGCCCTGCCGACTTGCTGCGAAGTAGCCCACGGCAAACCGGTCATCTTTCCCAGTGGCGCTCGGCTGCATCATCCTGTGGATGAATACCTCATTCGCCAGCAGATCGAGGCCTGCGCAGTGGTGCCCCTGACAGGCCCTACAGGCAATACAACGGGCTGCCTGGCAGTGCTGAGCCGCCATCCTCTGGCGCATCCCCGGCGCGTCGAGGCCTTGCTTCACGTCTTCGGGTTTTCAGCGGCGGCAGAAATCGAGCGCGAGCGCAGCGCCCGGCGCTTTCACGACCTGTTCGAGTTCTCTCCGGACGCCATCGTCATGACAGACCGCTCCGGTACGATCCGGTTGGCGAACCGCAAAGCCGAAACCATGTTTGGCTGGTCTCGCGAGGAACTGACGGGCCACAGTATCGGGATGCTGCTCCCTGCCGGGAATGATCAGAAACACTCCCTGTTGGGCGACCCGTTGGGCGGGTCCGCGGCCAGCGCTCCGGTAGCTCCGGGCCGCTCCAATCTGCATGGCCAGCGCAAGAACGGCACCGAATTTCCGGTGGAAATCAGCCTGGGTTCGATAGAAACGGCCGAAGGACCCATGATCGCCGCCGCAGTTCGGGATATCACCGACCGCAAAAATGCGGAAAGGCAAGCGAGCCGCGCCCAACGACTGGAGTCCATTGGCACATTGGCGGGTGGCATCGCGCACGACCTGAACAATGCCCTCACGCCGATCCTGATGACCATCGAGATGTTGAAGGACCAATATCCCGCCGAAACGGAGGTGCTCGACACCGTCGAGCGCAGCGCCAATCACGCCTCGCAGATGGTGCGACACCTCCTGTCTTTCGCCAAAGGAACCGAAGGCAGGCGCGTCGTGGTTCATCCGTGTCAGCTCATCGACGAGATGGAGAAGATCCTCAAAGGCACTTTCCCGAAGAACATCCAGATCGAGGCAAGAGCGCCGAAACAGCTCCCCAACGTGTTGGGCGATCCCACGCAGTTACATCAGGTGTTGCTCAACCTCTGTGTAAATGCCCGCGACGCCATGCCGCAGGGCGGGACTTTGACACTGGAGGCGGAGAGCGCTGAGATGGGCGCTGCTGCCATCAACGCCGGAGCTGACCAGCAGCTTCCCGCGCACGACCGTTATGTAGTCATGCGGGTCACGGATACTGGCAGCGGCGTACCATCTGAAATCGTCGAGCGTATATTCGACCCGTTCTTCACCACCAAAGGGCCCGAGGCGGGCACCGGATTGGGCCTGTTCACGGCGGCCGGCATCGTCAAAGGACACGGCGGATTCATGAGAGTCGACTCGCATCCGCCCCGTGGATCCACATTCTCCGTGTACCTGCCCGCCCAAGAGCTAGAGAAGGACGCTCGGGTGGATGCAATACCAACCTCGGAATTTCGCGGCAATGGGGAGACCATTCTCTACGTCGATGATGAGCCCAATGTGCGCGAGGCTGCGGAGGTAGTGCTCAAGCGCCTGAATTTCACGCCGCTTCTGGCGGAAGACGGCACCACAGGCCTGGTCCAGGTGCTTCAGCACCGGGATACCCTGCGGGCAGTGATCACCGACGTGCACATGCCACATATGGACGGACTGAGCTTCGTGCGCGCATTGCGTAAAGTGTTACCTCGAGCTCCTGTCGTGGTCGCGAGCGGGCGACTCGATGGAACAACAGCGGCGGAACTGAGGAAGCTCGGTGCCACCATCACCCTCGACAAACCCTTCACGCAGGTCATGCTCGCAAACGCTCTGCGAGCCGCGCTGCAGGGCTCATGACCCCTGATGCAAACCTCGTGGCGGAATAGCGTTTCGAGGCTTCATCCGGTCCAGCGCAGGCGCTTGCAAGCCCTGGCGGCAGCGACACCTGCCGTATTCCTGATGGTTCTTCTCAGCGTCCGGCTACTGTATGACGCTCCGTTTGCCCAGGCTGCAACCTGGGCCGTAGGTGTTTGTCTCATGGCGGCGGCCATCGTATTGCTCGCATTCGCTGCTGTCGCACGCGACATTTCCGGCCGCACGAGGGCCGAGCGCGCTCTGCGTCAGAGCGAAGATCGGCTGCGGCAAGTAGTCCGCCTCTCACATATCGGTATCTTCGATCACGACCACCGCACCGGCGAGATCTACTGGTCACCTGAGCAACGAGAGATATTCGGGTGCGGCCCGCACGAGAAGGTCAGCTTCCCGGACATGCCGCTGACCTGGAATCAGATCCATCCCGACGACCTCGAACGTGTCGTCAGTGCGGTCAAGCGTGCCCATGAGAGAGAGGATGGGTGTTTCGACATCGAATTCCGCCTCCTCTGCAGGGATGGCAGCGAGCGGTGGGTGACGAACCGGTCGCAAACCTTCTTCGAGCGAGAAGGCCCAACACTCCGCCCCATCCGCACGATCGGGGCGACGCAGGACATCTCGGAACGTAAGCGCTGGGAAGAGGTCCTTCGTACGAATGAGGAGCGGCTCCGTCAAGTTGCCCGGGTCTACGACATCGGCGTATTCGATTATAACCACCTGACAGGCGCCCAGTACTGGTCTCCGGAGCTGCGTAGACACGCGGACCTGAGGCCCGACGAGCCTGCTGAACGGGCGCGTTACATAACAGCAGTGCACCCGGACGATCGAGAAAGGGTGGCCGCGGCGGCGTGGCGTGCATTCGACCCGCGTGGCGACGGCCATTTCGAGGTCCAACATCGCGTCCTGACTGCTCAAGGAACCGTGCGCTGGTTGGAATCGCGCTCGCAGACCTTCTTCGAGGGCGAAGGCAGCGACCGTCATCCGGTACGCACCGTCGGCGCTACAGTGGACATCACCGCGAGTGTGGCCGCCCAGGAGGCGCTGAAAGAGTCGCTGCACGAGAAGGAAACTCTGCTGCGGGAGGTTCACCATCGCGTGAAGAACAACCTGCAGATCATCGCCAGCCTGTTGCATTTTCAGGCGAAGAAGATCAAGGATCCGCGGGATCTCGCGGCCTTCTCCGAATCCCGGGACCGCCTGCGCTCCATGATTCTCGTCCACGAGCGGCTGTACCAGTCCCAAGGCCTCGCCAGAATCGATTTCGGCAGCTATCTGCGGAGCCTCGCCGTCGAGCTGCAGCGCTCGCAAGGCGTCCGCTCGGGGCGGCAGATCGAAGTACGCGTCACCGCCGATGACATTGCGTTGCCAGTCGAGTCCGCCCTGCCCTGCGGAATGATCGTCTGCGAGTTGCTGACCAACACCTTCAAATACGCCTTTCCCGGCGATCGCAGCGGCAGCGCGCAGGTGCGAGTGCGGGCGAGCGGCGACAAGGTCCGCCTGACAGTCAGCGACGATGGAGTAGGACTCCCCTCCGGCTTCGACCCGCAACACACGACTTCGTTCGGATGGCAGCTCATACAAAATCTGACAGCGCAGCTCGGCGGCAGCGTCGATGTCGAGAGCCGGAACGGAACCTCCGTTTCGATCTGCTTCCAGCTGCAGCCTGAATCCGATCCGGGTACCGGCTAAAGATGCCCCGTCCACGTCCGAGTTGAATGGATTGCCGGAAATGTAATTTCGTCACCCGCCGCCCACGCTCCAAAGCAACGCTCGTCGCGCTTCAGGCCGGCCCGGAGAGCCGCCGAAGAGCTCCACTGTCGCATTTGCTGCCGCCCGCAACTTGCTACAGCGCCAGCAGTACTCTAGCGGAACGAGCCATATGTCCTCGACAGTCTCTGATTTTCTGGTTGAAAGACTTCACGCCTGGGGTGTTCGAATCATGTTCGGCTACCCGGGGGACGGCATCAACGGTGTCTTTGGCGCCTTGAATCGGGCGAAGGGAAAGATTCGCTACGTTCAAGTCCGCCATGAAGAGATGGCCGCCTTCATGGCTTCGGCTTACGCCAAGTTCACCGGTGAGCTCGGCGTATGCATCGCGACTTCCGGGCCGGGTGCGGCCCATCTGATCACCGGCCTCTACGATGCCCGGTTGGACCACATGCCGGTGCTCGCCATTACCGGACAACAGGCTCGTACCGCGCTCGGCGGACATTACCAACAGGAGGTGGACCTGCCGAGCCTGTTCAAGGATGTCGCCGGCGCCTTCGTGCATCAGGCATCGTCGCCGTCGCAGGTTCGACACCTCGTCGATCGCGCTGTCCGGATAGCGGTTGGCGAGCGTAAGGTGACTGTCCTGATACTGCCGAATGACCTGCAGGAGCTCCCCTACGAGCCTCCTGCGCGCGCGCATGGAACCGTCCACTCCGGTGTTGGATTTACCCGGCCGAGAACTCTGCCACACGATGGGGACCTGCGACACGCCGCTGAAGTTCTCAACAGCGGCAAAAAGGTCGCGCTGTTGGTCGGCGCCGGCGCCCTGGAGGCGACCGATGAAGTGATCGCCGTGGCCGACAAGCTGGGGGCGGGAGCCGCGAAGGCGCTGCTTGGCAAGGCGGCCCTGCCCGACGATCTACCGTGGGTGACAGGATCCATTGGTCTGCTGGGGACGGAGCCTAGCTGGTCAATGATGAACGATTGCGACACGCTGCTCATGATCGGCTCCGGTTTCCCGTATTCCGAGTTTCTGCCCAAGGAAGGTCAAGCCAGGGGTGTGCAGATCGACATCGCTCCGGACATGTTGTCCCTGCGATATCCGATGGAGGTAAACCTCGTCGGAGACGCCGCCGAGACACTCCGGGCGTTGTTGCCGCTTCTGCAGGCAAAAAAGGATCGCGCCTGGCGCGAAGAAATCGCCAACAACGTCGCGAAGTGGTGGAAGACCCTCGAAGCGCGCGCCATGCAGCCCGCCACACCGATCAATCCGCAACGCGTCACCTGGGAGCTCTCACCGCGTTTGCCTGAGCAGGTCATTCTCACCAGCGACTCCGGATCGTGCGCGAACTGGTACGCCCGGGATCTGAAGATCCGCCGCGGCATGATGGCATCCCTTTCGGGTGGCCTCGCCTCGATGGGAGCGGCGGTACCGTATGCGATCGCGGCCAAGTTCGCTCATCCGGACCGGCCCGTCATTGCCCTGGTCGGTGACGGGGCCATGCAGATGAACAACATGGCCGAGCTGATCACGGTATCGAAGTACTGGCGCGAGTGGGCGGATCCGCGTTGGATCGTGTGTGTGTTCAACAACGAGGATCTGAACCAGGTCACCTGGGAGCAGCGGGTGATTTCGGGCGACCCGAAGTTCAGCGCATCGCAAGACATCCCGGACGTCCCGTATCACCGCTTCGCGGAATTGATCGGCTTGGAGGGAATATACGTGGATCGCCCGGACGCTGTCGGCAGCGCCTGGGAGCGCGCGCTTGCATCAAGACGTCCCGTGGTGCTCGAGTTCAAGACCGACCCAGAAGTACCTCCATTACCGCCCCATATCACATTCGAGCAGGCGAAACACCTCACGGAGGCACTGCTCAAAGGCGATCCCAACGAGGCTCGCGTGATCAAGGGGGCCACCCGGCAGGAGCTCGCGACGGTTCTGCCCGGCGAGAAGAAATGACCGCGGCTGCGCGCGCACGGATTCCCGCGATCCGTGCGCCGCGGCTCAGGAACAACATATCTTGTCGCGCGTTTGGCGTCCGTCGATTCATGTAAGTATGGTTACTCATGTTCACGCGGCGCGCGGATATGTTGCTGCGAGGCGCGCTGTGCGCTGCGGGACTCCTCGTTGCTTGCCTCCTTCTCCTGATCTGGGGTGTTCCTCGCATGAGCTATAACACCCAGGTAGGATTCACTCCAACTCAACCTGTCCCTTTCAGCCACCGGCACCACGTGAGTGGCCTTGGAATCGACTGCCGCTACTGCCACGATTCTGTGGAGGTCGCGAGCAACGCAGGCATGCCCCCGACCGAAACCTGCATGACCTGTCATTCCCAGATCTGGACGAATGCCGCGCTGCTCGAGCCGGTGCGGGCCAGCCTGGCGCGCGGCGAACCGTTGAAATGGCAGAACGTCTACACGCTTCCCGACTATGTCTACTTCGATCACAGCATTCATGTCGCGAAGGGCGTGGGGTGCACAGAGTGCCATGGAGCGATCGGCGAGATGCCGCTCACCCGAAAAGCCACCTCCCTCTACATGGGCTGGTGCCTCGATTGCCATCGCAATCCAGCTCCGCATTTGCGCCCGCTCGAAGCCGTGTTCGACCCCCACTGGCGGCGCACCGCCAACACGCCCTCGGGGCAGGAGCTGATGCGGCGGTATCACATCCATCCCGCCAACCTCACCGATTGCTCCGTATGCCATCGATGAGGCCCTCGGAGCCGGCAACGCAAATCGCGGAGTGGCGGCGGCGCCTGAGCCAGACTCATGGTCCCGTCTACTGGCGATGCTTGCAAGACATCGCCTCTTCCGACTCCTTTCTCGAGCACGTCAGAAAGCAGGTTCCGGGCTTCGCCGCGGACGGAGAATTGACATCCCACGACCGGCGCCGATTTCTGCAGCTTGCGGCCGCATCCATGGCGCTGATGGGCCTCGCAGCCTGTGGACCCGAAGTAAAGCCACGCGATCGCGAGCCGTATGTCCGGCAGCCTCCGGACATCATTCCCGGCGGGCGGCCCAGCTATTACGCCACCGCTACGACACTCCAGGGTTATGGAGCGGGCGTACTCATCAAGCATCGCATGGGGCGGCCACTCAAGGTCGAAGGCAACCCTGACCACCCCGCCAGTCTTGGCGCGACCAGCGCGATCGGACAAGCGACACTGCTCGAGCTGTACGATCCATACCGCGCTCAGTCGATCACCCGGCATGGGCACATCGCTACCTGGGAAGGCTTCGCTACGGCGATCCTCGACCGACGCTCCAAACTGTCAGGCCGGAGGGGAGCGGGCCTCGCGGTGCTCACGGCAAACGTCACTTCCCCAACGCTCACAGGCCAGATGAGCGACCTGCGGCGCGACTTCCCGGAGTTGAGTTGGTACCAGTGGGAAGCAGTGAACGGAGACCCGCGCCGCGCCGGCACGATCAGCGCCTTCGGCCGGGACATCGACTGGATCCCGGACTTCAGCGCGGCCGACGTCATCCTGGCCGTGGAGAGCGATTTCCTCGAATCAGCGCCGGGCCACCTGAGGTTCGCGCGCCAGTTTGCCTCGCGGCGGCGAGCCGCCGAGATCGGTTCCCGCATGAGCCGCCTGTATGCATTGGAAAGCACACCAACATTGGCAGGTGCCAAAGCAGACCATCGCGTTCGGCTCACGCCCGCGGAAATCGAATCCTTTCTGCGTCAGCTCGCGGCCGCCCTGGGCGCAGGCCCGAAAGAGTGGATGGCCACCAATGCCGGCACACAAACGAAGATGGTCAATGAGCTGGCAAAGGAGTTGCACAACAGCCAGGGTCGCGCGCTCGTACACGCGGGAATCACCCAAAGCGCAGCGGTTCATACCCTGGTTTGCGCGATCAACCAGTCCATCGGGGCGATCGGCAGGACGCTGACAGCCGTCGAGCCGGTCTCCGCACGAGCGCACGAGCAGACCCACTCACTCGCCGACCTCGCCGAGGCCATCCAACGGGGAGAGGTGGATACGCTCCTGATATTGGGCGCTTACAACCCAGCATTCACAGCGCCGGCCGACCTCGAGTTTGAAAAGCTTCTGCGGCGTGTGCCCTTCTCGGCCTATCTGGGTGAATACGCTGATGAGACAGCCGCGGCCGTGCAATGGCACATCCCCCAATGCCACGAATACGAGGCCTGGAGCGATGTCCGCGCGTTCGACGGCACCGCCACGATCCAACAGCCTCAGGCCAACATGAACTCGCAGCGACGCTCGATTCACGAGGTACTCGCGCTGCTCTCGGGTGAAACTACTCCACAAGGCCAGGCGATCGTACAGAAGCAGTGGCATGCTCACGCGCAGAAAATCGGCGTGAGTGACTTCGACGCTTTCTGGATGCAGGCATTACGCGTGGGGGTCATTCCGAACACCCAATCGCCGGGTATCCCGGTGTCCTTGCGGCCCGACTGGGCGAGCTCTGCAGGCCTCGGAAGTGCAAACGAGGCGCGACAGCAAGGCAACTCTCTCATCGTGCTATTCCGCCCGGACCCCTTATTGTGGGACGGACGCTTTGCGGAAAATGCCTGGCTGCAGGAGCTGCCGCGGCCGTTTACCCGGCTCACCTGGGACAATGCGGCTTTCGTGTCCCCCTCCATGGCCGAGCGCCTGAACATCGCAACAGGCGATCTCGTGGAGATCAAGTTGGGGGACCGCAAGCTGCGCGCACCGGCGTGGATCCTCCCCGGCCAGGCGGATGCCTGTGTCACGCTGCCGCTCGGCTTTGGGCGTCGTACCAGCGGACCGGTAGGCGGCGGTGTTGGGTTTGACGCCTATCCTTTGCGCATGCGAGAGGCGCTCTGGAGCGCACAGGGTGCGTCCTTACGCAAGCTGGACGGAAAACACGAATTCGCCTCGATCGAGCCTGAAATGCGCACCCACGGGCGTGACCTCGTCCACGAGGGAACACTAACCAATTTTCTGAAGAATCCTGACTTCCTGCGCCACCCGACCCCGGAGGAGTCGCTCTATCACCCGTACCAATATGAAGGTATCGCGTGGGGTATGAGCATCAACCTCAACGCCTGCATTGGCTGTCAGGCGTGCGTGGCCGCGTGCCAGGCGGAAAACAACAGCCCTGTTGTCGGCAAGTCCGAGGTTCTGCGTGGACGGGAGATGCACTGGTTGCGAGTGGATCGGTACTATGAAGGGCCGCTCGATGAGCCGCGCGTAGTATTCCAGCCTGTCCCGTGCATGCATTGCGAGAATGCGCCCTGCGAAGTGGTCTGCCCCGTTCATGCCACCGTGCACGACTCCGAAGGCGCGAACCTGATGGTCTACAACCGCTGCATCGGCACCCGCTTCTGCTCCAACAACTGCCCATACAAGGTGCGCCGCTTCAACTTTTTCGAT
>CAZBTV010000098.1:0-27941 GCA_964494895.1 uncultured Steroidobacteraceae bacterium | reverse complement strand
ACTCGCCGTAGAGCATCGATCCGTCGAGCAGTTTGCCGGCGATATCGATGTCATAGTCCGCTTGCCAGATCCGGCCGATCTCTTGCGCCGGTGCGGAGAAACCTTGCTGAGAGAACCGGCGGGCGTGCTCGCGACAGATCTCCTCGAATGCTGCCCCCATGAATTCATCGAGGCTGGGGGCGATCTGATGTCTCCAGACGTCCGCTCCGAAGCCCTGGGCGACACTGGAAAGATTCGGCTGCACGAAGCGGTACCAGAACGCGATCAACGGATCTGCAACGAAGTAACGGCGGTCGCGCTCTTTGGGGCTTGCGTCCATCGACTTGACGATGCGAATCAGCCTCATGCGCTCGAGCTTCTCCAAGTAGGGACCGAGTGCCCTGGAGTCGCTGATCTCCCTTACCCTGCCGATGATCTCACCATGCTTGGTACAACCGTTGGCGATGGCGGTCAGAACGCTGGCGTACCTGGAAACCTCTCGTAGCTCGGACTGCAGGAGAACGATTGGCTCATCGACCAGACTACCAGTCTGAGTCAGCAGCAGCCGGATGATGTTGCTTTGGAGAGTGGCGCGACGATCCAGGAGCTGCAGATAGAATGGGATCCCGCCGAAGATGCCGCAGGTCACCAACTTGTCCTCGGCAGAATAGCGGGGGATGAATTGTGCTGCCTCACCAAAGGACAGCGGACCCAGATCCAACGCCATGGTCTTTCGCCCATAAAGCGGATTGCGTTCGGCAAGTAACTCTTCCATGTGGGAAATCATCGAGCCGCAGAGCAGGAGTTTCAGATTTCCCGCTCGAGCTGCGCCAGAATCCCAGAACTTCTGAACGATCGATGGCAGAGCAGGATCAACGTCGACCAGGTACGGGAACTCATCCAACACGATGACCAGACCGGGACGGCGCTCGGCAGCGCGTGCCAAGTAGTGCAGCACCGCGAGCCAGTCGGAGATTCCCGTGAGGAGCTCGTCGGTTCCCAGTGAGCGAGCAATCTCGAGCTTGAAAGCCTCGAGATTCAGGGAGGATGTGACCCGAATAGCCTGATAGAACACGTGCGACTCATCCTTGATAGCCTCCCGGATCAAGGTGGATTTCCCGACGCGGCGACGGCCATAAATGATCGCGAGCGAAGCGCGCGGCGATCCGAGTTCTTCACGCAGTAAGGCCAACTCGCTTCGGCGCCCTATGAACATCTGTGGCCTTAATAGCCTAATCGAAATTAGGCTAATTTAGATTAGGTTATATGTCCAGCAGAAAGCCAAAAAATCCACTGATCTTTCGGGCTTCCGCAGGCGGATCGATGGCGCCCGACACTTACCCCATGTCGCGACCCATGACATCGCGACGGTTGTCGTTCGGTTGCTCACTCACCGGTCGTGACGGTGGACAGACGGACGTGTACGACGAAGGGATGATCTCTCGTTTAACGAGATGGGCCAACTAACGTGTTTGATCGGCCGGTAAGTTGCCCGGCATCGTCGCCCGATATCGTCAGCCCGCTCTTCCGGTAGCAAAACGGTAGCTTTGACCGGAATGCCAGAATGGGCAGCGGGCCGAGTGCACCAATGAATTCTAGAAAATCAAGCTGTTAGCTATGGGTGCGCACCGGACGTGAATGTACGACCAAGAGATGAAAATCACTTGGCGTCCTGCCTCACATTAGTCGTAAGCTATTGGTTTGGTGGGCCGTGTAGGAGTCGAACCTACGACCAAGAGATTAAGAGTAACATTTCTTCGCGTATCAGCCAGTATCATGGCGTATCACCTCGAATCACCAATGCATAGAACCTCGTAAATTCTAGTCTCGGTGCGTAACATCTCCTCCCATGGGATGCCATACTATACGGGTACCAGTACGGGGACTATGGCACTTCGGACGGAGGGATTACCGCATGCCTGAAACTCTGCTCTCAGCGCGAGAGATCCGCCAACTCAAGCCACGCGACAAGCCATACAAGGTGACCGAATCCGCCCCACGCGGTGAAGGCCGCTTGATTGTCCGAATCCATCCCAGTGGCCTGAAGGAGTTCTATTACCGCTATCGCTTGAGCGAGCGGGATCGGCTCCTCCGGATCGGACGGTTCGAACAGACTCCCGGGGACGGCGGAATGAAGCTCGAGGAGGCGCGAGCGCAACTCGCCAAGTTCGTCGGAATCCAGCGGGCGACCGGCGACGTGAAGGGAGAGCTGTCACGCCGTAAAGAACTTGCGGCCGCCGAGGAACGTGACCGGGCGCGAGCGGCGCGCCTAGGCACCTTCGAACAGCTTCTCGATTCCTATGTTCAGGACTTGCGAGACCGCGGTCGAATTAGCGCACGGCATGTCGAAACCGCCTTCGGACGCGCTGTTAAGGTGCCCTTTCCCGACCTGTGCGCGATCCGAGCGAAGGACGTAACTGCTGGTGACATCCAGCAGATCCTTGCGCGGCTCGTCCGCCGCGGCGTGCGACGCCAGGTAAATCTGATTCGTTCTTATCTGAGCGCGGCATTTCAGCACGGGGCGAAATCGGACCATGACCCGATTCGGATGGCACGCGAAGGACCCATCTTCGAGCTGGCTCTCAATCCGGTCCTGCAAATCCCGCGGAAGGCGGAATTCGAAAACGTTGGCGACCGTCACTTATCCACCGATGAACTCGGACGCTTCTGGCACGCACTCGACGAGGTGGACGCCGTGCCGCGGGCGTTCATACGATTTAATCTTTGTCTTGGAGGCCAGCGGGCAGTGCAGTTGCTCCGCGCTACCTGGCCAGCCTATGACTTCCCCAACTCGACGGTCTTGCTGAGGGATTCCAAGGGGCGCAGCGGTGTAGCACGGGACCATTTAGTGCCACTCACCCAGATGGCGCTTGACGTTCTGGAGCCCTTGCGCGTTCAGAATGGACGCGCCACGGGACCATTCGTTACCCGAGGCGAGCAATCGCTGCATCCGTCCACAGTATCGAAAGTAGTGACAGAGGTCTGGCGCCGACTTGCCGCGGAAGACGCTCGGAACGGCGTCGAGATTCCGATCATGAGGTTTGTCTTTCGCGATCTGCGACGCACGTGCGAAACACAGCTCGCCTCCCTGGGAGTGAATTTGGAAACCCGGGCGCATCTACTCTCGCACGGGCGGAGCGGCGTCCAGGCCAAGCACTATGACCGCTACACGTACATCGACGAGAAGCGCCGCGCCTTGAACAAGTGGGCGCAGCATTTGGGGCGTGTCATCCGTGGCCAACCTGCAAAGTCGAGTGGCTCGGCTGACATCGGCCAAGGGATACGGCAGCCCCCCGTCGAAAATGCGTGAAAGAAGTCGAGTCCGCCCCTCTGCTCAGGATCTTGATATGAAGACAAAAGCGAAAAAGAAAGAATTGCGTCGAGCCGCAAGGTCGAAGCTCCCAGCTGCACGCATCCCCAACGCCTCCAGGCACCGCGTCGCCGGGCATGACGCAATTGCGGATGACTCGCAGATCGCAGATATGGGCGACGTCTCGCTGTACCAGGCCGAGGGAGGAATCTCCCTGGAGGTGCGGGTCCAGGGAGATACCGTGTGGTTAACACAATCACAGATGGCGAAGCTATTCGGTCGGGAGCGCTCCGTCGTGACCAAGCACGTGAACAACGTCTTCACCGAGCGCGAACTGGACCGAAAAAGCAATGTGCAAAATGTGCACATTGCTTCCTCCGATAAACCGGTCACGCTCTACAGCCTCGACACCATCATTTCAGTCGGCTACCGCGTGAAGTCAAAGCAGGGCACCCGGTTCCGCATCTGGGCCACCCAGACTTTGCGAGAGCACCTGCTCCGCGGCTACACGCTGAATGAGAAACGGCTCCGCGAGCGCGGCTTCAATGAAGTCGAGCAAGCGATAGAACTCTTGTCGAGCACCCTGAAGAACCAATCGCTCGTCACGGACCAGGGGCGCGAAGTGCTGAACGTCGTACATCAATACACCCGCTCCTGGAGGTTGCTACTGGAGTACGACGAGGACCGCCTCCCGTCGTCACCGACGAGTCCTCTATCCCAGTCGAGTGAACTATCGCTGACTGACGCACGAGTAGCAATACAGACGTTGCGCGAATCCCTTGCAACTCGAAACGAATCGACGAACCTCTTCGGTCGCGAACGCGGCAACCAGCTCGAAGGAATCCTGGGCGCAATCGAGCAGACTTTCGGCAGCGAACCGCTGTATCCCACCGTACAAGCGCGCGCCGCCCATCTTCTCTACTTTCTGATCAAGGATCATCCCTTCTCCGATGGCAACAAGCGGATTGGCACCCTGCTATTCCTCGAGTATCTACGTCGCAACAATCTGCTGTTACGAGCAGACGGGCAGCCAAGGCTTGTGGACAACGCCATCGTGGCTTTGGCGTTGCTCGTGGCCGAGAGTGATCCGAAGCA
Organism: uncultured Steroidobacteraceae bacterium; assembly: GCA_964494895.1. Taxonomy (GTDB): domain Bacteria; phylum Pseudomonadota; class Gammaproteobacteria; order Steroidobacterales; family Steroidobacteraceae; genus 13-2-20CM-66-19. The sequence goes on along the minus strand of CAZBTV010000098.1, from coordinate 23,557 downwards.
CAAAGACCTGCTGATTCGATTGATCCTAAATTTGCTCTAACACTATCGACCTTCGGCGATCGAACCGCATGAGGGGACGGCAAGGGGACGGCAAGGGGCCGTCAGATCGGGCGGTTTGCGATGGCTCACTTCGGCCAGATGCGGACATAGCCAGTGGCACCGGGAATTCGGGATAGGAAGCCTCACATCCCATTCACGTCGAAACCTTAACAATCCCGAAGCCGATCAACTCCTTCAGGATTTCCATCGCTTTTGCCTCCAATTGATCTTTGGCGAAGGAGATGTACCCTAACTCCCTGAAGTTCGTCGGAAACTCGACCGATTCCTCCTTCATAATCACAATTCTGTTTCCGTAGAGGTATCCTGACGCGCCCAATTCAAACACCACGTTCTCGCTGGGCCGCCAAATCTCATTGCCCCCTATGTCGCGAAACTCCTCATCTCCCGTGAAGATCAGGATCGCGCAATTGCATGACTCCATAATCTCCCGCACCTTCGCACCAATCGGACGACCCAGATTGGGCTCATCGATCGCCACCTTGTGGGGTATTCTGAATTGGTCAAGAATCTTCTTGAGCTGTTCCAGGGGCTTTTTGTTTTTCCCGTGACCAACAAAGATCGCCTGCCCAAGAGCTGGCGCCGCCGAAGACCCAACAGACTTGCCCTGCGGTGCCTCGCGTATGTCGTCGGTTTCGCTATCTTTGTCGGCGTCTGATGAGGCTGCGGTATCTGTTTCGTCTCGGTCCTGACTTTCTACAAACGCTTCCAGAGCGCTCACGTTGAACTCAAATCGCGTGGGAGAACCTTTGCGCCCAACAACAAGTGTCCCGAGATTTGCTCCACTGGCGATCTGGAAGAAGCAGACAGCCTGATCGTTCAAAATTCGCTCGCTATCCGAGGTTTCTTCGGTGAAGTGCTCGTGCCAATGCGCCGCAACATCGGTGACCGAAATTGAAAATTCGGAACGGTGCGAGGCTCGCTCAACAATGGCCCTATATGGAGCAACTCGACCGATCGTGCCCAGCAACGCCTTCTCGCGACCCGCAGCGTCCCGTGTTAATTGCCGGCCTGGCCCAGTTATTTTCAGCCTCCCGTCAGTTTGTTCATCAATCAGTCCCCAGGTCTTCAGGGCATTGATCTTTCGACCATCTAAATACTTAGCGTCTAATATTTTCTTTGCTTCTGCTACGGTCGCGCCCGTGGCCTTCTTGACTAGGAATTTGCATAGCGCATCTACGTCGTCAAGAGTGGTGCGTATCGGAAGGCTCATGAAAAGACTCTTACCTCTCGTTTAAGACGCATATTTGACGCCTTTACAGAAAGCCTGGTCAAGAGTATTTACAGATTGTTAGTTGCTCTAACAAACACGAAGGCTCGGCGCTACGAGCGAGTAATCCTCCCTACTGCGACTCGTTGATGCCCCGATAGCACGGCTTGTTGGCCGTCCGTCATGTTCCGATCGGATTTGAAGTCCACGAGCGCCCATCACAATGAGGCGGCTATAACCTCCATCCCGCTGGACGACCGGTCACGGCTGCCACCCCAGAGGCAGCATTCTGCGCGGGGCACGCAGAACCAACTCAGACCTAACGCCTGTCAGGAGGTGTCATATCCAACAGCAGACCGGCATCGCGATGGCGCTCGACCTGGATTGCGAAGTGGCGGCAATCCTATTGGTCGATGATCTCTTGGCGGAATCGACTTCTTCTACGATGCGAACCCGAGCCGTCACGATGAATCATGGAACGCGCCTCACTCGTCCAACGGCAATGGGGATTAGATGACGGTGTCGAACCGCAAGAAAATCGTGCAAGTGGCTGAAATTTGGTGGGCCGTGTAGGAGTCGAACCTACGACCAAGAGATTAAGAGCCCAAAAAATCGTAAAACCCAGAGATTCATGGAGATTCCTAAGACTTTGTGTACATTGGTTTTTTACAGATCCTACTTTTCTGGTGCTACACTCAAATTCGCTAAAATTCACCGGCAATGTAGCACCGGCGTAGCACCGTAAAACCAAGAGATTTTTTCATGCTTTGGGCCACCTCAAAAGGCGCCCCTGTAGCACCGGAGTGAGTACCCCATGTCTGCGCGCCACACCCTCAACTTCACTAAGGCCGCACTCGATGCTCTGCCCCCCGCCCCTCCCGGCCGCCGCCTCTACTACGCCGACGCCAAAGTGCGCGGCCTTCAGATCCAGGTGACCGACCGGGGCAGCAAGACTTTCTACTTCTACAAGCGCAACTGTGGGAAGCCCCATCGCGAGCACCTGGGCGCGTATCCCGAGCTCACGCCCGAGAACGCGCGCAGAAAAGCTCAGTCGGTTGCCGGACGCGCCGCGATGGGTGAAGACCTCCGCGCCGCACGACACGCCGCAGAGCGCGAGCGAGCCACGCTGGACGATGCATTCACGGCCTTCAGCGCCGCACGCGTGAACCTGCGCTCATCCACCCTTTATAGCTACAAGCGATTCATGGAAGCCGCCTTCAAAGAATGGAAGAGCACGCCCCTGCTGGAACTCAGCAAGGATCGCGTGGCGCACAAGCACCGACGGCTGGGGGCGGAGCACGGCCACGGCTACGCGGACGGGGCGATGCGCTTCCTGCGCGCGCTCATCAACTTCGCACAATTTCATTACGAGGCGCCGGACGGAACACCGCTGCTCCCGGACAACCCGGTGAAGCGACTCTCTCAGACCCGCGCCTGGTATCGCGTCAAGCGGCGGACCTCGTATGTGAAGCCGGATCAGCTGAAGGCCTGGTTTGCTGCGGTCCTCCAACTGAAAGAAGATCCTGAGCATCACGAGGCCGTCACGGTCGCCGACTGGTTAATGCTCATGATGCTCACCGGCCTTCGCAGAACTGAGGCGCAATCCCTGCGCTGGTCAGATGTCAACCTTGCACACAAGACCCTCACAGTACGCGACACGAAAAACCACGAGGACCACACCCTCCCCCTGTCCGATTACCTGCACGACCTATTGAAGGCCAGAAAGGAAGCCGCGGAGGAGGATGCGGAGTATGTTTTTCCAAGCTACGGGAAGCGCGGTTACATGACCGATCCGCGGGAGCTGCTGAAGCGCACGGTCACAGCCGCAGGCGTGACGTTCACGCCGCATGATTTGCGCCGGACGTTCACCACCGTAGCGGAGTCGTTGGACATTTCCGCCTATGCGTTGAAACGCCTGGTGAATCACAAGATGCGCCAGGACATAACCGCCGGTTACATCATCACGGACGTGGAGCGGCTACGTAAGCCCATGCAGCAGGTGACGGATTTCATGTTGAAGAGCGCGGGACTGAAACCCACCGCGCCCGTGGTCGACCTCCCGAGCGTACTTCGTGACTGAAAACGGTGAGAAAAAAGAGCACAGCATCGTCTTGCGCCTAGCCAAGATCCACTTCGATTTGCGGCGTCATGCTCGTGAACGGGAGCAGGCCGAATTCTTTCGGCGCGCCGCACTGAGCCCTGATGAGCGCGAGCGCGAGGATCGTCAAAAAATCGCCCTGCGCTACTCCGCGATGGGAGAGGAGCGGTTGTCATTCGAATCGTGGACGCTCGATGAGTTCACGGCGCTCCTCGTGGCAGACCTCCCCGATGGAGAACCTGCCGTCGATGAAGAGCAACGGCGTCGCATTCGCATGACGTTGGAAAGCTGCTCGGGGGTGAGTCTCACGCCGCTCAACCCTTCCGCCCCCGCAGAGCTGCAGCGGTTCCGGACCGCTGATCTGGTTCGCGTCTCCCAAGCGAAGCAGCTGGGCCATATCGCAGCCTTACAGCCAGTACTCGAGGCGCTGTCCGAACCACCACTACCCGAGCGCCAGCCCACGGTCGACACAACACCGGCTCGCAGCACCCCGGAGCCAGACACGAGTTGGAAGCCTATGTTGGATCTAATCTGCACGGAAATCGAACAAGCGGCCCAACGAGGCGACATTGAGCGATTTGATCCAGCGGCGCTGCCGTTCAGCGTGAAGACCCTCTACGCGTCGCTTGCCGACCGTTTCCGCAAATTGGGCCGTGGCGAACTGCCAGTCAAACCCGACACGGTCCGCAAGTACCTGAACCGTTCGCGCGGCTGGAAATCGAAGGCGGGATACCAGAACACCGCGACCCTCGGGAAACTCAGCCAGATTTTGAAACGGTAGGCCATCTGGAATCTGGCATTTCAAGCACTGCCAGATTCCATCCTCGATTCCAGATAGCGGAACCCACACGCATCCGCTTCACTCTCCGGCGAACCAGATCCATTCGGGATCAAACCGGAGAACAGTGGTGCAAACATCAAAGCTTTTGACTCCTTCGGAGGTCGCAGACCTTCTGGGCGTCAGCGTTCAGACCCTGGCCGTGTGGCGATGCGCGGAGCGATACGCCCTGCCGTACGTCAAGGTCGGAGCACGTGTGCGCTATCGCGCTGAAGATCTCAAACGGTTTATCGGTCACTACCGCGAAGCTGGGGCGCCCCCTGCCGCCGAGAAGGAGCGCTCGTGAGCGATAGACCTGTTGGAACAACGCCCGTCGCTATACCGGCTCGCGCCGACTCCGAGGCGGCTTACACCGGCAAGAACGACGCGTGTGAAGCCGGCTCGCAACTGGCTCCCGGCCCGACGGAGCCGGCCCGAAGCCGGATCGAGCCGGCTCCGAGTCGACCAGAGGACAGTCCTGCCGCGTGCAGCGAGATGCCGCAGGCCGGGCTAAGCCGGCTTCGCACGGAAATTGAGGCCGGCGCGAAGCGGCTGTCTCACCGCCCCTTATGGAGTGAGATACCGGTTCCGGCGGGCTACGAGCTGGACGAGCGCGGTGTGTCCCAGACCACGACGGCAACGCGAATTGCTGGACCGGCCTGGGTGAAGGCCACAACCCACGATCCCATATCTGGCGACCATGGCATCGTGATTGCCTGGCACGATCCATTCGGCGCCCCCCACGAGCTGGCTGTGACGCGTGACGAGTTGCACGGGCAAGGAAGCACTCTCGCCGCACGCCTATCCCGCGGCGGCCTTTGGATCATGCCGGGCACGGAGCGGAAGGTGCTCCAGTATTTGGCTGAGTTCGACGTCCTTCGTGTGCCACGCTGGGCAGCAGTCACCCGCGTCGGCTGGATTGAGCGAGAGGATGGGCAGCTAGCCTACATGCTGCCGCCCCCACGTGGGTTGGTGGCGCTCGACTCGCAGCCACCGGTAATCTTTCAGCCTGAGCGGGAAAGCCCATCCAGCGCGTCGCTCTACTCGCGTGGAACGTTAGCGGACTGGAATGCGAGCGTCGTGTCCTTGTGCAAGGACAATCCCTTGCTATTGTTTCCGGTGCTCATCGGTCTGTCCGGCCCTCTCCTACGGTTTGCAGAGATGGAGAGCGGGGGCTTCCACTATTACGGTCGCAGCTCGCACGGTAAGACAACTGCCGCGCAGGTGGCCGCCAGTGTGTGGGGAAATGGCGCCGACCCAGCCGAGTCACCGGACCGCGCCTACGTCCAGAAGTGGAACAGTACTGCGAACGCATTTGAGGCCCTTCTGTGCGGGCACAACGACAGCCTACTCGTCTTGGATGAGATCCATACTTGCGACACCAAGGACTTCGCCGCTGTCATTTACAACATGGCTAGCGGCAAGGGCAAGCAATCTCTCGACCGCGAGCGGCAGCTGCGACGACCGCGCCGCTGGCGCGCAATATACTTTTCCACTGGCGAGGTCTCGGTCCTCAGCAAGCTCCAAGCCGATGGGAAGGCTGTTCACGCGGGACAGCTGTTACGCCTGGTGGATATTCCGATCGAGCGAGGAATCATCACGCATACGGGCGACATGCATCCCGCAGCGTACGCCGACCGGCTAAAGTCCTCATGCTCGCGCTCTTTCGGTACTGCGGGCCCGGCGCTGATCGAAACCCTTGTCCGCGAATACGAAGGGACTGGGAAACTTGTGGGCACCATCAAGACGAAGGTAGAACACTACTCCGGGGTGTTGACCCCGAAAGACGCGCCCCCAGAGATCCGTCGCGCCATCAAGCGGTTCGCGCTCACGATGGTGGCCGGCGAACTGGCAATCCAACTCGGCATCCTCGACTGCACAATGATGCACGTCGGGGCAGCCGCGCGAACGGCCTTGCGCGCATGGCTAACCAACGGCGAGAACGTCCCAGATCGGCTGCGAGGCCTCATGAACGTGGCTGAGTTCATTCAGCGTCACGAATCGCGATTCCAGTCGCTCGGAAGCGTGCATGCCTACCCGCCGCGTGATCGCGCCGGCTTCGTGGGCTTTGATAAGACAACCGGTGAGCAGCAGTATCAGTTCACGCGGGAAGGGTTCGCAGAAGCATGCGGCGGGCTCGATCCCAAGGAGACAGCCTCCGAACTCAAAGAGCGCGGTTTTCTTGTTGCGGAACGCGGCCGACTCACAGACAAACGCGACACAGGAAACGGCCGTACCCGCCTATATGTCGTGAGGGCGGCGCTGTTGGAATTCGATCCGGTGTCATGGACGGGAGATATCGGCACAGCCGATTGCACCGGGGCGACCGGGGCACGTGGGGCGGCGAACTAACTATCAGCGACTTAGCTCAGTCCGGGCTTGCTGAACTCCGCTTCGAGGCGGGGCGACGCGCCCCGTTGAGCCCCTGTGCATGGATGCGACGGGGGTGCTGTAAACCATTGTCAGATATGGCAGCGCCCCAACTGCCCCGCTTGTCCCACTCGGACCCGTGTCAATAACTGTACGGACGTGGTTTGAGGCATCCGCCGAACGGGTGAACGACCAGGGGAGCCGGGGGGAGGCACCGGAAATTGGCACACCTGATCACTGACGTCATTCCGATACCCTCCGGCTCGAAGTCCGCACTGAGTTGACTCTACAGCGTCCTCATGCGCTGAGGGCAATCGGTGGTCCGCACCGCAGGTGGACTCGTCCCGCGCCGGAACTGAGTCGACTCAAGTCGACCCGGCCGACACTACTTCAGCCGGTGCCCAGCCGGAATCCACGGTTTGAACCGGTCCGGGAACGGAAGGGAGGTTCCGACACTGCGCCCGTAGTTTGCCCACAACGACGGCGTCTAGAGGAGCAGCCTCTCCGGGACCCCTCGATAGGGCCCGGCCGGGCTGCTCCGAACCGGTAGTATTACGGTTTAGAAAGCCAGCTCATGAGCCGGCACGAGTCGGCCCGTTTTCGGGGCCGCGTACAAGGGGAGTCGACGCGTGGCCATACCGGACTATCAGACCATCATGCTGCCGCTTCTTCGTGTAGCCGCCGATGGCGAGGAACATCGTTTCCGCGACACCGTAGAAGTTCTTGCCCAGCAGTTTGGAGTGACCAACGACGAAAGAAACGAGATGCTACCCAGCGAGACAGCCCCCCTGTTTGATAACCGCGTCGGCTGGGCACGCACCTACCTTAAGCAGGCTGGACTAATTAGCTCGCGGAAGCGAGGACTGCTTCAGATCACCGATCGTGGCCGCACGCTACTCAAAACTAAGCCTAGTAAGATAGACGTCGCTCTTCTCGATCAATTCGACGAGTTTCGTTCGTTTCGAACGCGGCGTCGCAACTCTTCTCCAGTCGTCAGTCTGGACGACCCAATCCCTCCGAGCTCGGAACCGGAAGTACGATCTGATCAAACTCCCGAGGATCAGCTCGCATCGGCATATCGGCGATTGCGAAGCAACCTAGAATTTGAGCTATTGGATCAGGTAAAGAGCGCGACACCTGCGTTCTTCGAACGTCTCGTCATCGATCTGATTATTGCAATGGGTTACGGAGGATCTCGAGAGGATGCTGCTCGCGCCGTCGGCAAGAGTGGCGATGGCGGAATCGATGGAATCATCAAGGAGGACCGACTGGGCCTCGATGTTATCTACCTACAAGCGAAGCGCTGGGAGGGTGTAGTTGGACGCCCGGAAATCCAGAAGTTCGCAGGTGCGCTTCAGGGACAGAGAGCGAACAGAGGGATCTTCATCACTACGTCCACCTATTCCCGCGAGGCCATCGAGTTTGCAAGCATCATAGCGACCAAAATCATCCTAATCGGAGGTGACGAGCTCGTGCGGCTCATGATTGATCACGACGTCGGAGTGTCGATCGTCGGAACGTATCAGCTCAAGAAAGTCGACGCTGACTACTTTGAATGGGATTAGCGGCCGCGAAATATTGCCCCGGCTCAGCAGGGTCAGTTCTGTTCTTCGAGCTCGTGGTAGTTATAAATAGATGAAAAGATTTTCGACGCCAAGGCTCCGTCGCAACATGACGACCTCGTTGATTTGCGTACCAGCGCCGCGATGGTGCATTTCATGGGCGATGTGGAGGGCGAGCTTGCATTTAACCTGGGCGCACGAGATAGGCCACGCGCTCGACGACCAATGCGAGACTCAACAGGGCCGGCGATCGCAGAGGCACACGGCTCCCTCGGTGCCGCCCCCTGTCTAGAAGACCGGTGCTCGTATCCCCGATGTACATCTCGAGACGCCCAAGGCACTCAGCTCTCAGATTCACTGACCCCATCCCATGGACCGTCCAGCGGCAGCTCCAGCTGCGAGCTTCCGACGCGAACCTTCACCCTCAGCTTGAGCGTCGCTCCATCTCGCTGGCCGTCCACTGTCCAAGTAAGATAGTGAGCGTCAAATGCCTGTGGGAGTAGCGTACGGCGCTGCCCCTCGATCGTCCACTCCGCATGCGTTAGCGACACGGTCCCACTCTGCACGAACTCGACGAAATCCGCCGTATCACGGACATCCGCGGCGCCGGGCCGTACTCGCTCAAGCGGTGGCGCCTTGTCGGCGATGACCACCCGACCAGCATCATCGGAGGGTTTGGATAACAATGAAGGATCTAACGTCGGCTCACGAGATGAATCCGTCGAAATGAGCACACGGCCCTCCTGAAAGCCACCGCGACCCCTCTCTTTCTTTTTCCGAACTTCCTCGACTTCCGCCATGGAGTACCCGGCAGCATCCGTTAGAGCACGCAGAACCTCCGAGACATCTGCTAGCTCCTCTACGAGGGTATCCTTGGATGCGTCTCGAACCTCAAAAGCTTCTTCGACCAGTTTGATACGCAGCGCGGCTATGGTTTCCTCTCTGTTAAGGTTTGCGACCCGCGCCGTCTCGCCGCCGGCAGCCACTTTTTCTGGAATTTTGTCCCGAACCAACTTCTCATGCATCTCCCGCCTCGTTGGGATGTCATGCAGATTTCGAACAACGATCTCCGCGCCAGTCCTTGTGAGAACGTAGTAAATGTGAGAAAGGCTCGCGCCGTTCAGAATGACCACAGCGTCATGTCGCTTGGCGGCGGCCCCTACTTTTGAAGCAAAGCTCTCGTTACGAATAGCCTGGTCGTCTGCGGGCGACAACTCAACTAACATGCGGCTGTTGTCAGTACGTAGCTTGAGGGGACGCCCTTCGAATTTCTCCAAGTCTCCCTGTGTGGAAATCTTGATGACCTCATCGCGAGCGTTGCGTCGATAAGTCGTCTCAGAGCGAGACTCGGCGCTTCTCTCGTGATACCAGGGAACGAGGTCGATAGGTCCTTGTGGTGTCGAACAAGAAACAAACCACATGATACTAATCGGGTGCCCCTCGTCCTTCGCAAGCACGCGAGTGAACAGCGCCATTCTCCTGAGCAAGGAATCATCCTCAATCGTTCGTTTCCAATCCCACGGTTGACCCAGAGAGTAACGAACGAACTGACCCGCGAGATCGGGTGCTACAAAATGCGATTTAAAGCGCGGTTTCTTTACGACTTCAAAGCGCTGCGCGTCCTTTTCGGTTAATGCTTTTGGGTTCGCCCCAACGGTCCGCACCGTATATGAGTCGAACGGATAGTAGTACAGGCCCTCTGGTATTCCCCACAAAGATTCTACATACACCTCCAGGCGCTCCGCGCTTCCTGTGGAGAACGCCGCCACTTTTGCGGGAATGTAGTGGTGCGCGAGCAGCGAAAGCTCCGTAGGTGCGATATCTTTTTCCCGAACCATGCGGGTAAAATCGCCGTATAGCCACGCCATGGCTTGTTCGACGCTCCCTAGTTGGTGGCTGCGAGGCAGCAATACCCGCGTACCTCCCAAGTATGAGGTTCGGATCACCAAGGGCATTACTGTCAATGCCCTAAGATCTGACTCCAGAGCACCGTCACGCTCGCCCCTTAGAATCTTTCCAATAGTCTCACTATCGCAGAGCTGAAAGAACGTCGGCTGCCAAAAATCCGAGGCAGCGTATATCGAGTGATTTCGCATCTTGCCGACAGAGTTAACATGACCCGCCCTTATCGCCGAAAATTGCAGTAGTGACTTTTCGTCGATTTCAACCTGCGGATGCGCTCGCAAGGTTGTCTCAGGGCTAGTGCCTGTTATCTGTTCTTCTGCGAGATCTGCCTGAACCACGTGTACGAAGTGCCCATCCCAGACCCACTCAAAATGAACACGCTTCGCGCGCTGTGCTGCCAACGCCAAGATATTCCGAAGAACACTCGGCAGATCTTCAGGCAGGTGGCAGGCTAATGCACCCTCGTCTGTTTGACGCGCGCTCCGCCATCGTCGAAAACTGATCCGGCGCTCAGTGATTGTACCGCTCGTATCCTCGAACTCGATCAACGCATCTCGATACTCATCCGCAACGCGTCGTTCGTTTGAGAGATGGCCCTTTGTAACTGGAGCAATATAACGCTGAACAATGACCCCGACCGGCTCCGAAGGGGAGGCCGCGCGTATCGACTCGTACAGCGTCACCAGCGCGCTTGCTATTTGATGCGCGCGTGTTTGAGCGCTAGCATAGCGTCCCCGTTCCGCTATCGTTTCCCGAACTGCATTCGAACGCAGCAGAACGTGAGACTCGGGTGGGAGGCCGACTAGTGCGCAGGCAGAGGCAAACCGCTCGGAAAGCTCCGCTAACAAAGCGGCGCGATCTGCAACATGAGCGGCATAATACCGGCTGTAGATTTCCGGCGAGACTGTAAAGAATGGGGGAACCCACGCGGAAGGTAGCCACAATAATCCGCGTGCTTTCGCACCGAAATTTGCTGGTAATTCGCTGTGCGGACCATAGGACGCGACACCTGACGGCGTCACCCAAATGGCGTTCGCCTCATCCATATCGGCTACGGGTGCCCCGAGTCTTCGCTAATACGAGCCCCTGAGGAGCGTTTGTTGTAGTGCGCTTCGGACTCACCGAATAAGACTTGCGTGAGCTCTTTCATCTTTGCCAGGAATCGATCAGCGAGGTAGCCGATCAGAAACCCCAAACCGGTCAACTTTGCTCCGGAGTGAGAAGTCCCACTGTCGACCGAACTGTGGAAGAACCCCGCGTCGACCAGCGCGCCAATTCCTACAGTTGCGCCAAGTGCGATCCACGGCGACAGAAGTCGCCAGATGCGTCGGTCCTCGTGCCAGAGTCCCTTCGCAACTGAGTGATAGAGCCACTTCGCCGCATAGACCGTTCCCCCAAGGAGACCACCGGCAGCGATCCACTCAAACCGCCGACAACTCGCAATCAATGCGGCCGGAACACCGTGGGCAGCAAAGAAACGATCGACGAACCCAAGGCCCAGGCACCCGATAGCAACTAGCGACCCTGCCAGTAGACCGAAGATGTAGAAAGACTCGTAGCGCTGCTCCAGCCGGTACTCAGGTGAGTACCTTGAAGCGGGCCGAAAAAGGCCTCGACCATCGGTGTCTTCGCGGTAGTTGCGCTGGCTTGCCGCCGACGCTCCAGTTCCCGCGTCCGTTGAGCCCTCCACACCTCCCTCGTCTGCGCCCCGATCCCCATCACCTGACCCCATGGTGCCCATTTGACCGGTTGCGGAGCGAGCCACTCAGTGCGCTGCTGCAGCGCGAAGAGCACTTGTTGTGGCAGTCACATTTCCCAAGTTCGGGTGCGTACGATAGTCAAACTCGTGGTCGCAACCTAGCTGTGTCGCAATGAGTTTGCGGAAGAACTGCGAAACTGGCTCATCAAGCAATCTAACCGCACCCATAGGGTCCACGGCTAGTGCATCGTCAGAGTAGAACAGATATTCGCGATCGCGCGCACTCTCCTGGAGTTTCGAAGCCCTAACGTGATGCCACGCCGACGCGTCAGGTAAGTTAGAGACAGCGTCCGATAGTCGGAACCGTAGCGGTACGAGGTGCAAGTGTGCGTGATCGACTCCGCAGCCGGTTGCACTTGATCGGCATGCCGGCCCATGCTCAAACATCCGCACGGGCGAATGAAATTGGCGAGACAGTCGACCGGCAATTTCCAAACGGACGGAGTGGAAATTGGGATCCGTATAGTCGCGGGACATGTTTAGGCGGTGGTCCGTGGGGCAAACCAAGACCCACCCCGGCACAAGCGCACCAACGGAAGCGATCGCGAAGTATCCTTTGGAAACACCGAGGATCGTGTCGTAACTCTGTTCAACGCGCCCGCGAGAAATGCTGCAGAACCGACACATTGGGCCGTCCTTCTGCGGAACTACATTTTTCATCTGAAATAGCCTCGCTTAATGTTCTGGCTAGCCAGTCGCGACTGAGACAAGTATACGGCGCTCCCCTCCTGGAGTTCAGCCGGATCATGTCTTCGCTTCCCGTCTCTTCATCATGCCTGAGGTGGGGACTGATTTGGGGAGAACCAGACTTGGCGAAAAGAACATCACCTCCGCCCCACCCTGCCTTTCCGACGCAATGTAGCGGAGCGAGTAACGCATGCTCCGGTACGGCCGGTATAAGCGCCGAATCTCCACCTCATCGTCATAAGAGACAATCCACCGAAAAGGCAGCCGACGCACCTTTGCAGCAATCTCAGCATGGTCACCGGAATCGTAGTGATTCGCGTAAAGCCGTCGACCGCCTTTCACGTAGTAGGGAGGGTCCAAATACGCGAGCGAATTTGCCGGTAGCGCAATGCACGCGAGATCAAGGAACTCGGCAGCGTCGAGGTTTGACACCGTAATCTGCTCGCGATAGCGACCTATGTGAGCAACTCTTTGCGCCAGCTCCCTCCCGTTGTACCTGGCTCCTATTTTCCAGCGACCCCTTTGCGCCCGACCACCAATCATGCCTGCTGAGCCGATGATGCCAGAGCGATTGGTTCGGTTAAGGAAAAAAGCCGCAAATCCCAGAGCCAGAGGTGTTTCACCGCCCGGGTTTGAATACACGCCGCGTTGTCGGACCCATTGTGTTGGAGTTGGGCGCGTATCATGGACAAGCCGACACAAGTCTTCAGTCCTGTTCACCGCGGATGACCAAAACGCAAAGACAGCGGGGTCAATGTCGTTCAGGTATATGTGAGACGCGAGTCCATCGTAGAGAAGCGAAAGCGCAACGCTCGCGCCACCTGCGTACGGCTCCGCGTATACACCACCTTCGAGATGATTAGCGCGAAAAACGTCGCGGACGAATCCGCAGAGCTTTGCTTTACCTCCGGGATATCGGAGTGGGCTCTTATAACGCACAACTTAACAGCCAGTTTGCCACGAGTTCCGATGCCAAGCCTGATGGCAGGAGATAGTACAGCACGGGACTCGTGGGCTCCCGCGCTCGGCCGCGCGTAGCACCGGCGTAGCACCGAAACTGTTAGCAGGGATTGCTGCCTATAAGTCTTTGATTTTGGTGGGCCGTGTAGGAGTCGAACCTACGACCAAGAGATTAAGAGTCTCCTGCTCTACCAACTGAGCTAACGGCCCATCATGAAAAGATGGGGTGGACGATGGGACTCGAACCCACGACAACCGGGATCACAACCCGGGGCTCTACCAGCTGAGCTACGCCCACCATCGACCTGTCCCCGCCGCGCAACCGGCATGCCCGGCATAGCCGAGAAGCACTGGCGGGCGTCGGTGAAGGCGTCACCCTCCAGCAGCATTCACCCCGCCAGTCTTTAAATTCAGAGACTTACGAGGCGCTCTCCCAGCACCAGCCGCGCTTTCGTGCCCCTTTCGCGCCGGGGCCGCGAAGTATATACGAACTTCTGGCCCGTGCTACCCCTTATTGGGGCGGTAGATCATTCGGGCAGTAGATCGTCACCTTCGGCGCCCGTCCTTGGGCCCAGCGCTCAACAGGAGGACGCGGGGGTGCGTGGCAGCCATCGACCGGAGGATCTTGCGAATCGCTCGACGTACGCATGCGGCGTAAAAGAAAGGCACCGGCAAAGTCGCGGCGAGCGCAAACACGAACAGAACACTGTGCTGGTCGCCTGCAGGCACCAGAAAGTACCAGGCGGAAGCGTAAGCAGCGACCCAGCCCAGCGCCGCGACGTGCAGAAGCCAATTGCGACCAACCATGCGCCAGGCTCTTCGTAGCACTCGCAGACGCAGCTCGGGCTCCAGTGCCTCGAATTCGCGTGATCCCCGCAAACCGGGACTGAAGTGAACGGGGTTGCGCGCGCGGCCCTGCGCCAGCAGCGTCTCGGCGGCGGCATTCGCCTGATCCCTCGTGAGCATGGCGATTACTCTCCTTGGTGATGGCCGCAGCCTGGTCCCGCGCCGGGAGTTGGCATCCAGCGCATCGTGCGCACCACAAGTTGTCTGAAGAGCTTTGTAGCGAACATTCGCAGCTCTGGCTAGCCTGTGGGTCTTTGAAATCAGGCGCGGGCTCGACTCAACCGGATACGGACGCTCCAGTCGTTGGAAGAAGCTCGCCCAAATGATAGTTTCGCTGGTCATGAGCGATCACGATCACGACCCGGGACGTCAGTCCACTCCTCCCTCCGACCTTGCACTGCGCGTAGCCGCGCTGGAATCCCTGCTCGTTGAGAAAGGGCTGCTGGACCCGGCCGCACTCGATGCGCTGGTCGATACGTATGAGCACAAAGTCGGACCGCGAAACGGGGCCAAGGTCGTTGCGCGTGCATGGGTAGACTCGTCATACAAAACACGCCTGCTCGCCGACGGCACCAGCGCCATCGCGGAGCTGGGATTTGGGGGATTGCAGGGGGAACACATGGTGGTCGTGGAAAACACGCCGACCGTCCATAACCTGGTCGTGTGCACCCTCTGCTCCTGTTACCCCTACACGGTCCTGGGCCTGCCACCTGTGTGGTACAAGTCCGCGCCCTATCGCTCGAGAGCGGTGATCGACCCGCGCGGTGTGCTGCGCGAGTTCGGTTTGGAGCTGCCGCCGGGGACTTCGGTTCAGGTTTGGGACAGCACAGCCGAAATACGCTACATGGTTCTGCCTGAGCGTCCGTCCGGCACCGAACACCTGGACGAGAGCCAATTGGCTTCTCTGGTTACACGCGATGCCATGATCGGTGTTGCGCGCATCCAACCTCCCCAAACCTCGGGAGTCCATGCGAGGCAAGCATGAACGGGGTACACGACATGGGAGGCATGCATGGCATGGGTCCCCTATGTCCAGAGAAGAACGAGCCTGTGTTTCACGAGCCCTGGGAAGGCCGTGTGTTCGCAATGGTCCGCGCTATGGGCGCATGGGGTAAATGGAACATCGACGCCTCCCGTTACCAACGCGAGCAAATTCCCCCTGCCGAGTATTTGCGGATGAGCTATTACGAAAAATGGCTCAAGGGACTCGAAGAGCTCCTGGTCTCGAAGGGTCTGGTCAGCCGCGCCGAGATCGACAGCGGACGCCCATCGCCGGGCTCACCCAAGACCTCTCCCCTGCTTACGCCGGAAAAGATACCCGCCCTGGTGGCGAAAGGCTCTCCGGCAATTCGGGCATCACACGCAAGCCCAAAGTTCAGGGTCGGACAACAGGTCAAAGCTCGAAACATCAATCCCACAGGCCACACGCGCCTGCCTCGCTACGCCCGCACGAAGCAGGGCACGATTGATCGCATCCACGGGGTTTTCGTTTTTCCGGACACCAACGCATCATTCCAAGGTGAGAGCCCGCAACATCTCTACTCGGTTCGGTTCATCGCTCGGGAGCTGTGGGGAGAAGGAGCCGCATCGTTAGACTCAGTCTATATAGACCTGTGGGAAAGTTATATTGAGCAACTATCCTGACTTGACCCCGGCCCTTCCATCCGACCCCGTCTTTGCTGAGCCATGGCAAGCGCGCGCATTCGCGTTGGCCATGAAACTTTCCGATGGCGGATATTTCACTCGTAAAGAGTGGACCGCTGCTCTGGCACGCGAGCTGAGTTGTGCAGCCACGCGCGGGGAAGTCGATGATGGATCACATTACTATGAGCACTGGTTGGCCGCTCTCGAAGCACTGGCTGTAGCGAAAGGTCTGGCTGATCGCCACACGCTTGCGGCGCGAAAAGAAGCGTGGCGGGAAGCCCATCACCGCACGCCGCATGGCAAACCCGTCGAGCTGCCGTCGGAATAGGAGGCACTGCGCACGCACGGTGCGCACCTGCCATTCAGACAAAAGTTATGTTGGGCGTGCGGCTCGCCACACCCTGGTAAACCACTCAGGCAGTCAACGAGTCGCCAAGCCGACTGGTGGCAACACATCCGTCGTGAGCCACCAGGGCGGAACGCTCCGCGAATGAGTCGATCACCGTGATCCGGCGTCGAGTCGGACCGGCCCGGCTTCGGCTCGCGCCAGACTATCTTGCAAGAAAGTCCTCGCTCGTTCCTCGGATAACTTATCGGCAAACGCTCGATCAGGCAATTTTGGGGAACTGCCGTCCGACGGCAGATGGCGCCAATGCTGCGGGATTTCCAGGGCTCGTCATCACCGAGCGGTTGCATGAGCATGTGGTTCTTGCAACTTGCGTTGATCGTGACCACGTGCATTTCGCCCGCCGGCTCACCGAATGTCTGGCCCGTGTCGCATGTTACAACCATAAAGCCGCGCTGACCGTTCCGCTCTTGCGAGCTCTCGGACATGCCATGCGTGTTCCCGCCGTGCCCGGTTGATCGGCTCGCGTGCACGACATTGGTCTATCCCGGCGTGTGTTCGAAGTCCGCGGTGGCCTGCTGATACAACGCGCCATACGCCACCTCGCGGCGAGCACCCGTCCGAGGCGGCGGCGCCAGGACCAGCCGCCGTTGCGCCATGCTCAACTTGGCATGAGCTGCGGGAGCGCGAGACTGCTGCAAGCGCCACCCAGCTGTTGAGTGCGTTGATCACACCTGTTTGTAGCGATGTAAGATAACCAACCAATTCAGACGGTTACCCTGTTGTAGGCCAGCTTTCGACAAACTTCCGACGTTTCCACAATGTTGGGAACACCGCGTCATGTTGGCGCCCCGTGGATCCTTGCACGATTGCATCCGGGAGAATCCGAGCGTATATAGGTCGATTCATGGTACCGCTACCATACCGGAGAATCACGAGGGGGGACGGTACCTGAAATTTCCCGCTGATCAGCAAACCAACTGTACTTCGAGGCATTTTTCCAAGGAGGAGGGGATTCTCATGACGATTACTCTAGCAGTGCGTACGCATCTGCTTGCCGCTGCGCTATCGGTTACAGCGCTCATGGTGGCGCCCGGTGAGGCGTCTGCACAGATCGCGACAGGACAGAGCAAGTTTCTCGGCAGCACCGTTCACTCGACTCCGCCGGAGTTAAAGTGGACCACCTACTGGAATCAGGAGACGCCAGAGAACGACGCCAAGTGGGGTTCAGTGCAGCCCACCAACCAAACCACCTTTAACTTTACGAATCTGGACGCGGACTACAATTTCGCGATAACAAACGGCTTCAAGTTCAAGTTTCACAATCTGATCTGGGGATCGCAGCAGCCGAGCTGGCTCAGCTCACTGTCACAGGCCCAACAGCTTGCCGCGATCCAGAACTGGATCAGCACAGTTGGCGCGCGCTATATCCAGTCATGGGGCGTTGACGTCGTCAACGAGCCCATCCATACGCCCCCGCCGTACATAGCCGCCCTTGGCGGAACCGGTACGACGGGTTGGGACTGGGTAATCAACGCATTCACGATGGCGCGGAAGGCGTTCCCGAATTCGCAGCTGCTTATCAATGAGTTCGGCACTGAGCAGGAGCCCACCACCCGGGCTACGTACCTCCAGATCGTCGCCCTCCTGAAAGCACGTGGCCTTATCGATGGCATCGGTGTTCAGGGGCACTTCTTCAACCTGGACAACATGTCGCCCTCCGACGTGCAGACGGCACTTGACTCATACGCTACGGCCGGCCTGCCCGTTTATATCTCCGAGCTCGATATGACGGGTCAGGGATCAGCGAGCGGCACAGACGCCGGCCAACTCGCCGAGTTCCAGGCGCTGTTCCCAGTGATTTGGAATCACCCCGCAGTTAAAGGGGTGACGACGTGGGGATACATCGTTGGAGAGACGTGGCATACCGGCACGGGACTTTTGAACCAAGACGGCACCGAGCGTCCGGCGTTGACGTGGCTGAAGGGCTTCGTAGCGGGCAACGGAAATCCGCCGCCACCGCCACCACCACCGCCGCCGCCACCACCGCCGCCACCACCGCCGGGCAAGTGTCACATCGGCTACACCATCACGAACCAGTGGAATACTGGCTTCCAGGTGGCGCTGACGATCAACAACACCGGAACGGCGCCGATCAACGGCTGGACTCTGACGTGGTCGTTTGCCAATGGACAAACCATCACACAGCTGTGGAACGGACAGGAAACGCAGAGCGGGGCGAACGTGACAGTGAACAACGTGAGCTATAACGCCCAGATCCCAGCCGGAGGCAGCTACTCCGCAGCGGGATTCACCGCGAACTGGAATGGCTCGACGAACGCGATACCGACTCAGTTCTCGCTGAACGGTACCGCCTGCAACTGATCGGTTGCACAGGTGCTGCGAGCACCTGATTGAAAACCCGTCGGGCTGTCGATCTGACAGCTCGACGGGTTGTTTTTGGATGACCCACCACCCTCTTCATCCAAGACGAGATCTATACAGTGTTGGCCGTCAGCGAGTCCTGTATTGCCCAGCTCTGGCACGCAGTATGCTGCGCGAAGGTGGATGATCCAGGAGCATTCAGCCATGACCCAGCATTCCTCCACTGATCCTTCGTTGACGAAGCTTGACCCACACGACTGGAAAACCGGCGATGAGCCAATGACCGCGGCACAAAGGTCCTACCTCGAGACTTTGGCGCGCGAAGCGGGCGAAGAGCTCAGCGGTGAAATCGAGCTCACCAAAGCCGAGGCGGCTCTGCGTATCGAAGAGTTGCAGAAAAAAACTGGGCGGGGCCGCGGCGCGAGCTGAGCAGGCTCACGCATAACACCCACGGCACCTTCGTTGCTACGACTCTGCGCATGGACTTTGAGGAGTGCGTATGCGGCCTCGGACGGTCGTCCTCGCTCAGTGCGGCGAGGCGGCACCTCCGGGTACAACCGCCTGTACGCAGGTCCAAAACAGCCTGGCAGGCGAACGGGCACAGCTTGCAAGCAATGTCACATTGGCCAAGTGGTACCCGGTATTGAATCTGGGCGTGTCCTTCCGCTTCTGAAGTTCACTGAGCGCTTACAGCGGTCCCCAGTGATCGAGATGCACCAGTCACCGCTGTTGGTTTTTGTTGAAGCCATTCCATGCACAACGCCATCATCATCGGTGCCGGACCCGCGGGGCTCACGACAGCTATCTATCTTGGCCGCTTCCGCCGCCCTCCGCTGGTGATCGATGGCGCCGCTTCCCGTGCCCGCTGGATACCGAAAAGCCACAACATACTCGGCTTCCCTCAGGGAATCGGCGGACAGGCGCTGCTTGGCCAACTACGCGCGCATGCCGAGCAATATGGCGCGTCGATTCGGCGTGCCACAGTGGAGCATCTCACCCTCGAAAGCGAGGGTTTCGCAGTTCACCTGCCCGGCGACACAGTGCGGGGCTGTTATGTCGTTCTGGCCACCGGTGTTCAGGATCACTTGCCCAGCCTCCCGGGTGCAGAAGACGCGGTGCGACGGGGGCTGCTACGGATCTGTCCTATTTGCGACGCATACGAAGCCACAGGAAAACGCATCGCGGTGATCGGCGATAGTCAACGGGGGGAGCGCGAAGCGGACTTCATGAAGGCCTACTCGAGCTCCGTTACCCTCCTGTACATCGGGGTAGATCACGACCCGCAGCGGCGCGCTCGTGTCGAGGCCCGCGACATAGAGCTCATCGAAACCAGTCTGCAATCCCTCACGATTGAAACTGACAACTTGCGACTACGACTGCCATCCGGCCAAAACCGGGAATTTGACGTTTTCTACACTGCGTTGGGCTGCTCGCCCAGAAACAGTCTGGCGACAGTGTTGGGTGCCGCTTGCGACGAAAACAGCCAACTCACCGTGAGCTCACACTGCGAAACCTCGGTTCCCGGCCTCTATGCAGTGGGAGATGTCGTCCGTGGCCTGAATCAGGTGGTCGTGGCCGCCGCAGAAGGCGCCATCGCAGCTACGCACATTCACAACAGACTCCGACATGCACCAAACGTCTGATCTGCGTCGGCTATCACACGAGACCACCGGCGCCACCTATTGGACTCGAAGCGCCTCGGCTGGCGGCAGGCGTCCGGCGCGCAGCGCGGGAAAGAGACCTCCGAGCAGCGAGGTGATCAACGCCCACACCAGTCCAAGCACCCACAGGGCAGATGAGACGCGCAGCTTGAATGCCCCCCATACCCACAGGTCGCGGCCGTCAAATAGCAGCCAGGCAATCGCAGCACCGAGGACCGCTCCGATTACACCAAGCAGCATCGCCTCCGCAAGGACGGACAGGACAACCGAAGTCGCGCTAAAGCCGATGGCGCGCAGCGTCCCGATCTCGCGAGTACGAGCGCGCACCGCGCCGTACATGATCTTCACGATACCGAGCAACGCGCCGAGAGCCATGATTACACCGATGACGTAGGCCATCCTGGTGAAGAACGCGGTACTCGCCCCAACCGTTCGCAGATCGTAGTCCGTCTTTCGCTCCACCGAGACCGCTAGCGCGGGATTGTCCATCAACCACGTCCGAAATTCCGGATACGCCTTGGCGTCTACGAGTTGCACGATCACCTGAGCAAAACCCGCGCGTCGTCTCGCCGCCATCACGGTGGCGGCGTCTCCTACGAGATAGCTTTCGATAATGTCGCCGCCGCAGCTGAACACTCCGACGATCGGCCACGCCCCATCCCGGAGCCGCACCTCGCTACCGACGCCGAGGCCAAACTTCCGCGCTGCCCCCACGCCGATTACCAACTCCCGAGTGCCTGCGCGAAACATGTGGCCGGCGGAGATTCTGAAGGCGGGACGTAGCACGACACCGGCCGGACCAACTCCCCTCAGTTGGAGCGAGCCGGCAGCGAAGCCCTCGATCGATAGGAGCCGCATCACGAACTCCGCGTCCGCAAGAGGTGTGCCGCCGGTGGCCCTGGCTATGCCCGGGGCATCGAGGATCGTGTCAATGGCGCCAGGGTGGAGGCTGCGACTCTGGTCGAAGGTAGCGTGTCCCGCCCACACGATGGCACGCGTCGCGTCCTCGGGTCTCAGATAGGCGCGCGTTAAACCAACCGTTAGTGACAGCATCGAGGTCAACACACCCACGACGCACGCCATGCCTAAGACGACTACGAGCGCCGTGCCATATCTCTTCGGCAGACCGCCGATGCCGATGACACAGACTGCCGCGGCCTGGCGCAGTTCACTCATCGACCCGCCACCACTGCAGCGACATCGGTATGCCGGAGCCGGTATAGCGGCGCCACGGCGCTCAGGAGAGCAATCAGCAGCGCTGCTGCGAGCGCCCAGCCAAACGCGGCGAGCGATGAGTGCATCTCAGGCATATCAATCACTCCTTTGACCGCGAGACGGCCGATGAAGGTATCCACAGCTCGTGAGAGCGCACTACCAATCAAGGCAGCCAGAACTGTTGGAACGACGGCCTCCAGGATCACCAACGCTGCGATTCTGGCATCACCGTATCCCAGAGCCTTCAGGATCCCGAACTCCGGGAGCCGCTCTCTAACTGATTCGGCAACCCCATTTGCGCAGAGAAACAGAATCATGAAGAGCCCGGCAGCTCCGACGCCAAGGCTGATCTGCCTCATGTTGATGTTTGCATCGGCGGTCTCTTGTGCATCCTCTCTCGCCGGAACGCAGTAGAGCGCGGGAGTCGCGTTGGTAAACCACGCCTCGATCTCACGGCAGACCGCGCGCGCATGCTCGGGGCGATCCACGGCGACGCGCAGCACGTTGACAATATTCCGCTCATCAGGGCGACCCCAATTTTGCTGGTAGCGCAGGTTCCCGACGATGGTTTCCGGATTCCCCACCGGCCCGACCGACCCCGATCGCCAGCCCGGAGGATCGGGGATGAATCCAAGGACAGTGAAGTACCAGATCCCCGTGCCGTCCGCCGTGCCGCCCGGACCGCTGTTCACGGCCAGGGTGTCGCCGACTCGCACATTGCGGCGCGCTGCCGCCGTACGCGTGAGAAAGATGCCCGCAGGGCTAGCGTCGAGAGCCCGCCAGTCCGCCGCGCTCATCGGCAGCTCCGGCCACGCCGAGCGCAGTCCTTCGTCCACGAACATGACAGTTATCGGGTGACGCCGGTCCTGCTCATGTTCTGAGAGCCACAGCTGGCCGCCGACCGCCGTGACGTGGGCCATATGAGCCAGTTGTTCCCGATAGCCCAGCGGTATTACTCCGCAATCGAAGGCGCACGCGACGATCAAGCGGTCCATTCTCGTGGCGTCGATAGCCCCCTCGTAGGCCGCATTGATCGTGATCATCGTGCCGAACAGCGCGAATGCGACGCATAGCGCAAGGAGCGTCAACACCGACTCCATACGGTTGCGCGATAGCGCGGCCCAGACCAACGGTATGAACTTCACCACAGTGCCAGTGATTTCTGTGCGCTCCGGCGGCCAAGTATCAGGATTGGGGAAGGAATTCGCAAAGGGACCGAAATCCCCCATGGCAACTTGCCAGCCACAGCCGCAGTCCCGAGACGCCAATGGACCGCCCTGGAAACACCGGACACCAGATTGTGTCCTGACGCTTTTCGTCCGTGCTTGACTATTCACCCCAACTGGCGTTGAGCTTATCAAGCTCGCGTTGAGATCTCCTCGCTGTTCCCACCCCTTCGTAGACCCAGAACGGGATGAGTACTACCCAGAGGGCGATCATGATGACCCTCAACGGCGGTATCCACAGGATGATGGGCAGCAAGGTAACGGAGATGACAAGTGGAACCCAGAGCGCTGATCGATGGTAAAACTTCCGCTGCCGCTCGAGTACTGATCGGTAGAAGGCAGCGCAAGCCTCCGGCTCTCCCTGACTCAACAATTGACCAGGTGTTCGTCGAAAGCCCAGTATGACCTGAAAGAAGAAGAATCCCGCACCAACGGCGAAAACACATTCAACGTCACGCACCACGCGTAGCGGCGCCGCGGTGACGAATAGCGCGCCGAAAGCACCGAGAAACAGCAAGCAAAACAGGCCGCCTACCAACGTGCGTCTGCGCTCGACTCTGTTCAGCCTGGCCAGTGCGTTCCGTAGCTCGTCCAAAGACATGGAAGTGCCCTCAACTAACTGGCCTTGCCAGAGATGCCTCATGTCAGGGCGCTGTTGGTCATTGCTCATCGGAGTCTCTCGCGTCAAAGCGTTTGCGAAGTATTGCCTTGATCCGGTGGATCTTGGTCGCCACGTTCGATGTCGATAAACCCGTCAGCTCACTGATCGCCGCGGCATCCATGCCCTCGAGATACGAAAGGATCACCTG
>CAZBTV010000097.1:0-27950 GCA_964494895.1 uncultured Steroidobacteraceae bacterium | reverse complement strand
CGTTTGGCGACCATTACGACACCCCGGGAGGCATCAGTGGGTGAAATATCTTGTTGAAACAGGCGCATGGGCCGAAATTCGCGAGCCCAGCGCAACAAAGGCGGGAATATAACTTAAATCGGGTGCCGCGCCAAAATCTCGGCGATCTGGACGCTGTTCGTGGCAGCCCCCTTGCGCACATTGTCCGCAACCACCCATAGGTTAAGTCCCCTATCCGTGGACCCATCTTGACGTATTCTGCCGACATAAACTGTGTCGCGGTTCGCTGCCTCAGTGGCCGGCGTTGGGTACCCGCCGCGCCGGCGCTCATCCAGCACCTCTATCCCGGGAGCCTTCTCCAGCAAAGAACGCGCTTCCTCGGCTGTGATCCTCGTCCGGGTTTCGACACTCACGGCAGCCGAATGGCCATAAAACACCGGCACGCGCACGGCAGTAGCGTTCACACGCAACCCCGGCTCCTCGAGAACCTTCCGGATTTCCCACACCATCCTCATTTCCTGGGCGGTATAGCCGTTCTGCTCGAAACCATCGACGTGGGGCACACAGTTGAAGGCGATCTGCCCGGGTGATCCATTCCCCTGCCCAAGACCTTTTCCACTGAGCAACGCGATGGACTGTTGAGCGAGCTCCTCGACCGCCTCTCGTCCGGCGCCAGATACTGACTCATACGCGGCCACGTTGATGCGCTCGATGCCGACCGCGTCGTGAATCGGCTTCAGTGCCACAACGAGCTGGATGGCCAGGGAGTCCGGGTTCGCGATGATGCCGCGCTTTTTGTAGTTGGCCACAACGTGAGGGTTGACCTCCGGCACCACTAGCGGCACGTCGTCCTGGTAGCGAAACTCGCTGCTGTTGTCGATGACGGCACATCCTGCCGCTACAGCCTTGGGCGCGTATTCGCGCGAGACATCCGCCGCAGCACAGAACAGCGCGATATCGACTCCGTTGAAGTCGAAGCTGACCAGCTCGCGCACGGCGATGCTGCGCCCTTTGAAGCTCACCCGCGCCCCAACCGAGCGGTTGCTCGCGAGCGCGTGCAACTCCGCGACCGGGAAGTCGCGCTCCTCGAGTACCTGGACCAGGGTTTCTCCGACCAGTCCGGTAGCCCCGACGATAGCAACTGTGAACTGTCTGTTCATTGGCTGACCACACTTCATCTGCGGCCGGAAGTCATCAGCGCGGGCGGCTGATATCCGGTGTGGGTGACTTGACGTCCGCGTTCTGCGCGCGGTGACGGAGGTAGTGATCCATCAGGACGATCGCCAACATGGCCTCCGCAATGGGGGTAGCTCGCAGGCCTACACACGGATCGTGGCGCCCCGTTGTAACGACCTCCACAGGATTCCCCGCCGTATCGATGGTGGCGCCAGGCACCTGGATGCTGGAGGTCGGCTTCAGCGACACATGGGCCACGATGTCCTGACCTGAGGAGATTCCACCGAGCACTCCTCCGGCGTTGTTCCGCTTGAAGCCGGTTGGGGTGAGCTCGTCGCGATGCTCACTACCCTTCTGCGCCGTTGCACGCGTGCCCGCGCCGATTTCGACGGCCTTGACGGCGTTGATACCCATGAGGGCATGAGCGATGTCGGCATCGAGCCGATCGAACACCGGCTCCCCCAACCCAGGAGGCACCCCCGTCGCCACAACCGTAACGCGAGCGCCGATCGAATCGCCCTCTCCGCGGATCTTCCACAGCAAGGACTCCAGCTCCGGAACCCGCGCCGGATCCGGGCAGAAAAACGGATTCCGGTAGGCAAATTCCGGGTCGACTGGATCGAGCGTCAGCTCACCGATCTGGCTCAGATAGCCATAGATGCGGACTCCGAGGCGCTCGGCGAGATACTTGCGGGCGATGGCCCCCGCAGCCACTCTCATAACCGTCTCGCGCGCCGATGATCGGCCACCACCGCGGTAATCGCGGAAGCCGTACTTCTGTTGGTAGGTGTAATCGGCATGACCGGGGCGGAAGCGGTCTTTGATCTTGTCGTAGTCACGTGAGCGCGCGTCGGTGTTCTCGATCAGAATGCCGATCGGAGTGCCCGTCGTAAGACCCTCGAATACTCCCGACAGAATGCGAACCTCGTCGCCTTCGCGCCGTTGACTTACGAAGTGCGACGTCCCTGTCCGGCGGCGATCGACATCCGGCTGCAGATCAGTCTGGTCGAGAGGAAGTCCGGGAGGACAGCCATCCACGATGCAACCCAGCGCCGGCCCATGGCTCTCGCCGAAGGTCGTCACGGTGAACAGCTTGCCAATCGTATTGCCAGACATACTCAGGCCTTGGGCCAACTCTTTTCGAGGTCGATGCGACTGCGCGAGCCGCGCTCGCCTGACGTCATGCGCAACTGCTCAGTCGTCAAAAGGAAAACCCCTCCGCCGCCACGCTCGAACTCGAGCCACACGAACGGAAGATGAGGGAAGGCCCGCCGCACCGCCGAATCGGTGTTCCCCACCTCCACTACCAGCAACCCTCCGGGCCGCAGGTGCCGGCCTGCTTCACGCAGGATGATCCGCACGGAATCGAGCCCGGCGGGACCCGCGGAGAGCGCGATTCTCGGCTCGTGGCGGTACTCGGCCGGAAGCTTCCGCAGCTCACGCTCGCCCACATAAGGCGGGTTGGTGACAATGATATCGTAGGTTCGCCCACGCAGGGCGCTGAAGTGGTCGGATTTGAGTACGCGCATTCGTCCACCGAGCCGGTGTCGGCGGACGTTGAGACGCGCGACTTCCAGAGCGTCGTCCGAAATGTCGACAGCATCCACCTGCGCGCGTCGAAAAGCCCTCGCGCAAGCGATCGCGATGCACCCCGATCCAGTGCCCAGATCGAGGACGCGACGGACCCGCTTTGGATCGATCCATGGCGAGAACTGTCGCTCAATGAGCTCCGCGATGGGCGATCGCGGAATGAGTACGCGCTGGTCGACATGGAACGGGAGGCCGGCAAACCACGTCTCCCCCGTGAGATAGACCGCCGGCATTCTCGTCTCTATGCGCCGCGTAATGAGTTCCCTGACCGCACGCTGTGCCTGCTCGCCAACCCGCCTGGTGTAGATCCCGGGAGCGGCGTCGTGCGAAAGACCCAAGACATGGAACACCAACGCCGCGGATTCGTCGAAGGCATTGTCGGTCCCGTGACCGAAAAACACCCCTGCGCGGCGTAGGCGGCGAGCGCCCTGCTCGATAAGCCCGCGGACGGAGACCGATGGTCGACGCGTCGTCCCGCCGGCCCTGTGGAATAATTCGCTCATGACCAATCAACGTACCTGGTGGTTTCTCGGCTTGGCAGCTGTCTGCGCCGCACTTGCCGGTTTTTGGCTTGCCCGCGAACTTGACAGCTCAGGCCCCGCGCTTGCAAGCGGGACCTGGCTGCCGAGTCCCAAGGCCGTCGCGGAGTTTCATCTGACTGACAATCTCGGCCGCCCCTACTCGCTGCGCGACCTGCAAGGCAAGCCCACGTTGGTGTTTTTCGGGTTTACGCACTGCCCGGACGTGTGTCCGGGCACACTGGCCAAGCTTGCGCAGATCAAAAAGAGCGGTGCCATCCGTGATCTGCGCGTGCTGTTCATCACGGTCGACCCCGCGCGTGATACGCCCAGCGCGGTGGACTCGTACGTACACGCCTTCGATTCGGACTTCATCGGGCTCACAGGCGACAATAAGGCTATCGCCAAGCTAGCCGCGGACTTCGGTGTCGCGATGAACAAGGTCGATCTGCCCGGCGGCGACTACACGATGGATCATTCGGCGGTTGTCTTTCTTCTCAACGACCGCTCGCAGATCACGGCTATATTTACGCCCCCGTTCGATGCGCCCAGGTTCGCCCAAGATCTCAGCCGTGCAGCCCCCTACCTCGGCAAGTCCTGATCACACGCGCCAAGTCAGCGTAATGCCCGCGCCTTCGGTCCGAGACCGCTTATTCGTGGTCATGCAGTACGTGCTGCCTCAGCACTTCCTGTCCCGGCTCGTGCTACGTGCGACCCGAATCCGCTTGCGTCCGATCAAGAATCTGTTGATTCGGAGCTTCGTGCGCGGCTTCCGGCCCAACTTGAGCGACGCCGCTCAGCCCAATCCACTCCAGTATCCCAGCTTCAACGCTTTTTTTACACGCGCGCTGCGGCCAGGCACGCGGGCAATCGATATGGACCCGCGCGCCCTGATATCCCCTGTCGATGGCACTATCAGCCAGATTGGCCGGCTCGACCGATCGAAGCTGCTGCAGGCCAAAGGGCACGACTACACCCTCGATGCGCTGCTGAACGGTGCGCCCGAATGGCCGCTACGGTTCGCGGGTGGAGCATTCGCCACGCTCTATCTCGCGCCGTACAACTATCACCGCATTCACATGCCGCTGGACGGAACACTACGCGCGGCGTGGTACGTTCCCGGAAAGCTTTTCAGCGTGAATGCAGTCACCGCGAACGCAGTTCCCTCGCTCTTCGCCAAGAACGAACGGGTAGTATGTCTCTTCGAGGGCGGCCCATCCGGGCCACCCGTGTTCGCCATGGTGTTGGTGGGCGCCCTTTTTGTCGGGAGTATCGCCACTGTATGGCATGGTGACATCACGCCACGCCACCCGCGCCACAGAGCCGACTTGCCTCTGGACGCGACCCGAGCGCCGCTGAGGCTCGACAAAGGCATGGAAATGGGGCGATTCAACATGGGCTCGACAGTCATTCTCCTGATACCTCCGGACACCCTCGAGTGGCTGCCCAGGTTTACCGCGGGCACCCCGATCGAAATGGGAAGCATGCTGGCGAGGCTCAAGTGAACACCTGTACCGGGCCTCACTCACAAGAAATGTGGCGGCCTACAGCCACGCGGGCAATGCTCGAACAGCGTGCAACGCTTCTCGCCCGAGCGCGCCGCTTCTTCGCGGACGGCGGTGTGCTCGAGGTCGACACGCCCATCGTGGTGAACGCCCCGGTCACCGACGTGCACATTCACTCAGCACGCGTAGATCTCGAGGCACCGGCGCTCACGCCCTCATTGCAGGGCGACTCTGTCAGAACGGGCCACCTATACTTCCTACATACATCGCCCGAGTATGCAATGAAGCGCCTCCTGGCGGCTGGAAGCGGCGACATCTACCAGATCTGTCATGTGATTCGCGGTTTTGAGCGAGGCCGTCTACACAACGCGGAATTCACGCTCGTCGAGTGGTATCGCACAGGCTTCACGCTCGAGGACCTCATGAGCGAAGTCGACGCCCTGGTTCGAGCCCTGCTCGGCCCCGCCGCGACCGGCCGCACGAGCGAGCACATCACCTACCGCGAAGTTTTCCTCCGCGAATTGCAACTCGACCCGTTCACCGCACCCCTGGCTGCGTTGCAATCCGTAGCCCGTCAGCGGGGATTCCAACTCCCCGACGCCCCCACAGTGACTACTCCGTCCGGAGCGCCGGACACGCAGACGGGGGCAGCGGCCGTACCATCAGCGGCAGACACCGACTCGGACCAAGCCCAGCGAGATGAGCTGCTCGAGTTCCTCATGGGCAATGTGATCGGCCCCCAGCTTGGCAACCACGCTCTCACATTCGTGCACGCCTACCCCGCCAGCCAGGCCGCCCTGGCCCGCCTCGACCCTCACGACCCTCGCTCCGCCCTACGCTTCGAGCTCTATTGCGACGGTGTCGAGCTCGCCAACGGCTTCCACGAGCTAGCCTCCGCAACCGAGCAGCGCGCCCGCTTCGACCGCGACCTCGCCGAACGCCGCCGCGCCGGGCTCCCCACCTTCCCACCCGACGAATTCCTGCTCGCCGCCCTGGAATCCGGCCTCCCCGAATGCTCCGGCGTCGCCCTGGGCTTCGACCGCACCCTCATGCTAGCCAGCGGCGCCAAAACCATCGACGAAGTCCTCCCCTTCCCCACCGAACGCGCCTGACCCTCGAATTTCCCGCGAGTCACAACGTAAACACTTATGCCGTCGCCCAAGCCCGCGGGCCTTCCTTCCCGGGGAGGGGATCAGCGCCCCTCAGCCCGAAGCACCACCTGCTCCGGCTCATTCACAAAATACCCCTGGATATACTGCACCCCCACCTGCCACAACACCGCCATGGTGTTGGCATCCTCCACCCGCTCGCCAATGGTCTGAATGAGCCGCTTCGTAGCCGCCTCCACCAACACCCGCACCCGCTGCTGCAACTGCGGATCCCCCGTAAGTCCCTGCACCAACGCCCCGTCGATCTTCACAAAATCCAGCGGCACCGAATCCAACAGTCCCTGGCTGTCACGCCCGGATCCAAACGAATCCAGCGCGAACCGGAACCCCTTCTGGCGCAAGGCAGCCGCCAACGCCCTCACCTGCGTCAGATAGCTCGCCGCCAACTCCTCCGTCACCTGGAAACACAGCCGCTGCGGCTCCGCCCGGCTCGAGCGCACGTGATTCTCGAGCCAGTCCAGAAACGACCCATCCTTGACCGTCTCCTTCGACAACCGCACAAACAAACACCCCGGCCGGCGCTGCGCGGCGAACGACAGTGAAGCGCCCACCACCCACCGGTCGATATTCTTCAACAGGTCGTTACGCTCAGCTGCCGCCATGAACTCCGACGGCAACACCTCCTTTCCTTGAGGATCGATCATGCGCACCAACACATCGAACATCACGGGGTCGTCGCCCTGGAGGCTGGCGACGGGCTGTTGGACCAGTCTGAAGCGGTTCTCCATGAGAGCCGCCTTGATGTGCTTCACCCAGACCCTGTCGTACGATTGCACCCGATTGTCGTTGTCCGCACGATCGGAGGTCACCGTCTGATTGCCGCCGCGCCCAGCGCCCTTGCGGCACGCCTCCATCGCGTCGGCGATGACCGCATCGAGTTGCACCTTGCCGGGCGGAACGACCGACAAACCCACGCTACAAGTGAGGGATATCGTCTTATCCTTGATGCGGATGACGTGCTTTTGCACTCGCGCGATCAACTGCTGGCCCCACGCCTCGATGTCGTGCTCGTTGCCGCGCTCGAGCAGCGCAACAAAGCGCACGCCTCCGAACCGCCCGACAATCTCCTTCGGGTGCAGAGATTCCCTCAGCAACTTGGCGAAGTCCGCCAGCACATCCTCGCTTCCTGTCACGCCCACATCGCGCTCGACGGTCGCGAACTTGTCCAACTTCACCAGGGCAATGCAGCGCATGCCCCCCGGCGCGGCGCTTTCCAGACGCGCCCGCAACGCCTCGATGAGATCCCGGCGATGCAGAAAACCTGTGGTGGCATCGGAACGAACCGCATCCGAAAGCTTTTCAGCCAGTTTATTGGCATCCTTGGGTTGTCTGGGCAACACCAGACGGATGCACGGCTCTCCCTCATGCTCGCCCAGTGCAAGCACGACCTCGACGGGAAGAGGCGTGCCGTCTCCCAGTATGGCATTCACCTTCAGCGCATGCTCGTTCCAGCGCCCCTGCAGGCAGGCCGCCAACGCGCCGCGCAAAGCCGGTTGCGTGGACTCGTCAAACAGGTCCATCACTGGCTGGCCCAGCAAACCGTCATCCACGCCAAAGAGCTCGACCCAGGCCGGGTTGGCGTCGACGACGATGCCCTCCTGGATCTGCACGATGGCATCGTTGGAGCGCGCCAACACGGTCTCGAGTTGACTACGCGCATCACTTGCGGTTTTGACGGTGGTGTTGAGCGCCCGCTCGAGCCGGTACGCGCGCAGCTCGCGCAACATCACAGCCTGCAATCGTGTCGGGTTCGCGAGAGTTACCAGGTCGCGCGCTCCGGCGACCATCGCATTGGCGATGCGAGGCTCGTCCGCCGTCTCGGCCAGTACCACGATGGGTAAAGTGGGTGCCGTGTGGTCTCGAATGTTGACGACCGACTGCAGCTCCTCGCTGGGTCCGACATGGACCAACAGCTCGGGATTTATCTTCGTGATCGACTCGCCGAGATCGCGCAAAACGGCGATCCAGGTGCAATGGACCGGATGACCCGCTCGCCGCAGAATGCTGTTGATCGCCTCGACGGGATCTCGCGCGGAGCTCATCACCACGAGAGGAACCGCGTTCTGCTCGGCCAAGACGCACTCCAACGTTGACGCCACCGGAAGCGCTTAGTCTACCACCCGCCCCTGGGTCTCCTATTTGAGCCGCCTCTCAGTTGGCGTCCGGAAACTGTGGTGGAAGTGTAACTTTGGCCGGTGATCCGTAGATCTCGCGGACCAGTCGGGGGACCAGATAACCCGAGAGTCGGGCGGCGAGCTCACCAGCAATAGCGCGGGCTCGGTCATCTGAGACGGAAAAATGCGCCGTGCCGCGAACGCGGTCGAGCACATGCAGGTAGTAAGGCAATACGCCGATATCGAACAGGCGGCGGGACAACTCCGCGAGCACATCGACATTGTCGTTCACCCCCCGCAGGAGCACCGACTGGTTGAGCAGCCTCACCCCATTTGCGTTGAGTGTCTCACATGCGGCCCGCACGCTCGAATCGATCTCGTTCGGATGATTCGCATGGAGTACGAAGACCATGGGGAGGCGTAGCGAGCGCAGCCAACCGACCAGGCCCGAATCGACTCGCGAAGGCAACACGATCGGTTGCCGCGTATGCACTCGCAACCGTCGGATATGGGGAATGGCCGCCAGGGAATCCGTCAGGCTCGCCAGGCGCGCATCACTCAATGACAGCGGATCTCCACCGCTGAGAATCACTTCCTCCAGCGAAGTATCCCGCTGGATTTCCGCTAACGCAGCGCTCCAGCGAGGACCCTCGATTCCCTGCTCGGCGTATGGGAATTCACGGCGAAAACAGTACCGGCAATGAACCGCGCAGGCCGAGGTCGCGATGATCAACGCCCGCCCTCGGTACTTCTGCAGTAGTCCAGGGGCACGCAGCGCCGCACGTTCACCCAGAGGATCCGCTACATAATCGGCAACATCCTCGAGCTCTTGCTCGAGTGGCAGGATCTGCCGCAGAAGGGGATCGGCCGGATCACCCGGTTGCATACGAGCAACGTACCCGCGGGGAACTCGCAGCCTGAAGCCAGCGGCTGCCCCGCGAGCCCGGAGAGCGAGGTCTCGATCGAGGCCGAGAGCGGCTACCAGCGCTTCGGGACTGGAGATTGCCTCGGCCATTTCGGTTTGCCAGCGGGCCGGTTGGCCGTTTTGCTCATGCTGGCGGGTGTGGGACGATGCCGTTATCATACGCGGCCCTTTTTGTGGGCCGCGCATTCTGCAGCCCCAGCCGCGAGAAAGAAATGGCCAGTTACACCACCAGCGAAATCCGCTCGGGTATGAAGCTCCTGCTCGAAAGCGAGCCCTACGCCGTGATCGACAACGAGTTCGTGAAGCCCGGAAAGGGTCAGGCGTTCAATCGCATCAAGGTCCGGAACCTCAAGACAGGCCGCACGATAGAGCGGACCTTCCGCTCCGGCGAGTCGCTCGAGGCGGCGGATGTCGTTGATATGGAAATGCAATACCTCTACCAGGAAGGGGACTTCTGGCATTTCATGGTGCCTGAGAACTTTGAGCAGTACACCGCCGGCAAGCCGGCGGTAGGCGAAAACGCCCAGTGGCTCAAGGACGGCATCATCTGCATCGTGACCCTCTGGAATGGCGAGCCCCTGCTCGTGACCCCACCGGCTCACATCGAGCTGAAAGTCGTCGAGACCGATCCCGGCCTGCGCGGCGATACCGCCACGGGGGGCCAGAAGCCGGCCAAGCTCGAAACAGGGGCCGTCGTACGCGTGCCACTGTTCATCAACGAGGGCGAGGTCCTTCGCATCGATACGCGCACGGGCGAATACGTCTCGCGCGCCAAGCAGTAGTCAAGCACCGCCTTCTCAGGGGGTGATGCTGTCGCCCCCTGCGACGACCCGGTGCTGTTATCCTCGCGCGCGAAAGGCCACCTTATGCCTTGCGCGCCCGCCAAAGCCCATCGCCCGCATAGATCAGCAGCGCCAGCCAGATGAGCGCGAATCCGAACGCGCGCGCGCCCGCGAAGGGCTCATGATAGAGAAATATCCCGGACAGAAGCTGCAGGCTTGGGGCGACATACAACAGCAAACCCACTGTCGAGTAAGGAATCAGTCGGGCACCGAAAGCAAACAGAAACAGCGGCACGGCCGTCATGGGTCCGCAGCCAACGAGCAGCCCGTCGATCAGCGTACCCGAGTGACCGAACACACCGGTCCCCGTCGCCTCACACCACACCAGGTAGCCCAAGGCTAGCGGCATCAAAGCCAAGGTCTCCACGGCCAATCCCTGCAACGCCTCCACCCGCGCTACCTTACGGACGAGCCCGTAAACAGAGAAACTCGCGGCCAATGTCAGCGCGATCCAGGGCGGCGATCCGGTCGCGACACCAAGGTACACCACAGCGGCGGCCGCGATCGCGACGGCGGCCCACTGCACGGCATTCAGCCGCTCGCGCAGGACAATGACTCCCAACAGCACGTTGGCAAGCGGGTTGATGAAGTAGCCGAGGCTCGTCTCGAGCACATGACCATGCCCCACACCCCAGACATAACCCAACCAGTTCACGCTGATCAGCAGCGCCGATGCCACCAGCCTGCCTAGCACCGCCGGATTGGTGAGCGGCTTGCGCAGCTCGCCCAGCTCACCCCGCACCAGCAACCAGAGCAGCACCAGCACACAGGCCCAGACGATGCGGTGAGCGATGATCTGCAGTGATGGGACGTCATGCAGCGGCTTCAGATAAAGCGGAAACACACCCCAGATGACGAAGGACCCCATGGCCGCCAACAGTCCCTCGGTCGAGAGCTTGGCGCGCTTGATCCGTGGCAAGCTGGCAGCATCGGCTGCGGCGGCAGGATTGGTTGACCACGCAGGCGCGGCGCCAGGTGTAGCTGCAGCGTTCGGCGGGGTGTCGGAAACTTCCGCCGCCGGAGCACGCCCGCCGGCAGCATTGAGAGCACTCTGGGCCATGTTCTATCCGATATCTCCGCCGTGAATGCTGTCGAGAAACACGGCCGCGATCCGCTCCAATCCGCGGGCGTCGCCTTCGTTGAATCGCGCCAGGCGCGGGCTGTCGATGTCCAACACGCCTATCAACTTCCCTCCACCCGTGATCAGGGGCACCACGATCTCCGATCGCGAAGCCGCATCGCAGGCGATATGTCCTGGAAAGGCATTCACATCCGGCACGACGATCGTCTTTCGCTCCACCGCGGCCGTTCCGCAAACACCTTTACCCAGGGGTATGCGTACACACGCAGGCTTCCCCTGGAAAGGCCCAACGACCAGCTCACCGCCTGCCTGATGGTCGAGAGTCCCGCCGGCTGCTCCAGGGTGCGGCGCTTTTGACTCCAGACCGATGGACGAGACCTTCGGCTCCTTCCTGAGGAAATAAAACCCCGCCCAGTTCAGATCGGGCAGGGCATCGAAAACCAGTGCGGCGGTATTCGCGGCATTCGCCACAAAGTCGCTCTCGCCGCTCAGAAGAGCTGCAAGCTCTTCCGCAAGCCGGGCGTAATCACCCGCCTGGTCGCGAAAGTCGTAGCGCTTTGCAGTGAACGTCATAGCCGATGCTCAGCCGAGATCTGGGTGATCATCTTCAATGAATTGCCGCGCATCCGCCTCTCTCTTAGGAAAGGCTCGCGGGCGGGTCAAAGAGTAGGCATTCATCGCAGGATTTATACGCAATTTTAAATTTGCGTATAAGGTACTTATACTCATCTTGCAGATTGCGTATAAAAGAGGCGTATATGGCTGCCCCTTCACTTGTGATTCAGACGACCTACGCAGAATTACTGGAACGGTCCGCAGCAACGGCCTTTGGCGATGCGTTTCCCGAAGACGGCACCTTTACATCCAAGACCATCAACGGGAAACGGTACTGGTACTTCCAATTGGGAACCGCCGAAGGCCGGGTTCAGCGGTATGCTGGGCCTGAAACTCCCGAACTGCTCGAGCGCATCGCCGAGCATAAGCGCTTGCGGGATGACGAACGCGAGCGGCGCAGCCTCGTATCCACGCTGATCCGATCCTTCGGCCTCCCCTCGCCCATTCCTGAGATCGGCGAGATCATTGCGGCGCTCGCGAAGGCTGGCGTCTTTCGGCTCCGCAGCGTTCTCATAGGCACCGTTGCATATCAGACCTACTCCGCGAGCCTTGGACTGCGGCTCCCCGGCTCCCTTCAGCAAACGAACGATGTCGACATCGCTCAGTTCACCAGTGTTTCCGTCACGATAGGGGATCAGACGCCCCCAATGCTCGAAGTCCTCCGCAGCGTAGACAAAACGTTTCGCGAGATCCCTCATACGAGCGATTGCCGCCGCTCAGCCAGTTATCAGGCGAAAGGCGGCCTGCGCGTCGACTTCCTGACTCCGAATGAAGGGCCTGACACGGACGAGCCCCAAAGACTCCCTGCGCTCAGGACCGACGCTCAGAGCCTGCGGTTCCTCGACTTTTTGATTTACGAGCCCGCACCCGCCGTGGTGCTACATGGGGCGGGCATCTATGTCCACGTTCCAGCTCCGGAGCGCTATGCTGTCCACAAGCTGATCGTCGCTTTGCATCGGCCAGCAGGGCTAGCCAAAAAGGACAAAGACCTGCAGCAAGCGGGCACACTGCTTGAAGCTTTGGCGCGAAAACGCCCAACCGAACTGCGGCTCGCCTGGGAGGAAGCCTACGAGCGTGGACCAAAGTGGCGCAAGTTTCTGCTCGGTGGAATGAGTCAACTCAAACCCGGGCCACGCGATCTGACCCTCAGGATTCTGGGCCGCCCCCGACAAATTCTTCCTGGAATCGACTTGACATTCAACAGTCCTCCTGCCCGATACGACTCCAAGCGCGACGTAGTCGTCTTCACCGGACAATCCTCCGGCAATACCGTTGAATGCGGTGTAAGTCGGGAGGCACTCGAGGACTACTTCGGTGCCAACAACCTCGATAAAGAAGGACGCCTCGAGGCATTTCGAAAGAACCGTTCGAAGATCGAACAATTATTGCGTGCGAAGTATCTCTCAGAGCCTGTCGAAGAACCTGAGACCGTGCTCTTGAAGACGGAAGATGTGGAAAAGCTGCGCAAAGCTCCGAATGATTCACACCCGCATGAGTAATCAGCCGCCATATCCCACAGAATCCATCTTGTGGGATATAAAGCCAATACGTGCCGTATCGAAGCCAGGACTCTCGTGGGGTGCGCCGCCGGGCAATCCCTCAAGACGCCCGGCGAGCCTCATTCACCCTGTGTCGGAACCTCGACCGCCAGCCGCGTGACCTTACGCGGCCACCCACGCGGCAGCACGGAGCCGCGTTGCGCGCGTTCGCCGCGGTAGGCCTTCAGATCATTCCACTCCAGCGTCTTGGGTTTCCCGTCGCCCGCAAAAATCAGGAGATTGCCTTTAGGTGGAACAACCGCGACAGCGGTCAGCAACTCCTCACGAGCCGAAGCCTTCTTGCTCGGGATGTCGTAAAGCTTGTTGCCTTTGCCGCGCGGCATTTCGGGAACCTCACTTACGGGGAAGGCGAGCAGCTTGCCTTCGGTACTAACCGCGACGACGAGCGACTCCGGAGACGGTACCAACGCGGGCGGCAGTACAAGCGAATTCTCCGGCACGTTGAGGACGGTCTTGCCAGCACGTCGATCCGTGATGAGCTCCTTGAGCCGCACAGTGAAGCCGTAACCGGCATCACTCGCCAACAACCACAAATCCTCCGCCTCGCCCATGATTACGCCGGCGAACTTCGCACCGTCCGGCGGGTTGAGGCGGCTGGACAGCGGTTCGCCCTGCCCGCGGGCGCTCGGCAACGAATGCGCCGGCAGCGCATAAGTACGGCCAGTGCTGTCCAAAAACACCGCTTGCTGCAGGCTGCGCCCACGCGCCATCGCCTGGAACTCGTCCCCGGTCTTGTAGGAAAGCGTCAGCGGATCGATCTCATGGCCCTTCGCCGAGCGCACGAAACCGCCTTTCGACAACACCACCGTGACCGGCTCGTTCGGAATCAGCGTAGTCTCATCGATCGCCTGAGCTGCCTCGCGCTCGACGATCTTGGTGCGCCGCGCATCGCCATACTTCTCCGCATCCTCGCGGATTTCGGTCGCCACGAGCTTTTTCAGTTTCGCCTTGCTCTTGAGGATCCCCTCGATCTCCTCCCGCTCGGCCGCCAGCGCTTTCTGCTCGTCGCGAATCTTCATCTCTTCGAGCTTCGCCAGGTTGCGCAGGCGGGTGTTGAGAATTTCCTCGGCCTGCTCGTCCGAAAGCTTGAAGCGCTTCATGAGCACCGGCTTCGGCTCGTCCTCGCGACGGATGATCCGGATCACCTCGTCGAGATTCAGGTACGCGATCAACAGTCCTTCGAGGATATGCAGTCGCCGCGAGACCTTGTCGAGGCGATGCTGCAAACGCCGCGTCACCGTCGTCGTGCGGAATTCCAGCCATTCGCTCAGCAGGCCCCTCAATCCCAACACACGGGGCCGGCCATCGAGGCCGATCACGTTCAGATTGACGCGGTAGTTGCGCTCCAGATCCGTGGTCGCGAACAGGTGATTCATCACCTCCACCATGTCGACCCGATTCGAGCGCGGCACGATCACGAAGCGGACCGGATTCTCGTGATCCGACTCGTCGCGTACGTCATCCAACATCGGAAGCTTCTTCGCGGCCATCTGCTCCGCGATCTGCTCTCGAACACGGGTTGGAGACACCTGGTACGGAAACGCCGTAACCACGACGTTGCCTTCCTCATCTATCTCGTAGGTGGCGCGCGCCTTGAAGGTGCCGACGCCCTTCTCGTAAAACTCCTTGATATCGGCGCGAGGCGAGATGATCTCCGCGCCGGTCGGCAGGTCGGGACCCTTGACGTGCTTCATCAGGCCAGCGGTCGTGGTGTCCGGTTCCTCGAGCAAGGCAATGCAGGCATTCGCCACTTCGCGCAGGTTGTGCGGAGGAATGTCGGTGGCCATACCGACCGCGATGCCTGTCGTGCCATTCAAAAGCAAGTTCGGCAACCGGGCCGGCAGAACTATCGGCTCCTCCGTGGTGCCGTCGAAGTTGGGCTGCCAATCAACCGTGCCGTGCGCCAGCTCCTCCAACAGCACATCCGCGTACCGCGTGAGCCTGGCCTCGGTGTAACGCATCGCGGCAAACGACTTCGGCTCGTCCTGAGAGCCCCAGTTGCCCTGCCCGTCCACGATCGGATACCGATACGAGAACGGCTGCGCCATGAGCACCATGGCTTCATAGCATGCGGAATCACCGTGCGGATGGAACTTGCCGATGACATCGCCAACCGTGCGCGCGGACTTCTTGTGCTTGTTGTTCGATGACAGACTGAGCTCGCTCATCGCATAGATGATGCGTCTCTGTACCGGCTTGAGGCCGTCACCGAGTGCAGGCAGCGCGCGGTCGAGAATGACGTACATCGAGTAATCGAGATACGCCTTCTCGGTGAAGGTGCGCAGAGGTTGTTTCTCGACGCCCTCGAAGTTCAGCTCTTGATTATCCATGACGCCTCAAACTTGTACCTCGGCGAGATTGCCCTTTTGTTCGAGCCACTCGCGGCGGTCGCTCGCCCGTTTCTTCGCCAGCAGCATGTCCATCATCTGGTCCGTGTTGTCCTCGGCATCGATGGTCAGCTGCACGAGCCGGCGCGTGCGTGGATCAATGGTGGTCTCGCGTAGCTGGGTCGGGTTCATCTCGCCCAGACCCTTGAAGCGCGTGACCGTGGGCTTGGTACGTGGACTGTCCTTCTCGATCTTTTTCAGCAACTGATCGCGCTCGACATCATCGAGGGCGTAATGCACTTGCTTGCCCGCATCGATGCGATACAACGGGGGCATCGCGACGTACACGTGGCCGTTGGCCACCAGTGGCCGGAAATGCCGCAGGAACAAGGCACATAGCAACGTCGCGATGTGCTGTCCGTCCGAATCGGCATCCGCCAGGATGCAGACTTTGTAATAACGCAGGCGGGTCAGGTCCGTGGAGCCGGGCTCGACTCCGAGCGCGACACTGATGTCGTGGACTTCCTGCGACGAGCCGATGGAGCCGGATTCCACTTCCCACGTATTCAGGATCTTGCCGCGCAAGGGCATGATGGCCTGGAAGTCCTTGTCCCGTGCCTGCTTGGCGGAGCCACCCGCCGAGTCGCCCTCCACGAGGAACAGCTCCGAGCGCCTCGGCTCCTGGCTGGCGCAGTCGGCCAGCTTGCCCGGCAACACCGGCCCCCCGGAAATGCGCTTGCGGACCACCTTGGAAGCTGCTTTAGCCCGCTCCTGCGCATTGGCGATGGCCATCTGCGCGATCCGCTCGCCGGCATCCGGATGGCGGCTGAGCCAAAGCACCATGGAATCCTTGACGAAACCTTCGACGAAGCCAGCGGCATCGCGCGAGGCCAGGCGCTCCTTCATCTGCCCGGCGAACTGCGGCTCGTGCATCTTCACCGAAAGAATGAAATTCACTTTGTCCCACACGTCTTCCGGCGTGAGTTTCACACCGCGCGGGACCAGGTTGCGAAACTCACAGAACTCGCGCACGGCCTGCGCCAGCCCCGAGCGCAAGCCATTCACATGAGTGCCGCCTTCAATGGTAGGGATGAGGTTGACATAGCTCTCCCCGACCGCCACTTCGGCATTCGGCGCCCATAACAGCGCATAGCTGACGAGGTTGGTATCGCCTTCGTTCGCCCCGACGATGGGCTCCGGAGGCAACTTATCCTTGTCGGTGACTTCCTCCATGAGATAGGCGCCGAGATCGCCAGTATAAAACCACTCGTCCTTCTCGCCTGTCGCCTCGTTCGTGAAGCTGATGCGCAGGCCCGGACACAACACCGCTTTGGCTTTCAGGGTGTGCTTGAGCGGCGCGACGGAGAACTTGTCCGAATCGAAAAACTTCGGATCCGGCCAGAAACGCACCGTGGTGCCGGTAGTCCGAGCCCCGACACTGCCAACCACTTTCAGCTTCGAATCGACTTTGCCGTCCTTGAAGCTGATGTGGTACTCCTTCCCTCCGCGGCGGATGTTGCACTCGAGCCGTTTGGAAAGCGCGTTCACCACGGACACGCCAACCCCGTGCAGACCGCCGGAGTGTTTGTAGGTCTTGTCCGAGAACTTTCCGCCGGCATGCAGGCGCGTGAGGATCAGCTCCACGCCACTGACTTTCTCTTTGGGGTGGATGTCGACGGGCATGCCGCGGCCATCGTCAACCACCTGCAGTGAGCCATCCTTGAAGAGCGTGACATCGATCTGTTTGGCGTATCCCGCGGTCGCTTCATCGACACTGTTATCGATGACTTCGTGTGCGAGGTGATTGGGTCGCGACGTGTGGGTGTACATCCCCGGCCGGCGTCGCACGGGCTCGAGGCCGCTAAGGACCTCGATGTCGGAAGCGGTATAGGACTGACTCATCCGTTTTTGGGTGTGGGCAATCTGATGTTGAAAAAAGTAGGCCCCCGGGCGCTGCTGGGAGCGGCGCGAGATCTTACAGAATGTCGGCGCGGATGCGAATTGCGGCGGGCGACAGCCCTCGGCCGAACGGTAAACCGCTGAATTTTCAGGACAGATCGGCGATCAACGCCTGGCGTGTCGCGGCGCCGACGTCGGAGACCGTGTAATGGTAGTGGTCATGATCGATGCCCGCGGCCAGTGAGGCGCCCGCGCGCAGGCTCGTGATCATCGGTGCCGTGAGCTCGAAACGCAGGAAATGGACCGACGAGGTCTTCTCGTCATTCTCGCGCTCCAGGTCCTCGTCGGCGATCGAGAATACCCGCTCATGTCCGCTCACTTGCACCCAGGCGCGATCCTCGATCCCCCGCAGCGCTGCCAATTGGGTCCGCCGCTCCTGCTCGTCCGGGAATTCGATCAGGAGCGTCACCTTCCAGTTGCTGCCGTCGGGAATGAGGGGATTATAGGCGGCCAACTCGTCCTCGATGCCCTCGGGCTCGAAGATTCGCTCGGCGCGAAGCATCTCCTGTATCTGGTATTGCACAGTCAGGCGATCCTCGAACAGCCAAGTCGCGTTCGGACCCACCGCGAGCTTGCGCGCCCGCTTGTGCTCGAGCACTTTCGCACGAAAATCCGCGCGTTCACGGGCGTAACGCTCGAGGCTCAAAAGATCGGCGACTGACAATTTATTCATGACTCAATGCAATCCGTCTGCACGCTGATGCCGGGGCCAGGGTTTCCTGCGGCTTATAAGCCGTAGGCAATCCGTAGCAATCTCAAGGGATGCTCCGGCTCCCTCCCGGCCATGTCCTTCAAGCCACTCTCAATCTGGTGCCCGGCCATGGGGCAATCACTGGTGTAGTGCGCCGGCTTCGCACTCTCCACCCGGGTCATGACAGGCCGTCCTATCTTCATGGACGCGGCCCGAAACTCTTTTTTCACGGCGTACGTCCCATTGTGCCCCGAGCAGCGCTCGATGACATCCACGGTCGTGTCCGGAACCAGCTTCAGGACGTCACGCGTCTTCAGGCCAAGATTCTGCACCCTGAGATGACAAGGCACGTGATAGCTCACCTTGCCAAGGGAAGCCTTGAAATCTGTTTTCAACAACCCGGCCTTGTGCCGCAGCATCAGGTACTCGAACGGGTCGAAAATGCGTTTCGCGATCCGCTGCACCTCACTGTCATCCGGAAACATGAGAGGCAGCTCCTGCTTGAACATCAGCACGCACGAAGGAATCGGAGCCACGATGTCGTAGCCGGCATCGATTGCCTGCTTCAGATGCGGCACGTTGAAGTCCTTCAGCCGGGCCACTTGCTGCAGGTCGCCCAGCTCCAGTCGCGGCATACCGCAGCATTTCTCCTGCGCCACCAGGGCAACCGGGATGTCGTTGTGCTCGAATACCGCAACCAGATCTTCATCCAGCTCGGGCTCGTTACGGTTGCCGTAGCACGTCGTGAACAGAGCGACCTTACCGGTCGTGAGATCCGTCGGCTGCGCCGGGCGCGAGGCGGCAGATTCCTTTGCGGTCGTGCCGAGCTTGCCGAGTCTCTTACGCGCCGAACGCGAGTGGTAGGTCGGGATAGGCGCCGTGCGATCCACCTGCAGCGTTTTCTCCAACAACGCGCGTCCCCATGAGCTGCTGTTGACCGCGTTCACGATCTCCGCGACCACCGGGATACCGGCGATGGACCCGACAGTGTCGGTCGCCGCGAGTGTCCTGTTGCGAAAGCCCTCACCTTCTTTGCGATTACGTACGGCCTTCGCGCGCAGCATCAGATGCGGGAAATCGACGTTCCACGGATGCGGCGGCACGTACGGGCACTTCGTCATGAAGCACATGTCGCACAGATAACAGTGATCAACGACCTCCCAATATACCTTCTTGTCGACGCCATCCACCTCGCCGGTGGAGGACTCGTCGACCGCGTCGAACAGTGTTGGAAACGAGTTGCACAAGCTGAAGCAGCGGCGGCATCCGTGACAGATGTCGAACACGCGCTCGAGCTCTTTCGTCAGAGCAGCTTCGTCATAGAACGCCGGATTACGCCAGTCGAGTGGATGTCGAGTGGGCGCGTCCAGGCTACCTTCTCGCCCGCTTCCACCGGAAGCGGACCCTGCGGGCGTTGAGCTCATGCGTGTTGTGAAGCCGCTGGAAGAAATGTCAATGCGGGGCCCCGGCCGGCTGCCTGCTATCGCCGCCGGCCGGGTGAATCAAGAGCAGGAACAGGAATATCAGCCGATTCCGTCGAGGGCCTTCTGGAAGCGGTTGGCGTGCGAGCGCTCGGCCTTGGCCAGCGTCTCGAACCAGTCCGCAATCTCGCTGAAGCCTTCGTCGCGCGCCGTCTTCGCCATGCCCGGGTACATGTCGGTGTACTCGTGGGTCTCGCCGGCGATGGCGGCCTTCAGATTCAACTTCGTCTCACCGATCGGTAGGCCGGTAGCCGGGTCGCCAACCACCTCGAGATACTCGAGGTGGCCATGCGCGTGTCCCGTCTCACCTTCGGCGGTAGAGCGGAAGACGGTCGAAACGTCATTGAAACCCTCGACGTCCGCCTTCGCTGCGAAGTACAGATACCGGCGGTTCGCTTGCGACTCGCCCGCGAACGCATCCTTGAGATTCTTCTCGGTCTTGCTGCCTTTGAGATCCACGACGCTCTCT
Source organism: uncultured Steroidobacteraceae bacterium (assembly GCA_964494895.1). Taxonomy (GTDB): domain Bacteria; phylum Pseudomonadota; class Gammaproteobacteria; order Steroidobacterales; family Steroidobacteraceae; genus 13-2-20CM-66-19. The sequence continues at coordinate 7,950 of CAZBTV010000097.1, read as the reverse complement.
CCTGTCTTAGACTTGGTCTAACGTAAAGGTAAATGTAAGCCTGAGCTTATAGCACGTCAACCACGACCTCGCGCGGAGGAGAGAAATTTTCACCCGCAGTGCTCGGGCTATTTGACCCTTCTCGGCGCGGGTGTGTAACGTCGCGCTTTTCCGCCACCGCGTGTTATCAGCAGGAGCCTTGCGCTTGGTGTCAGATAATAATAAGTCCCTCGATTTCGAGCGAGCTTTGGCTGAGCTCGAGGGTCTGGTGGAGCGCTTGGAGCGAGGCGACCTGCCGTTGGAAGACGCCTTGAAGACATTCGAGCGCGGCGTCGAGCTGACCCGACATTGCCAGAGTTCCCTGAAAGCCGCCCAGCAGAAAGTCGAGATCCTGTTGAAGCGGGGCAGCGGCGCCGAGATCGAGCCATTCAGGCCCGAGGAGGAAGCCACGAGCTCTCCGTCGGTGAATGGATGAGCCAGTTGCGTTCCGATCTCACGCGATGAAACCATCCCCGGAGTTTGCAGGGCGACTCGCCTCCTACCGATCCCGTATCGAGACGGTCCTGGACAAATACCTCGCCCTGCCAGACTGCGGAACAGCTCGTTTGCGCGAAGCGATGCGATACAGCGCGCTCGGCGGGGGAAAAAGGCTCCGCCCGACGCTCGTTTATCTCACGGGCGAATCACTCGGTGCGCAGCTCGAGGAGCTCGATGCAGCTGCGGCGGCAGTCGAGCTGATTCACGTCTATAGCCTCGTTCACGATGACCTTCCGGCGATGGACGACGATGACCTACGACGGGGTCGGCCCACCTGTCACCGAGCGTACGACGAAGCGACCGCGATCCTGGTGGGGGACGCGCTGCAAGCGCTCGCGTTCGCGGTTCTGGCGGACGATACGACTGGCCATCAAGAGCCCTCAACGCGATTGGCCATGATCCGCGTTCTGGCGCAAGCAGCCGGTACCAGCGGTATGGCCGGAGGCCAGGCTGTCGATCTGGCTGCCGTCGGCCAGAACCTCACGGTGCCGGCGATCGAAAACATGCATCGCCGCAAAACCGGTGCGCTCATCGAAGGCAGCGTGCTGCTGGGGGCGCTGGCGGCGGGAGTTACGACCGGGCCGCCTCTGGAAGGGCTGCGACGTTTCGGCGCAGAGATTGGACTGGCGTTCCAGATCCAGGACGACGTTCTCGACGTGGAGGGCGACGCCTCTCTGCTGGGTAAATCAACAGGTGCCGATGCCGCCCACAATAAGCCTACGTATGCGAGTACCGCGGGCGTGGGTGCCGCACGTGAGAGAGCGCGGCAATTGCGCGACGACGCTATCGCCGCCCTGCGGCCTCTCGGTCCCCAGGGCACGGTGCTTGCGGAATTGGCACACTTTGTCGTAAGCCGTGTAACTTAAGCTGTCAACGTGTGGCTGCCGCCCAACGTTTCGTTGTTCGAGCCGCGCCGCGCGCCGGTGTACACTCCGCCAGATGTCTGGCCAAAATGGCAAAAATCCGTTGCTAAACACCATCGAGACCCCGGCTGACCTGCGTAAATTGTCCGCGGCGAAGCTGCCGGCCCTGGCCCAGGAGCTCAGGGAATTCCTCATCCAGAGCGTAAGCACCCGCGGGGGGCACTTTGCGGCTGGATTGGGAACCGTCGAACTGACAATAGCCCTCCACTATGTGTTCGACACGCCACGTGACCGGATCGTCTGGGACGTCGGCCATCAGGCATATCCTCACAAGGTCCTGACGGGCCGCCGCGACCAGCTGCACACCATCAAGCAGCCGGGCGGACTCGCCCCGTTTCCCGCGCGCTCCGAGAGTGAGTACGACACCTTTGGTGTCGGCCATTCCAGCACCTCGATCAGTGCCGCGCTGGGCATGGCGGTGGGGGCGGAGCGACTGGGTGACGACCGACGGGTGGTCGCGGTGATCGGCGATGGTGCGATGACCGCCGGAATGGCCTTCGAGGCACTCAACCACGCCGGCTCCTTGCCGACGAACCTCCTGGTCATCCTGAACGACAACGACATGTCCATCTCGGAGAACGTGGGGGCATTGTCGAGTCAGCTCGCCCGGGCTCTCTCGGGCCGCATGTACGCGCACCTGCGCGAAGGCGGGAAGAAGGTCCTGCGCCAGATGCCTACCGTGTGGGAGCTGGCCCGCCGCTCTGAGGAGCACCTCAAGGGCATGGTCCTGCCCGGCACGCTGTTCGAGGAGCTCGGATTCAACTACATCGGTCCGATAGACGGTCACGATGTGCGCTCGCTGGTCACCACCCTACGCAACGTGCGCCAGTTGCACGGGCCGCAATTCCTGCACGTGGTCACTCGCAAGGGCAAGGGCTACGCGCCGGCCGAAGCCGACCCGATCAAGTGGCACGGCCCGGGGCCGTTCGATCCCGCCAGCGGCACCATCTTCAAGGAAAAGGCAACAGGGCCCACGTACTCACAGATTTTCGGCCAATGGCTGTGCGACATGGCCGCGCGTGACCCTCACGTCATTGGTATCACGCCAGCGATGCGTGAAGGCTCGGGACTCGTCGAGTTTTCGAAGCGCTTTCCCGATCGCTACTTCGATGTCGCCATCGCCGAGCAACACGCGGTGACGTTCGCGGCGGGACTCGCGGTGGAAGGACTGAAGCCCATCGTCGCGATCTACTCGACGTTCCTGCAACGCGCCTACGATCAGCTCATCCACGACGTCGCGCTCCAGAACCTGCCGGTCGTGTTCGCGCTCGATCGCGCTGGCCTCGTCGGTAGCGACGGCGCCACACACCAGGGGAGCTACGACATCTCTTTCCTGCGCTGTATTCCCAACATGACCCTGATGGCCCCCGCCGACGAGAACGAGTGTCGGCAGATGCTGTATACGGCCACCACGTTGCCTGGCCCCTCGGCGGTACGCTACCCGCGGGGCACCGGTCCGGGCGTCCCTCTCGTGGAGGAAATGAGCGCGATACCTGTTGGCCGCGCGCAAATGCGCCGCGAAGGCCGCAGCGGACTGGCCATTCTGGTCTTCGGAACCCTGCTCGATTCGGCACAGAAGATCGCCGAGCGACTCGATGCCACGCTGGTCAACATGCGCTTCATCAAGCCGCTCGACGAGGACATGATTATGTCCGTCGCCGAGCGTCATCGAGCGATCGTGACCATCGAGGAGAACGCCACCCTGGGAGGCGCGGGCTCCGCGGTAGGCGAGTTGCTTGCCTCCGAAAGCCTGGTCATACCGCTTCTGCAACTCGGTATTCCGGATCGCTTCATCGAGCACGGCTCTCGCGACAGCTGCCTGGTGGCCGCGGGGCTGGATTCCGCGGGACTCACCTCGAGCATCGAGCGGTGGTGGGCAATGCAGACACGGGAACGCGAACGCATCCGCTCGGCGGGCGTCGCTTGAACCGCTGGCGGGACGTCCCTACTTACCGATTAGATAAGCAATCGATAGGCTTGAGTCAATGACGTCCCCTTCCGCGAACGCCAAGATCGTGCGCCCTATCGTGACGGACATGGAGGATGTGCAGGGGCGCGCAGACACGCGGCGCCTGCCGATCAACCGCGTCGGGATCAAGGACATCCGCCATCCCGTGCGCGTGAAGGACCGGTCGGCAGGCGAGCAGCACACGATCGCGCAATTCAACATGTACGTGAGCCTGCCGCACAACTTCAAGGGCACGCACATGTCTCGCTTCGTGGAGATCCTGCACGGAGAGCGCGAGATTTCCGTAGAGTCTTTCCGCGTCATGCTCGAGAAGATGACCGAGCGGCTGGAAGCGGACAGCGGTCACATCGAGATGAGCTTCCCTTTCTTCGTCATGAAGAAAGCGCCGGTCTCCGGAGTCGAGAGTCTCATGGACTATCACGCCAGCCTCATCGGCGAGCGCCGTAACGGTCGCACCGAGATGTGGGTACGTGTCGTGGTGCCGGTGACCAGCCTGTGTCCCTGCTCGAAAAAGATTTCGGCGTACGGCGCTCACAACCAGCGCTCGCATGTGACGATCAACGCGAAAGTCCGCTCGCACTTGTGGATCGAGGAAATCATTGACGTTGCCGAAAGCGAGGCATCCTCCGAGCTGTACGGCATCCTGAAGCGGCCCGACGAGAAGTACGTCACCGAGCACGCCTATGACAATCCAAAGTTTGTCGAGGACATGGTGAGAGATGTGGCCGCGCGTTTGAACGCTGACGAGCGAATCGCCGCCTATACCGTCGAGGCCGAGAATTTCGAATCGATTCACAACCACTCGGCCTACGCTCTCATCGAGCGCGATAAAGACGCTTGAGCTGATGGTGACGATTTCTTAATGCCACCTTCATGACGCCGAAAGGGCTCCCCGTCTAACGTGTGCAGGCTGCGCCGAGCGCGCAGTGCCAATACCGCTAGCATTTCCGTGGAGGCCCGCATGAGAATTCCCGTCGCCCTCGCTGTTGTTGCCGTTCTCGGCGGAGGGACCGCTCTGGCCGCGGACACCCCACATCCGACGACTACAGCCACACCCAGTGGAGCGAACGCCACACCGGTCAAGCAGACGTCCCTCAAGGCGTGCAACAAGCGAGCCGATGCGAAGGGATTGACGGGACCGCAGCGCGCCACTTTCGTGAAGAATTGCCGCACTGGGTCAAAGGGGTGAGGGGCGCCGTCCCGCCCCGAACGCCCGCCATGGGCAAGTCGCGAAGCGACTTGCGCCAGGCCATGGATGGCCTGGCGGGAGCAACGGCCAGGGACGGATACCCACGTGATCGACGCCGCCCAGGGAGATACGACGAGTAGATCCAAACGTGCGCAATACCGCCGCCGCAAGGACGCCACCACAACCAGCCATCTACTTGACCGGAAACTCCACCACCACCCTAAGCCCCGGTTCATTGTTCTCCAACGTCAGCCGCGCACGATGCAGGCGCGCAATGGCCGCGACCAGACTCAAGCCCAGGCCGCTACCTTCGGTCTGCGGACTGTGCCCGAGTCTCACGAACGGTTGGGTAGCCCGCAACCGATCGTCGGCGGGGACGCCCGGGCCGTTGTCACTGACAACCAGGCTGACGCTGTCGGACAAGCGCTTCACAGCCAGATCAATACGGCCTCCGGCCGGAACGTACTTCAGGCCGTTCTCTATCAAATTCGTGACCAGCTGCGCCAAAAGCTGACGGTTGCCCTGCACGATCGCGCCACTGTCCTCGTGCTCGACGAGGGTCAGCCCCTTTTCGCGCACGGCCGGCTCGAACAGCTCAGCCAGCTCCGAGGCAAGCTCGCCTAAGTCCACCGCGGCGGGCGAGGCCAGTGGCGCCCCTGATTCCGCCAGAGCGATCTGCAACAAAATAGCCAGCGTGCGTTGCACATGGTCGACTTCTCGCAGTGCAGACTCGATCGACTCGTGCACAGCGGGCTCCAGAGACGGTGAGCGCCACAGCAAAGCATCCATGCGAGTACGGAGACGGTGTAGTGGCGCGCGAAGATCGTGCGCAGCACTGTCGAATGTTGCGCGCAGAGTGCGCGCTTGGTCCTCGAGTCGCTCGAGCACATGATTTACAGACATCGCGAGCGCATCGAACTCGTCATTCGCTCCCGCCACTGGCAACCGACGCCCCAGATCGCCTGCCAGAATGCGCTTGCAGGTCGCTGTGACATCTCCTACACGGCGGGATAGCCGATAGCTGAACCAGAATCCTGTCAGAGCGGCCGCCAGGGAGGTGAATCCGATGCCCCAGAGCATGGCAATGCGAAATTTGTCCGCAAAGCGGCGGCCTTGGGAGATATCCGTGCCCACCAACAGCCGGTCACCATCAGGCAAGGTCCGCAGCGCTGCCCTCACCGGGTGAACAGCGCGCCTGCCGGGCTCGATGGTCGCGATATCGAACTCGGGACGACTTTCGGCGGGCATGCCGTCGAAAGGCCAGTGGGTCACGTTGCCCGCGATTTTCTCGAAGTTGCTGTCGACGAGCATATAGACCGCGCCGATGCGGCCCCAACTGTCGATGCGCAGATTCATCTCGTCCATAACACCTTCGACTCCGGCGCGCGCGTACTTGTCCTGGAGACTCTTCAGCTCGGTGTCGATGATGAGGTCGACTTCGTCCGTAATGAGCCCATCCGTGAGCAGATAGGCGCTTCCCAGTGTCACTGCAACCGCGATCGTGACTAGAAACATGTAGCCGAGCGACAGCCGGAACGCTGTCGTGTTGAGCATGGCGCGCCGCCTGAAGCGAGCTGGCGCGGCGGCCTCAGGCTGCGTCATGTCGTGAGCAAGCACGGGATGGCTCAGAAATACTCCTCGAGCGGTCTGTTGGACACGCGGCCTACTCCTCCGCGCGCAACACGTAACCCGAGCCGCGGACCGTATGGATGAGCGGGCGATCCGAGCCGCGATCGATCGCTTGGCGAAGCCGGCTGATGTGCACGTCTATGAGATTGCTCTGGGGGTCGAAGTGCAAGTCCCAGACGCCTTCCAGCAACATGGTACGGGTGACCACCTGGCCCGCACGCCGCATGAGGAATTCGAGCAGCTTCAACTCGCGCGCCGTGAGCTCGATCTCACGCCCGCCGCGCGTGACCCGACGGGCCAACAGATCGAAATCGAGGTCCGCTACCTTCAGCTTGGTGGCATCGGTGGCGCTCGAGCGCCGACGCGTAAGCGCCTCGATGCGGGCAAGGAGCTCCACAAACGCGAACGGCTTCGTCAGGTAGTCGTCGCCACCGGCCTTCAGGCCTCGGACCCTGTCATCCACGCTGCCAAGAGCGCTCAAGACCAGCACGGGCGTCGTGATCCCCTTGCGACGCATGAGCTGAATCACAGTAAGTCCGTCCAGATGCGGAAGCATCCGATCGGTCACGACCAGGTCAAACTGCCCTTCCGTGGCTCGAAACAAACCCTCGCGGCCATCCGCGGCATGCTCGACCGAATAGCCACTTTCCCGCAACCCCTTGACGAGAAACTTCGCGGCTTCGGTATCGTCCTCGATGAGTAAGATTTGCACGAGGTGCGAAGATTGGAGTCCGCGGGCTCATTTCGCAAGAGCGAAGTCGACGCCCGGGCGAGGCCCCGTATGGCCGGCCGGGTTGCGGCTCCAGGGACGGAACTATGAACCCGCCCGAACGAGTGTCTGCGCTGAACAGGCGCGCGCGTGTATCACGCCACCCCGGAGCTGGTCTCGCCGGTCTGCAGGCGCCCGATCAGGGTGCGCAGGAAGACGCGATTGAAGCGTAGCTGGCAAGAAGCCGACACTTGCTCGAGCAGCGTGGAGCTCACTTTTAGCAGCGTCACCGGACTGGTGGAGCGGATCGTAGCGGTACGCTTTGCGCCTGGCACATAGCTCGCCTCACCGAAGCAGTCACCCGTCTCCAGAGATCCAAGTCGGCGCCCGTGCCGCTCCACAGCGCAGGTACCAGTGACGATGATGTAGAAGCGATCGTCCATTTCCCCTTCCTTGACGATCTCCTCGCCTTCGACGTAATCCTGCCAGTTGCTCGCCCGCAGCACCTCCCAGATCTCGGCATGCGAGAACTCGTGGAAGAATTTCAGGCGCCGCAGGACACCGAACTGCTCCTGCCGGTCGATCCGCGAGTTCGCCTCGCGCAGCCGTTGGTGAACGCGAGTGAGCTCGGCGGCGAAGTCCAGACCGCTCTTGTAACGCTTGCCCGGGTCCTTCTGGAGCGCCACCGCCACCACGTTCTCGAGCTCCTCCGGAATATCCTTGCGGAGAGTGTGGATCGGCGGAGGAGTCGCATAGACAATCTGATGCAACAGCTTCTGCAGATTTCCGGCGCGAAACGGCCGTGAGCCCGTGAGCAGCTCGTACATCACCGCTCCGAGCGAGTAGAGATCAGAGCGGTTGGTGAGGTCGAGGCTTTGCACCTGCTCGGGCGACATGTAGGAAGGGCTGCCGGCGATCCCCTCGATGCGCGAGATATCCGAATCCGACACCAACGCGATGCCGAAGTCGATGATGCGCACGTCGCTATCCTGCGTGAGCATGATGTTGGACGGCT
>CAZBTV010000096.1:0-28297 GCA_964494895.1 uncultured Steroidobacteraceae bacterium | reverse complement strand
CAACGTGGCGATCGTGAGCGAGCCCATGGCGGCGGCGGTCGGCGCAGGATTGCCTGTGCACGAGGCGCGCGGCTCCATGGTACTCGACATCGGTGGCGGTACGTCGGAAGTCGCGGTGCTGTCGCTGAATGGCATCGTTTACGCGAACTCCGCTCGCATCGGCGGTGATCGATTCGATGAAGCCATCATGAACTACGTCCGCCGAAACTACGGCATTCTCATTGGTGAGGCGACGGCGGAGCGCATCAAGATCGAGATTGGGTCCGCCTACCCCGGCCAGCAAGTGCGTGAGCTGTCCGTGAAAGGGCGAAATCTCTCAGAAGGCGTGCCGCGCAGCTTCACACTCAACAGCAACGAGATTCTCGAAGCTCTCCAGGAGCCGTTGCAGAGTATAGTGAGCGCTGTGAAGCAAGCGCTCGAACAGACGCCGCCGGAGCTCGGAGCGGATGTAGCCGAGCGCGGCATCGTCCTCACCGGCGGTGGCGCCCTTCTGCGCGACATCGATAAGCTTCTGACGGAGGAGACTGGGCTGCCCGTCGTGGTAGCGGATGACCCCCTGACCTGTGTCGCACGCGGCGGTGGTCGTATCCTGGAGCTGATGGACGAGCTGGGCCCTGGCCATTTCGGCCTTGAATAACCCTTAATTATCCTGAGGTTGAGTGGCTGCCTTCGGCACTGGGGGTAGTAGATCGCAAGTCCGGGGACCCTCGTTGGGTTTCCGCTTTACCCTATACGCGATCCTTTCGATTGTGGTCATGTTCCTCGACCAGCGTCACGGCTGGCTGGAGCAGGCTCGGTACATTCTGCAGGCCGCTGCCTACCCTGTGCAGCTCGCGGTAAGCTCCCCGTCATCGGTCGCGAGCTGGCTGCAAGAGACCTTCGAGAGCCGTGACGCGCTCAGGGCCGAGAACGCCCGTCTGCGCAAACAGCAGCACGAGCTTGAGCTGCGCACGATGCGGTATGAGGCGCTCGCCCGTGAGAACGGTGAGCTACGAGGCCTCCGGGACGGGCTGCCCCCTGTAGCAGAGCGGTGGCTCGCCGCGGAAATCGTGAACATCCAGGTCGACAGCCTCCGCCAGCGGATCCTGATCAACCGGGGCAGTACCAACGGCGTTTTCAAAGCCCAGGCTGTTCTGGACGACAAAGGTGTCATAGGGCAAATCACCCACGTAGGGCCCTGGAGCGCGGAGGTCATCCTCATCACCGATGCGGAACACGCCATTCCTGTGCAGGTCGAACGCACCGGATTGCGAACAATTGCTGTGGGCGCGGGCGACACCGCCTCACTCGCGCTGCCGTATCTCCCGGGCAACGCCGATGTCAAACCTGGAGACCTGCTAGTTACCTCGGGGCTCGGAGGAGTGTTCCCCGCCGGTTATCCCGTTGCGCGCGTCTCGGAAGTACACCGCGACGCTGTACAGCCACTCGCACAGGTGAGGGCTACTCCGTTCGCGAACGTCGACACGGACCGCGAGGTCGTTCTCGTCTGGTTCAGACCGGATCATCCCGCCGCGCCAGCATCCACCGCGACGGGGGATCTCCCGATCGGCAACAAGCACCTGCAACCTCAAGCGGCTCCGCCACCGCGTCCCAAAGCTCCAACGTCGCAGCCAGTTGGATCCCCGCAACCGGGGCAGCCGGCGACGGCACCCGGTTCGAAGTCCTCAGACACAGCCGGGAGCGCGGGTAACAAGAGCGCGGAGGCCACGTCGTCGGGTGCGAGCGCCGGTACCAACTCAACGGCGAAGAAACCCAATACGTCGGCTGGCGCACGGAAACCAGCGGCAGCTTCTGGCACAGTGAACGCAACCCCCGCTTCACCGTCGAAGAAGGGGAACACACCCGCTCCCGCTTCAGATCAGGCAGCCCCAGTCGCACCTGTGATTCCCAAGGAACCCGCTGCCGGTGAAGGCACCCCAGCTACCCCCAAGAGCACAACGTCAGATGAGCCGTCCGACGCCCCCGCTGGGGATTCCGCTGGCCGCCCGGTCACGACGCCGAGGAGCCAATGAGCTCGGAAGTACCGCGTGGCCGAATGCTACTCAGCACCCTCGTCGCCCTCGTGTTGACGGTGCTGCCCCTACCTACGTACGGGGATCTCGTGCGGCCTTCATTTTTGGTATTGACCGTCCTGTATTGGTCCATTGCCGCCCCACGCGCGGGTGGAGTCGGGCTAGGCTGGTTCTCAGGGCTCCTGCTGGATGTATTTCAGGGACCGGTGCTGGGACAGCATGCCATGGCGCTCTCGGTGGTGACCTACATCACCGCCCGAGAGCACCAGAAGATCCGTTCCAAGCCGCTCTTTCAGCAATCGCTCATTGTGTTCGCCGCGCTCGCGTTCTACGAGGGTGTCGTGTTTGCGATAGATGGATGGACGGGCCATCCGCTGACGAGTCCGCTGCGTTGGATTCATTGCGCGACCGGTGCACTGATCTGGGCACCCGCGGCCACCATCCTCGCGCAAGGGCGACGCGTATGAGCGGGCTTACCCACGCCCACGTCAACGGCGGCGATTCAGGAGCCGGTCTGACCGACGCCTGCCTGCTGCGGCGGCTCCGCAGCGGTACTCGCAGGGCTTAGCCATGCCCGCAGGCCGCATCAAGGACCACTGGGGCGAGCAACGCCTTTTTGACCAGCGTTCGCTGGTCGCGGGCGTGTTGATGGTGTTGCTCACCTTCGCTCTTCTCGGCCGCCTCTACCTGTTGCAGGTCATACGGCACGACTACTACGCCGATCTTTCGCAAGGTAACCGGGTGCGCACCGAGCCGATCCCTGCCAGCCGCGGGCTGATACTGGATCGCAATGGGACCGTGCTGGTAAACAACGAGCCGGCGTACCAACTCGAGCTCACGCGAGAGCAGGTCCCTGACCTCAACGACACGCTGAAACGGCTCGCGGCACTCGGGCTCATCGATCCTGACGATCTCGACGATACGCGGCACATGATCCTGTCACGCCGCAGCTTCGACACCGTGCCGCTGCGGCTGCGGCTCAGCGATGAAGAAATTGGACGGTTTGCCGTCCATCGGTTTGAGTTTCCTGGTGTGGATCTCGCGACTCGCCAGACACGCCACTACCCCTACGGCGAGCTCGGCGTGCACGCCCTGGGATACGTCGGCGCGATCAGCGAGCAGGACCTGGAGCGTATCGACCGTGCGGCTTACGCCGGGACGGCGCTCATCGGGAAGTTGGGTGTTGAGGCGTCCTACGAAAAGCCGCTCCACGGGCACAACGGTTATCGCGAGATATTGGTGAACGCGCAGGGGCGATCTGTGCAGCGACAGGGCGCGTACGCCCCGAAGCTGCGCGCGACCGCACCGACCGCGGGCGACGACGTGATGCTGTCGATCGATCTTCCAACCCAACAGGCTGCCGAGGAAGCGTTCGGCGATCGCCGCGGAGCTGTCGTAGCGATCGACCCAACCAACGGCGACGTGTTGGCGCTCGTGAGCAAGCCGGGCTTCGATCCGTCCGTGTTTGCGCGCGGTGTGACTCGCAGCGAATTCGCGGCTCTGAATGAGAACATCGACAAGCCGTTGTTCAACCGTGCATTGCGCGGCACCTACCCTTCGGGCTCGACGATCAAGCCGGTCATTTCCCTGGCCGGGTTGGTCAATCACGTGCTCGACCCGAAAAAAGAGGAATTCTGTGCCGGGGTCTATTACCTGCCTGGCAGTCGTCTGGCATTTCGTGAGGGAAAGTTCGGACGCCATGGCTATCTGGACCTGCCGCACGCGATCGCCAGATCCTGCGACGTCTACTTTTATCGGCTGGCGGCCACGATCGGCATCGACAAGATCGCGGCTTTCATGGCGCCGTTTGGCTATGGCGCGCTCACCGGCATCGATATCAGCGGCGAAAAGCCCGGGATCCTCCCTTCGCCAGAATGGAAGAGGCGAGTCTACAAACAAGCCTGGTATCCGGGCGAGACCGTGAACGTCGGCATCGGCCAGGGATATCTGCTCGTCACACCGCTGCAGCTCGCCCACGTGGCCTCAGTCATCGCAGAGCGAGGAAGGAGCTTCCGACCGCGCCTGGTCACCGCCCTTCGCGACGCCAACGGTGACATCCATCGGCTGCCTCCGACGGAGAACCCACATGTCGAGGGTGTGACGGACGAGGACTGGGACCTGGTCATTCAAGGCATGATCGGCGCCACCAGCTGGCCGGGTGGAACGGCGACGGCGTTTGTCCACGGTACCGCGTACACCATGGCGGGAAAAACCGGCACCGCGGAAGTCGTGACCGTCGGCCGCAACCAGAGCCTCACAGCCAAGAAAACCGACGAGCGGCTGAAGGACCACGCCTGGTTCATTGCCTTCGCGCCGGCTGAGGCGCCGCGCATAGCCGTCGCTGTCCTGGCGGAGAACGCCGGCTTCGGTTCCGGCTCGTCTCCCATCGCGCGCAAAGTGATTGACACCTATCTCCTCGGACCGGACGGGAAGCTCAAGCCGTCGATGATCCCCGGGGCAAAACCACCTGACAGCCCGCCGGCCAGACAACTCGAACCCGCCCAGCCTCCCGTACCGACACCCGAACAGACGCAGGCCAGGTCGCCCACGCCCGAACGGCGGCACGAACAGTCATGATCTACGAAGAAATCAGCTCCGAATCACGCGCTCGGCGCACATTGACGGGCGCGACGCGTGTTCTGTTCGCGTTGAAGATCGATGGGCCGCTGGTCATCGGCCTGGCGCTGATATCGGTCTACGGCCTGGTCATCCTCTACAGCGCTTCCGGCCAGAACATGGGTACCATCATCCGTACCATCATGCGGTTGTTTCTGGGCACGGTCGCAATGTTGCTGCTCGCTCGAGTCAACCCTAACTTTCTGCGGCGCACCACACCCTGGTTGTACCTCATTGGTGTATTCCTGCTGATCGTCGTCGCTGCATTCGGCCATATCGGACTCGGTGCGCAGCGTTGGTTGAGCCTGGGATTCATCCGCTTCCAACCTTCGGAGCTGATGAAGCTTGCGGTGCCGATGATGTGCGCCTGGTATCTGCACGAGCGTCCACTGCCCCCAAACTTCACCTCCCTGATGCTACTCGCCGTCATGATACTCATCCCGGTCGGACTGGTCGCGATCGAGCCTGACCTGGGGACCGCCGCACTGATTGGTGTCGCCGGCGCGCTCGTCATTGTCATGGCGGGGTTGCAAGTGCGGGTAATGGGAGCGCTCGTGGGCCTGGCCGCGGTGGGCGCCTGGTTCGGCTGGCGATTCATGCATGACTACCAGCGCAAACGCGTACTCACCTTTCTCGACCCGCAAACCGACCCGCTGGGGGCCGGCTACCACATCATCCAATCGCAGATCGCTATCGGCTCCGGCGGCATTTTTGGCAAAGGCTGGATGAACGGCAGCCAGGCGCAACTGGACTTCCTCCCCGAGCGCTCCACCGATTTCATCTTCGCCGTGATCGGTGAGGAATTCGGGATGTTGGGCGTGACATTGTTGCTCGTTCTCTACATGTTCGTGACCGCTCGCGCCATCTATCTCGCGATGCAAACACAAGACACCTTCGCGCGCCTGCTCGCGGGCAGCCTCGCGCTGACCTTCTTCGTCTATGTATTCATCAATGCCGGAATGGTCACGGGACTGCTCCCAGTGGTTGGCGTGCCCCTTCCCCTGGTCAGCTACGGCGGAACCTCAGTGGTGACCCTGCTGGCCGGCTTCGGTATTCTGATGGCGCTGTACTCCCACCGGAAACTCATCAGCTCCTGACCCAAAGCATTGAATCGCCGTCTCGCCCTTCTCGCCACCCTTGTCCTTGCGTCCCTGATGGCGCAGCCCGCGCTCGCGTTCCGGCATCACAGAACAGCGCGTTTCAATCTCAAGCGCCCGGAAATCGTGAGCTTCGTAAATCAGGTGGTGGCTCGCGATCCACTCAAGCGCAAGGCCGTGCTCGCGCTCCTGGCGAAAGCGGAGCCGCAACCAAAGATCCTCGACCTGATGAACCGACCGGCCGAGAAAGTGACGCCCTGGTGGGAATATCACGATCACTTCCTCACCCCGGAACGCATCGACCTGGGCGTGCAATTCTGGGCGGATCATCGGGCGACGCTGGAGCGCGTTTCCGCCGATTGCGGCATTCCTCCCGAGTATCTGGTCGCCATCATTGGTATCGAGACCCGCTACGGTCGCGCTACCGGCAAATTCCGGGTCCTGGATGCGCTGGCAACGCTCGCGTTCGACTACCCGCCGCGCAGTGAATACTTCCGGAGCGAGCTGGAGCAGTTCCTTCTGCTCGCCAACGAGGACAAACTGAACCCACTCACCACGACCGGGTCCTATGCAGGAGCTATGGGTGCCCCCCAATTCATGCCCTCGACGTACCGCCGATATGCGATCGACGCCGATACGGATCACAAGCGTGACCTTTGGCGCGACTGGGACGATATCATCGCCAGCGTCGCCAATTACCTCGAGGAGCACGGTTGGGAACCGGGTGGACCGGTCATTGCCGAAGCTCACCTCGCGTCCGCTTCAGCTTTGCAGATCGACCAGGCCAAGGTCGATCTCAACGAGACCGTCGACAGTCTCAACGCGCAGGGCGTGAAGATCGACCTGGAGCTTCCTGGAAGTACCCCCGCCGTGCTGATTTCGGCAGAGCAGCAAGACGGTCCAGCTTACCGGGTCGGTTTCAAGAACTTCTACGTGATCACCCGATATAACGCGAGTGCGCGCTACGCGATGTCGGTCCACGATCTGGCCCAGGCCATCGCGCAAAGAGTGCACGGAGCGCTGCCGTGAGAGCTTTGCGCGGCGGTGACCTTTACCGCGCGGCGTCCGCTTCGATTTTGATATGCGTATTGGCGGGATGCTCTACTGTAGGGCGCCCGGTATCGGAAGGCGCACGCCGACCTGCTGGCGAGCCGGCACCTCTACCACCGGCGAACGTAGATGCGATACCCGACGCCGTCCCACGAGTCGAGCCACGGAGCGCGCACGGCAATCCTCCCTTCTATGACGTACTCGGGAAACGATACTTCGTGCTCGGCGCGGCCGACGGTTATGTTGAGCGCGGCGTCGCATCCTGGTACGGGCCGACGTTCCACGGTTTCAACACTTCGAGCGGCGAGCCTTATGACATGTACGGCATGACAGCGGCTCACAAGACATTGCCGCTGCCCACCTACGCGCGGGTGACGAACCTTCGTAATGGTCGCAGCTGTGTCGTCCGGATCAACGACCGTGGGCCATTCGTCGCGAACCGGCTGATCGACCTGTCTTACACGGCGGCAGTGAAGTTGGACATGCTTCGGGAAGGAACCACGCTCGTGGAGGTGCGGGCGCTGGAGCCCGGCCAGCCCGACAGTCTCACGCGCATCGCGGAGACACCACCACCGGCACTCTATATGCAAGTCGGTGCGTTCGCGGATGAGAACAACGCGCAGCGGGCCATCAAGCGACTACGTGGCGCCGGACTTGCGACAGCTTTCATTGCACCGCCCTCCAACGACAAGCCCCTCCTCTATAGGGTCCGGGTCGGCCCGATCAACGATGTCGCCGACTTCGATCGACTCACGACCCGGCTTGCGGCGCTCGGATTCGCCGGCGCGCGGCTTGCAATGGATTGAGGTGTCGCGTCGTGGCTGCAAACCGGACACACGACAGTACGGTCCTGGTGCGACGGCCTATCTGGGTGCTCGCTTTCTTCTGTGCCTTGCTGGCAATCCTGGCAATCGGGTTCGTCAGCTACACCGAGATGACCGTGCTCGCGAATTCGAGCGCTCGCGTGCAGCACTCCTACGACGTCTTGCAAACCTTGCACGAGCTCAACACCGCGCTGACCGACACCGAAACCAACCAGCGCGGCTTTCTACTGACGCAAGACGCCGCATACCTCAATCGGTATGACGCCGCGATCACGCAGATCCGCCTGGCACTGACCGAGCTGCGCCGCCTGACCAGTAGCGAGCCCTCCACAGGAGATGCGATTGGCCGCCTGGCGCAGCTCGCGGGAGCAAAGCTCGACGAGATGCAACACGCCATCCATGCTATTCAACGGGGTGAGCGGCACGGCGCACTCGAGCAGTTCAGCTCGGGACCCGGCCGGCAGATCATGGAGGACTTCAGGCGCGATACGCTGGAGCTCGAGACCGACCAGCGCGAATTGCTCGACATTCACCGCCAGCGTGAATATCGAGCGCGGCTCGTCAGCGAAGGGGTCCTCGTAGCGACGGTTCTGCTGAGCATGATGTTTGTTGCCGCGGCCGCACTGATCAGCCGTCGCTTCGACGAGAGGCGTCGCATGCTCGAGAACGAAGTTGCCGAGCGCAAGCGCGCCGAGGAGCGCCGCGAGGCGCTGCTCACGAGCGAGCGAGCCGCACGCTCGGAGGCCGAGCGTGCCACTCGATTGAAGGACGAGTTCGTGGCGACGATGAGCCACGAGCTGCGCACACCGCTGAACGCCATCGTCGGTTGGGCCAGCATTCTGCGGCGGGACCACCGGCCGGAAAGCGTACGGCAAGGCGTTGAGGTCATCGAACGAAATGCCAAGCTGCAGGCCCGCATGGTGGAAGACCTGCTCGACATGAGCCGGATTCTTTCCGGCAAGTTGGCCATGGAGTTGCAAAGAACAGATCTGTCGATGGTGATCGAGGCGGCGGTCGCCGCGGTGAGGCCTTCGGCCGATGCGAAGAGCGTTCGGCTGCACACCGCCATCGACCCCACCGCTCCGGTGATCGGTGATGCCGGGCGGCTGCAACAGGTACTCTGGAACCTGTTGACCAACGCGATCAAGTTCACACCGGCGAACGGCATAGTCAGTGTCATTGCGCGCGAAATCGAGCACGAAGGCGTGCGCAGCGTGGAAATCAGTGTCAGTGATACCGGACAAGGCATCGATTCCGGATTCCTGCCTTTCGTGTTTGATCGTTTCCGCCAGGCCGATGCCTCCACCACGCGCCGGCACGGTGGTCTCGGGCTGGGTCTCTCCATTGTCAAAAGTCTCGTCGAGCTGCACCAGGGCTCAGTAGAAGCCCGAAGCGATGGCGAAGGAAGAGGCTCGACCTTTGTGGTGCGACTGCCGTTGGCGGAACGTCACACGAGTACCGCGACAGCGGAACACGCATCCAAGGAAGAGCCCATGCACAACGGCTCGCCGCTCGCGGGGCTGCGCGTTCTGGTCGTCGATGACGAAGCGGATGCCCGGACACTCGCGCGCAGAGTGCTCGAAGAGCGCGGCGCCCAAGTCGTGACCGTAGGCTCTGCAATAGAGGCGCTGGCGGCCATGGATGACAGCGGCGAGCTCAGCATTGTGGTCAGCGACATTGGCATGCCTGAGCACGATGGCTACGAGTTCATCGCTCGCATGCGCGCGATGTCGGGCAACGCGGCGCGAATTCCCGCGATCGCACTCACCGCGCTCGCACGCGATGAGGACCGTGAGCGCACACTGCTCGCCGGCTATCAGGTGCATATCAGCAAGCCGGTTGACCCGGCCGAGTTGGTAACGGTCGTCGCCACCCTCGCAGGCCGTGGCTTCCCGGGTCGGGACGATAGTGCGGCTGCAACCAAGGCGCGCTATTCATGAGAATCGTACCAGTTCATTCGGCCCAGGACCCGCAGGCTGCTAGAATGGCCGCCTTCCATTCATTCACGCTCGCCCGTCGCGAGACACATTTTTAGAGGATCTCAAGGGGATGTTTCGTTCGTCCATCGCTCTACTTGCTCTGCTTGGTTCGCTTTCGCTCAGCACGTTTGACCCGGCACACGCGGCAGCGCCCATTCCGAAAGCACCAGATGTCAACGCGCGCGCCTACATTCTCTCCGATTACCAGAGCGGGCGCGTACTCGCTGAGGATCACGCGGACGAGCATATGGAGCCCGCAAGTCTCACGAAACTCATGACCGCCTACGTCGTCTTCACGGCGCTGAAGGAGAATCGGCTGAAGCTGACAGACCTGGTCACCATCAGCGAGCATGCGTGGCGAGCCGAGGGCTCACGCACCTTCGTGCAGGTGGGCACTCAGATACCGGTCGACATCCTGATCAAGGGCATGATCATTCAATCAGGCAACGACGCAACCATCGCACTCGCGGAGAAGGTTGGCGGCACCGAGACGGCATTCGCGCAGATGATGAACGAGTACGCCAAGCGCCTGGGGATGAGAGGGAGCAACTTCGAGAACAGCGACGGTCTGCCTTCGCCGAACCACTACACGACCGCACGCGATATGACCACCCTCGCCAAGGCGCTCATCAGGGATTTTCCTGAGTATTACCCACTCTTCAGCATGCACGAGTTCCTCTGGAACAACATCAAGCAGCAGAACCGCAACGGCCTGCTCACTCGCGACCCCACCGTCGATGGTTTGAAAACCGGCCATACCGATAGCGCGGGTTACTGTCTCGTCACCTCCGCCAAGCGCGACAACATGCGCCTCATCTCCGTGGTGATGGGATCGCCGAGCGTGAAGGGGCGCGAGGATGCGAGCGCCGCACTCTTGAACTACGGCTATACCTTTTACGAGACCGCTCGCATCAAGCAGGCTCGCGAGGCGGTGTTGAAGCCGCGTGTGTATAAATCATCGAGCGACTTCGTGCCCGTAGGTGTTGCGAACGAGGTTGTCATCACGGTCGGCCGCGGACAGGCAGCGAGCCTGACCACCAGCGCCAAGCTGACCAAGGAGCCCCTGGTCGCACCGCTTGCCGCCGGTGAAGCAGTCGGTGAGCTCACTGTGACAGACTCCGCCGGACAGGTCGTCGCACGCGCGCCCCTGGTAGCTCTCACTGCAATTCCTGAAGGGGGAATGTGGACACGCGCGGTGGACGACGTCAGGCTGTGGTTCCATTGACATGCCGCCGCCGCTTCCGATCTGCTACCTGAACGGAGCGCGTCTTCCGCTGGCAGAAGCACGCATCTCGCCGCTCGACCGAGGCTTTCTGTATGCGGACGGCGCGTACGAGGTCATGCCCGTGTACGGCGGCCGCCCCTTCCGTTTTGCCGCGCATCGCGAGCGGATGACGCGCAGCCTCGCCGAGATGCGGATGCGCGATCCTCACTATCCCGAGGAATGGCGCGCGATCCTCGGAGAGTTGATTGCCGCGAATGGGGGCGGGGATCAGTACGTCTATTGGCAAGTGACCCGTGGGGCCGAGAACGGCAGAAATCATGCTCCGCTGCCCGATATTCCACGCACCGTATTTGCATTTTGCGCGCCGCTGCCCGTCACGCCTCCCGAAGTGCTTGAAAGTGGAGTAGCTTGCGTCACGGCCGAGGACACTCGTTGGGCCCGCTGCGACATCAAATCCGTGTCCTTGCTCCCCAACATCCTTTTGCGCCAACTCGCGGTGGATGCGGAGGCCGCGGAGACGATTCTGCTACGTGAGGGCGAGCTCACGGAGGCATCTTCCTCGGCCGTGCATGTCGTCATCCGTGGCGAGATCCGTACTCCGCCACGCTCGCCGAGAATCCTTCCCGGTACCACGCGCGGCGTGGTGGAGGAGATGGCTGGTCGCGTCGGGATACCCTTTCGTTCGGCACCCGTCAGCCAATCCGAGCTCCGCGGCGCCGACGAAATCTGGCTCTCGGCTGCAACGCGCGAGGTCCAGCCCGTCACCACTCTCGATGGCCGGCCTATCGCCTCCGGAAAGCCGGGGCCGCTGTGGCGACGGGTGTACGATGAGCTCCAACGCTATAAGCGCGAGCTATCAGGTACGCCGTGGTAGACGAGAATCGGCCTCTGCTCGAGTTTCCGACCGACTACCCGATCAAGGTCGTTGGCCGTCCTTCCGACGAATTTCGTGCACGCGTCCATGCGGTCATGCTCCGCCACGCCCCGCACCTCGATGCGGACCAGGTTTCGGAGCGCCTCAGTGAGAACGGCAATTTCCTCTCGATCTCCTACGTAATCGTTGCCGAAAGCCGCGAGCAGGTCGTGGCGCTGGCGACGGACTTGAAGGGGGTTGAGGGGGTTTTGATGATCATCTAGGGCGGAGGCGCGCTGTTCCGCGCCGAGCGCTGGCCAGGATGGCCGAGGGTTGCCGGGCCTACGAGTCGGCCCGACCGTGCTTCTCGCTTATAACCATATAACCGGTTTGTGACTGACGCCAAGACCCAGGGGCCGGTAGCATTGGTTGTTTTGCGGTCGCCGCGCATTTTCCGAAAATATGTCCATCACCTTAGATCAGGTGACCAAACGCTATCAGGGCGTGCCTGTCGTGAACGATGTCTCCCTGGACATCGGGGACGGCGAGTTCTTTGTCCTGCTCGGTCCCAGCGGTAGCGGCAAAAGCACGCTGCTGCGCGCCATTGCCGGGCTCTCCGGGGTCGACCACGGCCGAATCGCCTTGCACGGTCGCGATGTCACGCACGTCGCCGCGCGCGGTCGTGGAGTTGGCCTGGTCTTCCAGAACTACGCCCTCTTCCGTCATATGACCGTGGCGGAGAACATCGAATTCGCGCTCCGCGTACGCCGCGTAAAGCCCGGCGAGCGAAGGAAGCGCCGACAGGAACTCCTACGTCTGGTCGCGCTGGAAGGGATGGATGACAGACTGCCGGCGCAGCTTTCCGGCGGTCAGCAGCAGCGAGTGGCCGTAGCGCGCGCGCTGGCCCACAAGCCTGAAGTACTACTGTTGGACGAGCCTTTTGGCGCTCTGGACGCCAAGATCCGTGAGGAATTGCGCCGGACGATTCGCCAGGTGCAACGCGAGCTGGGCATCACGACCGTGCTCGTCACGCACGATCAGGAAGAGGCATTCGCGCTGGCGGATCGCATCGGAGTCATGAATCTCGGACGTCTGCTCGAGGTCGGCCGACCCCACGAGCTCTACACCCGTCCGGCGACCCGATTCGTCGCCACTTTCCTGGGGGCGGCGAACCTGATTCTCGCGCGGCAAACCAAGGACGGGCTCCGCTTTGGCGAAAGGGCCGTCAGCACACGCCTGCCCACTCCCATCCATGCTGTGCGCGAACACGAGGTCGTGGCTGTCGTACGGCCGGAAGAAATCGAAGTCGCGCCGACGAGAGAGGCTCTTTCGTCGGGTTATATGTGCCAAGGCGCGGTAGACGAGATTCTATTTACCGGCGCCCTGGAGCGTATGAGGATCCGTCTCAACGGCGGTGCCGAATCCTTGTCGCTCGCTCATTCCAACGGCGACAACCGCCCTTACCTGGAGGTCACGCGCACTCAGCACGAGCAGCGCGCATTCCAGGTCAGCCGCGGGCAGGCAGTTTCGATCGGTGTTCGCCGAGTGCACGTCCTTCCAACCCCCCTGTCAAGCTTCACAGTCTGCGCGCCGAACGAGGGACTCGCCACTCTCCTCACCCAACAGCCGCTTCTCATCGAGCTTGCCACGCGCATGAAAACCCGGATCTCGGCGCGGCTCGAGCCCATGTTGGGAGTGCCGAGCGCGAAGCACTCCGGCGAGGACGGCGCGTTTCCAGGCACGACCGTCATCGCCTCGCAGCCGGACGCCTCTCACCAGGCGGAATGGCTTCTCAAACGCGGAGCCGACGAAGTCCTCATTTTGCCGAACAACGCCAGCCCTCCACAGAAAGTGCTCATTCACTGGGCAGACGAGCCGGTACGCAGCGCCACTCTGGCGGTATCGGCGAGTGTGTTACGGCACGTGTCGGCAGAGGCGGTCTATGTGGGAATCATGCCGGATGTGACGCCCACGGCACAGCGGCCGCACGGAATGCGCGCGCTGTTGGATGCGCGATCCGAAGCGCAAGCGGTCCACGGGTTGGAGATGCGCACGGAGCTGCGATTTGGCGATGTAGCCCACGAGCTCGCGCGGCAGCTCAGCGAGACTCCTGGACAGATGTTGATCCTCGGCGTCTGCGAGATCTCGAGGCTGGTGGAGCGGTTCGGCACGCTGCTGGACTCCTCCCGCTGGCCCGTGTTGATCGTCCGCCGCGAGCACGGATCGTAACCAATGGCTCTCCGTCAACCCAACGTACTCCCCGGGTTTGGTCTTACCTTCGGGTTCACGACATTCTTTCTCAGCGCGCTCGTTCTGTTGCCGCTGGCCGCCCTGGTGCTGATGGTGGCCTCGATGCACTGGAGCGAGTTCGTGCATGTCGTGTTCAGCCCGCGCGCCATCGGCTCATATCGCCTGTCATTCGGCGCCAGCCTGTTGGCGGCGGCCATCAACCTCGTCTTCGGTTTCATCATTGCCTGGACACTCGTCCGCTACGAATTTCCTGGCCGAAAGCTCATCGACGCGCTCATCGACATGCCCTTCGCGCTGCCGACGGCCGTGTCGGGTATAGCCTTGACGACGGTGTTCGCCCAAAACGGCTGGATCGGGCAGTACCTCGAGCCGCTGGGAATCCAGGTGGCTTACAACTGGATCGGGGTAACCGTCGCGCTGACCTTGATCGGAATGCCTTTCGTGGTGCGCTCCGTACAGCCCGCGCTGCTCGAGGTGCAGCGCGATCTCGAGGACGCGGCTGAAACACTGGGCGCCGGACGGTTCTACGTCTTCCGGCGAATCATCCTGCCGACCGTGTTACCCGCGCTTCTGACCGGCTTCACACTCGCGTTCGCGCGCGCTGTAGGGGAGTACGGGTCTGTCATTTTCATTGCCGGCAATCTGCCTATGAAAACGGAGATCACCCCTCTTCTGATCGTGATCCACCTGGAAGAATTCGACTACAAGGGCGCCGCGGCGCTGGGCTTCGTCATGCTTGTGATCTCGTTCGTCGTCCTTCTGACTATCAACCTGCTGCAGGCCTGGGGCCGGCGGCGTCACGTCCGGTCCGCACACTGATGGCTGCCGTTCCACAAGCCGCTGCGTTCGAGGACATCGTCACACGGCCGGGCCGGGTCTCCATCTGGAGCTCCCTGGTCCGGTGGACCTTGATCGGCCTCTCGCTGTTGTTTCTGGCCGCTCTGTTGCTGGCACCGCTCGCGACCGTGTTCGCGATGGCCTTCCAGAAGGGGGTGCAGGCCTATTTCACCAGTTTTGCCGACCCGGACACCGTAGCGGCGTTGCGCCTGACCCTCACCACCGCGTTCGTTGTGGTGCCTCTGAACACCGTGTTCGGGCTCGCCGCTTCCTGGGCTATCGCAAAGTTTGAATTCCGCGGCAAGAGCTTCCTCATTACCCTGATCGACCTGCCGCTGGCCATCTCGCCGGTGATCTCCGGCATGATCTTCGTGCTGCTGTTCGGCCTGCACGGTTGGTTCGGAGCGTGGTTGCAGGATCACGACATCAGCGTCATCTTCGCCTTGCCCGGAATCATTCTTGCCACCATGTTCGTGACCTTCCCCTACGTGGCGCGCGAGCTGATCCCCTTGATGCAACAACTCGGCAACGACGAGGAAGAGGCTGCCATCACCCTCGGCGCGGGAGGTTGGATGACGTTCTTCAGCGTAACCCTTCCGAAGATGCGCTGGGGTCTCGTCTACGGCGTCATTCTGTGTAATGCGCGGGCCATGGGCGAATTCGGCGCGGTGTCGGTCGTATCCGGACATATCCGGGGAGTCACGAATACGCTGCCGCTCCATATCGAGATCCTCTACAACGAGTACAACTTCGTCGGGGCATTCGCAGTGGCCTCGCTCCTCACCCTGCTGGCGGTTCTGACGTTGATCGTCAAGACACTGGTGGAGCGCACGGGTTATCGACGACGGTAACCGGATGCTCGAGCGGGTTAAAAAGCTGTGGCGCACGTTTTGGCCTGATCCAGGGAAAACGAGCCTCGGTTGGTGGCTCGTCGCCGTGCACGTGGCCATCGTTCTTTTGGTCGGTGGCGGCATCTGCTATTCCGCCATAAGCATGCTGCGCGACCTCGCAGACGAGCAAGGCAAGGCGCGCGTCCAGCTCGCGGGCGCCATGGCGCGAGAAGACCTGCGCCGCATGCTCGAGGACGCCGGTACGGCAGCCCGTGTGCTCGCCGAGCAGCCGACTCTGCAACGCCTGCTGTCGCAAGGCCGAACCGATGCGATCCCGCCCATTCTGCGCCGTGCTTGTGAGACCGCCGGCATGGACGCGTGCGCTATCTTCTCGGGCACGCAACTGTTGACTCAGAGCGGACCTGCACTGGACTGGCAAGGAATCGTCACGGACAGCACCGAGCAGGGAGCGACTTTCATGGCGCTCCCCTCGAATATCCGCTTCCCGATCCTGGGTGCCTACGCGTCCCTGGGTGACGCGGAAGGCTCGCGCGTGTTCGTCGTGCGGCTGTTGAATGACAAGCTCGCGCGAGCCTTGAGTCAGCAGGTGGGCCTCGAGGTCAAGCTCATCGACTACCGATCGTTCACCAACGACCCGGTGAATGCGTTTACCCCGTTGTATTCCGCTGCTCTCGCCGATGGCCGATCCGCCGTCCAGCGAATCAACTCCCAGGGCGTCTACGCCTCTTCCGTGCCGGTCTTTGCCTCGACGGGAGAAGCGGTCGCACTCATCGAGATACTCCTCCCGACAGCGGCCATCGACAGCTCGTCGAGCCATCTGATCCACAAGCTGCTGGTGACGGCCGCCATTCTGGCGCTGCTGGCAGTGTTCGCCGGCGCCCTTCTCAGCGAGCTGATCGCAGGGCCCGTCAAGGCCCTCACGGAGGCGGCGGTCCGCCTCGGACAAGGCGACTTCTCGACATCCATCCCCCCGGGAGGGGCTGCCGAAGTTGGCGCCCTCGCCCGGACGATGGAGGACATGCGCCGCAACCTGGTGGACTTGACGGGCACCTTGCGCCGTCGTGAAGCAGAAGCGCAGGCAGTCCTCGGCGGTATCGTGGAAGGGGTGTACGCCGTAGACAAGGATCGCATCATACGCTACCTCAACCCCCAGGCCGCGCGTCTCCTCGGAGTCACACCGGAGCAGGCTGTTGGCCGCTTCTGCGGCGATATCTTGCGGCCATGCAATGAGGACGGTCGCCGCCCATGCGACTTCAACTGTCCTATCCTCCAAGCACGCAGCGACAGTAGCGCGAAGGCCGTCGAGCAGCTGCAGGTAGCCGCCACGGGCACACGCACTACGGTCATCACCAGCTCCGGTATCGTCGACGGCCTGCAGGTGCAGGTCATTCGTGATGAGACAGACCTCGAAGCAGTCCGACGCGCCCGCGACTCCGTGCTCGCCAACATCTCGCATGAATTCCGCACCCCCTTGGCCGCCCAGCTAGCCTCGATCGAGCTCCTGTTGGAAGGGCTGGAGACCTTGCAGCCGGAGCAGCGCAGGGAGCTCGTCATGTCTCTCGAGCGTGGCGCGTTGCGCTTGACTCGCCTGATCGACAATCTTCTGGAGAGCGTCCGCATCGAATCAGGCCAACTCAACATCCGGCACCAGAGCGTCGACCTCAGAGAGGTCGTGGAGGATGCGCAGGCCCTGGTGGGATCGTTGCTCACACTGCGGCGGCAGAAGCTGGAGGCCTCGCTCCCCGAGGACTTGCCCTACATCGAGGGCGACAAGCCGCGCCTGACGCAAGTGTTCGTCAATCTTCTGGCGAACGCGAACAAATTCGCGCCGGAGGACAGTGTCGTGCACATCGGAGCCACCGCGGCCGACGGGCACGTGTTGACATGGGTGGAGGACGAAGGACCAGGGCCCGCCACCGGTGAAAGCGACGCCATCTTCGCACGCTTCCAGCGCGGCTCGGGTGAGGAGCCTGAGCCCGGCGGTCTCGGGCTGGGACTGTGGATAGTGAAGTCGATCGTGGAGCGGCATTCCGGCCACATAGCCCTGACGCGTACCGGGGAAGGACGCACGAGATTCACCATTACCTTGCCAATCGAGGACACAGTATGAAATTGCTGATCGCGGATGACGATCGCGATCTGCGCGAGCTCATCGGATTCACGCTCACCCAGGCGGGCTATCTCGCTCTGAAAGCGGGCGATGGCCCCAGCGCATTGCGAACATTCGAGGAGGAGTCCGCCGATCTGGTGGTGCTGGATATCAACATGCCCGGAATGAGCGGCTTCCAGGTGTGCGAGGCCATCCGCAAGCGCTCGCGAGTACCTGTCATCATGCTCACGGTGCGTGGCGAGGAAGAGGATCTCGTGCGCGCCCTTGAGTTAGGCGCCGACGATTACCTCACGAAGCCGTTCAGCCCGAGAACACTGCTCGCACGAATCAAGGCTCTGCTGCGGCGGGCTGGCATGGAGAACGCCGCTCCCCTCGCGGCCGGTCGCGTTGCTCTGAATATCGAGGAACATACGGTGCAGATCGGGGAGGCAGAGCCTGTACGCCTCACCAAGCTCGAGCTGCGCTTATTGCAGATGCTGCTGGCGAATGCCGGGCACACCGTGAGCTCCGATCGCCTCCTGATCCAGGTCTGGGGTCACCGCAATTCGGGCGACCGCCAGCTCCTGAAGCAGCTGGTGCATCGGCTGCGACAGAAGATAGAAGCCGATCCAGCGACGCCCCAGCTTCTGCAGACGGCGTCCGGGGCCGGCTACAAGCTGGTCGTTGACTAGGAGCCCGTCCTCGTGACGGCGATCATTACTCGGACAGGCTCCTAGCCCTGCCGAGGCTTCCGCGGGAACGAAAACCACCCCAGTTATAACCGTATAACTACTGGTTTGATATCGACCTTCCGCTACCCTGCCTCTCAGGTCAGTCAGGGGCAGGGAAAGTCGATCGTGATCCCTCTACCGCGAACCATCGTCATTGTGGGAGCCGGCTTCAGCGGCACTGCCGTCGCCATCAACCTCCTGCGGCTGTCGTACTGGAAACCGCTCCATGTGGTGCTCGTGGACCGTGCCAAGCATATGGCCCGCGGAGTCGCGTACGCTCCATCGCAATATCCCTATCTGCTGAACGTGCCCGCAGGGCGGATGTCTCTGAACCCGAGCGATCCTCTGGAATTCCTGACGTTCGCACGAAAGACCCACCCGGGGGCGACGGAAGAAGACTTCTTGCCCCGTCCGTTGTTCGGTGAATATCTCGAAACTGCCCTTGCTGCGGCGGAATCATCCTCACCTCCTCACGTGCAGTTGCACCGGCTCCGGGCCGAGGTTTGTGCGATCAGGCGCACCGACGACACCTCGCCGTTCAGACTACAGCTCGCAGATGGGAATAGTGTTATCGCGGATGACGTAGTGCTTGCACTGGGTAATCCGCCGCCGGCAAGTTTCTCGGGCACGCGGGTACTCCACGGCTCTCCGCGATACGTTGGCGATCCCTGGAGCTCACCACCTGCATTTCGACCGGGCGAAACCGCACTGGTCATTGGTACCGGGCTCACGATGGCCGACGTGGTGCTTGCGGGAAGCGACGCAAGTGGGATGCAAGTGACCTTCCACGCAATCTCCAGACATGGGTTGGTTCCCCCCTCACAAACCGCGTTTCGTCGCGCCGGCTACGACGATAATGGCACTTCGCTCCTGCGCGCGGCCGCATTGTCCGCCAGACAACTGGTACGCGCGGTTCGCGACTTGGCCGACCAGGTGCAGCACCGCGGCGGCGACTGGCGCGAAGCCATCACCTCCGTACGAAATGTCGCGCCGCAACTTTGGCAGCGAATGCCAAATCGCGAGCGTCAGCGGTTCTTGCGACATGCGCGCGCTTACTGGGACGTGCACAGACACCGTCTTCCGCTGGAGACGTTGCAGAAGCTCAACCAGCTAAGGAGCGAAGACAAATTTCACGTCCACGCCGGGCGCATTCTCGGGTTCGAGCCCGTCGGCGAGAGAATCGCCGTGCACTGGCGACCCAGGGGGAGCGATGCGAGCCAGACACTGTTGGTCGATCGGGTCGTCAACTGCACCGGTGCCGACTACGACGTCAACCGCTCGCTAGACCCGCTCATAGGCTCGTTGCTGGAGCAAGGCTTGGCGACGGCGGATTCTCTTGGCCTCGGACTGCGCACAGGGGCGTATGGAGCACTGCTCGATTCGCGCAATCGGGCAGCCGCTAGCCTTTACTACATCGGTCCGATGCTGCGCGCCGATCACTGGGAATGCACAGGCGCTCAGGAGTTACGGATACACGCCGAGCGCCTTGCCCATCATCTCGCCGCGCCCGCGGTGAGGCCCGTAAGTCAAACGTTTCCTAGATTGCAAGAGAGCCAAGCCGCTCATTCACCAGCTTTGCAGCGAGCGCAGTATTGATCTCCCCGGAAGCGTCGCGCTTCGAATCCAACTCGACGAGAATCTCGGCCTGCACCGTACCTCTGCGCTGCGCCTCCGCGTACGGAATTTCCGGGTGAAACATCACCATGGAATAGCGCGGAATAAAGCGATCGGGAAAAAGTCTTTCCAACTCCATGGCAATCGCCTTGCGACGCACGAATCCCGCATCCAGAACGGTGTCGCGCATTTCGGTGTAGTTTTCCAAGGCCATTTCGGCGATAGCCGCCGCGTTCGGTTTCCTTGATTTCGTAAGCTCCGGGAAGAGTGTCTCCCAGGAGTCGTGCCGGTCGATCAGGGTGTCGAGCTCGAAGCAGTCCTCGAAGGCTGCATTCATGCCCTGACCATGGAAGGGCACGATGGCATGCGCGGCATCGCCCAGCAGCAGGAGACGGCCGCCAACATGCCAACTGCTCAGATGCACGGTTCCCAACTGTCCTTGTGGATGCGTTGACCATTCCCTGATCAAGTCAGGCATCAGCGGTACGGCATCGGGGAACTCGCGTCGAAAGAACTCCTCCGCCGCCATAGAGGTCTTGATGGAGGCGAAACTGTTTGGACCGGTGCGGGCCAGAAACAGAGTCGCCGTAAAGGTTCCGTCCGTATTCGGCAGGGCTATCAGCATGAACCCACCACGCGGCCACACATGGAGCGAGTTCGCATCCAACACATGGCGGCCTTCCAGCGCAGGAATCGTCAGCTCCTTGTAATCGTGATCGAGCCAGTCTTCGCGAACCGTCGCGAGCTTCGCGGCGACGAGGCTCGCGCGAACCGCGGAACCGGCGCCATCGGTGGCGATAGTGGGAGTCAGGGGGAGCTCGTACTCCACATTGTTCGCGCGGTCATGAAAGCGCAGAACATCCCGATCTGGAATGGCGGCAATGCATGTCTGCTCGAACCGCATCGCCACTGTTTCGCAAGACGCAGCCTCCTCGATGAGCAGGCGGTTGAGCGCGGCACGTCCGACAGAGTAGATGACCTCGTCTTCCCGCTGCCCGTACCGTTGCAGAGACACGTGCCCGGATAGGTCGTGCACCATACGGCCGCGCATCGGAATGAGCAGTGGGCGAACGCGATCCATGACACCCGCTCGTTCGAGTGCTCGGATACCTCGCGCCGCGAGGGCGAGGTTTATGGACCGGCCGCCTTCCGCGCCGACGTGCCGTGGATCCGGTCGCCGGTCATAAAGAGCGATCTCGAAACCTCGCCGCGCAAGAAGAACCGAGAGCAGCGCGCCCGCGAGACCGGCCCCGACTATGTTGAGTGGCTGACCGGAGGGCTTCACAGGGTATCTCGCAGCACCTCGCCGAGGTGCTCACTGAAACGGAACACGTCTTCGAAGGTGTTGTAAAGCGGTACGGGGGCCACCCGAATGACGTCCGGATCACGCCAATCACACACAACTCCACGCTCGCCCAGTTTCTCAAACACCCTTCGGCCCCGGGTCGGCGAGCCACCGGTGATCCGGATCGAGATCTGACATCCACGGGCGTCCATTTGCCGCGGCGTGATGAATTGTGCGTCGGGGCGTAGTTGCTCCACCAGGAACTCCAGGAAGCCGGTGAGCTCGACTGACTTGGCGCGCAGCCGCTCGATGCGAGCCTCCTGGAAAATGGCCAGGGACGCGAGCAAGGGTGCGGCCGCCAGGATAGGCGGATTGCTGATCTGCCAGGCCGCAACGCCGGGCGCTGCTCGAAACAGCGGTTCCATGCGAAACCGGGTCGGCTCCTCGTGACCCCACCAACCCAGCAGGTGAGAACGCGTCAAATGGCGTTCGTGAACGAAGCAGCCCCCGATCGCTCCAGGCCCGGCATTCAGGTATTTGTAGCTGCACCAGACCGCGAAATCCGCGTCATAGTCGTGCAGTGCCAGCGGCATGTTGCCAATCGAGTGAGCAAGGTCAAAGCCAACAGCGCAGCCCGCTCGGCGCGCCGAGCGTGCAATCCGTGGCAGATCGAACGCCTGTCCCGTGCGGAACTGCACTCCCGGCCATAACAGCAGGGCAACCTCGTCCCCGTGCTGCGCAAGACAAGCCTCGATCGCTTCCTCGGGGATGCAGTCGCCCCCGGGGGCCGGCGTGAGCTCGATCAGATGCTGTGTTGGATCCAGGCCATGCCACGCGAGCTGCGAAGCCACCGCATGGCGATCCGAGGAGAAGGCCCCTGACTCGATCAGAATCTTCGTCCGCCGGCCCGAGGGACGAAAAAAACTCGCCAGCATGAGGTGCAGGTTCACAGTCAGCGAGTTCATGGCGATCACTTCCGTGGAGTGAGCGCCCGTCAGATGGGTCAGACCCGCAGTCAGATTCTCATGATAAGGAATCCACGGCCGCCGCGCGTGCTCGTGGCCCAGAACGGCAAGGCGAGCCCAATCATCGAGCTCTTCCGTAACGAGAGCTCGCGCGGCAAGAGGCATCAACCCGAGAGAGTGTCCGCAGAGAAAGAGTGTTGGTTGACCGCGCTCGTGAGGCAATGCGAAGCGCTGCCGAAAACCGCGCAAAGAGTCCGCCTCATCACGGCGGCGCGCGTGCTCGAGACTGGATTGATAGCTCATATGATCCGGTAGAGCAAGGGCCGGGAGGGTACCGCATCACCTCCGAGCGCGGGCACCTGCAGCTCGAGCAGATACGGCCCATCGACCGCGGAGTCGGGAGCATAGGCAAGCTCTGTAACAGTCGCACGCGGACGCGTTGCCTGTTCCAGCGCGGTGGAGCCGCGTGGCAGCCCGAAAAATATACGATGCGCGGTGAGGCGGCCCTCGTCGTGCGCGCGGTCTATCGAAGGCAGATCGATGACCAGGTGCTCGATCCGACGCTCGGCGAGGAGCTCGGCCGCCTCCCTGGACAGGTAGGGCGGCACCACGTCGCTGTAGTCCTGCTGACGCTTGCCCGGCGAATTCGGCAGTGTGCGTATGATCAGGGCGCGAGGATCAAACGGCACTGTCATTTTCAACCATGCCGCCTCGAGGCTCCTTCGGGTCACGAGCAGGTCGCCTGCTCGCGGGGGCGGCTCCGTGCTTTCACCCTCCGCGGCCGGATCGCCTGCTCCTACTGGGGCAACACTGAGAAGCAGCGCCGGAAGGAGCCCCAGGGGAGCAACTCGATGCGCGTCCATTGCCTCGCGAGTCAAATGTCCAACGCATTCGGTGTGCGTGCCGTTGCAGTGTGGAATCAAAGTCAACGTGCTGCAATTACAACTCGCGCCGTGCTCGACGGATCCGGAGAAGCCGGGCACCGAGAACGGCCGTGAGCTTGCCGCTGGCGCGCCGAAATGCCGCGGCTGCGGCCGCGAAAAGTCCAGATCGATCGCGAGGCTGACCGGGTTGGAAAGATCGGTGCGGACTTCGCGGCTGCCTACATTGATCCGGGCATTCAACCTTTTCGCTCCATCACGGTGCCGCATTTCGCGCAGGTGCGGCGCTCGACACTGCTGTAGAAACGCTCGAACAGCGGCGGGAATTGCGTCTCGATATCCGTGAGCTCGAAGAACTCTTCATACAGCAGGTTGCCGCATTTTTCGCAGTACCATTGGAAGCCGTCGCGCTCGCCGGGGCGGCGTTGGCGCTCGATCACCAGTCCGATCGTATTGGCGAAACGCTGGGGTGAATGCGGCACCATCGCGGGCAGAAGCAACATCTCGCCGGCGCGGATCGGCACATCGACCGGCTTTCCATCCTGCATGGTCTTGAGAACCATGTCGCCCTCGAGCTGATAGAAGAACTCCTGTCCCGGGTCGACGTGGTAATCCTTGCGTGCGTTGGGGCCGCCCACCACCATGATCACGAAGTCGCCGTCACGAAACACCCGCTTGTTGCCCACCGGCGGCTTCAACAGTGAACGGTTTTCGTCGATCCAGCGCTTGAAATTGAGAGCTTGCAACGGTTCCATACGGTGTGTCCCCTGCGCTAATAGCGTATGTTACGCGGTACATGAAATCGGATCTCGTTCAGGAGAACGGTAATGCTTGAAAGGCGCGCATGCGACCTGTGCGGCACGTCTGAAGCTGCACAAACCGGTGTGCCCGGGAGTAGCTCGAGGCGGAGCGTGGTTCGCACAGGCATGCTTGCGTTGATTGTGTCGCTGTCTGGCTGCAGTCACCTTCCCAGCATGCACTGGCCCAGTATGCATTGGCCGTGGCATCACCAGCCCGAGCCGCCCCCGCCAGAGGTTCACGAGCTCGACGAGTCGAGCGACGGAGGCGCGTCGGCATCGTTTCCGCAGTATTGGTTCCGCAATACTCTCGTGGTGAATCTGCAAGGCGCGACTGGCTCCGGTAGCGTTGTCCTGAAACCCCGAGAGGGAACCACATGGCCCGTCCGCATCGCTTTCAGGGTGATGCCTGGGTCCATCGGAGAGCTGGAGGTACGGGGCGCGCAACGCATCGTATTGCCCATCACGACCGCCGGCGCGCAACCGATTCTGCTCGAGCTTTCCCCGGGGATTTACGTTCCCAAGACGCCACAGTTGACAGTGTCCTGGGACCCGAGCACAGCGCCCGCTTCATAGTGCCGGAGGCTCCCCGCCGCCCGCGTGGGCGCTACTCCGAGTCCGGCGACTGATAACCCGCGCAGGGCACCGCGACCGGCGGACCGGACGAGTCGAGGTCGAGGGCGGTGAGCGCACCGCCCCAGACGCATCCCGAGTCGAGGCCGACGACGTCGCTGCGAACGAGCAGTCCGAGCGCCGACCAATGACCGAATATGATGCGCGTGCCGATACTCTGGCGAGTCGCGATGTCGAACCACGGCCGCAGGTGCGAGCGCTCTCGCGGCGGCTTGCCTTTCATCTTCAGCTCCACTTCGCCGTCGCTGGTGCAAACACGCAGCCGCGTCAGCACATTGATGGCAAAGCGCAGCCGATCGACTCCAACGAGCATTTCGCTCCATCGAGCAGGCTCATCGCCGTACATGTTTTCGAACAACGTACGCGGGTCGGTGCGCAGCGCCGATTCGACTTCGCGCGCGAGCACGAGCGCTGTTTGAACAGTCCACTGTGGAACGACGCCGGCGTGCACCAACAGATCGCCATGCTCATGATGAGCCAGCGGGCGCCGGATGAGCCAGTCGAGCAGCGCGTCCCGGTCGGGAGCGGCAAAAATATCATCCAGCGTGTCAGCTTTGCGTTGGCGATGGCTACCGCATGCGATGGCCAGAAGATGCAGATCGTGGTTTCCGAGCACGGTCACCGCGTTCGCATCCAGCGCGCGCACGAATCGCAGGACTTCCAGCGACTGCGGACCGCGGTTGACGAGATCGCCGACGAACCAGATCTGGTCGCGGTCCGAGGAAAACTTCAGCTCCGCCAGAAGAGCACGCAGCTCCTTGTAACAGCCTTGTATGTCCCCGACGGCATAGCGGCTCACTGCACGATCCCAGGCATTGCCAGCCGAAACGGCCGGATCGGCGCGTCGAAGCGCTGTCCCTCGTCGTCGATCATCTGATAGCTTCCCTGCATGGCGCCCACAGGAGTCTCCAGCACGGCCCCGCTCGAGTATCGGAAGCCCTGTCCGGGCTTGAGGTGAGGCTGCTCGCCTACGACCCCATCGCCCCGGACTTCCTGCACCTTGCCGTTCGCATCCGTGATAATCCAATGGCGCGCCAACAGGCGAGCCGGCACGTCACCCTCGTTGCGGATGGTGATGGTGTACGAGAATACATAACGCCGCTCGCTCGGATCGGATTGCTCATCGACGTAGCTGGTCTCGACTTCGACGCTGATCTTGTTTGCCTGAGAAGACATTGTCCGATCCTGCCCAATCGCCTTTCGAGCCGCCTCGTGCGCGGTGCCTGGGAGCCTGACAGGCTCCTAAGCTCGTCCGATACCGACACGCACCGCCAATACATCACAGGGCGCGGCATGCAAAACCGTATCCTCCGTGAAATTCACCAGGATGGACAGCCCGTGCCGCTCGCGGCTCCCGACTACGATGAGATCCGTGTGCCGCTCGCGCGCGACCCGCATGATCTCGGACTTTACATTACCGGTTTCCACCCGCGCCGCCGAGCTCGGCAGGCCCAGCTCGCCGGCCACCGTCGCAAGGCGCTGACGGGCGCGTTCCAGCAATTCATCCTCTATCTGTACCGACGGCATCAGTGCCTCGCCCATGGGCTCTATGGGCACGAACTCGACGACGTGGAGCAACTCGATCTCGGCTCCGAAAACGCCGGCCAGTGCCTGCGCGCGGCGTCCAATGATCAGGCTGTCTTCCGTCAAGTCCACTACAACCAGTATGTGACGATACACCGGCATTCTGTGGTCCTCACCCGCAGCATTCCAAATGGGCCAGTAGTTTGAAAACGCTGGATCCGGCCATCCATGGCCGACCCAGCTGGTAAAGCCTACGCGCCGGTCGAGCCAGTGTCACTGTCGAGAGTTTTGGCGATCTCGTTGAATGCTTCAGGAGCAAACGTCTCCGGCCGGGCTCCCGGGTCGAGGCCACAGCGCTCGATCTGGTCAGCGCGGACCAGCCCCCGGAGAGCATTACGCACTGTTTTCCGCCGATGGGAGAAAGCGGCCGCGACTACCGCCGCGAAGTGCGCGCTTACAGCGAATGAGGGCACCTGATTCACCGTGAGGCGCGCCACCGAGGACCACACTCGTGGTGGGGGTACGAATGCTCCCGGCCCGACATCGAACAGATGCTCAATGGCCAAAAAGGGAGCCAGCATGACCGTGAGCCTTCCGTAGTCTGGATCGCCCGGCTGGGCGGCCATTCGAGCGACGACCTCCTTTTGCAGCATCACGTGCATGTCCTCGATCGCCTCGGTGTGCTCGAGAAGATGGAACAGCAGCGGAGTCGAAATGTTGTAAGGAAGATTTCCCACGATACGCAGCCGCCGGCCCCGCTCTTTCGCGAGCCGGGTGAAGTCGAAATCGAGCGCATCCACCTCATGGATGACGAAGCGCGGATAGGCGCCTAGCTCGCGACGCAGGAGCGCGACGAGGTCGCGATCGATCTCGATCGCATCCAGCATGCCATTGCTGGCCTCCAGCAGCAGGCGGGTCAGCGCTCCACGCCCCGGACCAATTTCTACCAGGCGATCCTCAGAGGCAGGTGCCACCTCTGCCACGATCCGTTCCAGCACCGTGGAGTCATGGAGGAAGTGTTGTCCAAACCGTTTGCGCGCGAGTGCGCGGCGAGGCGCGCCGTCCCGCTCCGAGCGCGTCATGGACGGCACCTGGGAACGCTGCGATCCTTTGGGCTTCTCACGTTGGCGGCACAGCCCGCCCTGCCAGCTCAATAGCCAGCGCGACGGCGCTAGCCAGACTCGCCGAGTCGGCACGCCCGGTGCCGGCAAGATCGAGTGCCGTCCCATGGTCGACGGAGGTGCGCAAAATGGGCAAGCCGAGCGTTACGTTGACGGCGGTATCGAAACCAGCGTGTTTGATTACGGGCAGCCCCTGGTCATGATACATGGCGAGCACGGCGTCGAATCCAGCGAGGATGCGAGGTACGAATGCAGTGTCCGCCGGCAGGGGGCCGCTCACGCGAATACCCTCTTTCACGAGGCGCTCGATCGCCGGCCTGATGACCCGGATTTCCTCATCGCCAAGGTGCCCACCCTCGCCGGCATGGGGATTGAGACCGCAGACGGCGATGCGAGGCTGTGGGATGCGCCACCACTTGATCAGAGCGTCGTGGAGGATGGTCAACACCTGATGCAGCGATCCGATCGTGATCGCGGCACTCACATCCTTCAAAGGCAGGTGCGTCGTGGCCAATGCGACCCGCATGGATTGCGCAGCCAACATCATGACAGGCAGCGACGCGTGGGTGCGTGCTGCCAGGTATTCGGTGTGACCGGTGAAAGGAATGCCTGAGTCCTTGACCACCCCCTTGTGAACGGGAGCGGTCACCATGGCAGCGAATTCGCCGGCCATTGCACCGTCAGCCGCGCGGTCGAGAAGCTCGATGACATAACGTGCATTCGCCAGATCGAGCTGGCCCGGAGAGCTCGGAACAGCCAACGGATGGTGCTCGACTACGAGTGTGCCGGGCTCGTGGGGTCGGCTGGCTCCGTCGTACGTGCGTAACTCGATCGTCCATCCAAGGCGGTGGGCTCGCTCGGCAAGCAGATGACGATCGCCCAGGCAGACCAGCTCGCAAGGCAACTCGCGACGGGCAAGCGCAAGGCAGATCTCCGGCCCGACACCGGCCGGCTCCCCGGAAGTCAGCGCAATGCGAGGCTGAATGGAGCGCATGAGTCAACTAGTACGAAACGCTGGATCCGGGCATTGCGCTACGCAATCCATGCTGCGCGCAAGCCCAGG
>CAZBTV010000095.1:0-28334 GCA_964494895.1 uncultured Steroidobacteraceae bacterium | reverse complement strand
CATCAAACGTGACCAAATATCTGCCCCGGCCCATCAAATAAGATGGCCGTGCTCATCTGCAGTCAGACACTGGCGAGCGTTGGGCCGGCAAGGGGTTTGAACGGGTTCTGGTCCGTGACTGGAATCTGGATCTGGAGGCCCATAGCCGGCAAAGTGCGCGCGCGATTCGGTCAGGTCGCCGCCCTCCGAGACTCGTTTATAACGTCGTGTTTTCGATGGTGCCGGGTACCCCGCCGAACAAAGTATTCATGTCAGTGCAGAAGTTTGCACGCGAAGAGTTCGGCATTAAGCATCGTTACACCATGGCTCTCCACGTTGACGAGCCGCATCCTCATGTTCATGTCGTCGTCAAGGCGCAAAGCGAGGACGGTGAGCGTTTGTACATTCGGAAGCCTACTCTGCGAAGATGGCGCGAGCAGTTCGCTGCCAATCTGAGAGAACTTGGAGTTGCGGCCAACGCGACAGAGCGAGCGGTGCGGGGTGTTCCAGCGACTCGGAAGCGGGACGAAATTTATCGAGCAGCGGAACGAGGCGATTCAACTTTCATGCGGGATCGAATGCGGAGGACCTTGCAGGACATTGACAAAGGCAAGGCAACTATTCTTTCCACGCGGGAGAGAGTCGTCGACGGATGGCGTCGTGTAGGGAAGAGCCTCAGCACCATGGGGTATCCACATCTTGCTGATGAAATCGACCGGTTCATAGACGATTTACCTCCGCCGGTGATGGAGAGAGAGCTGATGAGGGAGCGGTTTCGCCACGCCCCTCGCACACAACAGGTACTGCCTCGGACGGTGACCTGACGAGCAAAGCCGGACACACGCGAGCCGAGACGATTGGGTGAAGCAATCGGCCCGCCTATCAGTCCTGTGATTTCCCGAATAACTATCATCCAAGCTCCTGACGGGAATTCGCCGCACTCGATCACTCGATCCTCCAGCCGCTCGGATGCATCAGTCGCCAAGACACCAGCGTGCCACCCAGTGGCCGCCCAGAGGGCACGATGCGCACCGGCACCAATGCGCTTGCCTTGAAGTACGTTCCATGCGTCGCTATCGATGTAAGCGTGCGTTCGTTGCTGAGCGGGCCAGTCATGTTACCTGTCAGACCGAGGGACATTTCGACGAACGTTATCGGAGCCTTCTGCGAACTGACGACCGTTCGCAACTGAAGACCTTGGGAGATGAAGGGGAAGAGTGAAGCACTCTCCACGTTGTTCCCGGGGGCGGATGAGTCGAGTTCACCGTTCGCGGGGATTGCACACTGCTAGCCGCGCGTTGCGCGCGCTAGGGACAATGTCCCGTCGTGCACCCCTAATGGGCACAGCCTATCCGTTGCGAGCCATGAAACCCATCGGCGGTCGGTGTACCGTGACACCGAGCCGTCGCCGCAGTTGGTCGCGCTCGGTATACACAGTCACCCGCAGCCGCTTGCGCCATGCGCGTTCGACCAACTCCGCTATGTCCTTCTCGCGGCAGCTGAGGAAATTTGGTGGTCCCCAACTCAGGAAATCGCCTGGTCCTCAACCTCGGAAATTCTGCAAGCGCGCCAGTATCACCATCAGGGTCGCGGCCGAATCGTAACCCACCGTCCGGCGTGAATATCGCGCCATCGCGCTGCAGCAAGGCAGGTGGCAGCCAGCTTCCAATTCGCTAAAATCGGTATAGCCTTTGGGGTCGGCCATAGTGGACGGACAGCGGATTATTCGTTCTTCTGGTCGGCTTGCCGCCGCATGTGGTCGCGTCGGCGAAGCTCGTGACATCCAGCTTCGCCTGACGCTCTGTCTGCGCTTAGTCCGATTCGTTACCCGCTGCAGCGGCCGTAACCGAAAACCCTTCCGTTGAGCAGCTCGTCGCCAGCTCGCGGGAGGACATCACAACCGTCATGACCAATTGTCCTACCGCCTGGGCACACCAAGCTCGAGCGCGACCCTCTACTGCTCGTTGCTCCAGGGGTTGGAGGACATTGTTCTGGACATAGTGTGGGAGCGCGACTCCCGCTTGGCGGTCGTCAAACTCATCATGGTTGTCATCTACAATAGAGGGATGATCGACTATTGACGCGAGGGTACGGACGCAACATCCAAAACGGCGATCAGAGGCTGGGGTGAAGAGGGTTCTTCCCCGGAGACTCGATCAGAGTGAGCCCTTAGGCGTTTCACGACTGCTTGAAAGTCGATGAAGCCGCCCGACTCATCCTGCCATCCGCGCTCACGCGCGTTTTGGTGGACCAGCAGGAGTATCCCGTGGCGGGCGTCGCGTGAGCGCAGGTATTGCCCGCATAGTTGTCCTGTCAGCGCCTCCTCCAATTCCCGGTAGGACCACGACTCGGCGACTTTGACCTCGATAGGTAACCTTGCATCGCCATGTTGTGCGCGCAGGCGGACATCCGGCTCTTTTGCATCCACGACTTGGGATTCGCGCTCCACGGTGTATGAGACTCCCTTTCTCTTATCCAACGCGTCGGCCAGCCACACCTGAACCGCCTCCTCATTCGGCTGCAATTTCAGAGTTTGCCCTTGAGAGAAATCGTGGTGCAGGAGGTCGTGCTGAAGATCCTCGATCCGGCTCATGGCTACGCGTTGCAGATCGAGTGTTGTTCGCGGCGCAGCCTCCCAGGACTCTTCGAATTCCTTTGCCGTCCCCGGTGGCCAAGGGGCGTGCTCGGCATCGTTCGCAGCTCGTTCCCTGGCTAGGCTCTTCAAATGCGCCGCGTCGATGCCGAGGTCTGAAGCCATCGCCATTTCGCGAAGCGCATCATAGGTCGCGCGTCCAGGAGTCTCGGTCAGCTTCTTGAAAGCTGCTGATCGCGCCCATTCTGCTCGATCACGTCGATCCGGCGAATACGCCACCCCTGACGGCCGCTCGCGATCGTCTTTGATGCGGACCGTGGAGTAAGCGATCCGCAAGATTTTCAATAAGCAGTGGAAAGGGAGTTCCTGCCGTGGATGTTCCAATGGAGAGGCAGCGTCACCGAAGATGAGAGGCAGAAAGTACTCAACGAGCGCCGTTCGATGATCGGCTGAGAGTTCAGTGAGACGGTGCTCCAGTGCGCCAGCGGCTGCCTTGGGATCCGTGGCGAACGCGAAGCTGGCGTACAAAGCTGCTCGACCAAGATCTTCGTCCGACTGCAGTCGTTCGATGGCGAGCGCTGAGATCTTTCCACGAACTTCGATATCGGTGCTGGCATTCCAGACAGGGAGGATATACCCCAGACGTTCGCTCGAGATGTCGGGATGGGCGGCCACGTATTCGAAGAGGTCTGGCGTCATCAAGTTCCGGGTGTCTTTGTCCGCGTGGGCCAGCGCTTGAAGGTTTCTGCCGTGGCCCATCGTCGTTTCCTCGAACTCAGCGTTCAGCTCCTGCTTCAGTAGGTTACGGACTTCGTGCGAGTGGCTGCGGACGAGGGCCTGTAGCCACGTTGGGAATCCATTCAGCTCAAACGTCGCAAAGGTCGTTGCGCTCGTTGCCTCTCGAGTGGTGAGCCGCGCGTGCCAGTCTGGATTGGCCTTTGCCTCTAGCGCGATCGCGGTGAGAGCGGCGCAGTCCACGTGAAATGTTTGATTTCGTTCATTTGGTGGTTTCACACTCGCTGGCACGGGCTGACGTGCTCGCCAGAATCGGATTAGCGCGCTGCGAAACTCCTCCGTGAGGCCCTCGCCTAGATAAGGAACTAGGGGCGCGAGATTGTCGATCGAATAGTAATTGCTGCCCGAGGCGGAATAGAGAAGGCGCCACAGCGACGTAAGGCGTCCGTCGAATGGATTCTCTTTTGTCGGCTTGAAGTTTCTGAGCTTCTTGGGATCAGCCCGCAGGTCTTGCACGAACTCCAGCCAGCTGCGGTCCACTTGGGCTCGCCTTGCATCGTTTTGTTCGCGGACTTCGGCCATTCGGGCGTGGCGTTCGATCTCCTCCGCGGTGCGTGCTTGTGGCGTGATCGCCGCGTCGAGCGTCTTCTTCATCTCGGGATCGCCTATCGCAACAGCCCTTATGCGCTCGATAAACTCGGTTCGGTTCGGATCGTGCCAGACAAGCTCAAGTGCAGCATTGACGCTCAGACATCGGTCACTACTCTCCAACCGGGTCGGCCCGTCCAGCAGCAGCCATTCAAGATCCACGAGCTGAAGTCGCGGACGCCAGGATAGCATCCGCATCAGATGCGGTGAATCGAGCGAGGTGCTGAGTTGTGGGTGACTTCTGAGCTTCTCCGCTGCTATCCAGAAGGCCGTTCGGCGTCGGGCTGGGCTGCTGAGCAATAACTCGGCCAACTGCTTCACGGGCTCCCAGGTGCTTGTGAACCTGTGGTGTTCCTGTCCTATTCTTAGAGCGGCATCGATCACAAGAGCCGGCGCGTCGTCCGGATCGACTTGCCGCAAAAGTTCGCAGCCAAGTGCGGCAATGGCTGGTTCATACGCTTCCTCCCGCGCGGTCGTGCGGTTTCCCACGTTGCCACGCAGGCCGCCCAATTGTCTCAGAAGCCCACCTAACAGGCGCTCGATGTCGCTCTTGGAGCTCAGGCGCTGTGCCAACTCGGGACCCAAATAGCTGAAGCCGGCTACGTCTCCTGCGTCGGTTACATCGACCGCGGCGGTGATCGTGAGCATTTGGTCGACGCTGATGTGGGACGGGAAGAGTTCCTCGACCGCATCCCAGATCATCGTTATCGGGACTCCGAGCAGATGGTCGAGCAGGTACCGCACATAGCGGTGCTTGAGATCGTCGTCCGCGCCCGCAAGCAGGGCCCGTCCGGCCAGAATCCGAAGCTGACGGTCAGTCTCAACGGACATAGCGACGGAGGAGGCCAAATCCGCGCATCCACGGACTCCACCGAACCACATGAGCCTTACCAGGAGCAGTTTGACCGCATGGCTGGGATCCTTCGTCCAAAGCTCGCGCACAGTAGGCGCGAGCTCTTCGGTAGCGAAACGTCGCAGCGAGTCCCGGTCCAGCGGCGGCAGGGTGTTTCCCGATATACCCAACCATTGCACGAGATCCCGCAAGACCTCCATTCGGGTATACGCAGGGAGAGAGCCCGGATCACCGCCCGTCAACAAAATCCACGGTTCACGTCTTGCGAGTTCCCGCGCCACGCCCGCATCCCACAGCGACAGCCAGGCTGCGGTTTCCCGCGCGGAGGGAATTGCGACTTCAATGCCATACTCCTCACCGAACAGTAGCGTGTGCATCTCCTTGGTCGTGAGATTGGCTTTGCGCAAGCGTACAAGCCAGCGCGCAGCAAGGAACGCGCGCACGACGCCCATGTTGTCGTTGTGCAGTCGAGTTCGACCGAAGGTGGCTGGGTCGAATACGGGGCGGGTCAGAAGTTGTGTACGGTCTGTGCCTGGAATGTCAGGAAGAACATCATCCGTTCGCAGTGACGACTCGTCGGCAATAAGTGAGGCCTCACTATCAGGTATCTGCAGGGTGGTGGCGCGGCCGAAGACCAGGGCCGCGCCGATTCGCTCGAGCACCATCCGTGCTTTACTCGCGTCCAGCGAACTCAGCCGGTCCCGCTGAGCATCAGGCTCTTTCAGCCGTTCGTCGATGCTCGTTTGAAGCATCTGCGCCAACGTGCCAAGGTGCCGGTATCGCCGCCAGTAGTCCAGCAGCCAGCTTAGATCACCGGGTCGTCTAGCAAACTGCCATAAGTTGCCGTGCTCTATAGCCTGTAGAAATGCCCCTACATCCGGAAGTTTCATCGCATCGGCGAATCGGCGCACTCGCTCCTTATCCAGCCATAGCATGACAACCAACAGCGGTGTCAACTTCGCCGAGGAGGTTGATTTGCTCCCTTGGCTCTGCTTGCGTCCCTCGCGTAAAAGTTCGACGAGTTGTTCCTCAGGAGTCGGGGGCGCTAAATCCGTAGGAGTTGTCGGGACCGATAGCCATTCATCAAGTCGCTTGAGGTCTGCGATCGGCTCCCAGTCCGTGTGCCGACTCGAGATGATCACATGTGCCCGCCGTTCGGCGCCCGCGATCCCACCGGCGAGGTGCCTCAGGCAATCCTGGAATCTGGCGCGGTTTAGCCGCGCTTCATCCACCGAATCCACAAAGAACCAAGCCGCGCGATCAGAGTCGCGCCACTTTCGATACCGCTCACGATCGACGGTGGACATCGAGCCTTCTAGGCCGTGTTGCGCGACGTCCAAAACTGGCATGTACCAGGCGTGTTGGCCTTGGGACGTGAGATCAGCCGCCTCTCGCTTGAACTCTGTTGACTTTCCGCTGCCGCCTTCGGCGAGGACAACGACACGAAGTTTCTCGCGAAGTTGCGCCCAGGTGAGGGTCCCATAATCCGATGACGCCAGATATCGAGATATCATGTCTGGATCGGAGCGGGGCTCATCCTTCCATTGAGTGAACCGGCGATTCAGGTCGACAGAATCCATAAGCTCCCTTGGGACCCACTTTTGCCGCTATCGTGTCACTGGAAGGTTGCTGTCAACGTGTGGCAGCCGGACGCCTAGCTGCAATTGCTCGGTACTGACGCCTTGACAAATGTTAGCGCCCCATCGCTTGAGTTCCGACTTTGAATTCATCGGTTCGACGGGGTCCTAGCGAATTCATCCACCAGGTTATGCAGAAAAGCGATGTCGGTAGCTGACGGGCGGGGCCCGTCGTTGGCATGCACTATGCAATTGCGCATCTCCAAAAGCTGCTCCAACTGTGGAAGGTCTTTCCGATCCACTAACCCCAGAATCACGGCATCGCGGAGTTCAGACATTAGAGACTTCGCTGTCGGAAGTTTGCTCGCACTGCCGGTACTCTCCGACACAGCCGCTTCTCGCACTGCACCTTCGAAGGCCGCCCAGGCGAGGACAAAAGCAGCCTCCTTAAGCTCCGGCGCTTGCAGCGCTAGATGACGAGACTGCTCAAGAAGCTGATGCCATCGTTCCCTGCTGGGGAGACGCACGGAGGCGGATTCTCCCCTCTTTGGATTCGCCAGAACAAACAGAAATTGCCACCCTGGATTCTGCTTCACCAGCTCAGAAATCTTGGCGATGTGCTTGTCGTGCCGCACGCTCTCCGTGGTCTTTACCTCAATGATGAGCTTTTCGTCTGCTGATGTAACCACGAGATCAGGGATGTAGTCTTCCTGTCGGAGAAAGTCCGGCACATCGAGCTTTGTTCTGGGGTAGACGACTTCATAACCCTTCAACCCATATTCGTCAGCGAGCTCCCGAATGCGCTGCCACTCACGACTTGTGTGTTCGTCGCTCATCTGTCAAGTACTCCGTCGTGTGGGCACTCCTCCACCCGTACGTGAAGGAACTCTGCTCCATCCGAAAACGCCTGAAGAAGCAGTCCTGACGCGCCCTTGATTTGGTATGAGCCGTTCAGAGGGCGTTTCCGAGACTTGGTTTCCTGGCATTGACCGTCGTCAACAAAGACCAGTCCATTCAGAGCGTCCTGAATCGGCTTGATGATATTGTCAACGTCGGGCGTGTCGCCCTCGTAATAGTAAGTAGTAGAAATCCGGACCGGGACACCAACCGGCGCGGCGCCCGCAGCCACTCGCGCACTAGCCGCCAGTCGCACATCAGCCTTCCATTGCTGGAGTCGTTGTCGATTCCTTGTCTGACTCGAGACAGGGGGGCCTTTGATGGTGAATTCGAAAGGAAGCATCTGGCGCCGATTGTTCTCGATGTACCGTATGCGGTCAACTTAAGAACTTAGCCGAGCTTTCCGCGGGATCAGCCACACCTTCATTATGGTCGATGTTCGAACAAACGTGTGTGGGCTCCCGCACGAGACTACTTGACCGCATCGCGCTCCCGCTCCATTGCAGTTTAGTCCTCTTGCGCGGTCGGATTGGCTGGGCCGGCGAATGGTTCGCGCGAAAGCGTGTGATTCAGCGACGGCTCGCGCCTATGGCGCATCACGTTACCGAAGGGCACGCCCGCGAAAGGCTGGTGGCGGAATTCGGTACTGCGTTTCTCTGCATGTTGCCGGAGATCACACCGGACCTGAGCAAGCTTCACGCCGCCAATATCCCCCGCTGGATCCACGCGATCAAAACAGACAGGCGGGCCGCGCTGTCACTGGCTGTCAAGGACGCCGAATGCGCTCTTGAATATCTGTATTTTCTAGGAAAAGACATCGTTCTATTCATCGCTGACCGCGTGGGTTGTGGCTGATTCCGAAACAGAGAGCCGCGGAGCAAGCGAGGGAGCAAAACCGGATCAGTCACCCTTGATGCTCCGCAACCTGTGAGCTGGCCATACACCAGGGAAACGGCCAAAGCCCGCAGACCGCAAGATGTGCGCGGGTAGTGCCAACCCCTCCGGGATTGGTACTACTAAGAGGTGCGAAGGAAAGCCAGGACGCCGAAACGTCGTTTCTCCATCCGGGCCGCGGCTCGTCGAGTCACTGGATGAGCGGCATTCGTCGGATATCGAGGTTGTCGACCTGCTCGATCAGCGCTGCATCGTTATTTTGCGGGCTGTTGGCGCGCGTGCTGACCGGATAGGCGAGACAATCGCACTGTTGACTACACAAGGAAAGATCCCGCGGCGGATGGCCACAGCCC
The DNA here is from genome assembly GCA_964494895.1 of uncultured Steroidobacteraceae bacterium. Lineage (GTDB taxonomy): Bacteria > Pseudomonadota > Gammaproteobacteria > Steroidobacterales > Steroidobacteraceae > 13-2-20CM-66-19. The sequence continues at coordinate 19,805 of CAZBTV010000095.1, read as the reverse complement.
TGCTCAGGTACAAGTGATGCTGGCGGCTTTGGCCCGTTCAACGACGCATCCAAAAGGTGGTTGCTATGATCTTAGGCGATGAGATCCTTATCGCAATCTTGTCCGTTGGCGTAGCAGTGGTTGTCTACAACCGCGGTCAGCAGTTTGGGGAGTTGAAGGAGCGGGTCGACGGAATCTGTCGCAGGCTGGATGAAATCAAAGCGAAGCAGGACTCCGACGCTTTGGTGATCGCCGAGGTTACGCGTGCAGTTGCACGATTGGAAACTGACGCCTGTAATTCCAACGAGAGAGTCCGGCGACTAGAAGATCTGCAGGGGCGCGTTTCCGACGACATTGCGACCATAAAGCAGGCGTTGGTGCAGTTCGCCGTGGGTGAAGTACCTAAGTCGGCGCCGAAGGCCATTGGCGGCGGAGAGCAGCCGGCCGTGGGTGCGGTGCGGCTCAAGGAAAGCGGCAAGACTCTCCGGACACTCGCCAAGATTGGCTTTCGTGCGCTGGTTGGGGTAGGGCTGCTTAAGTTGACCCTTACCGGAATACCCGTTCCTGATTTTGTCAGGGACTGGGTGCTCTCGTAGGCAACTGGCCCTAACAGTCGCTTTCCCGTCATCGCGCGCAGTCCTTGCGATTATGTCATAAGTCGCATGGTCCCTCCTGAGCGCGTAAACTATTGATGCTTGTGGTGCTCGGTCTTCTTCGCTGATGCTCGTTAACGTCAAAATCGGCCTGTCACGCGGAGAGTCGAAGGGCTCGCGAAGGCGCAGCACGGCGATCGACTATTCCGACAAGCTCGTCAATGCGGAGGGCTAACGCCCACAACCTACTCTACATGGCGTGAGACTTCGTGTAACAAGTACCAACGACACCAAGGCGACCTCGGGTACCATATGGACTTCAGCCCGTGAAACGGCTCATCCTCACCGTCGTGCGACAATTATCTCTGAGCACGACAGCACGAATATGCTCGGCGCGCGCTCGCACGTATCGCTTTACCCTATCTGCGATCGTAGGAGATAGTCGACATACGATTGTAGATGTTGTAGAGCTCAGTGAGTACCATTAATTCGGGGTTATTTTCGTTAGGAGTTCAGATATTCTGTTGCGTCATTCCTGCACAGAGTCCTTGGCAAGCGAACTACTAAACGCAGTTTGGAGATTGAACACTGGGCGGAGTGAGAATAGCGGGTGGCCCCGCTAGCATAGAGGACGAAAATACGTAGGAAGACAAAGATTCTCATAACTTGGGAACCCAAGTAAATCACGCAAATGCTTGAACGTTCGAGGAATATGGATGCCAGTTATATAAGCCATGTTGTTTGACTACCGGAGGTTACATCCATAAGCTGTCCAGGCTCTGACACAGCCCCCTTTCGGGAGACCGTGCAGGGTTGAGCATCGGTGAGAAGCCCAAGTTAGTGCCAACAGTTTCAAGCAACTAGGGGTGCGGAAGTACACCATGACCATCTGTAGGAAAAAGAAATGGACGGTGTGCTGCGCTGCTGCGCTAAGTTGTCTGGTAGCCTTTGTGGCCAAGGCAAGCGATGCCTATATTGTCTGGGAGGAAGAGGGGTATGTGATGTGGATGCCCTACGTAATAGGTAGCCAGGGTTCGAAAATAGAAGGGCATAAGGCGACAGACTGGGACAAGGATATCATTCACGCGACTGGCGAACTGACCTATCAAAACACTGATGAGATCGGTGCGCACTACCTACTCCATCGAACTCAAACTGAGGGAGGTGGAGGCCACAGTTGCACCTATCAGGTCGTGGTCCGAAAAACGCCCCTCGAAATAGCGATATGGCTAGGCGACTTGCATCTCGCGAATAAAGTCTCGGGGACTTCTATCGCAAACAACAAGTGTGGATCAGTAGGCACGGAAGGCGGTTTCTCTGATCGTCCGCCCAATCGTCCGCATAAAGGCGCCTACCGTGGTCAGCTTTGCCACGATGATGGAAAAGGGGGGTGCCGGGAGAACTAACAGGCCGCGCGCATTCGATCCAAAACGCTGTGTGAATGTCTCAGGTGCGCTATGCAGCCTCGATTAGGTCGGCCTCCTCTGACTGCGATTCATCCGGTGTGGGCAACGCAAGGCGTTGCTTACCCATCACGCGCTCGATAATAGCAAGAAGCTTCAGTTTACAATTCGCATAAAACGTATACAAACACAGCAAGGTGTCGTGACTGGCGAGCGTTTCAAGCCCACTCTGTGCTTTTCGAACGAGCGCGGGCCGTAATGTCCGAAAAGTCCGGTGCGCGATGTCAGGCTGCCGCCCGATGGTAGTACTGCAGCATGCCTCCGAGACGTGTCCGCTTCTTGATTCATGTGTTGCTCTCGTGGATGAAGGAAATGGATTTTGGGATGCGATTTCCCAAGCCCGAGCTGCTGACGGTTGATCCAACCGGCGAACAGCACAAGAACAAATTGAAGGCGAAACGGCCACATGGCGGCGTATACTACTCCATCGCCAGAAGACAGTCTGGTCACTTGCGATGTCGTTCGCTTTTTCGGGCATTACGACGGCGAAGACTCGGCGTGCGCCACAATCTCCTGGACGTCATTCAAGAAAACACGATATCGCTTTGAAGTTGGTTCGTCGTGAGAGACACTCGCTGAACCTACTTTTGATTTTGGAGCGCGATCATGGCCGATGAGATCACGGCGGACCATATAGCTGAGTACCTAAGCAGCCGGGATGATTTTGACCTGGAGTTGACCGCTTACCGCGCTTTTCGGGAGCACGGTTGGAACGCGCAATTAGGCGGGATGTACCCAGATCCGCTTCAACCCAAACACCGTCAGTATGACGTCCGAGCACACGCGGTTATATGGCCAGAAGCGCACTGCGAGATGCGGATCGCGGTGGAATGCAAAAATTTGTCTGTCGAATTTCCTTTAGTTGTCTCACGCGTTCCATGTGTTGTGGAAGAAAGTCAACATTGCGTGATCAGAACATGGATTAGACGAGAAATCGGGGACCTCACCGTAGAGATTTCAGAGTCTGACCCCAACCGCCTCCAGCTTTGCCCCGTGGGCTCGCCCATCGGGAAATCACTCACGCAGATCAGGGTCGATGGGAAGCGGCTGGTTGCCTCGGACAGCGACACCTACGACAAGTGGATTCAGGCAATTGCCTCAGCCGCGCAACTTGCTGAGCTCGGCGCCAGGAGCCAAGCGCCAGCGCCAGACAACGAGGCATTCACCTTCGTGATGCCGGCATTGCTTGTCGCGGACAAGACCTTGTGGGTTGTGGATTACTCAGAGGACGGTACGCGGGCCGCGCCGGCTCAGGTAGACGAGGCTCTGTACTTTGTGGACCGAAGTCACGAGATCGCGCATCGGTACGGCCCGCGCATCTATCACATGCGTCACCTCTTCATATATACACAAGCAGGCTTCGCGCGGATGCTGAATAATTACAATAGCCCGACCGGATCAATGGCCGAAAAAACTTTCGGCTTCGCAGTTAGACGGGCCGCTCGGCGGTAACACAAGTTGCTTCTTGCTGTCCAAATTTGTGGAGAATGTCATTGCATTATTTCGTGCCGTCCCGTTACAGTGTAGACGCACGCCTGATGGCATCATATTGCGGCGCTTTCAGTGCGATGGGATCAATATCGCCCCAAGTTCGTAGTCACCGGCGCCTGGGATGTGGAAGGAAGCATCGGGGCTTCGAATACGCAGGCACATGTGTCTACGAGTATGACGCCCATTACAAAAAAGCAGGGAAACGGCCGTCGCATTGGACCCTCCAACAGGTCTCCAAGCTTGAAGCTTGCGCAACTCCTGCGCGAATTCCACTTGCCGGCAGTTCCACCTGAGCGCGCCTTGGGTGTTCGACTCGTGTAGGGTTTCCCACCAATGGTAACTACCCGAATTCGAACGGTCGCGAACGGACGTATCCAGTGACGGGGCTGCCACAACAGTGGGGGCTATTAAGTCCATCTGGCTATAGCTGCGCATTCATTAGGAATATTTTGTATTTCTCATTCTCACCGGTTGGCGATTTGAGCGGCCTGCGACATATTGACATATCTTCGAGGGCGAAATTCGAAGTACTGGAAGACGCATCATCGATTCTCGCCGGTTTCCCCGTGTGGCAGCCTTGAACCGTGCACGTATTGGACAACAACGGTCGACCGCTAGATGCGACTGTAAAACTGGAAGGCGACGCCGACATCCAGCAGATCACTTTCGAATCGCGGGGACCGGGACGCAACGTTGATTACATTAAAGGATTCGACCTGATTCTAAGTCGACTCGCGACTCTTGGCGCATCGATTGTTGACGCGACAGTGGTGAGTCGTGTGACCCGACATCTTCCTATTCAGGCCCGCCGACTTGTTGTGGATGGGCGGCCGTATCCGATCCGTCTGACGCCGGCAGACAAGAATGGGTCGGTGGCGCGCTCGTTGAGAGCTGCCGCGGCAGCGGTGGGGCGAAGAAGAACAGCTGAGGGTGGAGGCAACCCGACTAAGCGGATGGAGGTTCGGTTCCAGGTTCCAGAGCGCCATCTGCGGTCCCCCCTCTGGCTGGCCAGGCATCTCGTTGGGCAATCGACCTCACTCGAAAGCCCCGCAAACTCCGCGTCATCGGACGTCGGGCACAAGGTGCTCACTACAAAGACTCGAGTCCAGAGTGGCGCGGCTGCCTCGTCCGCGTACCGCAGGAAGCTTCCTGCGATGCGACACTGGCTAATCTCGGTCGCAAACAATGAAGGGCTGGTCACTTACGGTGACATGATGGAGAAATTCGATGTAGATCGATTCACGCTCCACCACGCATTGCGTGCCTTGGGGAATCAAGCTCGGGACAAGGGCGAGCCGATTCTGACCGCGCTGGTCGTGCAAGCCATAACCAGGAGATGCTCAGGGGGAATGAGAAAAGAATTCGGCGTGCGGGATGACAGGGTCGAGCGTCAACGTCTCTATGATTTCTGGAGAAGTCGACGGCAAGTCCCCTCATCGGCTGACTCGCAAGACGGTGCGCCTCTTATAGGCGGCCCGCCGGGACTCGCGCAGATCGAACGACGACCGGAGCAATCCGCGTTCCGACGCCGAATATTCAACGCCTGTGGAGGCGCCTGCGTGGTAAGCGGCTGCACTGTGGCGGCAGCTCTCGATGCAGCACATCTTATCGGTCGTGGGTGGCGGCTTGGATACAACAGAGAGCAGGATGGCGTCGTCTTGAGGAAAGATCTGCATGCGCTCTACGATGGAGGTCTACTGACGATATCGCCTGATGGCAAAGTCGACGTTCACAGCTCCATTATCCGGGACTACGGAAATTTCCGGGGCGTGAGGCTCAGCCGCCTCGTAGTCAGGACTCTGTCACTAGCCAAGGTACGGCGGCGGAGGCGTCCGTGACGATGGCGGCGAATTGAAGTGATGGAAGCTCACCGTTAAGCCGGGTGCCGACTTGGAATGCGTGCTAGTCGTCGAGAATTGCGAACAAGCGCCTGCTGCGGCCCGAGCGCAGCGGATCTGTTAGGAGGTCTGCCGAGACGGTCAGATCGTTCTCGGTGTCAATTCCGTGTGACCGCGATGTGCTTCCACGTGCTGTTGTGGGCTACTGCGAATTGCAACGGCCGATCGCCCAATCCCGAAAAAAGAAGAAAGTTCGGAACGCAACTTCATCCACTCCACCAATGACTTCTGATCGAAAGCCGCTCCTGATTTCGCATCAGCATGACATGGGCTCAGCGGGTGGGGAAGTCGGCACCCGCAATGCCATTCTTGACAGCTTGTTAACAGGTTCCGCAGATGTCGGCTAACTCGTTTGGAGAGGCAGGCGGCCGATACCCTCCAAGAGCATCCTTGCCCGGGGTATCACGGCACGGGAACCGCGAAAGCCCATGATTCCTTTGTGGAGTCAACGACCGAGCAGCTGATCTGGTTGGTCACTATGTTGAGTGAGACGCAACTTGGAGCCATATGAATGGCAGCGCCGTTGGGGGGTGAAAACACATTCCCTGCGCTGATGATAGGAGCGGCGTTGGCGCGAGGATCGAACAACACACCATATGTCTGATTCGTGCTGGTGGTGGCCGCGCACAAGATGGTGTTTTGCGTGCTGCCCGGTCCGGACTCGTTGGGTGAGGCGCAACCGACGCCTGTCCAAAATCCGGTACCAGTGGGCGCGGCACCCAAAGTCTGGTTTGCCGTGATGGTTCTCCCGACCGGATCAAAGCCGAAGCCCACCAGGGTGGTGAACGTTCCGGTGCCAAAGCCGCTCCCGGAGCCTGTGCCGATTGCGCAGATCACTTCTGTCGAGTTATCGCGCGGAGCCGCACAACTGGGATCGCTAGCATAAGGTGCAGAAGAGCTGATAATAAGCCCTCCTCGCGCGTACCCGCTGCGCGGATCAAAGGCAATGCCAAAAATGGTGGCGGTTGACCACGGGGCCGAATTCATCACCACGATGCCACAGGCCGCGAACATGTTGCCGCCGTTTTGTGGATTCGTAGTGCTGTGGTCGGTAACTCCTACGCAGCTTGGATTACTGCCATATGTGAATGTATAGGGCAACGTCGTGTAGACCGGGTTCGAACCTGTAACCTGGGGCGCGCGCGGATCAAAGGCGATACCAACAAGCAGCGGCTGCGCACTACCGGTTACGCTTTGTTCGTTCACGACCACGGCGCAGATGACCATCGTCCCGGTTCCGCTAGTGGGTGCACAACTGGGTGAACTCGCCAGGCTGCCTACTATATTGCAGACGGCTGTGGGACTGCATGGAGAGAAGTTCAAGAGAACACCGGCGGTGATGGCGGTGCCGGGAAGCAGCAACGGAACCAAGGGCGAGGTTGTCTGGGTCGGTTGCGGATGGATTGCAATTCCGTAGAGCCCGTTGCTAGGACCTTCGACGGCGCAAATCACAGTGCCCGAACCATCACCCGTGGACGAGCAGCCGGGCGTGCCGGTAAACGGTCCGGCGGGGAGCGTAATGTCGGAACTATCCACGGTGAAAGGAGGCTCAACGGGCGCGCCGGGAGTTACGGTGGGAAGGCTTTGCCATGACACGCCGCTGAAAAAGGTATTCCCCGCGCCGGGCGCACGCAATTCCTCGCCGCAGATCATGTGCCCGGTGCCATTTTGCGAAGGAGCACAACTGATGCTCGTAACGACGTTCGACTCTAGCGCTCTAGTCTGGGCGATCGCCTGTCGGGAGATGCTGGGCAACAGCAGTCCGCATACGCAGGCGAGTGCAAGCGTACATTTCGCCCGCGAGCAAGCTCCGAATGGATCCATGTGAATAACTTCCTTGATAGGCCGCGGATGATCGGCAGCTTTGGCAAACAGCTATTTGAAGCTGTCGCTATCCCATACTCGTGCGCAGGAAAAGCGGATTGGTTGATGTGGCAATAACAGTCGGCAACGCGGGCCGCGAACACGATCAGTGCGTTTGATAGTGATGGTTACCGGATCTTTCTGTACGATTGATTATAACGTGATGATTTTTTGCGTGGCACCGTGGAGGCTATTTAATGCTCTCACGCGTCATGGCCGTTCTCGCGGCTCTAAGTCGTATACGCTGCGCACTCAGTTCCGCGAAGCCCAGCTTAGCTCATCGACTCGGTCTCCGGCATCGATGAGCCAGTCGATAGTCCAATCGCATAGCTGAATCACCACAATTTTGCCCTCGTCGTACATGGCAAGCGTTGGCAGCCCCCCCTGCTGTGGGCGTGCATGCGGCGATGTGAGCCTCACGGTCCGCAGGCGGTGTGGCAGGGCTACTGCGGATTCCTATCCGCTCCGCCAAGACCCCAATAGTAGGTTGTTAGAGGCCGAGCCGGCTTTTCACCTCGGGGGGCGTCATCCAGACGCCGACGCGTTGGTCGGGCCAAGCATCCACGCGGTGGCTCCAGCTATTAGTGCACTGAATTGCGTGGGGATCTGCGGCGAACGACGGGCCATCTTCTGTGCGATATCCGTGTGAACACTATGTGTATCATGCGCTCTTGTGGGCTGCTACTGCGAAGTGCGATGGCTGATCGTCCAACGCTAAGGAAAATTAGGAGCTCAATTTGATCAATAACCTTAATCAACAACCGATGCCTCATTTTGTAGGGTATGGACTTATTGGCGGGAGCACTGCACCTACAATGCCATTCTTGACCTTGTCTTCTCGAGTGACCTGTTTCGGACCCGTTGCTGCTATTCGCGAACGGCAGGTATCAGGCAACTCGATGGGCCTGAGTACAAACGCGAGCAGAGTATGACTCCTGCATTCCGAAGCCGTCATTACCCGAGCGGGAGGTGGAGTTCTGCCTTGGAGCGCGTCGGCCCTTTCAGGGCGCGAACTTGCCAACGGTGCGGCGGCGCAAGACTCCGATTCCAACTAGACTTGGTCACGCCCAAAGCAAACAATGCCAGAGAACCACTGCCAAGCGCGTGCTCGGGACATTTCTTCGGCGGAAAGATCGACCAACACGCCTGCTCGGATCACGGCGACGTTCGGAAATCGTTGAGTCGGATGAGCGCTGCGTGGCGGCTGTTCAGAAATCCCCCGAGGGTCCACTTAGCCGCGTACCAGCCGTGCGAGGAAGAGGTCCAGTCGTATTGAACGAGCTCGTTGTCGACCCGCTGTCCCCCTCTCTTGTTGAAGTCCAGCATCAGCTCGTACAGCAGCCGCAGGAGAACATCGGGCGAATCGGTCGACTGTCGTGCTTCCAGTAACCGCGATCGAGCCGCTTGCAGGTTCTGGACGTACTTATGGCTCCACGGCAGCGGTGCCAGATACGGATCCTCGTCGAGACTTTGAATCTTGCGATCGAGCGCCTCAATAAGTGAAGGGAACTTGACGAGGATCATCGACAGATCATCGTAGTCCTCAAGTCGTTGCCTGACATGCCGCGTGGAGAGCACGAGCTCCTGGTATTGCCGCTGCATGAGAGCCCAGAGCGAAGGATAGCGGAAGGTTCCGGGGATCCAGTGAGCGAAGAACACTGCTTCCCATTCGCCGTCAGGATTAACGATTCCGGCATCGAGCAGAAAGACCCCAGTCCTGACCCTTTCCTGAGCACTGATCTGGAGCGTATTCGATAGGTCCTCATTCTCCCGCCAGATATCGATGGTCTGCTGGTTTCGGACTCGATACCAATCGACCTCCTCGGCCGGGAACATGCGCCAGATCGTCCTCCCGGGCTGACGGAAACCGTTGGAGGCTTCGAGAAAGTGCCGGTATGAGAGCGGCAGGTTCCTACCGAGCCGGGCTTCGAGACGGCTGATCTGATCATCTGTCGCGGGCGGGTAGCCAAGCCAACCTGTCGCGCGGAGCTCCGGGGTGATACCGTCCTCCTCAAGCTGATCTTCGTCGAGGAAGTCCATTTGCCCCAGCAACTCGCGATTCCACGCAGTGAGCCATCCCTTCCACTCTGCAACAGTCGCCGGCTGATTCAGCATTCACTTGCCTCCGTGACGAGGGTCCATGTTCAAGAATAGCTCACAGCGTATCAACGAACCAATAGATGAGCGGTTTGCTCTTCCACGAAAACGGGCACAAGAAAGTCTACTCACCGCGCCGGAGAGGTAATCAACTCTGACCGCACGCAATTGAGATAGGTCAATACGCCCGCTGGTCACCGCTTACTGCTGAAGGACTACGACGAAACTATTCGCCTGAAGCCGGATTTTGAATTGGTCTACAACAACCGGGGTCTCTCTCACCGCGACAAGGGCGACTTGGACGGCGCCGAGATGGACTTCGCAGAAGCGCGCCGTCTGGAAAAGCGCTCCAGCCCCACACCGATTGACCGGTAACGGGTAGGCGCAATCGGTCGCGCAATGTCATGTCTTGGCCGACAGCGGTCTGAGCGGTCCACGACGCCAGCACTTCGAGCGCAGCGAGCCAATTGGGCTGGCCATTTTCGGTGTGAAATGCGTGTGATTACGATGTGCTTCCATGTGCTTTGATGGACTCCTGCGGATTGCAACGGCCGATCGCCCAATACTGAAGAACGTTAACAACTCAACTTCGTCAATGACTTGTGGTCAAAGGCCGGTCCCCGATTGAGCAGAACACGGCGTGGCGGGCAGGGGACCAGCACTCATAATGCCAGTGGGCGCGGGTTCAAGTCCCCCTCCCTTTCCACGGGGATCTCCTCGACGGAGTGCCCGGTCCGCAAAGTCGGCCAGGATTCCTGCTCTAAGTGAGAGTACCGCTGCGGCATCTGCAGCGATGCCCAGCCGCCCAGCTCCTGCAGATCCGCATCGGTGTACCCGCCTGTGTCTGCCGGGATACCCACGCGTGCCGCATGCTGTTCACGATCGCCGGAATACGCACCCAGGACGCGACTCGATCGGCAACTGTATCAGCGGCATTTGCCCGTGATCGTCTGATATCGAATTCCTGACCGGCTCGATCGGTGCCAAAATCATTATTCGCATGCTGGCATGGAAGCGCCCATACGACGGTCCTGCGGATATTGCTTCAGCATCGCCGTCATCCCGATTACGGACCCCCTGAGCCCCGCTGTTCGCGATCTTCCTTCGTTAGGTGGCGGCGGCATGCGGAACGGGTGCGCCGGATCCGACACTGCGGTAAGCCTCATCGGCCTCGTCGATGCCGTGATCCTGGGACGTCTCAAATCGCGAGCAAGTATTTTTATCCGGATCCGGATATATTTTGTTCTTAACGTCGACGGCCGCGGAGGGCTGAAAGCGCGTCGTCGATGATCCGATGCCCCTTGGCCGTTACCCGGACCAGAGACCGCCTGTGATCCTCGGGGGCGGGACCGATATGCACGAGACCCACGCGTTCAAGAGCGGAGCACGTTCGGCTCGTGGTAGACGGTCCGAGCGCGAACCATTCCCGCAGTGCCTGCATTGTCGCCGCCCCATCGGGCTGCGAAGCCAGGTATGCCAAAAAGACATCCGAGTAAATCGGAAGGCGGCTCCCATGTCCCTTCTGCCTAAACGCGAGCAATATCGTTACGAGGTCCTTCAGATCATCGACGGCTTCTACTGAAGGCCGTCGCATGAGCGCATACACAGTAGCGCAAGCGCAGCCGATAGGGAATCGCCGCGCTCAGCCCAAAAGGGTCGTGGTGTCACCCGTCGCCAAGAAGGCTCGCATTCTGGACGCCAGCGGCGCAATATATCCGCATCCGGGTAGAATTCTATCCGGCCGCAAGCGGCGCCCGCCGGTGCTGGTAACACCAGCGAGCGCCTAACCACATGCACCCCGGGAGGTGTCACATGGCTGCTCGGCATTGTAGCGAGAGGGCGGAGGTACGTCGCTGGTCCGGCGGCAATCTCCCCCGAACCCACCCATCCGGTTTTGGCATCAGCGCTCGGCGACTTCGACGCCTTCGCTCGAGTAGTGAGATGAGCCGAGGTTATGAAGCCCCGGTCACGGTCTGCCGAGAACAACGTGGAAATGCATCAGGCAAGCGATTCAATCAAACGATCGGCGCTACATCGTGCGCCTGTCTGCGCAACTCCAGCCCCCATACAGATCAATTGAGGTCACAGGAAGAGGAGGCGAGTCGTGACTGAAGATCATGCCGACGCGCGGACCACAACCATTCACATTATCAAGGATAACGAGCTGCGGCTCGCCAAGGTGCGCAGACAACCGGAGGACCTATTTCATAGTCTTCACCTGGTTCATGACGAGATCGGGGTCACCTCTGAAGCGGCTAGGGCGCTGGGTCAACGGGAAGTCGCCAGTGTTCTAGACCCGGACCTTTCGGTAACCAACCGGCAACTCGATCAGCTCAAGTTGCTTGCCATCATCATCGAACGGCGGGAGGAACCACGAGGTTATCCGAGGGCAACGAGCGAAGGCCGGAGGCTTTTCCGGTGACGGAGATGAAGAATGTCTAGCCACAACATCGACCGTGCCAAGCACGTCATTCAATCACTCATTCACGGCAACGATCCGGTTACTGGGGAGGAGCTTCCGTCCGACGCAGTGATCAATCGCATCGAGGTCAACCGGGCACTGCTCGTCGCGCTCACGGCGATAGAAGAGAAGGCTGCTCGCGCTGCGCGTCGCGCCCAGTTGCCAAGTGGTGTGGGCAAGCCGTGGTCCACGGCAGAGGAAGAGGCCCTCTCCGCAGAGTTCAAGCGCAGCGAATCGATCGAGGACATCGCGACGAAGCATCGCAGGACTGTCAGGGCGATCGAAGCAAGACTGGAGCTCTTGGGGCTTCTTACGCAGGATCAGCGTACACCTCACCAGACACTAGAAGCGCTCGTTAGGCCCAAGAAAGGCGGGAGGACGGAATGAACTGCTTCACCTTGTTTGCGCTCGGGTGTTCGGGAACCGGCGCAAACCAAAGCCGTGTGATTGAGGCGGAGGGATGCTCCCATGCTGATACTGACAAGGCGAGTCGGCGAGACCGTGATAATTGGAAACGATGTCACGGTCACGATTCTGGGCCTGAAGACCAACCAGGTACGTGTCGGGATCAACGCGCCGAAAGGCGTTGCCGTCCATCGGGAAGAGATATACGAACGCATCAGGCGGGAACGGCAGGGCCCGCAGGGGGGGCTCGGTCCCGACGGGGGATAGATTGTGTGACCAATGATACTGACAACTGACATGGGCTACCACAGCCAACTTTAAAACTGAGGCCACTTATGGCTCCGCTACGCCTCCGAAATTCTACGCGCGCCGGCAAGGCGCGCTCTGTTAAGTCTCCGCCTGGACCACGGCGCAATCCGATTCCCTCTAAGACTTCAAAATTCAGCGCGACCGCGGACGTGCTCCGTGATGCAGAACGCATCCGCGCCACACAGACCGCCGAGCCGCTCCCGGTCAGTCCAACGCAAGTTGCCTGCAAAACGCGCGAAGGCGTTCCTATAACCGCTCTCCGCGATATCCGGCACAGACTCGACATCGCAAGTGCCGTGGCCTACGTTTGCGCCGCTGCACTGAAAGCGCAAACCGCCAATAACGATGTTGATGTAGCGCTGTGCTTGCAGCGGTGCGTCGGCGATCAACTGTTCGAGCAAATGCAGCATATCAGCCGACTGCTCGGCGAAGCGGAGGACGAGCATGAGAATGCGTCATGATTGATTTTTTTATTTTCGATCGCACACGAGCTCGCGCAGCAAGACTGCTTTATCACCCACTGTATCAAGGCGAAGGTGACGATCGGGACTGCCTGATCTAAGGACAGTCTGATTTACCCCGTCAGGCCTTGGGCGCTGAAGGCTCCGTGGTAGGTGACAGTGCCGCGTGGCCTGGATGAATCGAACGATATCGCTTTAAAGTGTTCCGGTGAAACTTCAGGAAGGACAAGGTTGGAGTCCGCCCGAAAACCAAACCTGCGGTAGTACTCTGGCTCGCCGAGGACGACGCAGCCTGAGGCGCTACGGTCGCGAAGAAGGCGGAGAGCTTCGCGCATGAGCTGCGAACTGAAAACTGACGGTTTTCATTGGAAATGAGATCTAACGGGGGCGCAACTCTCCGGCGACTGCCGTCTTAGGGCGAAATAGCCACATTTGACTAAGCAAAATCGCTAACGTTGCCGACGCGGCATTCGGCCGGGCTGAGTCGCGAGGTGACCGTCTATTGGTTCTCGCGGCTTGCATTGGTAGCGGGCGCCCAACTACATAGCCATGATGGGAGATGGGACATGATTGAAGGAGAGTACATAGAGTCTGCCTCACATGTGCGGCGCGAGTCCGCATGGCTGCGAACCGCCGGGCGCGAGCTGGCCGATCTGTCGCGCCTGGGTTGGGAAGATTGCTATAACGTGCTGGCGTTCTTACGCTTGATGCAGCCTGATCCTGGTTTCGACTGGTCGGGAGATGAACGGCTCGCCAACGCCTACACGATCGTTCACACTTGGTTAGGCGAATCCCTTCTACGAGAAGACGGCACCGGTGACGCCACCAACAAGTGCAGTGATGACTATCTGTTGCTATCCGCTCGGGCTATCGCGCACCTACTTGCAGTCCTGGAGCCGGTCGCCGACACCAACATTGGCAGCGCTGAAAACTGCGGGCGCATTGTGATGCTCGAAAGGGTAGCGAGGGCAATCGCCGCGAAAGAGGCACCGGCTGACGGTTGATGAGATTCGAGGCCAATGGAGACCGGAAGGAGAAACCTTCTTCTGCGAGAACATACAAAATCCCTGTGCTATTCAGCGAAGTGTGGCGCCCGGAATCGTTGCTGGAACGGCTCAATAGGTGGAGCCCTTCTTTGAAGCGAGAGTTGAGGGGACGATTCGAGTCAAGCGCACACTGACCCATACAGTGGTGCCCAAGCTGGAACTGGCATTCGTCACCGCCAGTCGCCAACCGGTCCGACGTACTGGGCGCGGTGCCGCGCAGCCCGCATTTGCCACAGCGGAACAGCGCGGCAATCTCGCCATAGTCATGTCGTGCGGAAACAGTCGCAGGAGAAGCGCTACAGGAATGTCGCGTTGGTGCTCGCGATGCTGTCGTCGGCAGTGTGCTACGAGGCGCTAGCGCTTTTGACATAGGTGCAGCAGATCGTCTTTCCACCCTAATCGAACATCGCGCCCCATCTTTTGTTACCCAATGTCAGACAGCGTAGGGGGGCGAAATACGGGGCATTCATCTAGGCCGGCGTTGACAGTTAGAGCCATCTGCCTGGTTCGTCCGCGATCTTGCGTTCGAGGGAATTGATCAACGCTGTATCATCTTTTTTGGACTGTTGAACCGGGTGCTCACCATATAATCGCCCACACTCGCAGTGAAGCGTGCTGACTCCATGCTCTCACGACGCTGACCCTGCGCAACGGATAAGTGCAGCGGACGGCCCATTGTCGCGTCATGACCGAATGCTGATGCATGTTTGGTGACTGGCCGACTTGCCTAAGCTTCATCTGACTCCTGATTCCTCCCGGTGACGAATCGACTGCACATGACTGATTGTTGCACAATGGGACCGGGAGTTCGCACTACTGAGTTCATACATGGCACGCGTTTCCCGGCGCCGCTCGGAGGCATTGCGCCTGATAGCAGGAGCGAAAGCCGGGTCTTTTCTAGGCTTCGTCGACGCGTGCCTTGCTGCATTGAGCTCATCGGCCCCGACGGGCGGCGAATGGCTGCATGAGATCAAGTACGACGGATCTCCCTACTCGGGAATAGTTACCATCTCTCAGGTACTGCCGTGCAGGATATGCGCTCAAGAGATCACGTTTCCGTCCGACGATCTTCTTTTCGTCAATCTTACCGGTAGACGTCTTGTCAAGCTCGCCGGACAGGCAGATGTACGAAGTGCCCGTCG
This sequence comes from uncultured Steroidobacteraceae bacterium, assembly GCA_964494895.1. Lineage (GTDB taxonomy): Bacteria > Pseudomonadota > Gammaproteobacteria > Steroidobacterales > Steroidobacteraceae > 13-2-20CM-66-19. The sequence goes on along the minus strand of CAZBTV010000095.1, from coordinate 4,597 downwards.
ATCTCCTTCGCCTCCGGCGCGCGGCATCAGGGCCAAGCGCGTAGCACCTACGACCTTCGCTCTGACGGCTAACCACACCAGAAGGTCACTGGACCGATTCACTCACAGCAATCGTGGTAGGTACGAGCAGTGCCTCTGCTGATATCGGGCTCTGATTAGGCTGTTGCGTGTGATAAGTAAATCCAGCCGTCACACTTGCGGTACTCGGTACAGTGAAGGTTCCGGGTGATTGCCAGTTTGAGTCGACTGTGAAAGGCGCTGGGTTTGTTATGTAAAAGGAGATCGTACCATTCGTAAAGCTGCAAGACTTATTGTAGCCGACAATTTCGCCGCCGCCGCTCGTTGACACATATGCGTCGGAACCGTTCACGTACGTTTGTGAAATGTCGCAATTAAAATCAACGGTCACATTGTTTATCGTCAGTGTTGCAGTGATTGGCGAAGACTGACCGGAAACATCTGCTATCTGCGAGCTACTAAGAGAATTTCCCGGACCGTAATACAAGTCCGTTTGACTGCCTTTGCTGCTATCAATTTTGAAGACAGCTTTGAATGGGAGGCCTGCCAGATTCCCGGACGTGTAGCACACATTAAAGGGGCATGGCGGAGTCTTCAACTGTACAAAGACGCCGTCATAGTCTGTGTCAGATATGCTCGTGGTCGTGTCAACCGTTCCGGTGATGGTGACCGTTGTGATTCCAGGCGGCGGCGGTGGTGACATTGTGGTCACAGTCACGGTTGCCTTGGCAAAATACCCGGTCGCGGAATCGGTCACCGTGATGTCTGCGGTTCCGGCGGCAACAGCCGTGACCGTGCCGTACAAGTCAACCGTAGCGACGCCGGAGTTGGAGGTGCTCCACACCATGTCCTTGGGCACTGCGGTGGCGTGTCCCTGCGCATCGACCGCAGTGACGTTGAACACCACCGTGGAACCGACCTGCACGCTGGGGTTGGTGGGCCTGATGGAGTAGCCGACCGGGCAATTGACCACGGTCCAGCCGCTGATTTCCTGTGACTCACACACCACTACGGTGGTGCTCGCCTGCGCGTAGCTGCCGAGCGCCGCCATGTCGAGCGCTGCGGTGGCGACGTTTGCCGCCTCGAGTATCTCACCCACCGGTGCCTCGGCGGCCAGGATCAGCAACTTGCCGATGGCGCCCAGCGCCTTGGGGTTTAATTTGTTGACTAGGTTCGTGGCCAGGCTGGGCTCAAAGCAGGTGACCAATGACTGCGTGGCGCTGGCCAGGGCTGGCAAGTTGCTGGTCGAAAAGATCGAGCCGAGCGCCGCCTGCAGGTCTGAAAGGCTGCCGCTACTGAGATAGTCGGGGACGTGATCGCCCGACAGCAGCAGTCCGACCGCGGAGTCGATGCAGCCGGAATCCCCGCCGGCAATGACCTCGGCTGCGAAGTCGCTGCCGATGCCGACGACATCGAGTATCGAACGTATGAGGTTCGCTTTACGCGTCTCGGCGGTTTGCGCCACGGTGAGCTGGAATGCCGTGCCGGCTGCGGGAACGTCTTGCGGATCGGGCAGAGTCGCAAAGATCTGCAGAGCGCTGGCTGCATTGAGGGTGACATTGGCTTTAATGGCATTGCCGTAGAGGTCAGCGGTGGAGGCGGACCACATCAGCGGAATGCGATTCAGAAGTTGCACACCGTTGTCGGCAGTCGCGCCCTGAATGCTGAGCGTGCCCGCGGTACTGCTGTTCGCGGGTCCAAACAGAATATAGGGCAGCGGCAGCGGCACGGTGGGTCCGGGTAGCGTCACCGGCCCGGTATTTTTGGCGCTGGCGCGCACGGTAGCGGTCGTAGTAATGCCCGAGGTCACCTGCGAGAGCACGGTGCTGACCGTCGCGATGAGCGTACTCGTTTGTTGCGGCGGCGTGCCGTTGGTTTGCGCCTGGCCGACGAGCGTGACCAGGTCGGGGAAGCTGGGCGCCGCTTCGATGGCGCTGTTCAGGACCGACTCTGAGGTGGCGGCGGGCAGTGTGCCCAGGATGATGCGCGTCAAGATGAGCGCAGAGGACGAGGAGGTGAGCGTCAGCCAGCTTCCGGCGCTGCTGTCCGGGTAGCCCGCGGCCAGGATGTTGCCGTTGGCGTCCAGGGCCAGCACCATGGTGGAAAACCCGGAGCCCGGATCGGGGAGCTGCAGCGCGCTGCCCGGGGGCTGCGAGTCGACCAACGAGACATAGCTGGCGACATTCGCATTCACGGCAGACAAAGATCCGTCGAGAGAGACGGCAACCGTATTGGGTGCCGGAGAGACCGTGAGCGTTAGGCTGAAAGTGGTGCTGCCGGCCTTGTTCTGCGCGGTGACGGTGTAATTCGCCTGATGGGCGGGAGCGCTGGGCGTGCCGCTGACGTGGCCGGTGCTAGCGTTTAAGGTGAGTCCCGCTGGCAGTGCCGGCGACACGCTGTACCGAATGACGGTGCCGGTGACGCTCGGGGTGAGCACCGCCGTAGCTGTCCCGACCACATCCGTTTGCGGACTGGGGTAGGACAACGAGCTCGGCGGCGTAGCAGAAGGATGGTCATGGCACGCCGCGAGTGCCAGAGCCGCAACGCACAACGACGCCATCAGCGAATGAGCATATGAGCGCTTCACGGTCCCCTCGCGAGCTGCACCTTCTTGTTAGTTAGGAGTGCACGCTGTTTATGAGTTGTTTTACCGAGAATAATGCCTGCGTCGACGCGGAATCGGTACCGTATCTGACATAAGAGACCAACGCAGCGCGCGCGTTTAGGTCAACTGGGGCCTGTCGCTGGCGAAATCATGATTACGCCGGAATTGGCGTGTGAAACAGGCCGGAACAGTCGGATCGCCAAGCAAAGTGTTGAAGGTCTGCCGGTTGGAATGTGTGCGTTGTGCCGCACCGCTCGAGTGGCGTTCGGCCGTTGAGTCCAGAGTGGACCCGCCTCTCATTGTAATAGGCTGCGAATCGATTGAGCTTGCGATGCAGGTCAAGACTGTTCCAGAAGAAGGTCTGGTCGAGGTACTCGCGCCGAAGCGTTCCGATGAGCCGCTCGATGAAAGGGTGAGAGTTAGGTACGAAGGGGACGGACTTGAGTTCCTCGATTTCCAGGACACGCAGATTTGCTCGCCAACGATGAAACCGGAACAAGGGATCATGATCGGTGCTTAGGCGCTTGGGCAATGGCGGAGAGCGTCGGGCTTGGTTGAACATACGGCATACGCTGAGGCCGTCGATATGCGCCGGTTCGATACCGAATCCAACAATACGACGCGTAAAGACGTCCATGACGACCATTACCCAGAAGCTCTTCAGCAGAATGGACTCGCATCGAAACAAATCGACGCTCCAGAGGCTATCGCGGGTTTCGGCGATCATCGAGAGCCATGACGGACCTTTGCCGCCGGATTTTGGCAGCTGAGGGTGGTTTGCGAGAATCCGGCGTACCACGTCCTTGTCGATTTCCACACCGAAGGCATGCGAAATCTGCTGGGCAATGCGCGGGCAGCCGAAGCGAGGATTGAGTCGTTTAATTTCGAGGACTGCGGCCATCAGTTCCTTGGATGGACCTTTGGGTCCGGGTCGGCGCCTGGTTCTGGAGGAAAACAACCATTGATATTTACGCCGAACCAGCGCTCGGTGAAATCGCAGTAGCGTGGCGGGCCTGACGGCGACCGCAACTTTCAGGATGTGTTCAGGAGACACGAGCATCGCACTGAGGCCCAACAGGATGCGGTCCAGTGCACGGAGCGGCGGTGCTTTCCTGCGCGAACGATTTAGGATCAGCAACTGATGCTTCAGAAGAAGTGATTCGGCGAGGACCCTGCGGGCACTTCCAGGAACCATGATTCTGATCATCGTGACGAGAAGGTGGGCCATTAGGAGGAGCCAATCGCGCATGCCTCCAACGATGAGCGGGCTTGGTGCAAGTTGCAAGGCTGTAGAACCGCCTGCAATTGCGCCAAACTATCAATTCGCCATGGTCAAGGCGCTGACCGGCGCCGACGCGAAGGCTGCCCGATTGCGGCCAAAGTCCGTCACCGGGATTCGTACAGCGGCTCTCTATGCTCTCAGCAAACCTTCTGATGACGTGCTCACTACCGCGCTCCGCGACGTTCGAGCCCAACTTGATCGCGTTTGCTCGATCACGACCGTCGTGGCGCGCGCGCTCAGGGAGCAGAACGCCGACATAGATAAGGACGCGGCAAACGTTCTGATGTGCGCGAGCAGTCGTCTGTACGAACAAGCGTTGCGCATTAAGCGACTCCTCGGAGAGGACAACGGCCAGGACGAACTTTAGGTCAGGTATGAGCACCCGAAAGAAGCCCATGCGCAGCTTCGCAAGTCCGACGCGGAAGGCAGTTCCGCGGTGTCCGGACTTGGTGCCGATCATTGACGCACTGCTGGACGCGTACGCGGTTGTATGCACTGCGTCGAAGGTCCTGGACAGTCGTCAGGGTGCTGACGAAACGGATTTCGCTATTACCGCATTGCATCAGGGCGTGGAGGCACTGGAGCGAGCGATCGATCGACTTGATGACATCGAGGCTGAAATCAGCTGATTTTAGGCGTTCGAAGATGCCTATGAGCGCCGAAAGCGTCGCAACACAACAGCCGCACGCGCT
>CAZBTV010000094.1:0-28762 GCA_964494895.1 uncultured Steroidobacteraceae bacterium | reverse complement strand
GGGTCTCGGCGGAGAAGTTCAGGCTCATCGAGCGATTCAAGTTCTTCCACGAGCTTGCCTGGAAGCGCATGCCTCGCAGCAAGCGACTGCTGCAGAGACTTGCCCGCCACCGTTGTGAAACAGATAACTATCGCTGGCCGGTCGAAATGTTGTTCACCCGTTGGCTCCTCCCGGCTCAGAGGCTTTCATGAATTCGACGCCGCGCATTCTGCTCATCAATCCGACGATCACGAAAACCAAACACGCGCGCTTTCCCCTCGCGGTCATGAGTTTATCTGCGGCTCTCGAGGGTAAATACGATTCGACGATCATCGACGGCAACATCGATCGCGACTTCATCCCGCCCGCATTGCGCGCTGTCGATGACGGCACCGTCGCTGCCGTAGGTATTACCGTCATGGGAGGGCCGCAACTCACCGCGGCGATTGCGGTCTCCAAGGCGATTCGCCAGAAGCGCCCGGATCTGCCAATCGTTTGGGGCGGCGCCTTCCCGACAGTCTGCCCGGATGCGACCCTGAATGCTCCTTACGTCGACTACGCAGTCAGGGGACAGGGCGAGGACGCCATTGTCGAGCTCCTCGACACACTCGTCGGGCGCAGCAGCGAGCCACTGACTTCGATTGCCGGCCTGACTTGGCGCCGCGACGGCCAGGTGGTGCACAACAAGGACCGCACGTTCTCCGCGGCGAGCCTTGGTCGCATGCTGCCCTACGACAAGTTGGACAACCCGCAGCAGTACCTGACCAAAACCTACCTCGGGGAGCGCACCGTCGGTTACCAGGCGGCGCTGGGTTGCCGCTTTCGCTGTACTTTCTGCGGAGTCGCCACGATGTATCGTGGCAAGATGGCGCTGCCTCCCGCCGCGCGGCTCGAGCAGGATCTCACTTATTTCAAGACCCAGCTGGGTGTGGACGGGATTCAGTTCTACGACCATAACTTTTTCGACCGCGAAGTGGATATGGTGCCACTGTTGGAGGTGTTGGCGAAGTTGGAGATACCGTGGTGGTGCTTCGCGCGCTCCGATGCGTTGGTGAATCTCTCCGAGCGATCGTGGCAGCTCGTGAAAAAAAGCCGGTTGCGCATGGCTTACATCGGCGCGGAGTCCCCCAGCGACTGGTTGCTCCACGATATACGCAAAGGCACGCGCACCGATCAGACACTGGCTGCGGTGGAGACATGCCGCCGCCATGGCGTGGTCCCGGAGTTATCCTTCATGCTGGCGCCGCCGCAAGATCCGGAGGGAGAGACCGAGCGGACGTTCGAATTCATACGCACGATCAAGCGTGTGCACCCCGCGACGGAGGTGATGATCTACATCTACACCCCGCTGCCTCAACGCCGTGATAGCAAGAACACGGCCGCCTTGCGCATGCAAAATGAGATGCGCGATTGCTCCGGCAACCCGGTCGTGTTTCCGCAGACGGCGGATGAATGGGCGCAACCTCAGTGGCTTGCCTATTGGTGCCACCAGGACGCGCCATGGCTCTCCGCGCGACTACGACGGCGAATCGTCGACTTCACCACTGTGTTGGGTTGCCGGTTTCCGACGATCATGGACATCCGCGCCTCCGCTTGGGGTAAGTCCGCTTTGCGGGCGCTGGCATCCTGGCGCTATCGATTCCAGCGCTACAACGATCCCTGGGAGCTACGTATTTCGCGGAAACTCATTCGCCAATGGGACCCGCGTGTCATGAGCCTGTGACGAACAGGCTTCTCCATACCTGAGTTCGGGTGCCCCAGCTGGTGCTGGTAACAAGCGTTTCCTGAGCAGCGCTTGCAGCGGGCGTTCGACGTGCACATATGACAGTCGTGCGAGAATCAGTACCGCCGCCATGTAGCAAGCGAAGAACCACGTCGAGTCCGCAAGGCGGCCGCGGTCAATACCGACGATGTCCAGCGCACACATGAGACCAAACTGCAGCGGCACGCCCAGGAGATAGACGCTGTAGGTGCTCTCTCCGATCCACGCCAGCCAGGTCTTGATGGCTCCGAGCTCGTACATTTCATCGATATAGCCTACTACCAGGACCACCCCCGCGAACGTGAACACGAGGCGCTCGCCAAACAGGACGTGGCTGTGCAGCCCGAAGTCCAGCAATGCCGGTAGCGCCCCAAGCGCGATGCCTATGTAAACCGACATGCGACGGCAATTCCTCAGGAACACGAATACGCAGCATCCGGTGAAGAAGTACAGGCCGCAGCTGACTACTGGGGCTGGCAAGTAGAGCCAGCTCAATATCAGAAACGACAAGGCGCCGGCAGCCGGCCCGAGCAGTCCGCCACGGAAGAGGATCGGAAGTATCAGGAAGAACAGCCCGTAAATGGGGATCTCGACCGAGACGGACCAGATCGGAAAGTTGAAAGACCCACCCTTCTCGAAGCCCAAGGCTGGAATGAACAGCAGGTTGAGAACGAAGTGATAGAGGTCGTTGTAGGGAAACACCTGGAAGTATCCGAGCACCCGCTTGCTGCAGGTCTGCACTACGGTCATTGCCAGGAGCGTCAGGAAGTGCAACGGATAGAGCCGAGAGAAGCGGTTGACGAAGAAGCTGCGAGCATCGGGGCGCCGGCCGATGTATACCGTCGAGAACACGAATCCGCTGATCACCCAGAAGAGCTCGACCGCCTTGTCCCCGTGCGCATAAAGCAGCGAGAACACGGCATAGAGCGGTTGCCGGCCTGCTTGCACGGTGAATCCAGCCTCCGATCGCGGGGCATAGAAGTATTGATAATGGAAGAACAGCACGGCGATGGCGGCAACGCCGCGCAGCAGGTCGACCGAGAAATAGTGCCGCAATACGCGCTCGGGCTGTCGCGTGAGCGATCGCAGGAAATCCCTCAATCCCAGTCCCTCCGCGTCACGACAATGATGGCTCTACGAGTCTTCAGCCTTCCGCTCCCAGACCTGGTCCTGGTCGGAAAACGTCCAGACCAGCCGATAGTGCCGCTCCAGGAAATCGCGGAATAGACCGAGGCCGCTGGCGGGAGTATCCAAGCGGGGCGACCACAGTACGTACCGTACCCGCTTCGCCTGCAGATCGCGGATACTCGAGGTGAGGTACCCAAGACGATCCTGGGCGGCGCTGTCGAGATAATCTACAAACACGGGATTGCGTACCGCGAGCGGTAGATAGATGCTCAGCCATCCGGCCTGGAGCACGTATTGGCCCGGGTGCGTGTGCCCAGCCAACCAACTCAACTTCTCCGCCGCGGCCGTCGTGGTCGCGACTCTCCCCGCCGGGAGCTCCTCGACTCTCGATTGAGAGACATGTCGCCCGTTGATTTGTAAAGCCCCCAGCGCAATGACGCCCACCCACAATATCCGCTCGAGATGAGGTGCCAGATTGCCGGCCCGTCCCGCTAGCCAGGGCAGCAGGATGACTGCGGGAGCCGCAACGCAATAGAACCTGAACCAGCTAGGACTCGGGAGGGTCTCGATGTACATCGCGGCTCCAACCGCCGCGACCATCAGGACGCGTGCCGCGTCTTTCGATGGCTCCGCACGCCGAATGCTCCTCCAGAACAGCCATATAGACACCAGGTAGACGGCCGGGATCACTCCGCAGCTGAACACGGCCCTGAAAGCGTCCGGGAGCGCCGACCACGAAAAGGTGCTCGGCCAACCGAGCGACTCTGCCTGCCAGCCGCTGATCGCGTAGCGCCGCACATAAGTGACTTGAAAGAACCAGAGCGTCTGCCACCCGAGGGTCACGAGGTAGTAACCGATCAAACAGCCCCACGTGACGACCAAAGGGGTGAACAGCAACACCAGGCCCTTCAGCTGGCCCGACCAGGGTTCGCGCTTGCGCGATCGCTCCCATATCAGGCAGGCCGCGATGGCCAAGGATGCCAAGGGCCCCCTTGTCTGCACGTAGAAGGTCGCCACCCCGAGAAGAGCGCCTGCAGCAACTATCCTTGCTGGCGTTCTGGCCTTCATGAGAATCGCGACGGCACCCAGCACCGCCAACACACTGAACCAATGTTGAGTTCCGTTGATGAGTTTCCCGTATACCAGAACCAGGAAGAGCACTACGGCGAGCAGCGCCTGCGCCCGGCTCATGAGCGATCGCGCGATCAGCCAGCACACCCAGCACAGCCCAACCCCAAGCAGCAACACGATCAGGTTTGGCACCCAGATGTGAGGTCCCAGGAGCCGGAAGAAGCCGAAATAGGTCAGGTCCGCGCCCGGCGGGGTGAACTCCAGGAAATCCCGGTAGATCTGCTCGCCATGGAGCATCCGCTGGGCCCGCATCCAGGAGAATGCCTGGTCTCCACCTAGAAGAAAGGGCGTTCGAGGATCCGCGAACAGGTTGGCATACAGGTAAGCTGCGCAGCCTAGAAGCAGGGCTGTCCCCCACCGGTTATCCGCTGGAGTCAGGGTTTTTGCGGCGGGCCCGGGGACGACAACGGCCCCACTGGAGTTCTCCATAACCGTGAAGGATGCTGCTGGCAAAGCGATTTGTAAGGAGATATATAGCCGATGGGTTTACCCCTGCGATAGTGCCGGTGCGTCGGGAACGTTAAGACGTTCCCACTTTGAACCCCGCCCCCGTTTCCGGCTACTCAAAGCGTATGAGCGCGCCCGTTGTGTCGGTGATCCTGCCCACCTTCAACCGCCTGAGATACCTGCGTGCGGCGGTTGAATCGGTTTTCGCTCAGACGCTTTCGGATTGGGAGTTGATCATCGCCGATGACGGATCGGACGCGGAAACCCGGGCATTCCTCGCGAGCCTGCAGCAGCCGCCGCGGGTCAGAGTGATCTGGTTGTCGCACACGGGGAATCCAAGCGCCGTGCGCAACGCAGCGATCCGCGAGTCCACGGGCGAATACATCGCCTTTCTCGACTCCGATGACCTGTGGCTGACCACGAAGCTCGAGCGCCAGGTAGCGGGTTTACGAGGCGGGTCCGGCCGCCGCTGGAGCTACACCGGGTGCTTGCTCATCGATTCGGCGGGCGAACCGCGACCGTACAGCCGATGGATTCCCTACCAGGGGCCGATCCTCGAGCGGCTGCTGGCGAACGAGGCCGAGATCTGGACACCCGCCGTGATGGTCGAGCGTCGCTGGCTGCTCGAGGTCGGCGCGTTCGATGAGACGCTCCCGGTGTTCGAAGATTACGACCTGTGGCTGAGGCTTGCGTGCTACGGCGAGGTCGACGTGATCGACGAACCCCTCATCCGCGTGCGTCTGCACGACCAACATTACAGTGGCGATGGTCTCGTCATGCTTGCGAGCCGCCACCGATCGCTCGGCAACCTGAGAGCTCTGGCCACCGACGCGCGGCGGCGCCATATGATCGAGCACAGATATGCCCAATGCACGTTGGAGCTAGCCAACGCACAAGTGCATGGGCATCGCCTCAGCACCGCAAGGCTTCTCGCCAAAGGGTGCGCGCATGCATGGCGATTTCCCGATTGGTGGATGGGGCTACCGCGCGTACTGCTGAAGCTGATGATGCCACGCCTCATACTGAGTGCCGTGCGCGCTGTCCGCACCGTCGCCCCCCGGCGTGCGCATTCTTGAACCGCGGAGCTTTTTGACAATCGCATGAGCCTCGTGGTCGAGATCTGGCGAATCCTGACGCCCCGGCAGAGGCGGGCCATTCTCGCGGCCCAGGCCGTCTCGCTGTTCATGGCGTTTTCCACGGTCAGCGGCATCGCGGCGATTGCGCCGTTCTTCGCCGTTCTCGGCGAGCCGGCATCGATCGACCACAACCGGGTGTTGCGCTGGCTCTATCAGCAAGGAGGATTCACGGAACACCGGGGTTTCGTCATGGCGCTCGGCGTGGCCTTCATCGGGATTGCGCTCGCCGCCAACCTCATCAACCTGGTTGGTTCCATGTTGATGAACCGCCTGGCCCTGTGGGTCGGCAACGAGATCCAGACCACACTGTTCGCCGAATACCTGGGGCGTCCCTACTTGTTTCACGCGCGCACCCACAGCTCTACGCTCTTCAACAACATCATCTACGAGGCCGGACGCTTCACGAACGGCATTCTCCAGAATGCCTTCACTCTCGTCACCAACATCGTCACCGCCGCGTTCATAGTCTTGTCAATCCTGATGCTCAATCCGGCTGTCTCGATTGCGATGCTGGGCTGCCTGGCCGGGGGATACGTGCTCATCTATCTCGTCATGCGCGATCGGCTGCTGCGCTTCGGACAGGCGCAGTCGCGCTCTGCTACCGAGCAGGCGCAGATAGTCGGCGAGAGCTTTGCCGCTATCCGGGAAGTCACGCTGCTGCGGCTCCGTGATTTCTTCCGCCAGAGTTTCGAGCGCGCCAGCCGGGACGTCGCCGTCGCTACTGCACACGGTCAGGCCGTTGGCCAGAGCCCCAAGCACATAATGGAGTGCGTCGCGGTGGCCGGCCTGGTGGGACTCGCTCTCGTGCTGAGTAGCCGGCAGGATACGGCCGGTTCGTGGCTCGGGCAGTTGACCTTTGTCGCGTTTGCCGCCTACCGGCTTATGCCGACGCTCCAGCAGGCGTTCGCGGCGGTCGTGAAGATCCGCGCGGACCGGGCGGGCTTCGCGCTGATCGAGCCCGATCTTCGCCAGGCGCGCGCGATCCATTCTCCGACTCAGGAAGATCCTGCCCTACAAAGTGAGGCGTGGCAGGCGCGTCCTCGACAGGAGATCCGTTTGCGCGACGTGTCGTTTCGCTATTCTCCCGACCGACCTTGGGCGATCGAAGGAGTGAGTCTCAGTATCCCCGCGCGCGCCACGGTCGGGCTCGTTGGCGCAAGCGGCTCAGGCAAGACGACCCTGGTCGATCTGCTCGCGGCTTTGCTGACCCCGGCGGTCGGTCAGGTGGAAGTCGATGGCATTACGCTCGACACCACGAATCGCGGGGCCTGGCAGTCAAGAATCGCTTACGCGCCGCAAAACATCTTTCTTTTCGACTCGAGCATTGCCCGCAACATCGCCCTGGGTGTGCCTCCGCGTTCGATCGACATGCAGCGTGTGGAGGAAGCGGCCCGGCTCGCTCAACTCGACGATGTTGTCCGCGGACTGCCTGGAGGATACGACTACAAAGTGGGCGAGCGCGGTATCCAGCTGAGCGGTGGCCAACGCCAGCGAGTCAGCATTGCCCGTGCTCTGTATCGAGAGGCCTCCGTGCTCATTCTTGATGAGGCGACGAATGCTCTGGACGGACTGACGGAGCACGAGCTCATGACGACCCTCGGCCGCCTGCGCGGGCGATACACGATGGTGCTCATCGCGCACCGGCTGAGCACCGTACGGGCGTGCGACATCATTTTCGAGCTCGCGAACGGAAGAATCGTGGGGAGCGGAACCTATGATGAGCTCATGACCCGCTCGGAGGCATTCCGCCGGATGGCCGCGACCAGCTGATTCAGGAAGCGCCGGAAGTCACTTTCGCGTGAAGAGGACAAACATGAATCGGGCGGTGGCAAGAGCCAAAGATGTCGAGCGCTTCAGTGGCGCGTCGGCTCGCCGTGGCAGGCCGCGAACAGCGGCCTCGAGGGAGAAGTATGGCTTGGCCTGCGACGAGAAGTTCTCGGGCGTGCGTCGATAGACGACGCCTGGTATGTGACGAATTGCATAGCAGCTGCGGTGCCTGTTCCGCCACCACCAACGCTCACGCATGTCCTGGATGAAGTAGGGATGCAGCACGCTGCCCAGTATCTTTGCCCCTGGCCGAGTCATTGCGTGGAAGCTGGCGAAGAGCTCAGGCAGGTCTTCGATCAAGCTCAGCGGTGCGAAATTCGAGGTAATGAGGGATACTTCGAACCGCTCGCGAAACATCGGCACCAGAGTGTTGATGAAATACCGATAGTCGCCGTGGAAGAGCTCGATCTGGCCGTTGTCCATCTCCGCCTTGCAGCGCTCGGCGAAGGCCGCACACATGCGCTCGTCCACGTCGAATGCAACGACCTTGAATCCCTGTTGCGCGTAGTATTTTGCATCGAGCCCCGGTCCACAACCGAAGTCGAAGATGTACGCTCCGGGCCTTGCAACCTTCAGCGCCAGATCCTGGAACGCGGCGCGCGCGCGCCGATCGGACTCGAGCCGGGTGATCGTTCGGACGTATTCTTCTCCAGTACTCATCGTGCACTGATTCTATGATGAGCATACCCCTGAAACAACTGCTCGCAGTGATGCTGTTGATTGTCTTGATCACGTTCGAGTGCCTGCGGGGACTTGCGCCTGCGTGGTCCCGGATCGACACTGATTTCCCCAACTATCTTACTGCGGCGAAGATCGTGGCCGACGGGCGCGATCCGCAACAGCTCTACGACGACGCCTGGTTTCGCGAGCAGATGCGCGGCTACGGGATGGAAGGCGCGGGCAGCTTCAATCCCTTTCCGCCGCCCACCGCGCTCGTTCTCGTTCCGCTCGCCCGCCTACGGCCGCTGACAGCGCTGCGGGTAATGACTGTCATCAACGTGATATGTCTGATCGCTTCGGCAGCGCTGCTTGCAAGAATTCTCGCCTGGAGCGTCCTCGATTCGGCCATATTCGTGTTGCTGTCAGGCATCGCCATCATCAGCTGCCTGCGTTTCGGTCAACTCTACATCGTGATCTCAACACTGTGCATCGTCGGCTACTACGCTTACCTCAAGGGCAGGCCCTGGGCGGCCGGTATCTGCTTTGGCCTTTTTGCACCGATCAAATACTATCCGTTGGTTTACCCCACATATCTGGCTTTACGGAAGCAATGGAAAGGGGTCTACGGCGCGGTGGTCGCGGTGCTGGCGGTAGTGCTGGCCAGCGTTGCCGTCCTTGGTTGGAAGATACACGAGACCTATGCGCTGTCCGTGCTCGGCAATCACCTGATCGCCCATATTGGCCAGCAGGACCCCTTCACCGCTTTCTTCCAATCCTTCGATACTCTGTTCCGCCGACTGTTCGTTCTGGATCCTGTGCTGAATCCCGACCCGCTCTGGCCGTCGCCTGTCGCGCAGATTCTCAGCACACTGCTCACGAAAGTGGCCGTCCTGCTTGCCGCCGCCGCGGCCCTGATCCGGCTCGCTCGCGCGCCGATCGAAGTCTCTGCCGGGGCGTCCATCGGCATACTGGCTCTCCTGCTGCTGCTCGTCGCGCCGGGAACGGCTACGTACCATTTCGCCATGCTGTGGCTGCCTGTTGGATTGCTCATCAATCACTTCATCCGCCAAGGCGTGCGCTCCGTAGCGTACTTCCTCCTGGGCGCCTACAGTCTGATTGGATTCTTTCCCTACAAGTACACCTATCCCTTCGAGGGTCGCGGCGGGCTGACGGTGTTGGCTTATCCGAGACTCTTCCTCGTCGCTGCCATGTTCATCGTCTGCGTCTACGTCACCCTTTCGCGGGAGTGTGCGACCGAAGGGCGCCTCGACGTGGGCAGCGGGCACGCTGGCTCACTGTCGCATGAGTAGCTATCAACACTCATATGTGCCGCCCCGCGCCACCTGCTCCCCTTCAGAACTTCGGCCGTAGCGGCCGCAGCCGATATTTCAGGTCTGCGGCGATCCAGCCCGGGGGGTCGCGGAAGAAGCGGATTTTCTTGCCTTGCTTGAACGAGCGTGAGGAGTAGTTGACGGGAATCTCCAGCGGCCGGTAGCCCTTGAGCACGAGTTTGATCAACAGCTCATGATCGAAATCGAAGCGGTCGCACTCGAACGCCAGCCCATAAAGGCAGTCGCGCCGGAAGACCTTGAACATGGTGAACGGGTCTTTCATTCGCTGGCCGTACAGGATGTTGATAACGGCGGTGAAGAGCACGTGCGCCACATCACACGCCGCTCCCAGCGCCCGCTGATCGGTGAAGCGGCGCATACTCAGTCTGCCGCTGTGTCGGGAGCCGAGGACGAAGGCTGCCTGATCGTGCAACAGCGGCTCGAGCAAGACGTCGTAATCATCCACGTCGTATTCGAGGTCCGCATCCTGGATGAGCACTACGTCGCCCGTCGCTACCGCGAATCCCGCGCGTACCGCATGACCTTTGCCTCGCGGGCGATCCTGCCACACAATCTTAACCCCGGGCGTTGTTGCGAACGCGGCAACCTGCTCGCGTGTCCCATCGGTGGAGTTGCTCTCCACGAGCACGATTTCCCGCTCGAGTCCCAGATGATCCAGCCGCTTGTTCAAGAGCCTGCGCATGAGCTCTGGAAAGGTCTCCTTCTCGTTGTAAACGGGCACGACGATCGAACAGGTCCTGCGGGCGCCACCTGGCGGAGCTCGTTCTGCGCTTATGCAGAGTGTCTGCCCGTGGGAATGCGCCCACACCTGGTGGTAGCCTGATCGCAACAACAACAGGTGGGCCGACTCCCGATCATCAGCTCGGCGGCCCCGCCTGGCATCGAGATCACCTCGCAGGCTCAGTCCCCGCAACTGCAGAACCAACAGGGAGCCCGGCTTGAGCCGGGTAGCAATAGCAGCCAGGAGCGGCTCCAATTCCAGCGGGGAAGGGTGCTCGAGAATCAGAGCTACCGCCGCGTAATCGCCGTGGCCTAGCAGTTTGACTGTGTCCTTGACATTGCCACTCGTGACTTGCAATTGCGGTGCCGTATCCAGCTTCCACGTGCGCAGAGGGCTATTCGTCAGCAGCAGTACCGAGCCGGCCACCACGCCGCGTTGCCGAATGTTATCCAGCATCTGGCGCGGCAACCCGCCGTGGCCGACCGGGCTGCCCGTCTGAACACCAAGCTCCCGCTCGGGAGCAGGCGTAGCGCATGCCGGAGGGCTCTCCACTGTCATGGTCGCCACCCCTTCGCGAACACGATATGAGCCATTACCAGGAAATTCGAGAGCATGGTTACCCCAGTCGCGGCCATGACGGCGAGATAAGGCGAGATCGAAAGGCGCGCGGCCAGCGCGACGAGCAGCTGCATCACCGCGAAGTTCCATATCAACATGAGGACGTAACGCAGCACTTGCGGGGGGGCCGGCTGATCCTGTGCTCTGTAGGTGATCCAGCGGTGCGAGGGGAAATGGATGATCACCCCGAACACGTACATGGCGGAGACCGCGACCGCGACCGAAAGGTGCAACCAGGTGCGCACACCGTACAGAAATGCCAGGTTGAGCACGGCAAGCGCGCTACCGACCAACACATACCGCGCCAGTTGGAATGCGTGCGCCCGTACGTAGCCGACGAGGAAACCAGCGCCACTCGTGTTCTCGCGGCGCTCGAGCGCAGTGACGGATGAGTGGGTCACTCGTGCCTCGCCGTTTGCAAGCCGTTGTGGAATGCGCCGTGAAAGCACCCGTCGATTGCACTGACCACGGACAAGGCACCCTCGACCGACAAGTGGTCCAGATCGGAGTACAGCGCGCTTCCATTCAACCGATATGCACACCAGCCGGAACGGCACAGCACATCCTTCGGATCTGCGACCGTCAAGAGATGCTCCTGCTGTAGCATCCCGATATCCCGCTCAGGCCCTGCAAGCTGCTGCAATGCTTCCTGGCGGCTGAGCCGCAAAAAGTCGCTCGAGATACCACGCAGGTGTGCCGCGAGAAGAGAACGCGGCACATCGTATTTGAAGGTGGGTACATCCAGCACCACACATACCGAGCGTCGCGTGCCGATCCGCTTCATGGTCTGCTGAAGGGCGAAGCGGAAGTTCGAGGTGCCGGGAGGAGGCGCGATGCCGCTGTCGAATACGAGATTCTCATCCTTGTCGGCCCAGTGGGCGTTCAGTATCACCAGGCGGGGGTCGAGCCGCTCGATTGCGTCGACTACCGCGTTGTTGAATTCCTCACAAGCCTCCTTCGAGCGGCTAGGGAAAATCCTGTTCATGACCCCAGGCAGGGGCCAGCAACCGCCCTTGACCGCAAAATACACCCGCACGTCGTGTGAGCTGGCCAGTTGCTTGTAGGCCGGCAGGAGCGCCATGGCATGACTGTCGCCCCATACAAGCGCCCGAGGGGCTGCCTCGGTCTGTGGCCCATAGCTGCACAGCCCGCCTGATGCAACCCTTCCGTAGGGCACGTCCAGACACCCCGGTATCTTGCGTGTCACGCCCCTCGGAACGTCCGCCTCGTCAAATCGTTGCGGTAGCCCGTTCGAGATCCAAAGTGCAACACCCCCGGCCAGGAGTACGGCGTTGATAGCGCCCGCGGTCAGGAGAAACGTGCGATCCGATTTCAGAAACGATCTTTCGCGAACGGGCTTCTCGATCAATCGCCAGCTGATGATCGCAACTGCATAGATCACCACCAGCGAGACTGCCAGGCTCACGGTGTCGTGATCCTGAATGATGAAATACTTCTCGAGAGTCAGAATGGGCAGATGCCAAAGGTACAAGGAGTACGAGACCAGCCCCGTGAAGACCAAGGGCTGCTGACGCAGGAATCTACCGACCACCGTAGTCGGCGCGCCGCCGGTTGCAATCAGGATTGCGGTCGCCAGACACGGCCCAAGGGTGGCGATCCCGGGATAGCGCAACTCAGAACCATAGAGCCCAAACGTCAACGCCAGGACCAGGCCCGCAAGTACTGCAAGGAGCTCCCTGAGGGTACGCGACGGGTTCCAATGCGGCTCTCCTATCGCAATGATGGCGCCAAGCAAGAGCTCCCAGGCGCGGCCCGGAGCGAGGAAGAAGTTTGACCTTGCTTTCTCATAGGATCCCCAGACGCAGACGGCGAACGAGATCACCGCCAGAGCGGCCAAGGCAAGCAGCCGATGGCGCGGCAGGTGGCGCGTGAGCAGCAGTAGCACGAGTGGATAAGCGAGATAGAACTGCTCCTCCACCGCGAGCGACCAGAAATGCATGATGGGCAGATTGGCCGCTACGTTGAAGTACTCTCCTTGCGCCCAAGCCGCCAGATTGGCGAGGAATGCCGAGCTCGCGGCGAGTAGCTTTCCGAATTCAGGCAACTCCCAGGGAAGCAGCAACAGCGTCGCGGCAAGCGCCGTCACGGCCGAAGTTACCAACAGCGCCGGCAGGATCCTGCGGCCACGGCGCACATAGAAAGTCTTCAGCCAAGACCCGTAGGAGCTGCTATCGGATCCAACCAGCAGCCGCGTAATCAGGTAGCCCGAGATGACGAAGAATACGTCGACTCCGACATAACCTCCCGAGAAGCCTGGGACGCCCGCGTGAAAGAACACGACTCCCAGCACCGCGAGCGCACGCAGTCCGTCGATGTCAGGCCGGTAAGCGAGCGAAAATGCCCTTGGCAACGAGGTCGGCTGAGCTTCGGCCGAACGAGGCGTCCCGGCTGACGGCCCCGCTGCCTGCTTACAGAGAAAATCCGGCTGTGACTGCATCGTCATAAAACATCTTCACGGTATCGAGGGAATACTCCTCGAGGTCGCGGCCGAGGAGGGGCAGTTTGCGCAAGATGTCGCTGGTGGCCGTGATGACGTGACAACCGGCGCTCTCCGCATGAAGGAAATTCAGCAGCTCCCGCGGACTCGCCCAGATGAGCTCCGCCTTGGGGTTGGTTTGGACCATGCACACCGCGGCGGCCATGAGTGGCACGGGATCGATTCCGGTGTCGGCGATGCGACCCGCCAACACGGAGACATAGCTGGGTACCTCGGGATTCAGCGAAGCCACGGCGTTGCGCACCTGCGATAGTGTCATGATGGCGGTGACGTTGACCTTCACGCCGCGGCTCGCCAGCCTGTGGACCAGGTCGAAGCTCGGTGCGCCCCGGGTGTTGGTAACTGGGACTTTCACATAGACGTTGTTGCCCCAACTGGCAATCTCCAGAGCCTGGCGCTCCATGTCGGGGAATTCATCGGAGAACACCTCGAACGAGATGGGCTTGTCGCGGATGCACGCAAGGACCTCCCGTGCGAACGCCTTATAGTTCGCAACACCCGCTTTGCGCATGTGAGTCGGATTGGTCGTGAGACCCTTGATGTATGGCTTGGTATACATCTCGAGCATTTCGCTCGCGCTCGCGCCGTCGGCGAAGATCTTGACTCGCAGCTTCTCGATGGGCGTTGTCATGAGGGTGAGTGGTTGCGCAGAATGATGCGGGCGGCCTCCAGCAGGGATCCCACGCGAAAGTCGCAGACTTCCGGTGGCGGCTCATCGTAGGCGCGATCGATGAAGAAGGTGGTGCACCCGGCTGCCTTGCCGGCCTCGATATCGCGCCAGCGGTCCCCAACGAGATAGCTCGTCGCGCAGTCTATATTGAGCTCGTGCGCTGCCCGGGTAATGAGACCCGGAAGCGGCTTTCTGCACTCACATCGGTCAGCATCATCATGGATGCATGTGAGCACCGCATCCAGAGCCAGCACGGATTCCAACCGGGCGTGCATGGCATCAACGGTTGCTTTCGACATCGTACCTCGAGCCACGTCCGGCTGGTTGGTGACGACGACCAGGCAATACCCCGCGGCCTTGAGAGCGCGCAAGGCCGGCGGCACGTCAGGCAGAATCTCCAGCTGTTCCAGTGAATCAGGAGGATGGGGCCTGCCGGCACGAATGATCGGCCGGTTGATGACCCCGTCGCGGTCCAGGAACACCGCGCGCATGGATTTACAGACGGGTCGCACGGTCCACCGCCGATTCCCATTTGGTCCGGCTCGCCTTCAACAGCGGATGCGAGACGAGTAGATGCCAGATCACCGCCTGAAAAGCCTCCGTATGAGGCGTAATGGTCTCTGTGTTGACTATGGGAATGACGACGCACGCATCCGCGGCCCGAGCTGTATAGCCACCATCGCGCCCGACGATACCCGTTACTTTTGCACCTACTTCCCTGGCGAGCTCGATAGCGCCGACGAGGTTGGGGCTGATGTTTCTCTCGAGGTCGCCGCCGCCCACCGACATGATGAACAGCGCGTCTTTGCGCGACAGGTGGCTCACCTTGAGCCATTCAACGAAAACGCTCGCCCAGCCTTCATCGTTGGTACGGGCAGTCAGCTCCGAGACGTTGTCGGTCGGCGCATAGCACTCGATACCGGCAATCTTGCGGAAATCGTTCACCGCATGTGAGCAGTTCGCGGCACTGCCCCCGACGCCGAGAAAGAACAGCCGGCCGCCTTCCGATCGGATCCGGGCGAGGAGCGCCGCCACCGTCTCGATCGCCGCGACGTCGAGCTTCTGAATGATGTCGACAGTCTCCTGCAGGTGCCTGCGCGCGTAGCTCATGGGCTTGCCCCTACTGCCGGCTGGCAGGTCCTCAGGTAACGCTCCGTGTCATCGAGGCCCGCTGGAGAGCCGATTTCATAGAAACGTTCGCCTACCTCGAGACCCGCGAGCTCGCCTCGCAGCGCCAGCTCGTGGTAGAGGTCCGCCAGGTCAAAGCAGGTTCCGTCCGGCCGCTCGCGAAGGGTGCGGGCCGAAAGGACGCCCAGGCCATAGTCGATGTGCGCCATGTCGCCCGTCGGAGACCGCTTGTTGTATTCGACAATCCTGCCGTCGCGATAGCGGACGTTGCTCTTGTCCCAGCGGTCCTCGTTACGCACGATGGTCATCAGTGCGGGAGCCTCGGCCACATAGTACGCAGCCTGGACCTGCGCGAAGGAGCAGGTCAGATACGAGTCGCCGTAGAGGACGAAGAACGAGTCGCCCAACAAGGGTAGCGCGTGCCGCAATGCACCACCGGTTCCAAGCAGAGTGTCTCCGTCGTAGGCGTAGCGGATCTTCACGCCAAACCCCATTCCATCCTCCACCACCGCTTGAATCTGCCTGCCAAGGAAACCCAGGCAGAGGACTACGTGAGTGATGCCCTGTCGCGCCAGCAACTCGAGCTGCCAGGCGATAAACGGCCGGCCGGCCACCGGCAGCAGCGCCTTGGGCACACTGTCAGTGACCGGGCGCAGCCGGGTTGCCAGGCCGCCCGCGAGAATGGCTACTGGAAGCATGTCTAACTCAACACCACCTTGGTGCCCTCGAAGTCGAACCTGAAGCGGACCTCTTCGAGCCCGGCCTGCGCCATCGCTGAGCGTAGCCGGTTGCGATCGGTCGCATAAAACATCAGAAAGCCTCCCCCGCCCGCACCGACGAGCTTGCCGCCGAGTGCGCCGTTGCGGCGGGCCAACTGGTACCAGGAGTCGATCTGCTCATTGCTCATCCGATGGGTGCGTCGCTTCTTGTGCTCCCAGTGCTCGTGCATCAACTCGCCAAAGCGGATGACGTTGCCCGACTCCAGGGCCGCCCGGCTGCGCAGCCCGAGCTCCTTGACGTAGTGCAGGTTTCGCATCATCTCTTCATCGTGAGCCTTCGAGCGCACGTGTTGGTCCCTGAGGATATCGCCGGCGCTGCGGCTGAAGCCGGTGAAGAACAGCAGCAGGTTATCCTCGAGATCGAACATGGTTTCCATCGAGATGCGCAGCGGTTCGGCCGTGACGCGGTCATCCTTGTAAAAGGTGAAGCACGTGAGTCCGCCGTACGCGGCGATATACTGGTCCTGTTTCCCGACCGGCTCGCCGAGGCGGTCGATCTCCAGGTAACAGGCGAGCTCGGCAAGCTCCTGCGGATGGATCAAGGTGCGGCGGTGGGCGTGAAGCGCTTTCAGCAGCGCCGTTGCGAAGCTACCGGAAGATCCCAGGCCGGTGCCTGCGGGAATGTCGGCAAGCGTGGTGATCTCGATCTGAGGCGTTTTGAGTTGCTGTAGAGCCAGTGCCTCGCGAATCACCGGATGCCGGATCTGAGCGACCTCTGCGACACGCTCGAGTGAGGAGTACTTGAGGTAGATACCCTTGGTGAACGGCCGCATCACCGTCACATAGACGTATTTGTCGATTGCCGCGGCAATCAGGAAGCCCTCGTGATCGCGGTAGTAGGAGGGCAGATCCGTGCCGCCGCCGCCCAGCGTAATGCGAAGAGGGCTACGTGCGATGATCATAGCCGCTGTCCCGGTAGATTCTCTCGACGACCTCCAACGCCGCGATGGCATCCCGCAAACCGGCTGACGGTTGGCGCTTCATGCGGATGTCTTCCATGAACTCCTGCATCTCGGCCGCCCATGAGTCATCCTCCATGGGGTATTCCCATACCGTCGTTTCGGGTGGACCCATCTCCGGAGCCAGGCGATACCACGCTAGCCGCTCGAGTCCATAGCTGCCTCCGAGTCCTTCGACGTGCAGCTTGCCGGCGCGGCCGGTGATTTCGAACGAGAACGTGTTCTTCCACTCCGTGCAGCTCGCATGCAAGAACGCGACTTGCCGGGTAGCGGTTTTCAATAAGAGAAAGGCGTTATCGTCGACGGGCATATCCCAGAAGTAGGTATGCGCGAAGCCCTCGACCTGCACAAACTCTCCGAGAAACCAACGCGCGAGGTCGATGATATGGACGCCCTGATCGATCAACTCGCCGCCGCCTGAGATCCGCGGCTGGGCGCGCCACTCCCGCTCATACCCGAGGCGTCCCCCGTGGCCGTAACGCGCGCGCACGAACAGCAGCGGTCCCAACGCGCCTGAATCCACAATTTCCCTTGCCTTGCGCAGCGCTCGATGGTAGCGATGATTGAATCCGACACGAACCAGGCTCCCGTGGCGCTGCGCTTCCTCGCTCAAGTCCCGCAACTCATCCGCCCGCCGGGCTGCCGGTTTCTCCACCAGAACATGTTTGCCCGCCGAGACGGCTGCGGCGGTAATCGCCGCGAGCGAGTCGTGAGGAGTCGCAACGATCACGACCTGAATGGTCCGGTCGTCCATCACCCGCCGCCAGTCGTTGAATGCCGCACAATTGCGCACGGACCGGGCAATCTGGTCAGCGCGGTTGCCATCGCGGTCTACGCAGGCGGCGAGCTCCGCTCCCGCGAGCGCCACCGCTCGTTTGCGCCCGACCAGCCCGCAACCGATGATTGCGGCTCTCATCGATCCGCTCCCCAGGCAAGGCCTCGATCCTGAGGAACGATTCGACGCAACGTATAGACGTCCGACCCCGCCAGCTCAGCGGAGTGTTCCAACAGGGATGGCCAGGGGTCCCATGCGGCGCTGATGAGCTTGCCCGTAATACCGCGCGCCGCCGACGACGCCAGAAACAGGCACAGGCTGGCGACATTTTCGGGCGATACGCCGCCTTCGCGGCGGACTACGACCGCTTGGTCGTATTCTCTCGAGCCGCTTGCCTCCGCGCCGGCACGAATGACGTCGTCCAGCATTTCCGTGCTCATGGCACCTGGCGCGACGCAGTTGACAGACACGTTGTAGGGTTGCACTTCCTGCGCCAGAGTCTCGCTGAAACGAACGAGTCCGGACTTCGCGGTCGCATACGCACTGAAATTCGGTCTCGGGCCGCTGGCGCCTCCGCCCGAGAGGTTGATGATGCTGCCGCCACCGGACTCGATCATCCACGGTACGCACGCGTGGCAAAGTGCCGCCGGCGCCAGCAGGTCCACTTCCATCGCTGCGCGCCAGGAATGCCAATCATTCCTCCAAAGTGGTCCGATAGGACCCTGCACAGCGGCGTTGTTGATGAGAATGTCGAGCTGAGCCATCTGGGAGCGTGCCCAGTCAATGATGCGCCAAGGAGCCTCCGGTGAGGCGAGATCGGCAGCAAATCTCAACGCCGTCTGACCGGGTCTCGCTCCGAGCGAGGCCACTTGTCCATCCAGATCATCCGCATCGCGAGCAACCAGGAGCAGGTGGGCGCCGCTGTGCCAGAATGCCCGCGTCAGAGTCTCCCCCAGGCCACGCGTAGACCCGGTGATCAGGCAACATCGGCCCTGCACCGACGTGTAGGGCTGCGCGCTCACGCTCTCGACTCCAACAGCCACTCGTTTCCGCGAAGGTATGCGAGCGTCTTCGCTATGCCTTGCTCGATGTTGAGCTTCGGCCTCCAACCCAACTCACGCATCCGCCTCGTATCCAGGAAGATGAAGGGGTTGTCCCCTGCCCAGCCACGCTCGCCGCCGCCGTAGGCGATCCTCGGTGTCACCCCGAGAGCCGCGCAGATCCAGGTGATCGAATCCCTCACCTCGCAGTAGGAATCCACGCCGAGGTTGAATATGTTCACGCGCTCGCCCGAACGCGAGATTGCCAACAGGATACCGTCCAGGCAGTCCTGCACGTAGAGATATGACTTGCGCTGCCGCCCGTCGCCGAGAACCCGCAGTTGCCCCGGGTCGCTCCGCAACTGCCTGTAAAAATCAAACACGTGGCCGTGTGAATAGCGCTCCCCCAGGATGGAGACGAATCTGAAGATCCACGATTGCAGGCCGAATCCTTCGCAGTAGGCGGCGATCAGCCCCTCGCAGGCGAGCTTGGAAGCGCCATACAACGAGGTCTGCACTGGAAACGGCGCGTCTTCGGGAGTTGGAAAGACAGTCGCCTCGCCGTATACCGAGCCGGTGGATGCGAAGGCGATCTTGCGGACACCGTTGGCTCGCATCGACTCGAGCACGTTGTGGGTGGCGATGGTGTTCTGCTCGAGGTCCTTGCGAGGCTGCTCGGTGCCGTGGCGCACGTCTGCGTTGGCGGCAAGATGGAACACGATTTCGGTTCCGCGCATCGCGGCTGTCAGGGCGTCCAGATCCAGCAGATTCCCTTCGATCAGGCGGAACGCCGGCCGCCGCAGGGCATGCTCGAGAAATCGCTGCTGGCCGCTCGAGAAGTTGTCGAAGCCAACGACCTCGCAGCCGCTCGACAACAGGCGGTCCGTCAAATGGCTGCCGATGAATCCGGCGCAACCCGTGATGAGCGCCTTCATGTCTGTTGCCACCTCATCGCCGGAGCATCACCATCAGGAAGTGATCGCCCATCCCGCGCAGCAATGGCCAACCAGCCGCGCGCCGGTCCATGTTCCAGAGTGCCTGGTGTACGCGCGGCCAGCTTTTTTTGACGGAGGTCAGATAGGGCGGGGGCGCGAAGACACAAACCCCGCGGTAGTGTTCCAACGTGAATTGAGGCTCGAAGGCGCGATAGAGCTCGCGTGGGGAGTAATAGCGGGTCCACACGGTTCGCTTGTTCATGCGGACCGGCTCCATCTCCTTGGAGAAGCGGATGCGAGCCCGGTCCCAATCCCGCTTGAGGGCGTAGTATCCGATCTCCCAGGGGCATATGCGGCCGATCACCGTGAAGACGAGCGCGCCGCGTGGTTTCAGCAACCGGGCGCACTGCTCTGCGACCACTCTCAAATCCGGTACGCAGTTCAGCGCTCCCAGATTTGAATAGGCGCCGTCGAAGAAGTTGCGGCCCTCCAGGCGATTAAGCTCGTGCGCGCCGACTGCGATGGCCTGCACTTTTTGCGTTACGCCCTCGCGTTCGGCACGATCGGCGGTGCGCTCGATCATCCGCGGCGACCAATCCGTCGCCGTAACGTAATGCCCCTGCTTAGCCAGCCGGATGGCGTCCAACCCAGTGCCGCATCCGAGGTCGATGAGCCGGCTGCCTGGCGCGAACGTGGCGTCCAGCCAGCGCCACATCTCATGCCGCATGTCCTGGATCAACTCATTGTTGCCGCGTGGCCCGTCATAATCCACAGCCACACTGTCAAAGGCCTCCTGCGTGTCTCGCAAATCAACCTGCCGCACGGCGTTTGTGGGAGGTGCTATATTCATTGCGGCTTTACGATCCAGTTGCGATGAGATCCAGAACAACCGCTGCCGACATTGCGGCCGATCCGTTCAAGGAACGCCGATCCCGTACCCCGCGCGTGCGCATCCGGCTGCTCGGTTGCGACTTCGAATTCGAATGTGACGATGCCGGGCTGCAGCGGATCGTGGCTTCGGCCTACGCCGGCCTGCCGCGCCACAAACTGGCGGCGGCCGTGCCAAAATTGCGGATCAACCTCATGCTTGCGCCGGAGGCGCGGCAGCAATCCCGAGGCCGGATTCCGCGCATACACACGTTCTCCGGTGCTGGCTTTCTCGGCGCGACGACCAGCGCCTCTGACTTCGTGGTCCTGTCCCCCGGACAGCGAACAGCGGTCATCGTCGTCTCCGAAAGAATGCTCCGCTCCGCCTATCACATCCGTTATGAGTTGCTCGAATTCGCCGTGTTCACGCTCGCGAGCCGGGTCCAGGGGTTGGTTGGCCTGCATGCGGCTTGCGTTGGTCGGGGTGGCCGTGGACTCCTCCTGATGGGGGGCAGCGGTGCCGGAAAGTCGACTGCCGCGCTGCATTGTCTGTTGCGCGGCCTGGAGTTTCTGTCCGAGGACAGCGTGTTTGTCACGCCAGGGGCTCTGTTGGCCACCGCTGTGCCCAATTTCCTCCATGTGCGACGCGACGGGCTGCGCTTTGTCCCGGATTCGTCCGCGGCACTGATCCGACGGTCGCCCGTGATCCGGCGGCGTAGCGGTGTCGAGAAATTCGAGATCGATTTGCGGCAGCCGGAGTTTCACCTCGCGCGGCGACCGCTCGAGATCGCCGCCTGCGTGTTCATGACGGCGCAACAGGCTGCGGGCGCTCGCCCGCTTGCCTCTGCGTTGGGACGTGCGGAATTGCTGGCCAGGCTGCGCGCCGAGCAGCCGTACGCCGCGAATCAAGCTGGATGGAAGACCTTCAGCGATGGGATCGCGAAACTGCCCGCGTTCGAGCTGCGCAGAGGTGGCCACCCAAGCGATACTGTCGCAGCGCTGGAAAGCATACTGGCCGAAGCCGAACAGCCTTGAATCACTATTCGCGGGAGCGCTGCCCTGACGCGGGCAGGCCTGCCTCTCGTGCGGGTTCGGGGCAAGGGCGAGCATGCGTCAGACCAACTCCAGGGGGCGCGCAAGCGTCTCCCGGATTACATACATGGTCGCGCTTCGTGTCGGGCGCGAAGTCACCCACCGCACGACGCGCGATGTTTGAGACAGGCCATTCCAACCGCTGCCGGCCGCCCAGGGCGTGGACGTTGCATCGGCCTTGCGGACGGCGCGTGCCTCCGCATCGGGACGCACGCGCGCCAACATATATCTGACACTCTCCGCCATTGAGCGTGACCACTCGATTCCTGGAAAGGCGCGAATCCATACGTTCGAGAGTGAGAAGTCCGTCAGGGTGCGGCGTGCAGTTGCCCGGCTGAGCCGCGCCGGGCAACTGCCTTGCAGCCTCGAAAGCACCGAGCTCGGAACGATGTCGGGATAGTACCGGCGCGCCAGTAGCAACGGAGGCAGGAACCACCATGGGCCCTGACCCGGTTGCTCTCCGTGACCGAGGATCTCCTCCCATTCCTGCGCGCGCATTCCGCCGCAAACGAGCGCGAGATCATGCAGATGCAACAGCCGCACTTCGCGATTGGCCATAGCCCCGGCGGCATGCAGGACCAGGTGCATCAAAAGCGCTACACGCGAGGGGTAGGGATTGAGTCCGGGATGAGGGGTCGCGGGAAAGACCAGATCGGAGATATCCGTCAGCTCGAGTGGGAGTCGCTCGCGAATGCGCCAGTGCAGCTCCACCTTGATCTGATTATCGCAGTGCTCGCCCAGTCCGCCCGTGGGGGCGCCCACGGACTTGAAGATCCGGTTTTTCCAGTAACTGAGCTCCGCGCGGAAACTGTGGGCCTCGAGCAGTCTCGTGGCCGCCGCCATGTCCGGCTCCTTCAGGAGGAAGTCGAGGTCGGCCATCGGCCGCTCACCGGGCCGGTACAGGCCCATATCGTGCAGGGCCACCCCTTTCAACCCGACCAGTGCAATCCCGGCCGCGCGCGCGTGTTGATCAACGAGTTTGGCCAGCCGCTCGATCCGTTTGTGTCGTTTCTCTGTGTGCTCTTTCTGATCGTCGAGAAAGGCTTGCCATCCCCGGGGACCGCGCCAGCGCAGAGTAACCGCCAGCAAGGACCCAACTCCATGGATCGCGGTCGCGGCACGCGCCGCGTGCCACTCAAACTCGGACCAGGAAGGGGCCATCTCGGTAGGTCGTGCCAGCTCGTGCGCCAATCTCTCCGTGGTCGTGCGCAGGGCTTGTTGCACGACTCGAGCCTCGGGAATGGCTATATCGGCGCTCATCCGGTTGCTGCCACGGTCCCCGGCGCCGACCGATAACGGTGCTCGTGCGCGATGAGCTCGTTCCAACGCGAGTCCAGCTGACGCCGTGCTTGCAAGTACTTCCGGCTCTCCCGGCTGCCCCGTCCCTGGTCGAGAGTGACCTGGTCATGCAGAAGGTTACGCACCGTCCGATAGAATTCAGACTTGTAGGTCCCTTGAAACATCATTTCCAGGTCGTTGCTCTCTTCCCAATGAGTCTTGCCGCCGAGCTGCTCTTTCACCAGCTCGTGAAATTTGGTGCCCGGAAGAGGGTACGAGACGCTCACTCCAACATCGTCAGGCCGTGCATTATCGAGCAGCTTGCGGGTTGCCAGCACGTCCACGAGCTCCTCACCGAGGTAGCCGAGCTGAATGAAAAAGCCGACTCGGATCCCAGCCACTTTGAGCCGCGCCCGGGCGGCGATGATTTCCGCGACGGTGGTTCCCTTGTTCATGGCGTCCAATATGCGCTGGCTGCCGCTTTCTGCTCCGATCCAGGCCTCCTTGCAACCCGCCTCCTTCAGCGCTGTCGCCATGCGTTCGCTGACGAGGTCGGCACGCGTCTGGATAGTGAATGGAATGCCGCCGCCGCACTCGCGCACGGCATTCGCAAATTCGACGACCCAGTCGACCCGGAACCCGAAGATGTCGTCGGCAAACCAGATGTGATCGGGGGCGTGCGCATCCCTGAGGTGAGCCATTTCCGCCGCGACTTCTGTGGCACTGCGTTGCAAATACTGATTTCCCCAGATGGGCTTGGCGCACCAGCTGCAGCGGAACGAGCAGCCTTTGGAGGCAGCCATGTTCAGACTGAAAAAACCGTGAGCCGCGCGCCACACTGAACGGTAGCGCTCCATGTCCACGAGGTCCCACGCAGGCTGCATTGTATTTTGATAGGTACGGGGCGACCCCACGGCACGGTGGGTCGTAACTTGTCCGTCGTGCAATACCGAGACGCCGGCCAGGTTCTCCACGAGGCGTGCTGTGTCGTGGCTCGGATTCGCGTCCAACCGTGACACGACTTCCCCGAGCGTCCCGAGACCTTCGCCCACAAGGACCAGATCGGCACCGGCGCGCAGGTAAGGCTCCGGAGCGTCGGTCGCGTCGGAGCCGGCGGCGATGATTCGGGCGCCTGCTTGTTGTCCTGCCGAGATCATCTCGCAGCAGGCATCGCGCATCTTGCCCAGACACATCTTGCTCAGGAAATTGAAGTTGTCCTCATAAAAAAGGACCAACTGCGGACGGATTGTGCTCAGCAGCCGCACGTATTCCGCGGTGCTCTCCGCGAGCATGGCGTCAAAAAACGACACCTTGTGGCCGGCCTGCCGGAGCTGCGCTGCGATTTGCAGGGTCGCCAGCGGCGGGTAAGGCTTGGCGCGCTGCTGCTGCTTCTGGTCGAAGCGCAGGAAGTAGGAGTGGCCCACCAGAATTGAAAGCATCGTCCGCAATCCCCTCGCGCCTGCCGCTTCAGACACGCGCTGTCGTTCCCGCTCTTTTTCCTAAAAGTCCGGGTGATCCGTGCCTATTTAGGGCGCTCGGCACGTTCTCCTGTGAAGGTAAGTTGGCAGCGCATTCGTTCGGGTTCAAACCGCAATGGCCTCGTGACCATAAATAGGGAACATACCCTCCGTTTCGGGTGAATTTTCCGGGAACGGAAACCTCCGACTTATCATCAGGTACTCACGGCAGTCCCCAGAGATACCCAAGTGAGCGTGATGTCGTCTTCGCAACACAAACTCCTCGCCGCATTACTCGCGGGAACATCGGCGCTTGCAGCAGGCCTGACAGGCTGCGCCGGCAATGGTCAGGGACTCAACTCCAGCGGCGCTCCGATCGGCTCCGGCGGCGGCGGCTCCGACCAACCCCTGGTGGCAACGTGGCAATCGATTCAGGAGCATATATTTACGCCCATCTGCTCCCCGTGTCATAGCGGGGCAGGCGCGCCGTTCGGCCTGATGCTTGATGCGGCGCATAGCTACGCGGACCTGGTCGGAATGCCGAGCGGCGAGGTGCCGACATTCGACCGCGTCAAGCCGGGGGATCCAGACAACAGCTATATCATCCGCAAGCTGATGGGTGGCCCCGGTATTATTGGTGGCCAGATGCCGCTGGGTGAGACGCCGTTGCCGCAGTCCACCATCGACGTCATCCGCCAATGGATCAGCAGCGGTGCTCCACAGGGGAGCACCTCGATGGCCATGAGCGCCGAGGCCATGATAAGGCTGCAGTCCCGCAATCAAAATACACCGTTCGCCGCGTTCAATGTCAATTTCACCTGGCCGACTGACGCTGCCTACGTACAGTCGCCGTTCCGTCACATACTCATCGCTTTCAACCACGAAGTCGACGCGTCGCTGGTCAACTACACGAATCTCACAGTCGAGCGTGTCGGTTCGGTAGGGGCCACGAGCTCCTCCGCGCAGCCACTTTCCATTCCCAGTTATGCGGCGCTTGCGGAGGGAAATCCCAGCGCCGCCATCATTACTCCTGTCGCGCCTCTGTTGCCGGGAGTTTATCGGGTGGTCGTCCGCGGCACTGGCGGGGGGGCGCTGGCGGATCTGAACGCCCAGACGCTGGGCGTTGATTACTCCTTTACCTTCACTGTGGATGGCTCTCCATGATCAATCGCCTTTCCCGTCTGGTGTTGCAGTGCTTCGTGACCGCGCTGTGCTGCGTGGCTCTGCGCGCTCATGCGGAGCCCTATCTGGCGGTGCAGATGGGATTGAAGTGTGGACAGTGTCACGTGAACCCCACTGGCGGCGGCCTGCGCACGACCTACGGCGACGTGTTCGCACAAACACTCATGCCACAGGAGCATATCGATACGGGTAACGATACCTGGACCGGCGATGTCATGAAATTTCTGCGCATCGGCGGAGACTTGCGGTTTGACGGAAAAGTGACGCAGGTACCCAACACCAAGACGACGAATACGTTCGCGATGGATTCCACGCGCGTATATCTCGAGGGCAATGTCATTCCCGATCGCCTCATCGTGTACGTCGATGAGTTGGTCGCACCCGGAGGCGCGCTCAACCGGGAGGCGTACGGCGTCTATTGGTCGGCAAGTCACGAATGGTATGTCAAGGCGGGACAGATGTATCTGCCGTTCGGCTTGCGGCTGCAGGACCAGACCGCGTTCATTCAGACGACTTCGGGCATCAACATGACCACGCCGGATCAGGGTGCCGAATTCGGCTGGGAAAAAGACCATTGGGATGCGCAGATCGCCATCTCGAACGGCACGGCCGGCAGTGCTTCCAGTGACAACGGCAAACAGTACAGCGGCCAGCTCATCTGGGTCGATTCGATGTGGCGAATCGGCGGCGCCGCCAACTTCAACAAGAAGGAGGCCGGAAACCGCAGCGCGTTCGCCTTGTTCGCCGGCTTGCGAACCGGGCCTGTCGCATGGCTCGCGCAGGGCGAGCTCATCGACGACACAACCGTGACAGAGAGCGGTCCGGGGCGCACAGGGCTCAACGGCCGGCACCAGGCGGCGGGCCTGGTGGAAGCCAACTGGATGATCTTACGTGGCAACAACCTCAAGCTCACCGGCGAATACTTCGACCCGGATCGCAACGTCGCGAACAATGATCAGACCCGTTGGAGCGTGGTCTACGAGTGGACCCCCATCCAGTTCCTCCAGCTGCGCGGCGGCGCCCGCATCCAGGACGGCATCCCGCAGATCGACACCCAACACACCAAGCTGTACTTCGCGGAGTTCCACGCCTTCTTCTAAAGCCCGCCCCCCCGTAAGGTGATAGCCTTGTGCCGCGAGGAGTTCGGCCCCTGCTTCCTGGGCAAGGTGGTCGCGAGCGACTTCGACTCTGCCGAGAGTAGTCCCGAGACCCTCAAACGCCTGGCCCGCTGAGGGTCGCGGCTGACACAACTCGAGCTCGCGGCCGTGGGTCCACGGTATGCTGCAGCCCAAGCCCAAAGCCTGCCGGGCGCGGTAAACTGGGCAAGGTAATGCTTCGGCATTCAAACAATCCCAGCCTCGGGGCGCCCTTGCCGGAACGCGGCAAGAGAGGCGAGCGAGTACAGTGCGGCGAGGACTGATTTTCGCAACGCTTCCTGAAGAACTGCAAAGGAATAGCGTCAGAGGTTACGATTCGTAACGCGATTTTGATTTGGCCAGTCTAATGAGGGTGCAATGGCAACTAAGCTCGACAAGCAGCTCAAGCGCGAGATCGATGTGGACGGCAAGCCTTATATGCTTGCGATTACTCCGGAGGGCCTGAAGCTGACCGAGAAGGGGAAGCGCAAAGGTCAGGAGCTCTCCTGGAAAAATCTACTGGCCGGCCAGGCCGCCCAAGCCACAGTGCTGAATGCTGCGACCGAAGAGTCTAGCGACGCCGAGTAGCGCCACCTGCCGCGACGCCGGGTCCCTTAGGCCTCTCCGGCGCGGCTCTACCCATCTGGACGCCCAGGCGGCGGAAGCACGACGCTCCCGCTGCCTACGTCACTGTTGGCGGCTGCCTGAACATAAGCACGGGCTTATGGATCCGGGGATCTGTCCAAGACCCTGGCGGGGGCTCCAGCGGTTCCCTACGAAATCCCTGCCGCGCCAGCCGCGGCCCGCTCGAGCCAATGCGGCCCGGACCGTTCCACTGATTACCGCTGGTTCCCCTGCCCCGCATCCTTTGCATGTTGTCCAAAGCTGGCCGTTCGGTCCTGCCTTAGCACCACGCATGTTAGAAACGTGGGGACCCACAATCCATCGGACCAAAGACTCTCCCCCGGTGATTCTGGTCACAGTCCGTTCCAGGGCTTCAGGCGCCCCAGGATGTCTGTAATGCGCGTCATATGAGGAATGTCATGAAGGCACGGGATCTCATTGACCAGCTTTCGTTGTCCCCGCATCCCGAAGGGGGTTGGTATCGCGAGGTCTATCGATCGCGCGAGCGAGTACAAACACGACGCGGTTTGCGCGCAGCGCTTACGACTATCCACTACCTCCTGGAAGGGCAGCAATTGAGCCGTTGGCACGTTGTCGAAGCGGACGAGGTGTGGCACTTCTATGCTGGCGATGGCCTGGAGCTTCTCGGGTACGATCCGGCGGCCGGTCACCTCGAGCGCCACGTGTTAGGTGATGTGCGCGAAGGTCACGAGACGGTCGCCGTTATTCCCGCAGGCCTGTGGCAGGCGGCTCGCACTCTTGGCGAATACTCGCTCGTCGGCTGCACCGTGGGACCCGGATTCGAGTTTGAGGATTTCCGTTTCGTAGCGGCGCTTCCCGAGCACGCCGCGCACTTCACTGACAAGCTTGCGCCTTTCGTGAGCCTGCTTTGAGCGCCCGGGCGGTTTGTTGCGAATACTCTCGGTCACTCGTTTAGAATCGAACCGAAACCGCTGCCGGGATTTGCCAGATGAGTCAGCCATCCCCCGATCGTGAAAGCCTGCGGAACTTGCTGGTGAGGGTTCACGAGCGGCTGAGTGAGGCCGGCTCGGTGGACGCAGGCTCGCGCGAGCTGCTCCGTGAAGTCATGGGTGATATCGAGCGGGCTCTGCACGACAGGCAATTGCCCAGCAGCGCTGCCCGCTCGAGTATTCCTGCGGTGGCCCCCACCGCGCAAACTCATACGCCACGGCTCGAGTCGTTGGCAGTGCAGTTCGAGGCCGGTCATCCTGCCCTGGCGGACCTGCTCCGTCAGCTGGTGGATCTTTTGGGTAAAGCGGGAATCTGACAGCCACGAGCGGCCCCTCCCGCGTCCGTCCAAGTCACCTCATCGCTCCGAACCCGCAGGCAAAACAAAAAAGGCCCGATGCTCGAGGAGCACCGGGCCTCATTCGATCTCAGAGCGTCCTGAGCGCTGCCTTCAATCATCCATCAGGAAGCTGCGCAGTTGCTCGCTGCGGCTCGGATGACGGAGCTTGCGCAAGGCCTTGGCCTCGATTTGACGGATCCGCTCGCGCGTCACGTCGAACTGCTTCCCGACCTCTTCCAGTGTATGGTCGGT
>CAZBTV010000093.1:0-29149 GCA_964494895.1 uncultured Steroidobacteraceae bacterium | reverse complement strand
GCAAGCAGATGCTGATGACGCGAGGCTCGCTGACGACCTTCAGCATCGCGAACGATGTCGCGAAGTATTTCGCGATCATCCCCGCGGCCTTCGCCACGACCTACCCGCAGCTCAACGCGTTGAACCTCATGGGACTGGCAAGTCCGTTCTCCGCGATTCTTTCGGCTGTGATATTCAACGCGCTCATCATCGTACTGTTGATCCCGCTCGCGCTGAAGGGTGTGAAGTACCGACCTCTGGGGGCCGCCATGCTGTTACGGCGTAACATGCTCATCTATGGCCTCGGCGGGATCGTCGTCCCGTTCGTAGGGATCAAGCTCATCGACCTCATTCTGGTCGTGACACACCTCGTTTGAAGGAGAGCGTCATGGCGTCCATTTTTCGTCCGGCAATTTCTCTGTTCTTGGTCATGACCATCATCACGGGCATTGTGTATCCACTGGTCGTCACGGGTGTCGCTCAGGTTGCATTCCCGAATCAGGCCGCGGGCAGCTTGCTCATCAAAGACGGCAAGCCTGTTGGCTCGCGGCTCATAGGCCAGAGCTTCAGCGACCCGAAGTATTTCTGGAGCCGCCCGTCTGCGACCTCCCCGCAGCCCTACAACGGCTTGGCGTCGAGCGGTTCGAACCAGGGTCCGCTGAATCCCGCGCTTACTGACGCCGTCAAATCACGCGTGGACGCGCTGCGCGCGGCTGATCCGGACAATCATGCGCCCGTTCCTGTGGATCTCGTTACCGCTTCCGCAAGTGGTCTCGATCCCGACATCAGCCTTGCGGCTGCCTACTATCAGGCACCCCGGGTGGCGCGCACGCGCGGGCTCAAGCTGGAAATGGTCAAGTTGTTGATCGCCAGTCATGCGCAGGGCAAATTCCTGGGATTCCTCGGAGAGCCGCGCGTGAATGTTCTCGAGTTGAACCTTGCGCTCGATCAAGCACGGTAGTGCTCGTGACGACCTGATGCCAACGCGCATTGTCCTTGCAGAAATCGTGTGGTGATCGCCGAATTGCGGCCGGATCCCGACAAACTCCTCGCGAAGGTTCAGGAGGAGGAGGCGCGAGCAAAACGAGGTCGCCTGCGCATCTTCTTCGGCTCATCCGCCGGCGTTGGTAAAACCTATGCGATGCTCGAGGCCGCCCGGAACATAAAGGCTTCCGGGGTGGACGTCGTGGCAGGGTATATAGAGCCGCACGGGCGAGTTGAGACGGAGCGTCTACTGGAAGGTCTCGAGCGTCTGCCGAACCTGCCTGTCGGCTACCGAGGCATCATCCGCCAGGAGTTCGATCTGGATGCAGCCTTGGCGCGGCGCCCTGCGATCGTGCTCGTCGACGAGCTCGCGCACTCAAACCTGGTCGGCGGTGAGCCCTCGCCGAGGCATCCCAAGCGCTGGCAGGATGTCGAAGAGCTCCTGAACGCGGGCATCAACGTCTGGACCACGCTCAACGTCCAGCACCTGGAGAGCCTGAACGATCTCATCTTCCAGATTACGGGCGTCCGCCAGAGAGAGACCCTGCCGGACCGTATTTTCGATGAGGCTGACGATATCGAGCTCATCGACCTGCCCCCGGATGATCTGTTGGCCCGGCTGCGCGCCGGGAAGATCTACATAGCGGATCAGGCGGCAAACGCGGTTGAGCGTTTCTTCCGCACACAAAATCTGTTGGCGTTGCGAGAGATCGCTTTGCGCCGGGTGGCGGATCGGGTCGAGGCCGCTTCCCGGGCACTGCACAGTGATCGTAGTAGAGCGCGGATCGCCGGTGATCGCGTGCTCGTGGCCGTAGGCCCGGACGCACAGGCGGAGCAACTCGTTCGTGCCGGCAAGCGTCTGGCGGACGCGCTGGATGCCGAATGGACGGTCGTTTACGTTGAGACCCCGGCGCTGCTGCGGCTCTCGGATGAGCATCGAAATCGCAGGATCGATGTGCTGCGACTTGCGGAATCACTTGGCGGGGAGACGGTGACGCTGGATGGTCCGTCCGCGGCGGCTACGGTCGCTGAATACGCCCAGACGCGAAATGCTACACGGGTAGTCGTAGGGGCGCCCAAGCGTCGCGGCTTGCGAGCGCTGCTTCGACCGTCCACGTCAACGCAGTTGTTGGGGCTGGCGCGCGGATTTGACGTGTTGATAGTCTCACCGTCCGAGCAGGCTACAGAACCTCCGCGGACCTCGAATACCAGCGCGGTAGAGTCGGTTGTACAACCTGCGACCCGCTGGGACCGCTACGGTTGGGCGGCCGCGATCTCTGCAGGCTGTACGGTACTGGCCGAGGCGATGTATTCGCATTTCGAGCTGTCCAACCTCGTCATGATCTTTCT
This sequence comes from uncultured Steroidobacteraceae bacterium, assembly GCA_964494895.1. Lineage (GTDB taxonomy): Bacteria > Pseudomonadota > Gammaproteobacteria > Steroidobacterales > Steroidobacteraceae > 13-2-20CM-66-19. Next base: position 26,836 of record CAZBTV010000093.1, on the reverse strand, counting down.
GCTCGGAGTCACCATTTCGGGTCTTCGCCTGGGCCGGGGTCCTTCCGCGCTGACAGCAATCCTCAATGTTGCCTCGTTCGATTTCTTTTTTGTTCCTCCGCGTTTTACCTTCGCGGTATCTGACGCACAGTATCTCATCACCTTCGCTGCGATGTTGATCATTGCGCTGGTCATTGCGAACTTGACCGCGAGCGTGCGTCAGCAGACACGCGTCGCCGGAGCCAGAGAGCGACGTACGGCGCTTCTGTATGCAATGAGTCGGGAACTTGCGGCAACGCGAGGAATTTCCGCCTTGGCTCACCTGGCGGTCCGGCATGTGGCCGAGGTCTTTCAATGTCATGCTGTCATCTTATTACCTGACAAGGCGGGCAAATTGAGATACCCGGCTGATCCGCCCCTGGAGAGTTCCTTCAAAGGTGCCGATCTGGCCGTTGGTCAGTGGGTCGCTGATCATGGACGCCGCGCTGGTCTCGGGTCCGATACGCTCCCGGCTGCGCGCGGTGTGTACCTTCCGCTAGGGGATGCGCAACGGACGATGGGTGTGTTGGCCGTGCTGCCCACCAACCCCCGGCGGGTGCTCTTGCCGGAGCAGAGCCATCTGCTCGAGACCTTTGCTGGTCAGATTGCGCTCGCTCTGGAGCGTGCCTCGCTGAGCGAAGTGGCTGAAGCTTCGAGGCTCGCAGCCGAACGAGAGAGCCTGCGCAATACATTGCTGGCCTCAATTTCTCATGACTTGCGTACGCCCCTGTCAGTCATTGCCGGGGCCAGCAGCGCCCTCGTACAGCGCGGGGCGACGCTGGATGAGGAAAGTCGGTTGTCACTGGCGCGTGGAATCGAGGTCAAGGCCCGTGAGATGTCAGACCTCGTCTCCAACGTGCTCGATGTCATGCGATTCGAGTCGGGACAAGTGGTGCTGCGGCGAGACTGGCAGACGATTGACGACCTGGCCGGTGCGGCTCTCGGTGATCTCGAGGCAAAGCTCAATGGCAGGACCGTGCAGTTGCGCTTCCCCGAGGATCTTCCACCCGTCTACGTCGATGCGAGCTTGATCGTGCAGGTCTTCTCGAATCTTCTCGACAATGCGGCGAAGTACACTCCGCCGACGACCCACGTCTGGATTACCGCGACCCCTGATAGCGATGTACTACGCGTTATCATCGAGGATGACGGCCCCGGCCTCCCGGGAGGCGACCCCGCTCGCATGTTCGACAAGTTTCAGCGGGGTAACGGCGAGGGAGCCGTTGTGGGTGTGGGTCTCGGGCTCACCATCTGCCGAGCCATTATTCGAGCTCATGGCGGAGAGATCGAAGCGGGGCGCCGCGAGGGCGGCGGGGCGCGATTCGAATTTACTCTACCCACCAAGGAGCCTGTGGCGTGACTACCTCCATGCACCAGATCCTTACTCATGGCGCAGCGCGCCCGCCGGATGGGAGCGCGCGACGAGATAGGCGTACCCGGCAACCGTCGAAGTCGCAACGACTGCGGCGAAGCATCCCGCCGCGAGAAAATTGAGGAGGCTGATCTCGACATGGTAGGCGTAACTCGCCAGCCAGCGCTGCATGAAGCCATAAGCCGCCGGCCAGGCAATGAGGTTCGCCCAGAGCACCGGGCGGGCGAACTGCCAGCCGAGAAAGCGGAGGACATCGGATTGGGTGGCCCCCATGACCTTCCGCAGTCCGATCTCGCGGGTGCGCCCTTCAGCTGTGAATGAAGCGAGGCCCAGGAGGCCCAGCGCGGCAATCACCACCGCGACGCAGGAAAACGCCCAGAACAGCCGCAACTGCCGCCGCATGTCGGCGTACAGATAGCCGACGTGCTGGCTCACGAACACGCCGTCCAAGTGAAGCCCTGCGGAGTGTTGGGCCCAACGCTCTGTGAGCGCACGCACTGTTTCTGTAACGGCATGGGCGTCGAGCTGCAGAATGATGTTGTCCGAGAAAGTCGGGTCGACGTAGTACACCGTCGGCTCAATGAGATTGCGGACCGAGCCGATAGGGAAATCCGGAACGACTCCGATGATCCGGGAGCTCGAGCTGTCCCACCCGCTGAGCTCCCCGCGGATCAGCGCTATCCGTGGCCAGATCACGAATTGCCCGATGGCAGCCGACGGGGGCGCGTAGCCGAGCGCTCGAGCTCCGGTCTCATTGAGTATGATCGAAGGATTCGAGCGGCTTGCACTGTCTTGCCGCAACACGTTGTCCTCATCACGACCCAGGTCGAAGAGGCGTCCGGCCAGTGGCACAACACCGAACGCGTTGAAGAAATCCGCACCATCTACTGGAGCCAGCCGGAAGGGCACCTTGTGGAGGTTGCCGGTGGCGAGCGTTGTTCCGATCTTCACGAATTCCATGGCGGCATCCGAGACGCAGGCGGCTGTGAGGACCCCCGGCAGATGTGCGGCGGCTTCGGTGAATCCTCCGTGGCATCCTCCCGCGACCACGTAAATTTGACTGCTGGCAAAGTGCAGGCGGCCCGCGAGCGCATACTGCGCTTGACTCTGGATAGTGAGTGTCGAGGCCAGCAGGGCGATGAGTGTTCCAAATTGCAGCGTGACCAACAGTTGATGTACGCGAGCCGGGTTCTCCCACGGAAGCAACACGACGCCGCGCAGAACAGTGGCGGGGCAGAACATCGAGCACACCAGTGCCGGATACACTGCGGCCGCCAGACCGATCATGACTGCGGTGGCGAGGAGGGCAGTAGCGAAGACAGGGTGGTGAAACCAGTCGAATGCGAAGTCGCGCTGCAGGAAGGTGTTGAATGAGGGTAGTAGCAGGTCTACTGCGGCCACCGCGATTGCCAATGCCAGGAGTGCATAGAGCACGCATTCGCCCATGAATTGCACTACGAGCTGCGATCGCGTTGCGCCGAGGGCCTTGCGCACGCCGACTTCGACCGCGCGGCGGGTCGCGCGCGCCGTCATCATACTCACAAAGTTGCTCGCGGCAACCGCCACGATCATGACGGCAATGCCTATCATCAAGTGAAGCGTTCGCGCATCAGCGGGAGGCTTCATGTCCACGGGGTTGTGCGGCTCGACGGTGCTGTGAGGCTGAAGATGAATGGCGGACAGCGGAACCAGGTGAAAGCTATAGGATCGGGAGACCGGAATTCCGTTGCGTTCGGCGGTCAGGTGCTGATCGGCGAAGGCGCGCATCGCGACATCCAACCTCTCCAACCGTGCGTTCGGATGGACCTTGACATAGGTGTAGACGTCTTCTGTTTGCACGGCATGTGGATTCAGAGCTTGCGCGTCCAGAGCGGCCAGTCTGGAAAACGGCGCGAGACCGCTAGCAATGGCGTTGAAACTGAAATGCGTATTCGCGGGTAGATCCTCGATCACCGCGGTCACCCGCAACGTATAGCGATGATCGAGCTCCAGCGTTTCATCCACCACATCATCGCGTCCGAAGAAGCGGATTGCGCTGGATCGCGTGAGCACTATGCCGTCGGGTTGACTCAATGCTTGCGCAAGATCGCCGCGGATGGACTTGAAGGGAAATAGGCGGAAGAAGCCGGGGTCCGCCCAATTCAGGGTGCTGAGGCTCTGAATGTGGGCGTGCCGCAGGAGCGCACGTGTTGGAACCAATCGGGCCACGAGCTGCACCTCCGAGACTTCGCGCGCCAGAGCTGCCGCAAGATTCGCGAAGGTTGTATTCCAGTAAGCCGGTGCGCGGTGGGGCTGATTGATGGTGGCGGAGACCCGGTAGATCTGTTGATACTGTGGAAAGAACCGGTCGTAGCTGTACTCCTGTCGTACGAACAGGGCGATGAGAATGGCTGCCGCGAATCCGAGGGCCAGGCCGAATAGATTGAGGATGGCGTAGGCGCGGTTTCGTGCCAGATTGCGCAGCGCCGCAGTGAGGTAATTGTGCAGCACTGGCTACTGCGTTTCCTCTGCCGTCACGAGGCGTCCATCGAGCATGTGAATCACGCGATCGGCCCGGTCGGCATGCATCTGCGAGTGGGTCGCCATGACTAGGGTCGTGCCTTCTTGCTTCAGAGCGCAGAGCATTTCCATCACCGCCTCGCCATTGGCCCGGTCGAGGTTGCCGGTCGGCTCGTCCGCAAGGACGAGCTTGGGATTGCCTACGAGGGCGCGCGCGAGCGCCAGTCGCTGCTGTTGACCTCCGGAAAGCTGTTTGGGCATGTGTCTCGAGCGATGCGCGAGGCCGACTCTCTCGAGGGCAGCCGTTACTCGGCGACGCCGTTCAATGCTCGGGACCCGGCAGTAGAGCAGGGCGACTTCCACGTTTTCAGCGACGTTGAGATCGTCGATGAGGTTGAAACTCTGAAAGACGAAAGCGACGCCGTTGCGCCGTAGCAGAGCCAGCTCTTGTTCCGAGCAGCCGGCAACGTTCTCTCCCATGAACCAGTAGGCACCGGATGTCGGGGTGTCAATGAGGCCCAGAATGTTGAGCAGTGTCGATTTTCCGCAGCCTGAAGGGCCCATCACAGCGAGAAATTCACCCCGGTGCACCTCGAGCGAGACAGCGTCGAGTCCCAATGTGCGGACGTCGGCGGCGCGATATACTTTGGAGACGTTCTCCAACTTCAACATATCCCCTTCACCGGTACGAAGGCATGCAGGCATGGGTCCAGCCCGTGGCGGTGGCCTCAACGGGGTTTGCGCTTCAATCGTTCCGCGAGGCTGGCCAGTTGTTGCGGATTGATGAGGGCGCCTTTCACCAATGCCTCGAGGACGCGCTCGATGGACCCGCCACAAAAGCGATCGACAATGCCTTTTACGGCATTCGCGGCCGTTGTATCCGCCGATTCGGTCGGGCGATAGATGAAGGCACTGTCGACCACCGAATGGCTGACGTATCCCTTGTCCTCCAAACGTCTCAGTACCGTGCGGATGGTGGCATCTTTGAGGTTACGTCCGACGCGCTTGCGGACATCGGCCGCAGACATTTCCCCGTGGGTCCAAAGAATCTCGAGTAGCTGGTGCTCGAGATCGCCGAGGGGCGGCGTGTCGTCTCTCATCGTGATGTCAGGGCGTGATGTTGCTACGTGGCTTGGATTGAAGGCGCTGCCATTGTATACGAGCCCATCCGCACGACTACTGCGCGCCCAAAGGGGACGGAGCCGGTGCATCATTGGGGCCGCCGCCCAGACCCCTTGATGACAGGTGGGCGCTTTGCGGGCGGCACTCTTCATGCGAATACTGTGCATCAGTACAGTATCAGTGGTTTGGGTAGCGTTCCGGGTGGAGATCTCCTGGTTGGTTGGGTCGAATACGCGACGCAAGTCCCGCTTGCCCGCGGCCGGTCTCTGGTGTTACAACACGTCACAGTGGTAAGGCACCGGTCGCTTGTGTTGCTGTGTGCTACTGAAGGACGTGGGATTGCACGAGCAGAGGACAACCAGGGCTTTTTGGGGGAGGATGAGGGCTTCACGCCTCTCTTCGGTGACTTCGCCGCGCGGTGAGCGCCGCAGGCGGCCGCTCGGATCGCGATCGGGTGCGGAGTGAACGTACGCTCCAGCGGCTCTCCGCCAGAAGACACGCAAAACAGTGTCACCACGCCGCTAGAGCGCGCCCTCGAGTTGCTGGCCGGCAAGTGGACGTCCGCGCTGTTATCGACACTGGCCCCGGGCGCGTTGCGTTATGGACAGCTGCGTGCTCGGCTTGGAGGGTTGAGCGATAAAGTGCTGACACAACGTCTGCGGGGTCTCGAGCGGAAGGGGCTCATCAGACGTGCTTACACCGGGAGTGACCGGCGTTGCGGGGTGTATCAGCTGACGGACCGGGGTGAGTCGCTCCAACCTATTCTGAAGGCGCTCGAGGAATGGGGGGTAGAGCGTCTGGTCCTGCCTCGCGCAGATGAAGTATCTGGCCCGGCGAACGATGCAATCCATGCGCTGTAGCCAGCTGCGCCAATCAACTCTTGCGCACGCTTGACTACGGTCTGCTGGACGGGAGGCGCACGCACGGTGGCGGCCCGGGGCCGCCGCGCCAACGCTGCTTGCTCAGGCACTCAGTAACCGCTCAGCGGCATGTCGCGCACACTTCGCGGGCCACGGATCACCGTGAAGCTGAGCCGCCACGATCGCCCCCTCGAACAGCAGATAGATCTGCTCGGCGAGCTCCGCCGGGTGGGTGGAGTTGGCTTGTGATGCGAGCCCCCGCAGATAGGAGCGGATCATCTCCTTATGATTCCGCGCAAGCGCGTGCACCGGATGCCTGATGTCGGGGAATTCGACGCTGGCGCGGATGAAAGCGCACCCGTAATACCCTTCAGTTGCGAAGCGCTCTTCCAAACCTGCAAACAGGTTGCCAATCCGCTGCTCCGGTCGCTGCGACCGGGCTTCGACGCAGCTCACCAGCCATTGTCTGAAGAGTTTGTCCTCGCGCGCGAGCGCGGCCAGGATGAGATCCTCCTTGGAGTCGAAATTCTTATAGAGCGTCATCCGCGCGACACCTGCCTCGCGGAGCACGTCCTCGACGCTCACCGCATGGAAGCCCTTGGCGCAGAAAAGGCGCTGCGCTACCGACACCAGATGATCGCGCTTACGGAAAGCCATGGCTGATAGTATATTTTCCGTTCTACCCCCGCGCCAGCGCAATCCGCTACTGTGCGCTTCGGTATTCCGAAGCAAAGTAGACCAACTGGTCTACCAGGAGGTTCGCATGAAATACTTCATCGATACACACGACCGGTCCAAGGGGAGCTTTCCGCGGCAAATTCTCACGGAACAGGAGTTCATGGATCAGTTTGACGCTCTGGAAAGGGCAGCCGGGCCGCTGCACGTCACCGGCCATGCCGCCCACGTCAACCTGGAGGAGGGCAAGGCATTCTGTCTGATGTCAGGACCGGACGAGGAGTCCATTCGCAAAGCCCACGCCGCAATCGACTTGCCTTACGATTCCATAACAGAAGTCCGGCGCGTGGCCGGAATCGACCTGCGCCTACCGCGCCGCTGATCTTTTCGCACTTCGTGGCATCGAGCACGCGGTCAGCCTGGGTCCGGCGGGCTGGCCGCGTGCATCTGTCGAGCGGCGCGCGGATCAATGTCGCGGCAAACGCGGAACGTCGCACTCGACTCCGAATTCGGCAGCGTGCCGATCTGGGACGACACTCATGAAGAACCCAGCGGATATGAATCCCGGACGAGGTGCGGCCCCCCGTCATCCGTCCCGATTGATCGTCGGGATTTCGGGGGCGAGTGGCATCATTTATGGCGTGCGCATTCTGGAGGTGCTGCGGGAGCTGCGTATCGAAACGCATCTCGTCGTGACCAAGGCTGGTGAGCTGACGGCCTCTCACGAGCATCCGCTGCGCCTGAGCGCCATCCGTGCTCTAGCGAGCCGCAGTTATCACATCAACGATATTGGCGCCTCGATTGCCTCCGGGTCTTTCCGCACACTGGGAATGATCGTGGCACCGTGCTCGATGAACACCCTAGCCGAGATCGCTAGCGGATTGAGCTCGAATCTGCTCACGCGCGCTGCGGATGTCTGCTTGAAGGAGAGAAGGCGTGTTGCACTGGTCGTTCGAGAGACACCTCTACACGCAGGCCACTTGCGCTCAATGCTGAAGGCGACCGAACTGGGGGCCGTGATCGCTCCACCCGTGCCCGCCTTTTATGCCAAGCCTGCCACCCTCGACGATGTGGTCAATTACGGGGTGGGACGCCTGTTGGACCTCTTTGGCCTGGAGACGGATCTGGCCCCGCCTTGGAGCGGAGTGGGCCACCCGACCGCGCCAGCGGACATGCAAGCCGGAGTTTCCGCATGAAACCTGACATCGCAGGGGACAGGCGGCAACACCTCAAATCGTTGCGGGAGTTTCTCGAGGCGCTGCGGCAGATTGGCGACCTGCAGCCCATCCAGGCCACGGTGGACTGGAATCTGGAGATGGGCGCCATTGCCCGCCGCTCCATGGACCTGCGGTCACCCGCCCCACTGTTCAACAGTATCAAAGGCATCGAAGCCGGGTTTCGGGCGTTCGGAGCACCAGGCGGATTGAGTGCACGACCGAAGTACAAGTATGCCCGCGTCGCGCTTGCGCTCGGGCTGCCCGCTGACTGCCATCCCCGGCGCATCGTTGACGAGCTTGCTGGCGCACGACAAAGAGCGCTGATCCCACCTCGGCTCGTGACTCGTGAGCAATCCCCGTGCAAGGAGAACATCCTGCTCGGCGAGGCGGTCGATCTGCTGCGCTTGCCAACACCTCTCATCCATGGTGCCGATGGCGGCCGATATATCCAGACCTTCGGGTTGAACATTGTACGCACGCCGGACGGATCGTGGACGAACTGGTCCATCAATCGGATGATGCAACTCGACCGGAACCGGATCGCCTGCCTGATCCCACCGAACCAACATCTCGGCATTATCCACAGTCAATGGAAGCAAGCCGGCAAGCCGACGCCGATTGCCGTAGCGCTCGGTGTCGAGCCGGGGCTGCCGTATGTGGGCGGGATGCCCATCCCGGAGGGGATGGATGAGGCGGCCTTGCTGGGGGCGTACTTCGGCGAGCCGCTCGAGTTGGTGCCGGCGGAGACCGTTGACCTGGGGGTGCCGGCGACGGCAGAGATTGTCATCGAGGGCCACATCTCACACACGGAGACCGCCATGGAAGGCCCCATGGACGAGTACCCGGGATATGTGGGGGATGCCGGCTCGCCCAAGCCCGTCCTGCACGTCAGTGCGATCACTTTCCGCCATGCGCCCATCCTGCCGTTCTCCACAGCCGGAGCACCGGTCGATGAGAACCACACCGGCTGGGGAATTCCCCACGCCGCCGAGATCCTGCATCTCATGCAGAGTCGCGGGTTGCCGATCCGGAGTTGTTGGATGGTGCTCGAGAGCGCCTGCCACTGGCTGGTGATCGCAGCGGCCCCTGACTGGCACGAGCGTACCGCTCTCGACTCACGGACCTTCGGCATGCGGATCGGCGAGATCCTGTTCGCCTCCAAGGCCGGGTTCGGTGTGGCCAAGGTACTGTTGGTGGAGGATGACTTCGACATCACGGATGTGGAGCAGGTGGTATGGGCTTTCGCCAGCCGCGCGCATCCCGCGCACGGGGAAATCTATTTCAACCAGGAAGCCCAGAACGCCCTGCCGGTGTTCCTGGATGCGAACGAAAAGTTTGCCTACAAAACCACCAAAGTCATCCATAACGCTCTGTTGGCGGACCGGTTTCCACCCGGCAAGCGGCCGCGGCGTTCGGACCTGGAGCAGGGCTGGCCCGCCGGGATCCGTCGGCGCGTGCTCGACAATTGGCAGGCGTATGGGTACGGACCGATAGAGGAATAGGTGTACGCATGAGCGAAACCATTGACATCCTGCATCCGGAAAGACCCAAGCGCATCGCGGTGGTGGCCTCGAATCCCGCTGTCTCGAGCCAGACGGGCTGGCCCATCGGGTTCTGGTGGAGTGAGTTGACCCACACATAGTGGCAGTTTGTCCAACATGGCTATCGGGTCGAGCTCTTCAGCCCTGCCGGCGGCAAGCTGGAAGCCGACTCCTGGAGCGATCCGCGCGATGCCAGTGGGTATTCGGCCGATGATCTCATCAGTCTCGGCTTCATCAACTCCCCGACTCACCGGGCTCTGGTCGAGGATTCCCGACCCCTCGCCCAGCTGCAGGCGACCCACTCCGACTACGATGCAATTCTTTTCGTCGGCGGTCAGGGGCCGATGTACACCTTCCATGACGACTCCCGCGTCCACCAGATTGCGGCCGAGTTCTTCGGCGCGGGAAAGATCACGGCGGTCCTTTGCCACGCCACCTGCTTGTTGCTGCGGGCGAAGCTCGGCGATCGCCTCCTGGTCCAAGGCCGCACGTGGACGGGTTTTGCCAACAGTGAGGAGCAGTTCGCCGACGCCTTCGTAAAACGCCGTATCCAGCCCTTCTGGATCGAAGAGGAGGCGCGCAAGCTCCCGGATACCAACTTCGTGGTCGCCAGCCGATTCAAAGCGCATGCCGTGCGGGACGGCAACTTGATCACCGGACAGCAACAGTTCTCCGGCACGGCGGTCGCACGTCTCATGATCGAAGCTCTCGGCGTCTAACAAAGGTGCTCGTTCAAATGAGTTACGTCATCAATCATCAGGTCGGCATCAAGGCATCACCGCAGGACATCTACGCACACCTGACCGAGCCCAAGAAGCTCGCTCAATGGTGGACCACGGACCGCCTGCTCGTGCTACGGGCCGACCGTATACCGGTAAGGGATCCGAACCACCTCATCGCCGGTCTGCGTCGCATCGCTGAAAGTGTCCACGTACAGATATCCCTCCACCGTGCGCCCGATTTGAGACGGATCCGGTGTCAGAGTGACCTGGATCGTCCCGGATTGCCCTGGTTCCAACACGAGGCGGTTGGGAGCTTCGATTTGAGTCGCCCATTGGTCCGTCGTGTCGGCTGAGATCGACGGATCGAAGGGTTGTGTTACCGTCACCGCCCGTGCTGTGAACGAGGCTGCTGCGGCACCCGCCGCCCCGAAAGGCCCGACGGGCGCGGGATTGAGCTCCCAAAAACCAAATGGCACCTCGGCGGTGGACAATGACGCCAACACCGTGTTCGGGCCTGCCGCCCGGCCCCAGAGGTCCTGGGCGCCGGGGAACGAGCCATCGAAGGGTATCCACCCAAACACATCCATGGTGAGCGGCGCTGAGGAGGACCCCGTAAACTGCACGAAGCTCGTTTCCGGAGGAATCAACACCAGCCCACACACACCGGGAATGGTAGTCCCGTTGCAGAATGAGTTGACCGTCCTTTGAATCGCTCTCGGGGCGCTCAATCTTGCGTCCACAAAATACGCCTTCGTCGCCACTCCATTGTTGGTAACTGTGACGGGCAGAAGGATCGGCCCTGCGCTCGCTGAAAATCGCACGGCCGGATCATGGGGAAGCGGGTCCGCCACCACCTCCCGCGTGCGATAGAAGCTGACTTTTCCACTGACTGGCACCGTGATCGGGCGAGCCGATACGGCGAGATCCTGTTTCAGAATGACATGCCAGCGGCCCGGCTCGGGGTCGTAGCGAAACAGCTGCAGTGTCGGTTCCAGGGTACCAGCGGCAGCGCGGTTCGTTGCGACGCTGAGTGCCATGCCGTGGGGGTCGATCAGGAACCCCGTCACGGATGCGGTACTGTCTGCGATTTGAACCCCAACACTCAGATTCTCGCTGTGCGCCGGGATATCGAAGTCAAACGTTTGCGAGGGCTGGGGGCCACGCCCGTCGTTGTCGACGAGCGCACCAGAGAAATCTCCTCCACCCCGACCCAGCGGAACGAGCGTGCGCAACGAGACAGGAATGTCCGGCAGCGGTGTCTCATTCTCAGCCCCTGCCGCCCGCAAGCGAATGCGGGCAGACCGATCGCCCGGGTTCGCCGGCAATTGGAATCGGGCTGTGAGGATCGCGCGTTCTCCCGGTCGTAAATTCAGCTCAGAGGGGGTCACCTCGCCGAAGGGCCGATCGGACTGCGCGGACCAGGCGAAGGTAACAGGCCCCGAATAGCTCTGGATCGACCTGAGCACGCCAGTGAAAATAACGGCGGTCCAAATCCCAGGGGACGGATGGTCCACCTCGACGTGATATCCGCCATCCGGCGCGCCCCCCAGCCGGTTGTTGATCTGGCGCCCCTCGGGGTCGATCAGGAACACCGTGACGAAGGAGGTGGGGGAGTTGGGGTAGGCGAGCGTGGCATCCAGGTGTCTTGTCCCGACTGGCACCGAAAATCTCTGTTCAATGAAGGGAAGCGCCCGACCCACGAAGTCGAAAAAGGTCGAGTCGGCGGCCGGATTCAAGGTGAGCGACCTCATCTCACCCGCAATCGGCGCACCGAGGGTCTCCAAGGTGGGCGCCAGGTGTTGTATCCGCGTGCCAATGTTGGTGACCTCGAACGAGCGGGTGATCAACGTGCCGGGCGCATCGATCGCGACCGCGGAGCCTGGCGCGATCAGGAGGTTGTCTCCCTTTGCAACCGGATGGCCATTTGCGTCCGACACCGACAGTGCCGCATTTACGGCCGCCAACGCGTTGATGAGGCCCGCTCCCTGTTCGGAGGAGGGCGCCCCCAGATCGGTCGCGGTGCTCATGATGATCTGTTTCACCAACGCGGGGCTGGGGTTGGCTCCGCCATGCGTGCTGCGATAGGCCTGGATGACCAGGGCCGCCAACCCTGCGGTGAGCGGCGCCGACTCACTCGTACCGTTGAAGAACTCGATCGGCGAGGCGCCAAACGCGAAGCTCTCACAGGCGAAGTACAAGTTCAGACTCGGGGAGCACAACGCCCAACTTGCATCCCCAGGAGCCACCACATCGACGGTCCGCGCCCGGCTGAAGGCAAGCCCACCGGAGCTGAAGTACGCGATGTTGTTGTCCAGATAGCCGCGTCCGACAATTGCGCCCACCTGGGCATAGACGCGGTTCTGGGTGGTCGCGCCCACCGTAATGACGTCGGGACTGGCAGCAGAGTTGGCGATGGTATTACCCGGTCCGCTGTCGGCGGAGCTCACAATGACGGTTACCCCTGCGCGGACCGCCGCTGCGTTGGCAAGCGTCAGCGGCTCCATGTCACTGTCAGGCGTGCCGCCGAAACCGAACGACTCGTTGATGACGTCAACCTTGTCCTCGATAACGGCCCATTCGATCGCTTGCACAGCCGCCGACACCAATCCAACCCCCGCGGTGTCCAGGAATTGCATCCCCGCGAGCGAAGCACCGGGCGCCATCCCCCGGATCCGGATGTTGCAGGGAGACGGGAGCGGATGTGCCGGATTCACAAACTGACTGATATCGAACAGCAGTGGCACGCCATTGGGCATGTCCTGCGCCGCGATGGAGCTGGCATCGCCGAACGCTTCCCCGGCTATGGTCGGGGTCCCTGCGGGACTGCCGGTAAAATCCTGATAATCAAAGAAGACGGGCGTGCCGTCGGGGCGCACGAATCCGCGCACGTTAGGATCGAGACTGTCGGCAAGATAGGCGACCCTGACTCCCTCACCCGTCACGAAGCGGCCATTTCCGTCCCGCACCCGCTGTGCCTGCGCAGGAGAAGGGTCGGAAAATGCTGCGTGGGTCAGCTGCAGCGCCTCGGGCTCCAGCGTGTTGCACAGCTGACTCGCAACAACAGAGGTATTGACCGGCCTCGGTGCGCCGAACGCGCTACCGACACTCGTGTGCGCAACCAGGTCCTCCAGGCCGGCTCGGCGGGCATGGAGCACCCGGTCCGGCACGATGGCTCGGACACTCGCAAGAGTGGCGAGCCGCTCGACTTCTTGATGGGTCATGGTGGCGGCCATCGCATTGATGATGCGGAACGGCCGTATTCGCGACGCTCCTCTTGAGCGAAGCTCAGACAGGACGGGGGCCTGAGCAGCGGCGACCGCGCTCGTGCGTGCCTCCATCGCTTCCCTCACCGGAGGCGCGCCTAGAGACTGATCGCGGAGGATCACGATCACACTCATCTCCGGTTCGCCATCCGCAGGGGCAGCCGTCGCGCCCGTCAGCAACAACCCGCTGCCGGCGAGTGCTCCCATCCATAACCCACGCATATTGGTAAGCATGACTTTTCCCTTCGATTTTGGCTAACCCCCGTCAGCGCCACAGTGCCGCAACCCAGCATAGTACAACTGGAACCCGACGCGGGCGTGCTCGAACGAAGGCTGCGGACATCGGACTCTCCGTGCTCGTCAAAAAGATAACAGCGGTCATTCTCATTCAACTCGGCGCAACTGTGCCATAGGACAGAAGGCTGTTGAAATAGTCCAGGCTTACGCCGATACATTGCAACTCACCAAATGGTAAGTGGGTTGTATGTCTGTTTCATGCTGACAGACGGTCTCACTTACCAGTCGGTGCGTAGAGCGGGCGAGCCTCCGTCAGATAACATTCAGCCGCCGGGATGCCGGCAGGGGTTCGTTCCGGCGCGGACGACTCAGGCCGTTTCCTGGATCAACACGTTCGATCGCGGCGATGTTGGAGCAGGGCTCCACGGAAGCCGACATACTGAAGGCCAATCCTCGCCTTGCAGCAGAAATGGTCCGTTTGGCACCGGTCTTTGCCCATCTGATGCGCGGAAGGCCGCGCTCGCAGCCGTGGCGTGATCCTCCGCCGGTGCAACGTACCCGTGAGCCGCTTTCTGAGGTCGTCCCGGCCTACGTGAGGTTCTTGGTCGACGAGTGTCTCAGCGTTGAGCTCGTAACTGTCGCGACCGAGACAGGGTACGAGGGCACCATGTGACGCACGTCGGCAAAGCCGGGTGGAAGGACTGGAATGTTCTGCGCCATGCTTGCGAGAACGATTTTGTTCTCATGACCGCGTGCTCGAGTGCCGAGCAGCAAAATCTACCCAGCCCTCGAACGCTGTGTTACCGTTAGCGCTACCACAGTGCGCTACAGTCCAGTGACAATTGGACAATAAATAAAGCAGACGCCGCGCGATGCCCGGTGGACTGTAGGGAAAGTCAGGGAGGGGCTCGATCATGTCGAAGAGCTGCGTGGTCTTGCGCGCCCTATCCGTCATTCTGACACTGACGCTCGCAGCGTGCGGTGGAGGTGGGGGTGGGGACGGCAATGGCGGCAATGGCGGCGGAGGCGGCGGAGGCAGTAGTGGTGGCGGCGGAGGTGGCGGCGGGACCGGCTTCTCCGTTCAGGTGGACCGCAGCAGCCTCACTTTCAACTACATACAGAACACTTCCCCGTCCCCAATAGTGCTGAATGTGACGGGGAGCGAAACGCCTCCCCCGCAGTTCTTCGTGGAGGCCCGGGACGATACGGGCATCTATTTGGACGCGGCACCCCCGGTTTACGGCGGGAGTACTGCCGCGGCCATCAGCGTGCAGCCCAGGGCGGGACTAAGCGCAGGCACTTACACGGGTCATCTGACGCTGTACGCGTGTGCCGATTCGGAATGTATTTCGTCGTGGTCCGGTTCGCCCATGACCGTAAACTATACGATCACGGTTACCGCCCCGGTGTTTACCGGGGTCCCGCAATACGACTTTCGGTCTACTTTCGGCCAGTCGACGGCGATCGACCCCATTCTGCAGCTCATCCTCCCAGCCAATAGTGGCAGCTGGACTGCAAAGGCGACAGCGCCTTGGCTAACCCTCTCCGCAACCAGCGGAACGGGTGCGGCGGTCATCTCGATTGTCGCTGTGGGGAAAGGTATGGCCGTTGGGTCCTACACTGACAGTGTCACCGTCACCAGTGCGAACGGGAGTCAGACCTCCACTTTCAACCTGCAGATCACGCCTGCGGTAATCACGCCAACCCCACTCCCGAGTTTCTCGGGGATCAACGGCAGCACTTTCAATCCAATCTCCGTCAGCGTGGGCGTGAGTCAGGGCATAACGGCCATGACGGCCACGGCTGATCAGCCGTGGATCCTGGTCAGCCAGGTGACGGCCCCGACTGGATTGGCACCAGGGAGCTTTACGGTTGCCGTGAATCCTGCAGTGGGCCCACTGACAAGCGGTTCCTATTCAGGCAACATCCTGGTGACCGTGGGATCCGGCTCGGACACGACCTCAACCCAGGTTCCCGTGCAACTCACCCTGACGCCGCCGACGCTGAGCGTATCGGCACAGAAACTCGTGTTTGGTGGCAGCGCGGGTCGTACTTTCAGTCCTGACACTCTTTCAGTGAGTCTCAACACCGGCACCGGCCAGTACCCATGGAGTGTATCCGGGCAACCTTCGTGGCTGAATCTCAGCTCGACCGGAGGCGCGCCCCCGGGGCAGATTGTGGTCACCCCGCTGCCTGCCAATGCCTTACCTGGAACGACGGGGGCAACGCTGACTTTCACGACGACGGTGAATGGTGACGTCCTGAAGGCGAGCGTCCCCGTCACTCTCAATCTGGACTCGCACCTGTTGGTTGCCGCCCAGACCGGCGTCGCCTTCGTCTCGACCCCCACCGCCAACTGGAGTCGGCTGACTCAGGCGGTAAAGGTGAGCGACAACTACGGTTTGGCAACTACGTGGACCGCACAGTCGGATCAGACCTGGCTGCAAGTGACCTCATCGGGGACAGCTGGAGGCAATGTCACTCTGACCGCGAACCCGACAGGGCTGGCTGCCGATCAACTCTACATCGCCACCGTCACTCTGACGGCAACGGATGCGACGATCGTCAATCCGGAACACATTCGCGTCGGGTTGTGGGTGGCCTCGGCGACCCCGTCAGTGGTTCCTTCCGGCACTACGTCCTTCGCGGGCGCAGCCCAGATCAACGCCGTGGTCGCCGATCCCATCAGGCCATATGTGTACGTCCATGAGACCAACTCGACGTCAGTGCGCGTCTTTAACATCTATACGGAAACCGAGCTCGCACCGCTCACCGGCCTTCCGGCCACGACGCTCTCCTTGACCGTGGGCAACGACGGCAACACGCTGTTCGCACTAGGTTCGGCGGGGCCTGTCATCGCGACCGTGAATCTCAACACGGGTGTCGCGGCCAAGGTGCTGAATATCCCGGCTTCACCCAACGCCAACGAACCGCTGGACTTCATCCGCTATGTTCGCACGAATGGCCGGGAGTTCATTATGGACGGGGTGGATCGCACGTTCCGTGTAACCGACGGCAGCCAGGCTGGCAGCGGGAATACCGACTACTTCGCCGTCACCACCGACGGCTCAAAGCTCTTCAACGAATCTTACAGCTTCTCGCTCGACTATACGGACGCCGGAGGCGGGGTTTTCAGCGTCACCGGCAGCCTGGGCAACTCCGGCATAACAGCCCAGCCGGCCTTGGTGGGTGACGTGACCAATGTGGACGGTTCCAGTTCTTGCGCGCCGAGTATCATTGGAGCGGGTTGCCTCATTGGCGGCAAATACGTCTCTTTGAGCACCAATCAAGCCAGGTCGACCAACAACCTGGCCATGGGGAGCGATGGCCGGCTGTACGTCGGTGTCATCCCAGGTCTACCGTTCGAAAACGACTTGTATCTCTTCAGTGCAACGGGCACGGTCGCGCCGACAACCTTGAAGTCGAACCAGTACAACCTGGGTGATCGCACCATGGTGATTTCCAGCGACGGCTTTGTGCTCGCCGCGGCCACTCCGACCGGCCAGCCGCCGAGTGTGCTCATCATGCCGGTCGGTCCCTGAAGCTCGCATGAGGAGCGTCGCCTGCTACCGCGGACGGTCGTACGAGGTGCTCCCTGGCGAACGAGCAGACAGGTATGCGTGCTGTCGTCGGATGCCGTCCCTGGAAAGTCGCTGCAGAGCTCTCCTCGTTGGCGGAAGTGGCCTGAGGGCCGATCTCGCTCAGTCATGCAAACTTCTGACCTTTGTGACAATGACGGGCGGCTCCGTGCATTTGAGATCAGAAGCGCGCCTTCGCTCTCCAGCAAACCCTTAGCCTCGATTTCTTGAAGTGTCCATTGAGCGCTCACCGGCCAAAACCTGTTTGAGCAAACCCACCACCTGATCAAGCTCTTCTCTGTCGAGGACGATGGACTCGGCGAGACCTTGCAGGTCATCTGGGAGCTGGAGCCGGGCACAGCGGTGCACGAGAAATCCGCCCTTCCGGATCCGGGCTCTTTCGATGACCCAAAGCGCCTGCAGGCATTTCTGGATGCCGTGCGCTGGGGCGCTGTGTCCCAGGCAGCGCCTTCTGAGGCGCTGGTGAGAGGCTCCCGCTTGATCGTGAACCGGACTGTTGGTGCCCGAACGCTGCGGAAATCACCCGGTTTGAACCAGGTCCTCCAGAATCATAGTTTCGATGAACGGAATTTTGCGCCAGTCCCCATCGTTTGTGACCGCCAGCGTCGCGCCGGACCTGATGCCCGTTGCGATCTGAATTGCGTCCGGTGTCCGCAGGCGCTGACGAGCCCTCAGTCCGGCAGCCTCGATGAGTATCTCTCGGCTGATCGGCTCGAGCTGAAGATTAGGGAAGTAGCCAAGCAATATTTCATAGTCGTCCGCAACATCCTGCCGTCCAAGCTGCAATGGTCGGACGGTCAGTTCCAGAAGCGTCAACTCCGAGGCGATGCCCCGAAACTTGCCCTGCTCGAGACTCTCGATGATTTGACCGGCGGCCGCTGCGAGTTGCGGGTGCTGCTCGAAATGATAGATCCAGATGCTGGTGTCGATCAGTACTCGTTTGTGGCCTCCAGGGAATCGCGCACTCACCAATCCTCGCGCTCATCCCGAAGGTACGCGTCTGCGCCCTGCCAGACTTCCCGATGTAGCCCGGCCATCCGTTTCGCGAATTTCTTAGGTTTTGGCACGATGACGACACGGTCGGGTTTGCATAGCACGAGTAACTCGTCGCCCGCGGAAAGGCCTAAAGCCTCACGTGCCTCTTGAGGAATGACGATCTGATACTTGCTGCTTAGCGTAACGGTCGTCGTCATATGTGCTCGAGATCAGTAAAGCGAAACTGTGAGATCACTTTACCACCCTCGGGAGCCATCAACCAGCGCGATTGGACTCGCTTTTTCATTATTCTCGGAATATCAGACCGCGCCGTTGTATAAACGCCGCAGCCGCCTCAGCTACTTCCCGGCGTGAGCTGCAATGGGACAGGCGAGTCGATTCCGAAAAAGTGGACCCAAAAAATGAAAAGTTACCCTCTAAGTTACACGCTAGTTCGCCTGGCTGTCCCTGAACGTCGCTGGAACTTACTGGATCCAGAACCGTGCGAAATCAGCAGCTTAGTGGGACTGGAGGGGGCCATCGGACGTTCTTGGACGTCGCTGGAAATCGAACTGGTGCCCGGGAGAGGACTCGAACCTCCACGGTGTTACCCGCTAGTACCTGAAACTAGTGCGTCTACCAATTCCGCCACCCGGGCAGGTGAGGAAGGCCGCGCAATGTACGCAGGGGGTTGGGAGCTGTCAAATTGAGCGCGCGTAGAACCAAATTCGGACGAACCGACCGGAAGGCCGGTGCGCATAAGACACAGAAGAAGAAGGTGCGTTCGTCGGGCCGTGGTAGTAGCCAAGCGGCGGCACGGCGTGGACGGGGAGCCGATGCTTTACACACCGAGACGCGCGGGGGGGATGGCGCGGCATTTCGTGACCGGTCTGCGCGCCGGGACGATGGGACGTCTCCAATCCGGAGAGGCGGGACAGGGGCCAAAAGTGGCAAGCGCAATAGCGCACGCAATCGGGCATCGGTCGCGGCGAGCGAGAAAGCATCCCGTAGCGGTGCCGCTCGTGGCGGTGCCGGTGAAATCAGAGCCCTCTCGGCGCGGCCAGGGGGCACCGTCGAAGGAACAGTAAGCGCCAACCGCGCCGGCTATGGTTTCCTCCGCGTAGAAGGTCTTAAGGAAAGTGTCTTTATCCCTCCGCCGGAAATGCGCGGAGTGATGCACGGAGACCGCTTGCGAGTGAGGCTCTCGCGCGATGCAAGCGATCGTTGGTCGGGCGCTGTCGAGCAGGTCGTGGAGCGCGCAGTCACGGCGTTTCTGGGTACTGTCGAGATCCATGGTCGCCATGGATGGGTAACTGCTGCGGACCGCCGGCTGCAACTTCACTGCTCGCTGGCGCACACAGAGCTCGACGGACTCCGCAGCGGAGACTGGGTCATCGCGCGGATTACGAAGCATGCCACCGAAAGCGCACCAGCGCAGGCGCGCATCGACAAGCGCCTTGATCCGGATAAACCGGTCGAGCTAGCCACTGAATCGGCAATTGCGCGCTTTGATCTACCGCACGAATTCTCGTCGGAGGCTCTGCGCGAAGCACATGCATGGGGTGAAGAGGTCGATCCACTAGAGGCGAACTCGCGCATCGACCTGCGTGGGCTCCCGCTGGTCACTATCGATGGTGAGGATGCGAAGGATTTCGACGATGCCGTTTACGCGGAGCCCCATCCACGTGGCTTCCGCTTGATCGTCGCGATCGCGGACGTGAGTCACTATGTGAGGCCGGGGACGCTCGTCGATAAAGAGGCAAGAGAGCGTGGCACCTCCGTCTACTTCCCGACGCGTGTGATTCCGATGCTGCCGTTCGCCCTTTCGGACAAGCTCTGCTCGCTCGCTCCCGCGGTCGACCGGCTCTGCTTCGCTGCCGATATGGTGATCAGTAAACAGGGGACCCTGAAGTCGGCGCAGTTTTATCCAGCAGTGATGCGTTCGGCTGCCCGCCTTACATACACGCTGGCATACGACGCACTATTCAAAGGTACCCCTGAAGCGCGGAAACAGCTCGATCCGCTGCTCGATAAGCTGATGGTCCTTGTGGACGTTTACCGAGCGCTCCACAAGGCACGCGCCCGTCGCGGTGCGCTGGATTTCGATGCCGCGGAGGCGGAGTTTGTAATCGATTCCTCGGAGCGAGTTCGCTCGATCGATCTGCGCGTCCGAAACGATGCGCATAGGCTCATCGAAGAATGCATGATCATGGCCAACGTCGCCGTGGCACAGGAGCTGGAGAAAACGCGTACGCCGACGTTGTACCGCGTGCACGGTAAACCGGAAGAGCTCAAGCTCGACAAGTTGTTATCGACGTTGACCGCGCTCGGAATCGAAGCGCAGATACCCGAGAACGTATCAACACGCGACCTTCAAGCGATCACCAAGCGACTGGGGCACTCGGCCGAACGGCCGTTCGTGGAGTCACTGATAGTACGCTCCATGCCCCAGGCACTGTATCAGCCAACAAACATTGGACACTTCGGCCTGGCGTTGACCCATTACGCGCACTTCACATCTCCCATCCGGCGGTATCCCGATCTGGTCGTCCATCGCACGCTGAAGGCGCTTATCGAAGCGCCCGGCGGCAGCGGGGTGAAGTACGATACGGAGGCGTTGGGCGCTCTCGGTGAAAGTACGTCGAAGCTGGAAAAGCGCGCGGACGAAGCAGATCGGTATGTCAACACGTTCCTGAAATGCACGTATCTGCGCGAGCGGATCGGTCAAACATTCCATGGACTCATCACTACCGTCGTGGAGTTCGGATGTTTCGTGCAGATCCTCGACGTCTCGGTTGACGGCCTTCTGCATGTCGACTCATTGCGCGATGACCAATACGAGATGGAAGAAGACGGATTGGCGTGGACGGGTCGCCTGACGGGAAGGCGTTTGCGCACCGGGCAGCAGATCAGGGTCATTGTGACGGCGGTCAATCCCATAGAAGGCCTCATCGACCTTGATCTTGCTGAAGATGTCTAAGCCACCGCTGTTCGGAGCCTTATGTTGAAGGGCAGCGAGACGATCTACGGCCTGCACGCGGTCCGCGTTATGTTGGAGCGCCACCCGGAGCGGGTGAACGCAGTGAGAGTGGCGGAGCGCCGCGACGATCCCCGGGTGCGGCAAATAGACGAGTTGGCCAGGCTGCACAACCGCCCGATTCAGCGGGTCGATGCGCACACACTCAGGCAACAGCTTGGGGATGTGGCTCATCAGGGAGTGGCCGCGGACATCACTCCACTACCTCCCTGGAGCGAGGACGAGTTGTTCGAGGCGCTGCAGAGAGTGCCCAGTCCGTTGATTCTGGCGCTCGACGGGGTCCAGGACCCACACAACCTCGGAGCATGCCTGCGAACTGCAGATGCTTGCGGGGCTCTGGCGGTCATAGTGCCACGTGACCGGGCCGCGCAAGTGACGCCCACCGTTCGGAAGGTCGCAGTTGGCGCAGCGGAAACGACTCCGGTGGTTGCCGTAACGAACCTGGTGCGCACTCTGAAGTTGCTCAAGGACGCGGGTTTGTGGGTAGTTGGGGCGGACGCCGAAGGGGCGAGACTTGCGCACGAGGTGGATCTCACCGGGGGAATTGTGCTTGCGCTCGGAGCCGAGGGAACGGGTCTGCGCCATCTGACCCGGCAGTCATGCGATTGGATGGTGCGTCTCCCACAGCTGGGGGCGGTGGAAAGCCTCAATGTCTCAGTGGCCGCGGGCATGCTTTTGTACGAGGCTGTGCGCCAGCGCACGACCGGACCAGGGCAGGGGCGGAAAGCGTAGTTTTTCCAACGACCGGCAATGTGGCAGGCACGCTATAGTCAACCGCCGTACAGGCAAGGGACGCTGCACGCCGAGGAGCGCCTCTAAATTGCAGTTCGCCCGCCATTTGAGTATCCTTCGCGCCCCTTTTTGAAGGGAGCGAAAACCGCGTTTTTGCTCTCGGCATCGAAAGGACCGCAGGGTACTTTCGAAATCGAACAAGGACCGTGACCGGCTTGCAACCCGGCACGGTGCTCCTTGCCGCACCCCGCAGGCCTCGCGACGGGCGGCTCAAATCCGTAAGGAGGAACCATGAGGCATTACGAGATCGTATTCCTGGTCCATCCCGATCAGAGCGAGCAAGTGCCCGCCATGATCGAGCGCTATAAAGGCATGATTGCCGCCGGTGGTGGCCGCGTGCACCGCCTCGAGGACTGGGGCCGTCGCCAGCTCACCTACCCCATCGCCAAGGTCCATAAGGCGCACTATGTTCTGATGAACATCGAGTGCGAGCAGAAAGTTCTGGACGAGCTGACTGGGGCATTCCGCTTCAGCGATGCGGTCCTGCGTCACCTCGTCGTCAAGATGGATGCCGCTGTGACCGAGCCGTCTCCGATGGCGAAGGCTGCGGACGAGGAGGGCGATGGCGGGCGACGCCGTGAGCGTTCGCGCGATGACTCGGACGAGGATGGTGACGGTGGTGGCGCTCCTCGCCGTCGTCCGCGCGAGGAAGCTGCGGCCCCCTCAGATGACGAGGATAGCTCCGCCGGAGAGAGCGCCTGAGGGCGCGGAGGTAGACTGCAATGGCATTCAACAAATCAGATGGCATGTCTGGCCGCGGTGGTGACGGCGGTGGACGGGGTGGTGACGATCGCCGCGGCGGTGGTGGTGGTCCGGGTGGCCCCGGTGGCGGCGGCAGCCGCTTCTCGCGTCGCAAGAAGTTCTGCCGTTTCACGGCAGAGGGCGTGAAATACATTGATTATAAGGATCTGGCCACGTTGAAGGGCTACGTGACTGAAACGGGCAAGATCGTCCCCAGCCGCATCACGGGCACGAAGTCGTTCTATCAGCGTCAGCTCGCGGTAGCGATCAAGCGCGCGCGCTTCCTGGCCCTGCTGCCGTACACCGACCAGCATTGAGGCCACCGCAATGGACGTCATTCTGCTTCAAAAGGTCGCGAATCTCGGCAATATCGGCGACCGTGTAAAGGTCCGGTCCGGCTATGGCCGGAATTATCTCCTGCCTCAAGGCAAGGCGACTCTCGCAACGCCCGACAATGTCGCGCGCTTCGAGGCGCGCCGCGACGAGCTCGAGAGGCTCGCTCGTGAGCATCTGTCCTCCGCTCAGGAGCGGGCGACGGCATTGAAGGACTTCAAGCTCACGATCACCGCGAAGGCGGGTACGGAAGGCAAGCTCTTCGGCTCCATCGGCACCGCTGATATCGCCGAGGCGCTCAGCAAAGAGGGCTTCAAGGTCGAGCGCAGCGAAGTACGCATGCCCAACGGACCGTTGCGTATGGTCGGCGAGCACGCAGTCGGGCTGCACCTGCACGCCGATATCGATGTTCCGCTTGCGGTGTTGATCGTCGCGGAAGAGTAATCAACAGGTGGCCGGCCCCGCCAAAGCACGTCGCGACAGCCTCGCGGCCGTGGATGCGCCGGTACCGCCGCACTCTGTCGAAGCGGAGCAGGCCGTCATTGGCGGCCTGCTCCTGGATGCGTCCGCGTGGGACAACGTTGCGGACGTCCTCAAGCACGAAGACTTTTACCGCGCCGATCATCAACTGATCTTCGAGGCCATCGGCGCGCTGGCGGCCAACAACAAGCCGTGTGATGTCGTTACAGTCTCTGAGCAACTCGAGCGCAACAGCAAGCTCGAGGAAGCTGGAGGCCTGGCCTACCTGAGCTCGGTCGCAAGGGACACACCCAGTGCGGCGAATGTGCGCGCTTATGCGGAGATCGTCCGCGAGCGCTCGCTTCTGAGGCAGCTCATCAAGGCTGGCACCGATATTGCCTCGGCGGTATTCAGCAATGACGGCCGTACCGCGCGTGAGCTCGTTGACGAGGCTGAGCAGAAAGTCTTCGAAATTGCCGAGGGCGGCTCCAGGGGAAAGCAAGGCGCTGTAGCCGTACGCGCGCTCTTGCCGGGGATCATTGACCAGATCGACGAGGCATACGCCAACCCTGACTCCCTGCGCGGCTTGCCTACCGGCTTTTCGGATTTCGACAAGATAACCGGAGGGCTGCGCCCCGGTGATCTGGTGGTTGTAGCGGGCCGCCCCTCGATGGGAAAGACCACTCTCGCAGTCAACATGGCGGAGTATGCTGCGCTACGCCCCGGCGACGAGCGCGCATCGGTGGCGATCTTCAGCATGGAAATGCCCTCCGAGCAGGTCATTACTCGCATGCTGTCCTCCATCGGAGGAGTGCCGTTGCAGAACCTGCGCAGCGGCCGCATTTCCGACGACGATTGGGTGAGGATAACCAGCGCGACGAGCCAGCTTTCGGAAGCGAAAATCTTCGTCGACGAAACCCCGGCGCTATCCCCCACCGAGCTTCGCGCCCGCGCCCGCCGCGTAAAACGCGAGCACGGCCTCCATCTCATCGTAGTCGACTACCTGCAGCTCATGCAGGTCCCCGGTAACAAGGAAAACCGCGCCACCGAGATCGCGGAGATCTCTCGCGGCCTGAAAGTCCTCGCGAAAGAGTTGGCCGTCCCCGTCATCGCGCTCTCGCAGTTGAATCGCGGTGTGGAGCAGCGTGAGAACAAGAAACCTGTCATGTCGGATCTGCGCGAGTGTGTGACCGGCGATTCGCTGGTGTGCCTCGCGGACGGACGTAGAGTGCCGATTCGGGATCTGGTCGGACAGACTCCCGATGTCGTATCTATGACCCAAGACGGCCGCCTCACGCGTGCGACTTCCGATCTGGTATGGAAAGTAGGAAAGAAGCCTGTCTACGAGTTGCGCCTCGCGAGCGGAAGGAAAATCCGCGCCACGGAAAAACACCGCCTGTATTGCTCGTTCGGCTGGCAGCGCGTAGGAGACCTGCGGCCCGGAGATCGAATCGCGATCGCCCGCAAGCTTCCCGAGCCGGAGTGTGCGGAGATCTGGCCTGAGGACCGGGTGGCTTTGCTCGCGCACATGATCGGCGATGGCAGCTATCCCAAGCATCAGCCAATGAGATACACCACGGCTTCCGAAGCGTGCAGTGACCTGGTGCGCCGGGCTGCAGAGACGCAATTCGGGGCGACTGTAAAGCGCCATCGGGGCCGCGGAAACTGGCACCAACTGGTGATATCCGGAAACGGCAATCGCTGGAAACCGGCTGGTGTCAATCTATGGCTGCGCGAGCTGGGGATCTATGGGCAGCGCTCGGCGCAGAAGCGAGTTCCTGAGGAAGTATTCAAGCTCTCAAACCGGCAGGTTGCCCTTTTCCTGCGCCATCTTTGGGCGACCGACGGCACGATTTCCGTTCGCAAACCCGGCCAGCGGGGGGGGCACGCGGTGCATTTCTCGACTTGCAGCCGTGGCCTGGCGGAGGACGTGGTGGCACTTCTACTGCGATTGGGCATCGTGGCTCGCATTCAGACAGTGACTTCCGGATACCGTAATCCGGTTCACATGGCATGGGTACACGGTGTCGATCAGCAGATGTTGTTTCTCGATACTGTCGGCAGCTTCGGGCCCCGAGTGGGGCCGGCTGGCCAATTATCGGTTGCGCTGGCGGGTGTGAAGGCAAATGCGAACGTGGACACGGTGCCTGTTTCCCGCCCCCGGATGGCCGCCATGATCGGTCGCGCGAGCGTGAGCTTCAATCACTGTCCGTCACGGCAGCTGATGGCTGAATATGATGATCCGCATCCGCAGGGGATGTCGGGCAACGATATCTTCTGGGATCGTCTCGTCGCCGTTGAGTTGGTTGGCGAGGAAGACGTTTTTGACATGACAGTTCCTGATACTTCATGTTGGTTGTTGGATGGTATTGTTAGTCACAACTCGGGCAGTATCGAGCAGGACGCAGACATGATCCTGTTGATCTACCGCGAAGAAGTCTACGATCGCCAGACCACCAAGAAGGGCATCGCCGAGATCGACCTGGTGAAGCACCGCAACGGCGAGATCGGTACCTTCGTGTTGACTTTCCAGGGCCAGTTCACGCGCTTCGCGAACTACGTGCCCGACTCCTACGCCGACGGCGTGATGCGCTGAGCGGTCAGCCGATCGCCGGGAGCCGCTCGGGCCTGTTTGCGAGAGCCTGGCTCGCGCTAGTCCCCGGCGCGCCCTTGGCCTGCGCGCCTTCAGTTTACGAAAAACCCCATCTTCACCCCGGCCAGCTGAATCACATCGTTGTCATTCAGCCGGGTCGCCTGCGACCCGATCGGGGTTCCGTTCACGAGCGGAAAGTCATCGCTCTTGCCGCTGTCGACATGGACGATGAAGTAACCTTCCGACCGCCGAGTGATGGCGGCGACCTGCACGCCCGGCCGGCCCAGGGTGGTCAACGCTTTGTTGAGCTCGAGCTCGCGGCCGGCGAACGCGCCAGAGAGCACCTGGAGTTTCGCTTTCTTCAATGCCAGCGCTGTCGCGACGCCGTCGCTCGAGAGCGCGCGGTTTTTTGCCGTAGCGGACAGGGAGGGAGAGGCCTTGTCGGCGATTTCCGCGGCGGTCCGTACCTTTTCGACCGGGCGGGCCGAAGGTTGGATCACCATGGTCTTCTCGAACTCGTCCTGTGCTTCGTCATCCTCAACGAACCGCAGCTGATGATGACCGACGGTGATGACGTCGCCATGCTGCAGCGCGTGCTTCTTGATCAGCTTGCCGTTGACGTAGGTGCCATTGGTGCTGTTCAGATCCTCCAGGAACGAATCGTTGAGGATGTTGATGATCAGGGAGTGATGGCCGCTGACGGCAGCGTTGTCGATGCGGATGTCGTTGTCAGGGAGGCGGCCGATCGTGTACCGCTCCTTGTTCATGTTGTATTCCGCCA
>CAZBTV010000092.1:0-29239 GCA_964494895.1 uncultured Steroidobacteraceae bacterium | reverse complement strand
GGGGCGTGCCTGGTGTGCCGCCCGCGAAAGTCGTGATCCTGGGCGGTGGTGTTGCGGGTACCCATGCTGCAGAAATCGCAGTGGGCATGCGCGCGGACGTCACGATTGTCGACCGCTCGGTAAATCGATTGCGCGAGCTGTCAGCGCAGTTCGGCTCGTCGCTTCAGACTGCCTACTCAACTGCCGAGGCGGTCGAGCGGCTCGTGCGCGATGCCGATCTCGTGGTCGGTGCTGTCCTCGTCGCCGGCGCGGCTGCGCCCAAACTCGTGACCCGCGCAATGCTCGGGACCATGAAACCGGGTACGGTGCTGGTCGATATCTCGATCGACCAGGGCGGTTGCTTCGAGACCAGCAAGCCGACGACTCACGCCGATCCGACCTTTGTCGTGGACGGCATTATTCACTACTGTGTCGCCAACATGCCCGGAGCGGTGCCCCGCACCTCGACGTTCGCCTTGACCAACGCGACGTTGCCTTACGTTCGTTTGCTGGCGGACTTGGGCTGGCAGGCAGCGTTCAAGCGCGATCCTGGCCTCGCGGGAGGCCTGAATGTCCACGCGGGCGAGATCACTCACGAGGTGGTCGCGCGTGCCTTGGGCTTCCAGGGTCGACCTGCGGCGGCTCTCACCGCGGTTCGATAGTCAGCCCGCAACCCCGCTGAGGGCCTATGGGCTACCGCTGCCGCTCGTGAGCGCGCACCGAACGCGTAATGGGCCTGAAGCTAGTGACCTTAGCGCGGCCACTGCAAGGAACATTCATTAGCTCTTCCGAACGAGGGGCTGGCTACTGCCAGCCCCTCCCGCTACGCTTGCAACGTTTCCTGCAACGGTGCGCGCACAAGAAACTCACTGGAGGATTGGAGAATGAAGATCGCCCTGTCGGCCGCCGTGCTGACGCTCATCACAGGCTCAGCGCTGGCGACCCCTGTGACCTACGAGGTCGACCCCAGCCACACCTATCCGAGCTTCGCAGCCGATCACATGGGCGGGTTGTCCGTCTGGCGTGGCAAGTTCGACAAGAGCTCTGGCACCATTGTGCTCGACAAGGACAAGAGCGCGGGCACGGTCGAGATCACTGTTGACACCAGCTCCATCGACTTCGGCCAGGACAAACTCAACGAGCATGCCAGGGGTCCCGACATGTTCGATGTTGCGAAGTTTCCGACCGCGACCTACAAGGGGAAGCTCGTGAATTTCAAGAACGGCGCTCCCACGGAAGTGCAGGGAGAGTTCACCCTTCACGGTGTGACGAAGCCGCTCACCCTGAAGATCAACCAGTTCCTGTGCAAGCCGAATCCGATGACGAAGAAGGAAGTCTGCGGCGCCGATGCCTCGGCAACATTCAACCGCAAGGACTACGGGCTCGGTTTCGGTGAGGCGTACGGGTTCAAGATGGACGTGACGCTGGCGATCCAGGTGGAAGCAGTCCGCCAGGGCTGACTTCGACGGCATCGAGGGGCTCGCCCGCGCGGGCGGGCCCCGAAGTCCTCGGTCACCGGCCGCCGCGCCGCGCGATTCCGCAGCGTTCCGCCGCCTCTTCTAAGCACATTCCCAGTAATTCTGGCGGCGACGAGCCCATCTCGCAGGTCCATACAATCCTATTGTGTAGACTTCCCTGGTTAGGGGCTGGCTGACTAATGCTCGCCTACTGCGGGCGCCCCCCAGCGTCATCTTGCGGCGATCGTCAGTCAGCCAGCCTCCAAGGAGTCCCGTTTGTCCCAGCGCAACATTCCGCAGTCTGAGCTGCTCGAGGTGATGGCCGATGTCGCCGTGGAGGCGGGTCGGGCCGCGCACAAGGTTTATCGCGGCAGCTTCGAGGTGCAACGTAAGGCGGATCACACTCCAGTGACGGAGGCGGATCACGCTGCCGAAGCCATCATTCTGGCGCGGCTGCGTGGTGTCGCCCCAGGGGTGCCAATCGTAGCGGAAGAGGAAGTTGCCGCCGGGCGCTTGCCCGCGATCGGCAGCGAGTTCTTTCTCGTCGATCCGCTCGACGGCACCAAGGAATTCATTCAACGGATCGGCGATTTCACCGTGAACATCGCTCTCATCCGTGACGGCGATCCTGTGCTGGGGGTCGTCTATGCTCCGGTGACTTCGGGCTTGTATATAGGCGACGTCGTCACCGGAATTGCGCTACGCGCTCATCAACCCACCGATTCGAGCCAGGTGGCGCCGCGTGAGCAGATCAGGGTTCGCACGCCGCCGGCGCAGGGAGCGACGGTTGTTATCTCCCGGTCGCACTCCACTCCCGAGACGGAAACCTACCTGACGCACTACAAGGTCGCGGAACGGGTCTCCGTCGGCTCGTCGTTGAAGTTCTGCCTGGTGGCCTCGGGCCAGGCCGACCTCTACCCACGCCTCGGACCGACGATGGAGTGGGACACCGCTGCCGGACATGCCGTGCTCGTCGCAGCAGGGGGCAGTGTGTTGGCTCCGGGAGGCGCGCCCCTTACATATGGAAAGCCCGGGCTGCGCAATTCATTTTTCATCGCAGGTGGAGCGCTGCATACAGTTCCGCTCGAAGCTTGATGTGTAAGAAGCTTGATGTGTAAGACAAGATGAGTAGTACAGTCACACGCCACGCATTGTCCGTGCATTTGAAGCGACTCGAGGCCGAGTCGATCGGCATCATCCGGGAAGTGGCCGCGGAGTTCCGCAACCCGGTGATGTTGTACTCCATCGGCAAGGACTCGGGGGTGATGCTCCACCTGGCGATGAAGGCCTTTTATCCTTCGAAGCCGCCGTTTCCGCTGTTGCACGTCGATACGACCTGGAAGTTCCGCGACATGATCCGTCACCGCGACGGGATCACGGCGCGCTACGGCGTCAAGCTTCTCGTCTACACCAACCCCGAAGGGATCGCGCGGGGTATCAACCCCATCACCTCCGGTTCCCAGCTACACACCCAGATCATGAAAACCGACGCGCTGAAGCAGGCGTTGGACAAGTGGGGCTTCGACGCTGCTTTCGGCGGAGCACGCCGCGACGAGGAAAAGAGCCGGGCGAAGGAACGGATCTTCTCCTTCCGATCAGCGGGCCATGTCTGGGATCCGCGCAATCAACGTCCCGAGCTGTGGAATCTCTACAACACCCGGATCGCCAAAGGCGAGACCATCCGGGTGTTTCCACTGTCAAACTGGACAGAGCTGGATATCTGGCAATACACGCGGGCTGAGGATATCCCCGTCGTGCCGTTGTATTTCGCAGCTCCTCGGCCCGTGGTCGTGCGCGACGGACTGTTGATCATGCGGGATGACGAGCGCATGCCACTTCTGCCGGGTGAAGTAGAGCAGATTCGCAAGGTGCGCTTCAGGTCTCTGGGGTGCTATCCACTTTCCGCGGCCATTGAGAGTGATGCCGAAACGCTCGATGACATCATTGCCGAGATGCTTGCGACGCGAACGTCCGAGCGCTCCGGCCGTGTGATCGACAACGACGAGGCAGCTTCCATGGAGAAAAAGAAGCGCGAGGGCTATTTCTGATGATCACCTATGTGCCTCAGCACGTCACGGTGAGCTCGGGAGGTCCCGGCGGTCCGGCGAAGGGCTTGCTGCGTTTCCTCACCTGCGGCTCGGTGGATGACGGCAAGTCCACACTGATCGGGCGGCTCCTGTACGACACGAAGCTGATTCTCGAGGATCAGCTCCTGGCGCTCGAGCGGGATAGCCGTAAGCATGGGACGACTGGTGACGACATCGATTTCGCACTCCTGGTGGACGGATTGGAAGCGGAACGGGAGCAGGGGATCACCATCGACGTCGCCTATCGCTTCTTCGCAACGCCCCATCGATCCTTCATCGTGGCAGACACGCCCGGCCACGAGCAATACACACGCAATATGGCCACCGGGGCTTCCAACTCGGATGCGGCGGTGATACTGATCGATGCGCGCAAGGGATTGCTCACCCAGACACGCCGCCATAGCTATATCTGCTCGTTGCTGGGGATTCGTCATATCGTCGTGGCGGTGAACAAGATCGATCTGGTGGATTTCTCCGGTGAGCGCTTCCATCACATCGTCGGAGATTATCTGGGCTTTGCGCAGTCCCTGGATTTCGCCTCCATAACTCCGATTCCTGTCTCGGCGCGCTACGGCGACAACGTGACCACGCGCTCCGATCGCATGCGTTGGTATGATGGTCCGAGCCTCCTGGAGCATCTCGAGAGCCTGGAGGTCGAGCGGGATTCGCAGGAGCAGCCGTTCCGATTTCCGGTGCAGTGGGTAAACCGGCCCAACCTCGATTTCCGGGGCTTCGCCGGCACCGTCGCCTCTGGCGCGATCAGGCCGGGAGATCGCGTCGTAGTAGCGGCTTCCGGGAAGGAGTCCACTGTCGCGCGGATCGTCACTGCCGACGGAGACCTCCCCGAAGCCCGTGCCGGGGATGCGGTTACGCTCACTCTCACGGACGAGGTTGATGTCGCGAGAGGGGACATCATCGCGCGCGCGGAGGCGCGTCCCGAAGTAGTCGATCAATTCGCGGCACATGTCTTATGGATGGCGGAGGAGGCGATGCTACCGGGTCGCTCCTACCTCATGCGCATCGGCACGAAGTATCTACCCGCGCGCGTGACCAGCCTCAAGCACAAGGTCGATGTCAACACGCTGGAGCACATTGCCGCGAAGACGCTGGGACTGAATGAGATCGGCTTGTGCAATCTGGCCACGGCGGCGCCGGTAGCCTTCGATCCCTATGTCGAAAATCGCGAGACCGGAGCCTTCATTCTGGTCGATCGCTTCACGAATGCAACCGCCGGCGCCGGCATGATCACCTTTGGGCTGCGTCGCGCGACCAACATCCACCGACAGAGTGTTCTGGTCGACAAGGCCTCCCGGATACAACTGAATGGCCACCGGCCGGCGATCCTGTGGTTCACCGGGTTGTCGGGCTCCGGAAAGAGCACCATAGCCAGTATCGTCGAGCGCGAGCTGCACGCCCATGGCACGCACACGTACATGCTCGACGGCGACAATGTACGCCACGGCTTGAATCGCGACCTGGGATTCACGGACGCGGATCGAGTCGAAAACATACGCAGGGTGGGAGAGGTCGCCAGGTTGTTTGTCGACGCGGGGACCGTGGTGTTGTGCTCGTTCATCTCGCCATTCCGTGCGGAGCGGCGGATGGTGCGTGAGCTGGTGGGGCCTGAGGAGTTTGTGGAAATCTACGTCGACACGCCCTTGGAGGAGTGCATGCGGCGGGACCCCAAGGGTTTATACGCGCGCGCCAAGCAAGGCAAGATCAAGAACTTCACCGGTATCGACTCACCCTACGAACCGCCGGAAAAGCCGGAGATCGTGGTGCGGACCGGTGATGGCTCGCCCGAAGAGATCGCGCGCCAGATTGTCGAGAGCTTGCGGGAGAGGCGGATCATCGGGTGAGGTCCGGCGCCCCGGGG
Source organism: uncultured Steroidobacteraceae bacterium (assembly GCA_964494895.1). Taxonomy (GTDB): domain Bacteria; phylum Pseudomonadota; class Gammaproteobacteria; order Steroidobacterales; family Steroidobacteraceae; genus 13-2-20CM-66-19. The sequence continues at coordinate 23,840 of CAZBTV010000092.1, read as the reverse complement.
GCGATCGTCAGTCAGACAGGCTGTTGGCCACGTGCTCGGCAAGCGCCAGGGATGCAGTCAAGCCGGGCGACTCGATTCCGAAGAGGTTGAGAATTCCGGGGACTCCATGCGTGCGCGGACCGTCCACACGGAAGTCGGCCGCAGGTTTCCCCGCCGCGCTGATTTTCGGCCGGATTCCCGCGTAGCCGGGCTGCAGCGCTCCATCGGGCAGGTCCGGCCAATAGGCGCGAATAGCTGCATAGAACCCTTCGGCCCGCTGTGGATCGACCTGGTAATCGCACCGTTCGACCCATTGCACGTCGGGCCCGAACCGCGCTCGCCCGGCGAGATCGAGTGTCAAGTGCACGCCCAAGCCGCCGGACTCCGGGACCGGATACACCAGGCGATCGAAGGGGGACCGGCCGGACAGTGTGAAATAATTTCCCTTCGCGAAGTAGGGTGTTGGAATGTGCTCCGGCGGAAAGCCCTCGATCAGGCGCGCCACCTCCGGAGCGTACAGTCCCGCACTGTTCACTACGAGCCTGGCTCGGAGGCCGGGCGCTTCATTGTTGATCCCGACGAGTACACCACCGGTGACGGGGGCCAGGCGCGTCACGCGACTGCCAGTGACCAGGGCCGCGCCCCGGCTCTCAGCTTGTCCCAGCAGCGCGAGCATATAGGCATGTGAGTCGATGATGCCTGTCATCGGGGAGTGCAAAGCTCCTTCGCAGAAAAGCCGAGGCTCCAGGGAGCGAGCTTGAGCGCCGCTTAGAACTTCCAGAAGGACTCCATTCTCGCGTGCAGCCGTGCGAATTCGCTCCAGCTCAGGAACTTGCGCTTTCGATGCGGCCACAATGAGCTTGCCGCAGCGGCGATGAGGAATACCGTAGCGCTCGCAAAAGTCATAGAGGAGGTTCCGGCCCGCCACGCACATGCGCGCCTTCAGCGAGCCTGCGGGATAGTAGATGCCCGCGTGGATGACTTCGCTGTTGCGTGAGCTTGTTTCGGTGCCGAAGCTCTCCGCAGCTTCCAGGATAACTACCTCGCGCCCCTGCATGGCCAGGGCGCGGGCAACGGCGAGCCCTACGACGCCCGCACCAACGACAATCACATCGATATCGTCCATCCGAAAAAGTTTAGCGCGGCCTGCCCATGCGACGCACGCGTCTCACCTCTCGCTGCGGCGAGCACTTGTGGGCGCTCCTCCTGAGGGCCCATCGAAGCGCCGCAGTCGAGCATTGGTTGGAGAGGTTCCCCCTGGGGATGGTATTTGCTGCCAGAATTGCCGGCTGCAGGCCCGCGGCGGCGGCGTGACGGTGTATCTCGAGGTGTTGAGACGATGAGTACGGATGCTAACGCCAGCGCAGCTGGCCAGATTACCCTTGGCGGTGATCTCACGGTGAGTCGACTCGGTTTCGGGGCGATGCGCATTACCGGAGCGGGTATCTGGGGGCCACCACCTGACATACCGGAGGCGCTGCGCGTCGTGCGCCGAGCGGTAGAGCTCGGCGTCAACTTCATCGACACCGCGGATTCGTATGGGCCCGAGGTCAGCGAGAATCTCATCGCCGAGGCCCTGTATCCCTATCCCGCGGGACTCGTCATTGCGACCAAAGGGGGGCTCATACGCCCGGGACCCGATGCGTGGAATCGCAACGGCCACCCCAAGCATCTCCGTGAGGCATGCGAGGGCAGTCTGCGACGGCTGCGGCGCGATCGTATCGATCTCTATCAGTATCACGCTCCAGACCCGCGCGTGCCACTCGAGGACTCCATCGGAGAGCTCGTGAAGCTGCGGAACGAAGGAAAGATACGCCACATCGGCGTTTCCAACATGACGCTGGAGCAGATCAAGCAGGCCGAGCGTCTCACCCCGATCGCTTCGGTGCAGAATCGATTCAACCTGGAGGACCGGCGCTCGGACTCTGTCGTGGAATACTGCACGCGCAAGTCGATGGCTTTCATTCCGTGGGCGCCCCTCGACTCCGGCAGATACACGAGGCAGTCTGGCTCGGTGCGCACGCTCGCAAAGGTTGCCGAGCGGCACAAAGTATCGGTCGGCGCGGCGGCGATCGCCTGGCTTCTGCATCATTCGCGGGCGATCCTGCCCATTCCAGGGACCGGAACGATTCAACATCTCGAGGAGAATGTCGCGGCGGCGTCCATACGGCTCTCGCCCGAGGACCTGCGGGAGTTAGGCGCGTAGTCCGTGCTAAGTGGTCGCTCCTGACATGACCGGCAGCCGGGTCGTGAATTTCTTGGTACGCAGAACGAAGCTGGTGTTGACGGAGCGAACGGCTGACAACTGCAATATCTGCGTCGACAGGAAGTGCTCGTACGCCTCCATGCTGGCCGCGACGATGCGCAGCAGGTAGTCGTGCGCACCGCTCATGGAGTGACACTCGAGTACTTCCGGCCGGTCCTGGATCAGGCGGTCGAACTGACGCACGGTTTCGGGGTGATGGTTGTCCAGAGTGACCAGGGCATACGCCAGGATGGGTAGCCCGATCTCCGAAGCCTTCAGCAGCGTCGCGTACCCGGAGATGAAGCCTTCCTCCTCGAGACGCCGGAGACGCCGCCAGCAGGGGGCGGGAGACAGTCCGATCATTTTGGCGAGCTCCTGATTCGAGATGCGGGCATCGGCCTGCAAGGTGTCGAGAATGCGCCGGTCGACCCGGTCGAGCGCTTTGGCCATGTTTAGTGCCAGAATGAGCAAGAATATTGCCAAGGAAACCACAGAATAAGCAATTTCAGCAAGCTCATTGCGGGGCAGGCGGCATAAGCTGTGCGTAGCACACGGATTGGAGACTGCCCGATGGCCACTCCCGCTACCTCGATGTCCACCTTGACGGGATACGGGCACGATCCGTCCCGGCAAGTCGATTGGAGACGCGTTGCCTACCTTCTGCATGTCTCACGGGCGCTGGATGACATCGAGGAGTCCAAGCTGCTGCCGGAACGCAAGGTGTTGTATCAGTTCTCGGCGCGCGGCCATGACTTTGCGCAGATCCTGCTGGGGCTGCGCCTTACCGATCCTCACGATGGCGTGACCGTCTACTATCGCTCGCGACCGCTCATGCTGGCGCTCGGTGCCCCGCTCGAAGACCTGGCGGCAGGACCACTGGCTCGCTCCGGATCATTCAGCGACGGGCGCGATATTGGCGTGGTGTTCAACATGCCTGGCAATCAGGGGCCCACGGTATTACCCGCTTGCGGCGGCGTTGGCGCGCAGTACACGCCCGCGGTCGGTTGGGCGCAGGCGATCCGCTACCGACTCGAGAAGTTGGGGGATACGGGATACTCACGCAGTATCGCGGTCGTCCTCGGCGGAGATGCGTCGGTGGCAACCAACGGGTTTTGGGCCGCTCTGACTGCCGCTACCACGTTGCGTTTGCCCGTGTTGTTTTACATCGAGGATAACGGTTTCGGCATTTCCGTCTCGTCGCAGCTGCAGACTCCCGGAGGCAACATCGCCGCCAATCTGCGCTCTTTTGTGGGGCTCACCGTTCTCGAAGGTGACGGAACCGATCCGGCCGAAGCCTCGGAGCTCACCGCGCGAGCGGTCTCTCTGGTCCGTGGAAACCGGGTGCCCGTGCTCTTACGCCTGACGGTACCGCGGCTGTCGGGCCACTCAGGACAGGACACTCAAGCCTACAAAAAGCCAGAGGTGGTCGCTCTCGAGCGTGCGCGCGATCCGCTTGGGAAATTGCATCGCCATCTGGTTCCCGGTGTATTGACTGACTCGGAATGGACGCGCCTGGGTAGGCAGGCTCGCGCCGATGTCGAGAGTGCCATTGAGCGTGCGCTCGCGCGTCGATTGCCCGACCCGCAGCAGGTGAGCCGCTATGTGTTCTGCGAGGTGGGTGGCAATGGCCAACCCGAGTTGCAGCTGCAGGGTGGGTTGGCGCCGGAAGGTCATGTGTTTCCAGCCGGGACCACCGTGCCGCATCCGGAAGGGACGCGCATCAACATGTTGACCGCAATCAGGCGGACGCTGGATGTGGAGCTGGCTTCCAACCCGCGGATGGTCGTTTTCGGGGAAGACGTGGGTCCGAAAGGCGGCGTTCACGGCGCGACGCTCGGATTGCAGGAGAAGTACGGAGTGGACCGCGTATTCGACACCAGCCTTTCAGAGGAGGGTATCGTCGGACGCGCGGTCGGAATGGCCCTCGCGGGGATGCTGCCGGTCGCCGAGATCCAGTTTCGGAAATACGCCGATCCGGCGACCGAGCAACTCAACGATTGCGGCACTATGCGCTGGCGGACTCACAATCGATTCGCGGCACCCATCGTGGTCCGTATGCCCGGCGGTTTTTTCAAGTGTGGCGACCCGTGGCACAGTCAGACGAACGAGGTGGCGTGGGTGCACGGCATCGGGTGGCACGTCGCTGTGCCATCGAACGCCGAGGATGCGGTGGGCTTGCTGCGCAGTGCGTTGCGCGGCAACGACCCTACGATCTTCTTCGAGCATCGCGCCATGTTGGACGGTGCTTGGGCGCGCCGCACCTATCCGGGTGACGACTATGTCGTTCCGTTTGGCAAGGCTCGCATGTTGCGGCCGGGCACGGAGCTCACGGTGATCACCTGGGGCGCTATGGTCGAACGCTGCGAGCAGGCAGCGGCCGGCTCCGCGGTCGATGTGGAGCTTCTGGACCTGCGCACGTTGTCACCCTGGGACAAGGCCGCGGTGTTGGAATCGGTGCGCAAGACACGACGTTGTCTGATCGTACACGAGGACAGTGGGACAGCCGGCTTCGGGGCCGAGATCGCGGCGGTGTTGGCGAAAGAGGCATTTTTCAGCCTGGATGCGCCGATCGAGCGTCTCACCATGCCGGACATTCCGAGCCCGCATAGCCCTGTCTTGCTGGAGGCGGCTGTGCCGAGCGTCGAGCGCATCACACGCGCCATCCAACAGCTTGCGAGTGTTTGAGCCTGTATCCATGAGCACTGCGGTGGAAATTCGCGCTCCCGCCGAGCAGACCGAAGGCACCCGCTCACAGGTACTGCGCTGGATGAAGACCGTCGGCCAGACGGTGAAGCAGAATGAGCCGCTCATAGAGATCGAGACCGACAAGGTCACGGTGGAAATCGCAGCCCCCGCCACGGGAGTTTTGCGCGAGATCGTCAAAGGGGAGCAGGATGAGATTGCCCCTGGAGAAGTCCTGGGACGTATCGAGGCAAGTGAGGGACAGGAGTCGGCTGCCGTGGCCGATTCAGCAGATGGATCGGACGATCCGAGAGGCGGCGCGTCCGCGGCTCCGGACCGGCGTACTGTGATTGATGCAAACGGATTCGGCAGCAGCTCATCGGCTCCGCCTGGAGGTGACGGCGACGCTCGAGAGGCAGCCGGGACGTCTGCAGCAACTCCTCCTGGCCGCTTCGCCGCCAACCTGCTGAGCCCGGCTGTGCGTCGGCTCTTGTCGGAGAATTCGCTCGAACCGTCAACAATCCGTGGCACGGGGTTGGGAGGGCGCATCACTGTCGAGGACGTGTTGGCGGCTGTCGCTGCTGGCTATGCAGGTGTGCCACGTCCGATTGAAGCCCCAGAGGACCCTAATGTGACCGGCGGTAGCCGCCGTATTCCACACACGGTGGTTCGTAAACGCATTGCCGATCACATGGTGCAGAGCCTGTTGCATACGGCTCCGCATGTCACGACCGTTTTCGAAGCGGACATGACGGCGGTTCTCGCCCATCGGGCCAGACATCGCGAGGAGTTCGCAAGCCGAGGCGCGCCTCTCACCCTGACCGCCTACTTTCTACAGGCGATGGTCGACGCCATCCGCGTGGTCCCGCAAGCCAACAGCCGTTGGACCGATTCGGCCCTGGAAATCTTCGATTCCATCCATATTGGCGTGGGAACGGCGTTGGAGGAAGGAGGGCTGGTCGTGCCCGTGCTCCGTGACGTGCAGAGCCGCGACCTGTTCTCGATCGCCGCGGGCTTGAGCGATCTCGTGACCCGCGCCCGGGAGGGCCGTCTGACCCCTGCCGATGTGCGGGGTGGCACCATCACGATTTCCAATCACGGTGTCAGTGGCAGCCTGCTGGCGACCCCCATCGTCATCAACCAACCCCAGTCGGCCATTCTGGGAGTGGGAAAGCTCGAAAAACGGCCGGTCGTCGTGGAGGAGGAAGGGGAGGACCGGGTGGTCGTCCGTCCTCGATGCTATATCACGTTGACCATCGACCATCGGGTCATGGACGGCCACCAGGCCAACCGCTTCATGGACACTCTCGTCACACGGCTTACGAATTGGGTCTAGACCAGTCTGGGGGATGATGGCGGCGCGCGGCCGTTGGTTGGACCAATTAGCCAGACCGGCTATCGGGATGCGATGATGGGCCATGGTCAAAGTGAACAGGACCGAGCCTCCCGAGCTGGAGGAGATCGAGCGCGCCAGTACGGACGAGCTGCGCGGGCTGCAGTTGACGCGACTGAAGTGGTCGTTGCGCCATACCTATAAAAACGTGGCGGCGTACCGGCGTAAGTGCGAGATCGTTGGAATTCATCCCGACGATCTGAAATCGCTGTCCGACCTCCAGTACTTTCCGTTTACCACGAAGGAGGACTTGCGGGAGGCTTACCCGTTTGGTTTGTTCGCCGTGCCCCGCGACAGGGTGGTGCGGATACATGCGTCGAGCGGCACGACAGGGAAACCTACGGTGGTCGGCTATACCACCCACGATATCCAAACCTGGGCTCACCTCGTGGCACGGTCCATTCGTGCCGCAGGCGGTCGGCCTGGCGATGTCGTCCATGTTGCCTACGGTTACGGGTTGTTTACCGGTGGCTTGGGGGCGCACTACGGCGCGGAGCATCTGGGCTGCACGGTGATACCCGTGTCGGGCGGTCACACCCAGCGTCAGGTGCAGCTCATCTGCGACTTCGAGCCGGACATCATCATGGTTACGCCTTCCTACATGCTGGCGGTCGCCGAGGAATTCGTCCGGCAGGGACTCGATCCGACCTTGAGCTCCCTGCGGGTTGGCATTTTCGGCGCCGAGCCGTGGACTGAGGCCATGCGCGCGGAAATCCAGAGCCGGATGGGGATCGACGCAGTCGACATCTATGGATTATCGGAGGTCATGGGTCCGGGCGTAGCCAGTGAGTGTATAGAGACCAAGGACGGCCCGGTGCTCTGGGAGGATCACTTCTACCCGGAAGTGATCCATCCTCACACCGGCCAGGTTCTGCCTGACGGCTCTCATGGGGAGCTCGTGCTCACCACTTTGACCAAAGAGGCGCTACCCGTCATTCGCTATCGGACTCGTGATTTGACGAGCTTGCAGCCTCCGACGGCACGCTCCATGCGCCGCATGGCGAGAATTACAGGCCGGACCGACGACATGCTGATCGTCCGCGGAGTCAACGTCTTTCCGACCCAATTCGAGGAATTGATGTTGAAGCAGCAGGGGCTCGCGCCTCATTACCTGTTGGAGATCACGCGCGAGGCGCGCTTGGACGCGCTCATCGTCCACGTTGAATGCACTGAGAGCGTAGCGGCAGACAGCAGTCTGCGTCATCGGATCACGATCGATCTGCAGCGCGACATCAAGGACATCATCGGAATTTCCGCCCGGGTCATTGTTTGTAGTCCCGGGACGCTCGAGCGCTCCGCGGGGAAGGCAAAGCGGGTGCTCGACAAGCGCGATCTGGCGTAAACGAGCCGCCTGGCCGGCCTGTGATGTCGGTACCCGATCCGACGAGCATTTGTCCTGCCGGCCCCGCTGCGCGAGGGCTCGAAAGATGCGGGTGTGACCGGCGCCTGCCGCCCCCGGCGATCAGATGGGGCTATCCAAGCCGCCGAACCGCGTGAAGGCCGCGCAGTTGGCCTCGGGTAGCGGGCCGTCGAGAGTGGTCGTCGTGTTGGACAGGTGGCGTTCGGCTGTCTGAAAGACAACTGAATAGAGCCGCTTGCTCAACTCGTACGCCGCAGCTCCTATCCAGTCGGCGGGCAGCAATGCGGGCGGCAGCAGTGGGTCCCGCAAGTGGATTTTGCGATATTCGTGAATCAACAGTGTCCGGATCACGAACGCGGCTGTGGTATCGAGTCCGGCGGGAGCGCAGGCGGTGGCCGCCTCAGCCACTGGAGTGAACGTATCGAGGAATTTTCGATAGCGCCGGGCCAGGTCGCCGAGATCCCAACCCAACGCGATCAACCGGCGGTCTGCGTCGCTGTCTTCGGTCGAAGTCTTGAACAACAATGCCTGCGCGGTTCCCTCGAGCCCGATCAGGTCCGCGCGGGCGCTCTCGATGCTCGAGCTGGGATGGGCGAATACACCCGGACTGACTTGTCCGAACCCACGCCAGCGCAGCTCGTGGCGAAGATCCTGGCGTCGTGGGGAGCCAGGGGGTAGCACAAGCAACGTCCACTGGCCGTCCCAGGAGCGCGGCATTTCCCCGTAGATGCGTCGGGTGGCCTCTGCGAAGCGCTGCTGGCCGGTGGCGGTGAGGCGATATTCGCTACGGCGACCCTTCCGGTGAGCGATGAGCCATCCATCCCGCGCAAGTCGTGCCACCGAAGTTCGAACCAGCCGTTCCGCGAGACCGAAGGGCTGCGCGAGATCGATCAGGCTGCCCAGCGTGACAGCGCCGCCCCGTGGCGCGATCGAGTCGCCAAAAATCGTGATCAGGAGGGATCCGCCGCGAATAGGGGTCTGCCGGTGGAAGTGGCGCGACAGCGCTCTCAACGATGCGGACAGGGCTTTGGAAGCTGAGCCGGAATGGGGTGGCGGGCCGATCATGGCGGATTATTGTGACACAAAAAATTCGCGCCTTATGCTATTCTTGTGTCATAACAGTCCGCCGCGGATTCGCCATTGGAGGAGTCATGTACACGCAGGCTCTCGATGCGCTCGGAAACGAGTGTCTGCCGCAAGGGGTGGCCGATAGGGCTGCTCTGGAAGAGCGCTTCCAACAGCGCATCGATGCTGACGAAAAGATCGAGCCCAAGGACTGGATGCCGGAGGCCTATCGCCAGACGCTGATCCGGCAGATCTCGCAGCATGCGCACTCGGAAATCGTCGGCATGTTGCCCGAGGGAAACTGGATCACGCGCGCGCCAACGCTACGCCGCAAGGCGGTGCTCATTGCCAAGGTGCAGGATGAAGGCGGTCACGGAATGTACCTGTACAGCGCCGCGGAGACTCTGGGGATCTCGCGCCAGCAGATGATCGAGCAATTGCTGGCAGGCGTCGCGAAGTACTCGAGCATCTTCAACTACCCCACCCTTACCTGGGCCGATGTCGGAGCGATCGGGTGGCTGGTGGATGGCGCGGCGATCATGAATCAGATTCCGATCTGCCGTTGTTCCTATGGACCGTACGCGCGGGCGATGGTGCGGATCTGCAAGGAGGAGAGCTTTCACCAGCGGCAGGGCTTCGAGATCATGCTGGCGCTCGCGCGCGGCACCCCCGAACAGCGTCAAATGGCGCAGGACGCGCTCGATCGTTGGTGGTGGCCAGCGCTCATGATGTTCGGCCCGAGTGATAGCGAATCGAAGCATACGGCGCAATCCATGCGTTGGAAGATCAAGCGCTTTACCAACGATGAGCTGCGCCAGAAGTTCGTGGATATCACCGCACCCCAGGCGGAGTTCCTCGGCCTCATTCCTCCCGACCCGCAGTTGCGGCGGGAAGAGGGCAGCGAGCACTACCGTTTTGGAGCGATTGACTGGAGCGAGTTCCAGGCGGTGCTCAAAGGCAATGGCCCGTGTAACCGCGAGCGGCTGGAGGCCCGGCGCAAGGCGCACGAGGAGGGCGCGTGGGTACGCGAAGCCGCGGCTGCCTACGCGCAGAAGCGGCGCGCGCGAGGATCGCAGGCTGCTTGAGAGGGGAGACCCGTGCCACGGGGCGCACGCGCGCATAAAACCGACTTGGCAGCTAAAGCCGACCGGCACCTGACACCGACTCGGCAACGTGCTTCCGCTTGCGGGGTCGGTATGCAGGGGAATGATGGTGCTGTTTCGAGGTAGTGCGATGAGTAACGATTGGCCGTTGTTCGAGGTGTTCATCCGCTCCCGCGCGGGACTCGAACACAAACATGTTGGAAGCGTTCATGCGGTGGACTCCCGGATGGCGATCGAGCATGCGCGTGACGTCTACACCCGGCGTCAGGAAGGCGTAAGCATCTGGGTCGTGCGATCGAGCGACATCACGGCTTCCGATCCGGCCGAGGCGGATGCTCTGTTCGAGCCGGCAAGGGACAAGGTGTATCGCCACCCGACGTTCTATGCCATTCCCGACGAGGTGAAGAATCTATGACCGGGGCGCTCGACAGCGCTACACCCGATCCGTCCGGGATTTCGGCTCGCGGGGACCTCCAGCCAACAGCCAAAGACGATCTGCTGCGCTATCTCCTTCGCCTCGGCGATACCAGTCTGGTGCTGGGGCAGCGGCTGGGCGAGTGGGTTGGACACGCGCCGGCGCTCGAGGAGGATCTGGGACTCGCCAACCTGGCGCTCGACCTGATCGGGCAGGCGCGCTTGCTCCTGTCATATGCGGGGGAAGTCGAAGGCCGCGGACGCGATGAAGATGCTCTCGCCTTTCTCCGCGATGCTCCGCAGTTTCTCAATCTCACGCTTGCGGAACAGCCCAACGGGGACTTCGCTCATACCCTGGTGCGTCAGTTTCTGCTGGACGCTTGGCAGGTCCAGGTTTACGAAGGCCTTTGCGCTTCGACGGATGCACGCCTGGCGGCGATCGCGGCGAAAGCCGTAAAAGAATCTCGCTATCACCTGCGCTTCAGCTCCGGGTGGCTGATTCGACTCGGCGACGGAACCGACGAGAGCCACCGCCGGACGCAGGCGGCTCTCGACAGTGCCTGGCGCTTCACCGCGGAGTTGTTCATTGCCGATGAGGTCGACGAGCGCATGGCTGCCGCGGGGATCGCTCCACGGCTTGCGCTACTCCAACCTCGTTGGGAAGCGAACGTGGATGACGTACTGCGCGAAGCCACCTTGCAACGGCCGGCCAGCGTCCATTACCGCTGGCACGGAAAGCGCGGCGTCCATACCGAGCACCTCGGTCACATGTTAGCCGAAATGCAGCATCTTCAGCGTACGTATCCCGGCGCACAGTGGTGATGTCAGTGTCAGAAAGTGCGCAACACCGCGAGAGTTCGAGTGACGAGCCCGCTGTCTGGCGTGTGCTCGAGCATGTCATGGACCCTGAGATTCCGGTGCTGAGCGTGGTTGAGCTGGGCATAGTGCGGTATGTCCGCAGGGCGGCAGACCGACGACTGCATGTTGGTATTACTCCGACCTATTCAGGCTGTCCGGCGACCGAGGTGATCCGACGTGCCGTTCGCGAAGCCCTCGATGAGAATGGCTACAGCGATGCGATTCTGGAGCAAGTCCTGTCACCCCCGTGGACGAGCGAATGGCTGACCGATAGCGGCAGACGCAAGCTCGAGTCTTTCGGCATTGCGCCTCCGGCAAAGGCGGTGTCCAACCCGCGCCACCTGTTCCAACTGCCTGCTGTTCATTGCCCCCGCTGCGGTGGCGCGGTCACCGAGCGTGTGAGCGAATTTGGCTCCACGCCTTGCAAGGCTCACTATCGGTGTCTGACTTGCCTGGAGCCATTCGACTACTTCAAGTGTCTTTGATCACATGTTGACGTTTCATTCACTACGTGTCGTCGAGATCCACCCGGAGGCCGAGGATGCCGTCGGCATTGCGCTGGAAGTGCCTCCGCAGTTGCGGGAGATGTATCGTGGCCTGCCAGGGCAACACGTCGTCGTGAAGGCCGACATCAATGACGAAGAAAACCGGCGTACCTATTCGGTCGTGAGCGCGCCCGGAGAGTGGCCGCTGAGGATCGTCGCCCGAGTGCTTTCTGCGGGTCGCATGTCTCGTTATCTTTCGGAAGAGCTCAACGTCGGCGACACCCTCGAGGTGCTGCCTCCGAATGGGAGTTTTACCCCCAGACGCGGGGGACAAGCCGGCGGCGTTTACGTCGCATTCGCATCCGGGTGCGGTATCACACCCGTGCTCGCCATCATCCGCTCGCTGCTGGCCGCCGCCGACAGTCGCGTTCTCCTGTTTTATGGAAATACGAGCACCAGCCGCGCGATCTGCCTGGAAGAGTTGCTTGCGCTGAAGGATCGATATCTCGACAGGCTGTCCCTCCACTTCATCATGAGCCGCGAGCCTCAGGAGGTGGACCTTTACAACGGCAGAATCGATGAGAGCCGGGTGCGGCAGTTCGCGGCCACGCTCTTCCGGCCGGAGCAGGTGAGTGAGTATTTCGTGTGTGGTCCGGGGGACATGATCGAGGAGGTATCGGCGGCACTGCGGAGCCTGGGGGTGGCGGCGGACCGGATCCACGGCGAGCACTTCACCCTCGCGACGACCGCCGCCAACGAAAGCTCGCCTGAGTTGGTAGGCGAAGCGCAGGATGTCAAAGCGACTGGCGAAATCAGGGCCGGAAATCCAGCGGATGCTCCCGGGGCAACAGACAGCCCGAGTCTGACCACACCCGGGTCCGGCCAGCAGGCCGATCAACAGACACCCGGGAAATCAGCCCCTGGCGAAGCCCAGGTGACCGTCCTGATGGATGGCCGCCGCCGCACGTTCACGATGCGCATGAATGATGAGGTCATTCTCGATGCCGCCGCGCGCGCCGGGCTGGAATTGCCTTTTTCGTGCCGGGCGGGTGTCTGTTCCACCTGCAGAACCAAGCTCATTCGGGGCGCGGTGGAAATGGCACAGAACTACGCACTCGAAGAGTGGGAAGTCGAGCAGGGATACGTGTTGGCATGCCAGTCGCGCGTGACGACACCGGAGCTCGAGCTCGATTATGACGAGATATAGTAATCGCTGAGCCTGCCGTGCCCGCCGGGGGCGGAACCAGCTGGCAAGGCCACGCGAGGCAAGCCGGGGAGTCAAGGTAATGAGCTACCAGACCATTCTTTTCGACGTGACGGACGGCATCGCTCGCCTCACCCTCAATCGTCCGGATCGCTTGAACAGCTTCAACACAATCATGCATGCGGAGGTGCGCGCCGCGCTTGCCGGCCTGGATTCCTCCAGTGGGCTGCCGGCCGCACGAGTCCTTGTAATTACCGGCGCGGGTCGCGGGTTCTGTGCGGGGCAGGACCTGAACGACCGTGCTGTCGCTCCGGGCGGCATCGCGGCCGATCTGGGCGAGTCGATAGAGAAATACTACAAACCGCTGGTCCTGACCTTACGCAGACTGCCGTTGCCGGTCATTGCGGCAGTCAATGGCGTTGCGGCGGGGGCAGGAGCGAATATCGCTCTCGCCTGTGACCTGGTGATTGCAGCGCGCTCGGCGAGCTTCATACAGGCGTTCGCCAAGCTCGGTCTGGTGCCTGATTCCGGCGGTACATGGTTTTTGCCGCGGCTCGTCGGTACTGCACGCGCGATGGGTCTGGCGATTCTTGGAGAGAAGCTGAGCGCGGAACAGGCACAACAGTGGGGACTCATCTGGCGTTGTGTCGAGGATGCGGAGCTCGCCGCGGCAGTGGATGCCTTGGCTCGACAGCTCGCCGACGCTCCCACACGGAGCCTGGCCCGCACCAAGCAGGCGATCTACGAGAGCTGGAGCCGGTCACTCGAAGAGCAGCTCGATGTCGAGCGCGACTACCAGCGCGAGTTGGGTGGGACAGCGGACTATGCCGAAGGAGTGGCCGCCTTTGGTGAGAAAAGGGCACCAAGATTCACAGGGAAGTGAGCGAAATACCGTGAGTGGCCGACAGTGAGCAACGACGAATCAAACTCAGTGGAAGCGCAGCGGCTGGCGGAGCGGGTCGCTGAGGCGCTGTACGCCACGGACAAAACCTCACAGGCGCTGGGGATCCGCATCGTCGAGGTTCGCCCGGGTTACGCGCGAGCGACCATGTCAGTGCGGTCGGACATGGTGAATGGTCATCATATCTGCCACGGTGGCATGGTCTTTACCCTGGCGGATAGCGCCTTCGCGTTCGCCTGCAACTCCCGCAACGAGAATACGCTCGCCGCCGCGGCGTCCATTGATTTTCTCGCCCCGTCCAGGGAGGGCGATGAGCTGACGGCGGTTGCCAGCGAAGTATGGCGCTCCAGGCGCAATGGCATCTACGAAATTACGGTCACCAACCAGGAGGGCGCGCGAATCGCGTTGTTCCGGGGCCGGTCCGCCCGTATCGACGGGCATGTGGTGGGTGTGGAATAGGGACGGGACTCTATGCAACTTCAAAGCTTCGTATCCGGAAAATGGCAGGCCGGCACTGGCAATTTCGTCACGCTGCGGGATGCCACCACGAACGAGGTCGTTGCCAGCGCTTCCGCGGAGGGCATCGATTACCGTGCCATGCTGTGGAACGCCCGTCATGTCGGCGGTCCCAACTTGCGCGAGCTCACGTTCCATGAGCGCGCCGCGCTGCTCAAGTCGGTTGCCAAGATGCTCACGGAGCACAAGGAGGAGTTTTACTCGTTATCGTATTCCACGGGTGCGACGAAGAGCGATTCGTGGGTCGACATCGATGGTGGAATCAGCACCCTGTTCGTATACGCGAGCAAGGGTGCTCGCGAGCTACCCGACAGCCGCGTCTACGTCGACGGCGCCGTCGAAATGTTGTCCAAGAGTGGCAGCTTCGTCGGACAGCATATCTGCGTGCCGCTCGAGGGCGCTGCCGTTCATATCAACGCTTTCAACTTTCCTGTGTGGGGAATGCTGGAGAAGCTTGCGCCGACATTGCTTGCCGGCGTTCCAGCGATCGTCAAGCCAGCAACGGCTACCGCGTATCTCACTGAGCGGGTATTCCGGAGGATCATCGAGTCCGGCATTCTGCCGGACGGCGCCATACAGCTCATTTGCGGCAGCACTGGGGACTTGTTCGATCATCTGACCTGTCAGGACGTCATCTCGTTCACGGGGTCGGCGTCGACTGCGCAAAGGCTGCGACAGCATCCGGTGATCATGGCCCATTCGGTTCGCTTCACCGCCGAAACCGATTCGCTCAATTCCTCCATACTGGGACCGGATGTTCGCCCAGGAACCGCGGAGTTCGACCTATTCGTGAACGAGGTCGTGCGCGAGATGACGGCCAAGGCCGGTCAGAAGTGCACGGCGATTCGCAAGGCAGTTGTTCCGGCCGAGCGCGCCCGGGAAGTCATCGATGCCGTTTGTGAGTCCCTCGGCAAGATCGCAGTGGGCGATCCTCGCCTGGAGAATGTCCGTATGGGGCCGGTCGCCTCTACGGATCAGCGTCGCGAGGTGCTGGACCAGATTGCCAAACTTCAGCGCGAAGCTGAGTTGGTGTATGGAAACTCCGGTCAGCTCGAGGTCCTGGGTGCTGACCGGGAGAGGGGCGCTTTTGTATCCCCGACGTTGCTTTACTGTCGTGATACCCGCGAAGCCCACTCCATCCACTCCGTCGAGGCTTTTGGGCCGGTTTGCACGGTGGTGCCCTATGGCAGCCTCGATGAGGCGATCGACCTTGCCCGGCGCGGCGGAGGAAGTCTCGCGGGCTCCGTATTTTCAGCCGATGATCAGGTTGCCGCGCGCCTCGCGCTGGGCATGGCAGCCTTCCACGGCCGAATCATTGTAGTGAACCAGCGGTGCGCGAAGGAATCTACCGGTCACGGATCACCGTTGCCTCACCTGGTGCATGGGGGGCCGGGTCGGGCAGGCGGAGGCGAGGAGATGGGCGGCATCCGCGGCGTCATGCACTACATGCAGCGCACGGCCCTACAGGGCACACCCGATGTCATTACCGCGATCACGGGCCGGTGGGTGAGGGGCGCACGACAACTCGAGCCCGGCGTTCATCCTTTCCGTAAGCCGTTCGGCGCGTTGACAGTCGGCGATACGTTCAACTCCGCCGAGCGTGAGGTGACCATCGAGGACATCGAGCGCTTCGCCGAGCTTTCGGGCGACAAGTTCTATGCGCATATGGACGAGACTCAGGCCGCGCGCAATCCGCTGTTCGGGGGCCGCGTGGCCCACGGCTACTTCCTCGTCTCTGCGGCAGCCGGCCTGTTCGTCGATCCGCCTTATGGGCCGGTGTTGGCCAACTATGGGCTTGACGGCTTGCGATTCACCAAGCCTGTGAAGCCTGGCGATCGCATCAAGGTCCGGCTCACTTGCAAGGAGAAGTCTTTCCGCCCCTCTGCCGGCCATGGCGAGGTTCGCTGGGATACGGAAATCACCAACCAGAATGGCGAGACGGTCGCGAGCTACGACGTACTGACCATCGTGAGCGACCAGGCAGTTCCGGACGGCCGGCAGGCCTAGCCTTGACGTTGTTTCATGTTTCGGGGTGAGCCGCAGGCTCATGGGTAGCGCGTTTGTGCAGGAGGCGTACGCATTCATCCGCTGGAACGGCGGGACTGTAGTGGAACCCTTGATACTGATCGCAGCCGAGGCTTTGCAGGATTTCCAGTTGCTCGGCAGTCTCGACGCCCTCGGCGACGACCTTCAGACGCAGACTGTGCGCGAGCGACACGATCGCGCGCACGATCGAGACGCCATCGGAATTTGTCGCCAGGTCGCGGATGAATTCAGGGTCGATCTTGAGCTTGTCGATCGCAAAACGCCGCAAGTAGCTCATGCTCGAATAACCGGTGCCGAAGTCGTCTACCGAGACGAGTACCCCCATGTGCCTGAGGGCCGCGAGGATCTCGACCGACTCCTCGGGGTCGCTCATCACCGCGCCCTCCGTCAGCTCCACTTCCAACAGGGTCGGCTCGAAGCCCGACGCATCGAGTGCACGGCGGATCTGGTTCGGCAGGTCGGTGAGCCGGAACTGCGAAGGTGATAGATTGACGGCGATACGCAGGGGTTTGAGTCCCTCGCGCTGCCAGGCCTGCCCCTGGCGGCAGGCTTCGTGCACGACCCACTCGCCGATGCGGGCGATCAGTCCGCACTCATCCGCGAGCGGGATGAATATATCCGGTGTCAGGAGCCCCCGTTCCGGATGACGCCAACGGATGAGCGCCTCCACGCCACGCACTTCGCCTGTGTTGGTATCAACTTTCGGTTGATAATGCAGCTCGAACTGGCCCTCTTCGACTGCGCGGTGCAAATCTTCCTCGAGCTTCACGCGATCATCTGAGCTGTCGACCGTGTAGAAGTAGATGCTGTTGCGGCCACGCTTCTTCGCGCAGTACATCGCGGCATCTGCCCGTGAGAGGAGTGTCTGCCCGGTGCTGCCATGGCTCGGAAACAAGGCGACTCCGATGCTGGCGGAGATATGGACATTGACTCCGGTGAGCGAAAACCCCGGCTGCAGGGCAGTCAGCATGCGTTGCCCGATCTGGTCCGCGAATGCCGGATCCAGGAAATCCGTTACGACCACGAACTCATCGCCACCCAGCCGGGCGAGTGTGTCGCTGCCGCGAATCGCGGTGGCCAGACGCCGGGCAACCTCTCTCAAGAGCTCATCGCCCGCGTGGTGCCCCAGCGAGTCGTTCACCGGCTTGAACCGGTCCAGGTCCACGATGAACACCGCGAACTGACGGCGATCACGGGCGGCTCGCGCGATGGCATGCGTAAGCCTATCCTCCAGCAACAGGCGATTCGGAAGGCCTGTCAGTGCATCGTGCGAGGCGAGATAGTGTAGCTGGCGGTTGGCAGCCTCGAGTCCAAGGGTTCGCTCCAGGATCGTCTTCTCGAGTCCCTCGACGTGCCTCTTGAGCATCCGCGCGTTTTTCCACTTGCAAACGAGAGCGGCAATGCACTGGAGAATTTCGATCGGGTCGGCCGGTTTCTTCAAGATGAGCAGCCGGTCGGAATTGCCGAGCCGCTCACTCACTTCGCGCCAGTCGTAGTCGGAGTGGGCCGAACAGACGACGATCTGGATCTCCGCATCGACCTTCCAGATCTCCTCGATGGTTTTCAAACCATCCCAGCCGGGCGGCATGCGCATGTCGACGAAGGCGAGCGCGTAAGGAAGTCCCTCGGCGAGTGCCCGCTTGACCAGCTCCAGACCCTCACGGCCCTGCATCGCGGAGTCGAGAGTCCAGCTGATGCGCCTGGCAGGGGGGTGGGGCGGCGTCGGATGACCCAGCAGAGCCGCTTCGGCGGCCGACGGCTCGTGCGCTGCAAGCTGCTCGGGAAGTACGAGCTTGCGGAAATCCTCATGGATGGCTGCGTTGTCGTCGATCAGCAGCACCCGGTGGGTGATCGTCGGGTTGACCTCATGCGGCACGGGAAGTCTCCGGTACGGAGAAAGGGAGATTCAGGGTGAAGACGGCGCCGCGGCCAGCCCCTTCACTATGTACCGAAAGTGATCCACCCAACTCCTTGGCGGCCAACGCGGCACTATGCAGGCCGAAGCCATGGCCCGAGGCACGGGTAGTAAAGCCGTGATGGAAGATGCGGGTCATGTTCTCCGGAGGAATGCCGATGCCGTTGTCAATGATTGTGATCGCCGCACCGGACGGCCCGGGCACGATTTTGACTGTGACTTGTTTGTCCGACGTGCTCGAATCCTCGCAGGCCTGTCTGGCGTTGCGGATCACATTGATCAGAATCTCCATCACCTTGTGCTTGTCAGTCTTCACAGGCGGGAGAGGCGTGAATTCCTTGGTCAGCTTCACCCCGTGGCGGCCGAAGCCCTCGGCGCCCATTCGCAGACTGTCCTCCACGAGCTTCGTCAGATCGATCTCTTCCCAGACTCCGACGCGCTTCGCATAGTTCTGTTGCATTGCAACTATTTCGTTGACGTGCTGGATATTGTGCCGCAGCGCCAGCAGTTCCTCGGACGTAGCCTGCTGCTCTGCAGCGAGTTGTCTGGAGAGCTCTTCCAGAAAGACCGGTAGATGTCGCCCGCGCTCGCTGGCCACGAACGAGCTCAGATCCTCCTGGCGCAGCACATCAACGAGTCGTTGTAGCGCTGACGCGCGTGAGCGCTTCACTTGCTCAACCAGCAGATTTGCCGACACATTGACACTTTGCAAGGCGTTGCCTACGTTGTGCAGTACACCGCTCGCGATTTCAGCTCTGCCCGCCAGACGCGAGGTATGGACCAGCTCGTGATGCACGAGCTTCAGCTCTTCCTCGGAGCGCAGCTTCTCGGCGATCGCACCCGCCGCCGGAAGGACACTGTACAGCACGGAGAGCAGAAAGATTCGCAGCAAGCCGACGACGCCGAACAATTCGGCTTCATGAAATGCCGCGAATGGGCCCGCGCCGCTGATCGTGAAGCCGGCCGCCGCCAGAGTCGTAGCGAGGATGGCCTGGCCCGCGCCGCGCGGGCCCAGGCGAAAACCGATGCCGACCAACACTGGAAACACTACGAACAACGCGGGCGTGGACGATAGGGCGAACAGCGCGAATTCGGCCGCCACCAGCAATCCAAAGAGCACTGTACGCTCGAGCGCCGAGCGCACGAACAGCCCACGGTCGTGCGGCACAAGGATGACGTAAAGTGCCGGTGCCACCATGACGATGCCACAAAATTCCTGTAGAGCCACTCCGCGCCACAGTGACCAATAATCACCAATCGCCGACGCCAAGGTCATCTTTCCCGTCAGGAAAAAGTAGGCGTAGACCGACGGCAACACGAGTGTCAGGGTCGCGGCCACGGCCGGCGCGGCGCACAGGAGAGCGAATCGGCACAGAGTGCCAAAGCGCGAAAACTCGATGACGGGACCCAACATGCGCCGGCTCAAAGCTACCGTCAGAGCCACCTCCAGCAGCTTGGAGAGCGTTGCCGAGACCGCTATGGGCAACGGGTAATGTCCAACATAGACGCCCACCAGCAGATTCACGACCGCGGCGCTCCCGACCCATGCTGCCCGCGTGCGACCGGTGGTGATGAGCAACAGGACCGTCAAGATCCCATTGGGCGGCCAGAACACCCGATAAAGGCCACCGCGCGTCGAGGTTGCAACGAGCTGTATGCTGACGACCGTAGTGATTGTGAAGGCAACCATCAGCACGATCGTCCAGAGTCGGATATTGATCGGAGTGTTCGCTGCCGCTGCCTCCGCTGAGGGCGGTTGCATAGCGTCGTCGTTCGGGTTGTTCTCGTTGAGAGGGTCCATGAGGTACGTGAGCCTGACACTGCGCGGTCGGCGGAGCGTTCGCTGAACCTCCTCTGGCGACGGCCAGATTGATTTTCAGCCTAGTTCAGGCAGCGTAGGGATGGCGTGATGAAGCTCACCCGGTGGATAGGTATTGATACCTAAATATTGATACTTGATTCACAGGGCGGTGATTGTCCGCATGCGATAGTGCCGGTGCTGAGAGTGGAAGCTTCAGCGCCAGGCCGCCCGGCGGCGGTCCCGTCGTCCCGCGGGCCGGCGAGGCTCACCGCTCGGCTGGGTCAGGGTTGGATACGCGATGGGACGGCACCCGAAAGGTGTGCCCCCGTGTCGAGACCGCTTTGACCAACACCCAGACCGGGCTGCCGGGTTGTACGCCCAACACCCGGGACGCCTCACGAGTGATTCGGGAAAGGACGACCGCTCCTCCGATATCGACCTGGACCAGCACCGCATCTTCATCGTCCGGTGTCAGCTCAACGACCACGCCTTGCAACTCATTCCGGACGCTGAGTCCCTGTGGCTTCTGGGTGGCGAGAATCACGTCACGGGCGAGCAACTGGACACGGACCGGTGAGCCAACGGCAACGCCCTGGAGGCTGACGTGCAAGGTGCCCTTGCCCAATTGCACGTCCGCTATTCCTTGTGACGGGTCGATCCGCGTTACCGTCCCGTCTGTCACAGCGCCGACCAGATCGGGGCCGACGATGGCACGCAGTTCCGGGCGCAGGCTTACCTCACTGAGGCTCCCGTGCGCGATGACACGGCCTGACTCCATCAGGACTACATGCGTGGCGAGCCGGAGCACTTCCTCGAACTGATGGCTGACGTACACCATCGGGATCGCGAGATGCTCGCGCAGCGTCTCCAGGTAGGGCAGGACTTCTTCCCGCCGGGCAACATCAAGAGATGCGAGAGGCTCGTCGAGCAGCAGCAGCCGTGGCTGCGACAAAAGTGCACGGCCCAGACTTACGCGCTGACGCTCACCTCCTGAGAGCTGGTGGGGGCGCCGATGCAGCAGGTGCGAGAGGCCCAGCATCGTAACAATCTCGTCGAAACCGATCGCATGATCGCTCGGTGCGCTGGGAGCCCGACGCGGACTCCTCTTCAAACCATAACGGAGGTTGCCGAGGACGCTGAAGTGCGGAAACAGGCGCGGGTCCTGAAACACGTAACCGATGCGCCGTCGCTCCACCGGAATCGAGATTCCTGCCCGGGTGTCCATGAGGACGGTGTCGTCGAGTTGCACCTCCCCCTCATCCGGGGTGAGCAGGCCCGAAATAATGTTGATGAGGGTGGTCTTGCCGCAGCCCGAGCGTCCGAACAATGCCACGACACCGGGCGTGGGGGCCTCGAAGGCGGCCCTTAGCGCGAAGCCATCTCGGTTCTTGACAGCGCAGACTCGCAGCATCCTAACGGCCCAACAGACGTCGCACGCGGCGCGCGAGCAGCTCTGCGGCCAGCAGTCCCAGCAATCCCAATATGATCGACAGCATCGCGAGCCGCAAGGCCGCGGCGTCACCGTTCGGCGATTGAATCGCTGTGTACAGCGCTAGCGGCAGCGTCCGTGTTACCCCTGGGATGTTGGCCGCGAAGGTGATCACCGCTCCGAACTCGCCCAACCCGGCCGCGAACGCTGTGACCGCTCCGGCCAGGATCCCGGGCAGCATCAATGGCAGGGTGATGCTGAAGAATCGGTCCCAAGGTCCAGCCCCGAGCGTACGCGCCGCAGCTTCGAGGCCAGGATCAACATTCTCCAAGGCAAGACGGATGGCGCGCACCATCAGCGGGAATGTCATGACGGCGGTTGCCAGCGCGGCCCCCGCGGTGGTGAACGGGAGTTGAACACCCAAGTGGCCGTGAAGCCAGCTGCCAAGGACCCCATTGAGACCAAACATCACCAGCAGCACATATCCTACCGCCACAGGCGGGAGCACCAACGGCAAGTGCACTACGGCGTCCAGAACGGGGCGGCCGGGGAGTCGCGCCCTGGTGAGAAGCCACGCCGCGAGGACCGCTAGCGGCAGACTGAAGCCAACGCTGCGGGCGGCAACTTCGAGGCTTAGGCGCAGCGCATCGACCTCAGCGGAGGTGAAAAGGTTGTTCATCTACAGGACGTGCGGGACCCGGGCGCGTTGTTCTTGATGGCGGCCGGACTTTCGCACGAGAGGCGCCCTGGCAGCTAGGCCCGTACCCGCAAGCAAGGGGGAGAGCGGCTCGGAATACCCGGATGGAGGGGCTGCGGGAGCCAACTAAACTGATCGTGGACCTGAGAAGCTTGACTTGCCTTGACTCCGGTGAATTCGCCCGCATTTCGCAAGGCACGCCCCTTGCGGAGCGCGGTCTTTGCGGAGTGAGGCCACAGCGCCGGAGAATAGATGAATACCGAGCGACATTTCGGCTGGATGTGGGTTCAGGCCTGTGAGGCGCTGGACCACGCGGAACGACTGCAGAGGCAGTTCCTCCGCTATACGGGCCCGGGCGTGGACGCGGCCATCTGGGAGCCCCCGGTCGACATACACGAGACCCGAGAAGGTCTGACGTTGCTGTTCGCCTTACCCGGAGTGGCGGCGGAACAGATCGAGGTCACTCTCGAGCCGAACGCGCTGACGGTCAGTGCGCGCCGGCCCCTGTCGCTGAGCAGTCGTGACTCCGTCATTCGACGTCTTGAAATTCCACATGGGCGTTTCGTACGACGTGTCCCCTTGCCGGGACGCATGCAAGTCGCCGAGACACGCTATGTCAACGGTCTGCTGGAAGTGCGGTTGGTTGGGGCCTCCAGCTCTCGAGCACGCGAGTAACACTATGGCTATGGACGAAACTGAGAACATGTCGACAATGTCGCCCCGGATGGAGCTGCCGCCACTACCGGCCGACGCCGTGCCCATCGTCGCCACGCGTAACCTGGTGCTGTTTCCCGGCATCGTGTTGCCTGTCGCACTAGGGCGCGAGGAGAGCATTACCGCCGCCCAGGAAGCCGTGCGCACCGGCCGCAAGATCGGACTGCTGTTGCAGCGGGATCCCAGCGTGGAAAAGCCCTCTGCGACGGACCTTTACGAGGTTGGCGTGCTCGCTTCGGTGGTGCGCTATGTAACCGGGCCCGACGGTACGCATCACATGGTGTGCCAAGGCGAGAGTCGGTTTCGCATGCTGCAGATCGTGCGCGACACGCCTTTCCTTGCCGCGCGTATCGAGTCTCTGAATGACACTGACACCGCTGGTACGGAGATCGAGGCTCGCCTCGATGCTCTCAAGCAGCGCGCGTTGGAAGCGTTGGCCCTGTTGCCTCAGGTCCCTGCCGATCTGGCGCGGACGGTGCAGTCGGTCGAGTCGGCGGGACAGCTGGCCGACCTGATCGTCAGCTTCATGGATGTGAAGGCGGGTGAGAAGCAGGAGATCCTGGAGACGCTCGATCTCAGGGCGCGGCTCGACAAGGTGCTGCGCATGCTGGCGCGCCGGGTCGAGGTCCTCAAGATCACTCGCGACATCAGCAAGCAGACGCAGGAAGCTCTCGGAGAGCGTCAGCGGGAAGCGGTGCTTCGCGAGCAGCTGCACCAGTTGCAGAAGGAGTTGGGTGAAAGCGGCGAGGCCGCGAGTGATACCGCGGAGCTCGAAAAGGCCATAGCGGACGCCGGCATGCCCAAGGAAGTAGAGGAGCATGCCCGCAAGGAGCTCAAGCGCCTGCAGCGGATGAACGAGGCGAGCCCCGAATATGGCATGACCCGCAACTATCTGGATTGGCTGGTCGCGTTGCCTTGGAGCAAGCTCGACAACGAGGATATTGACATCGAGCGCGCCCGCAAGGTGCTCGACGAGGACCACTTTGGCCTCGAAAAGGTGAAACGGCGCATCCTCGAGTATCTCGCCGTACGC
>CAZBTV010000091.1:0-29295 GCA_964494895.1 uncultured Steroidobacteraceae bacterium | reverse complement strand
AGGCGCGGCGCGTGGGATGCTCGGAGAGAATGCGAAAGCCGAGGAGTGGAATCACGATCACCGCGGCAAGCCAGGACAACAACAAGGCGATGGCGGACACCTCGAATATCGAGCGGGTGTATTCGCCGACCTGTGAGCGTGCCAATGCGATCGGCAGGAACCCGGATACGGTCACGAGGGTGCCCGTCAGCATCGGGAAAGCAGTGCTCGTGTAAGCAAAGGCCGCGGCGCGCATCCGGTCAAACCCCTGCTCGAGCTTCACGGCCATGGTCTCCACGGCGATGATGGCGTCGTCCACCAACAAGCCGAGCGCAAGGATCAAAGTCCCGAGAGAGACTTTGTGCAGCCCTATGTTGAAAAAATACATGCACAGCGAGGTCGCGGCCAGCACGAGCGGAATCGAGATCACCACCACCATGCCGGTACGCAACCCGAGGCTGATGAGGCTTACGACGAGCACGATTCCGATCGCCTCCGCGACCGCCTCGATGAAATCGTCGATCGAATGGCGAACGGCGGTGGGCATGCTCGCCACCTCGACCAACTTCAGCCCAGCCGGAAGAGCGGCGCGCAGCCGGGCCGTTTCGGCATCGAGCGCCTTGCCGAGCGCGACCACATCGCCTGAGGGCGACATGGTGACCCCGATACCCAGCACCGGCTGGTTGTCGAAACGCATGTACTGCTCGGGCGGGTCAACATAACCGCGCCTGATCGTCGCGATATCCCCCAGGCGAACCACGCGCCCGCCCACCCGGATGAGCGTGTCGGCGAGCTCTCTTTCGCTCTGAAACTGACCGCTGGGTCGGACATAGACCCGGTCATTCGCCGTCGTGAACTGACCCGAGCCGGCGACGGCATTCTGCGCACTCACCGCATCGGCGATCTGCTGTGGTGTGAGCCCGAGTTTCGCCAACCGCGCATTGGCAATCTCGACATGGATGCGCTGCTCCTGGTCGGCGATGAAATCCACTTTGTTGATGTCATGCACACGCAGCAGCTCGGTGCGCAGACGCTCTGCGTAATCATGAAGCTGCGCGAACGTGAACCCATCACCCTCGAGCGCGTAGATGTTTGTGTAAACGTCTCCGAACTCGTCGTTGAAGTAGGGGCCCTGTACACCCGTCGGCAGCGTGTTGGCGATATCGCCGACTTTCTTTCTCACCTGGTACCACGTCGCCGGTACCTGCGACGGCGGCGCGGTATCCTTGATCGTAAAGAACAGAGTCGATTCGCCCGGGCGCGAATAACTGCGCAGGAAATCGACGTCGGGCGTTTCCTGCAGCTTGCGGGCGATGCGGTCGGTTACCTGCTCCTGGACCTGCCGCGCGGTGGCCCCCGGCCAGAACGTGCGAACCACCATGACCTTGAAGGTGAACGGAGGATCTTCGGACTGCGCGAGCTTTCCATAAGACAACACCCCAAACAGGGTGATCAGCACGAGGAGGAAGACCACCAGGGCTTGATGCCGCAGAGTCCAGCTGGATAAGTTGAACTGGTGGTCATCCGACGGCGCATTCGTGGCGGTCCCTGGTGGGTGCCCGGCGCTACCCGTCGCCCCGGCGGACCCAAGAACCATCGCACCATCTGACGGGTCCGCGACATCGCCGGTCATCGCGAGCCGCCCGCAGCGCGCGCCGAATCTCCCGCAGCAGCCACTACTCCGGCCACGTCACCCTGATCGTCGAACAGTGGCCTGACAGGGGTCACACGCTCACCTGAGTAGACTGTATGCACGCCAGCCAACACGACTACGTCTCCGTCCCGTAAACCATTCGTAATGAGTGTCGAATGTTCGCTATAGGCGCTTACTGTCACCGGCCTGAGCTCGAGGGAGCTGTTGAGGCCGACCACCCATACCGCTGGAGTGTTGCCGCGGTGAAAAATCGCCGTGGCGGGCACCGTGAAAGTCTGTGCGCCGGTGCCGGCATCGGTACTGGCCGTCAGGGTCGCCTCCCCACTCATTCCCAGCCGCACCAGTTGCGCCGGGTGCTCGAGTGTCAGCTTCACGCGATAGGTTCGGCTCTGCGGATCGGCGGCGGGTGTAATTTCACGCACCCGCGCCTCGAAGGTTTGGCCCGGCAACGCCGGGAAGGCGATACTCGCCGACTGCCCGATCGCAATGCGCCCCAGATCGCTCGCCGCCGCATCGAGGGTCACGTCGGTATCGCCAGTCCACGCAAGTCCATACACTGCCTGTCCGGCCGCAACGACCTGGCCGGTATCCGCATTCTCACTCGTGATCACGCCATCGTGATCGGCGATCAGCGAGTTGTATTGCAGGTTGTTGCGTGCGACGACCTCTTGCGCCGCGGCTTGCTCACGCCCGGCCAGAGCCGAGCTGAAAGCATCCTGGGTTTGCTCGAGTTGATTGGGCGCTATGAGGTTTTGCGCGGCTTGCGCGCTATCGCGATCGAGCTGCCGGCGGGCAAAGTCCAGCCGATGCTCGGCCGCATCCAGCGCCGCCCGCGCGCTCGCCAGTTGTTTCTCGGCATCGATCGGGTCGAGGCGCGCCACGACCTCGCCCTTTTTCACCGAGTCACCGACCCGGACCTTCCGCTCGATCAGCTTCCCCGGAACGCGGAACGACATCAAGTTGGAATAGCGGGCCACCACCTCCACCGGATACCGGACGAGGGCACCGGCCGCGACTCCGGCCTGCGGATGCACGGGCAGGGCAACGACGAGCGCCGCGGGAGGCGGCGCCTCCTTGCCTCCACTGCATGCCGCGACCGACAGCGCCGTGGTGACCACGGCGGCGGCGACCGAAACGCGCCTTGGAACCAGCCATACAGAAAGACCGGCGCCACGGCTGGCCTGGAAACCCTGTGCGGCTCTCATGACACCTCCGGCAATCCCACACCCACAAACGGCCGCCCGTGCCGACACCGCCGCCCGGGACCATTTCGATGCATCTTAGTATTCAGATACAGTTATGTATCTCGATACGAAGGTGTATTCCCATGGCCGGGCGTGCGTGCTAGCATGCCGTATGAGCCGCAAACGCCTGACCCGTGAAGACAGCCGCGACCAGACCACACAGCGCCTGCTGGACGCCGCACAAAAGCTCATTGCCAGAAAGGGCTTGAGCGCCGCGAGCGTGGAGGACATCGCGGCGGCTGCCGGCTACACCCGCGGCGCGTTCTATTCCAACTTCAGCAGCAAGGGCGATCTGTTCATCGAGCTGCTGCGCCGTGATCACCAGAGAAGCCACGAGGAATTGGGCGCGCTACGCAGCGACGAGCTCTCCCTGGATTACATCCAGGAGCGCACCCGTGACCTCTATGGGCGGATGTATCGCGACAACGAGTGCTTCATGAACTGGACGGAAGCGCGCATGCTGGCGGCGCGTGATGCCCGATTCCGCACCAAGCTCAACGCGCTGCTCGCGGAAAAGCGCGATCAGATTGCCGAGTTCATCGACTACTTCTACAAGCGCGCGGGCGTAGAGGCCCCGGTGCCAACAGCCGCCCTGGCAACCGGATTCATGGCCCTCATGGAGGGCATGAAACTCTCGATGCTTTCGAGCCCGAACGACGTACCCGACGATACAGCCGAATCGGTACTGACCCTCTTCATCGACTCGATCATGCAGGCAGCCCGGCTACAGGGCGCCAGCGGTCGCTCCGAATAAAATCCGCGCGCCGGTGGTTCACCTGCCTTCAGATAGAGCGGGAGCGAAACCAGTCGGCAAATACTCAATTAGCCGTTTGATGCCAGGACAAGCCCGATGCTCAACGCCTGAGCTCCAGCTTCATGACGCGCCACTCCGCCTCAGACATTGACTCTCCAACTCGGCGTACATCGACGTTCATGAGATCGTAGTAGCCGGCGCGATGAGCTGCGTACCAGATCGCCTGCGAGAGAGTAAACCTGGGCTTGGCCCTATTCTTAGTCTAAGATTCCGACGATGCGTGAGCATGCGGACGCTATCGAATCCATATTCCGCTGGGTCGTGCCATCCTTTGGCCCTTTGGCAGTTCCGAAAGATCTATCAGAATGTATCCTGTAATCATTGTGCCGGCGGGGGCTGCCAGTTTGACCGAGGCTCTAGGCACGAAGCCCAAATTCTGGTTCGAGGATTCCCAACAGAGGCTCGTCTTGTATAAGGAGGGCCGTCGGGATACGGGCGAGCACTGGGCGGAGAAAGTCTGTTGTGAAATCTGCTCCTTGCTTGGAATTCCGCACGCTACTTATGACTTGGCCGAATGGCGCGGCAGGCGGGGAGTGGTGTCGCCCACCTTTGTTCCGAAGGGAGCGCGCCTCGTTCTCGCCAATGAGCTTTTGGCAAAGCTGATTCCTGGTTACGCAAATGTTCAGCGTTATCAAGCTAGAGAACACACTGTCCGGGTGGCCATGGCCATCCTCGGGGTACAAGATGTCCGGCTACCCCTCGGCTGGGTCATGCGGGGGGAGTGAGCATATGCAAGCAGTATTTCTAACTTGGCGCGACCCTGAGACCCGGAGGTGGATACCTGTCGGACGGCTGACGGCGGAAAAGGGGGAATACCAGTTTGTATATACGTACGGTGCAAAGAGTTCACCGCATTTCATTCCGTTTGGCCGCATGCAGGATTTAAACAGTATCTACGTTTCCAACCGGCTTTTTCCTTTGTTTGCTAATCGGCTCCTCCCGAGGACGAGACCTGAGTATGCTGAGTATCTGCACTGGTTGGGATTGGACGGTGCAACTGCCAGCGACCTTGACGTCCTCGCCAGAAGTGGCGGCCAGAGGGCGACAGACACGCTGGAGATCATTCAGTTTCCAAAGAAAACCATCAATGGAAAGTTCACCGTCACATTCTTTGCCCATGGCCTGCGCCATTTTAGTGGCGGTGGTCAATATTCGCTTACGGATTTGGCCCCTGGGGACCACCTGTTTTTGATGCGCGATGTCCAGAACAAAGTTGATCCGATGGCGCTTCTTATGCGCACTGGCGATCCTGTATCATTGGCCGGATATGTTCCGCGCTACTATTCGGATGACTTTTCCCGGTTATTGACATTGGTTGGGCCGGAGAATGTCTGCGTCGTGATTGAACGGGTCAATTCCGACGCGCCGAGTAGCCTGCGCCTTCTTTGCAAGCTCGATTCCCCATGGCCATCTGAGTTTGAACCTTGCTCTGATCCATACTTCACCCCAATCCCGACTGGATCTGGTCCTGCTTTAATTGCGTATAGCCCACCCGCTCCGTCCAAACCACTGGCGCACTAGCGTGCGCACAGCCGACAACCCGAAGGTTCGACCGCCCGGCCGCTGTTGAGAGAAGGCACTCGAGTTGCATACTCTCAAGCTCCTCTGCGTCCGCAGCCGACCTCGCAGTCGCAGTCTGGGAACAAGCTCGCGCGTAGGTGGCCTCGCAACGATCAGACACTGCAAACGCGAGGGAAGTCGACTGACAGCTCAGACCTATTTCCGCTGCAGCCCCTGATCAGCCTCGCGCAGCCAGCTGACGCGATCGTCGCCGTCCGGGAGCGCCTGCGCCGCCTCGCGAGCGCGGGTGTAGGTTTGCTTCGCTCCCGCAAGATCCCCGGCCTTGGCCTGAGCCTCCGCCAACGCAAGGAGGTTCGGCGGATATCCGGGGCGCGCATTCACGGCACGGCGTGCCGATTCCAACCCCGCATCCGTGTCCCCGGGCCCGAGCGGCCAGCCGGGTGCCCTGATCAATACCAATGCGCGCACCCGTGAGGGCCCGGCCTCGTCGTACAACGGGTCGGCAGCATCGGCCGCATTCAGGGAATCCAACATGGACTTCAACAGTTCGTTCGCGCGCGTCGGGTGCGCCCGAGCCTCGAGTCCCAGGGCTATGGCTCGCCCGTAGAGACAAGCCGCCGCCTGCGGCGCCTTCGCCAGACACGCTGCCGCGTAGCTGTTGGCTTCCTCAGCGAGCTGAGCACGCGACTTGCCGTCGGTAGCATCCCGGTCACTGCGCCGTGAATCAGCCTGAATGGCCGCGACCAACCCATCGACGGACGTCGGAGCAGATTCCGGCGGCGGAGCCGGCGGGCGCTGTGGCGGGGTGACGCAAGCCGCGACCAACATTACCAGCAATGCGCAAGCGGACACGCCCGCACGCGCCACCATACGGTCACGCCGTGCACGAACCGGCGCTGCGCGCCCATAACCGCCTGCGCACCGGCTGCGGCTCATTTCCCGCCCGTTTTTCCAGGGAGCTGGGGCATTACGAATCCCTGCAGGCGCAACTGACTCAACACATCACTCGCCTCGCCCCCGTGCCCCATCTTCAGCAAGGCCGCCTGCAAGGCCTTGGCACGGGGTGCGGGCACGCGCGACTCGACGACCGCAATGACGGCAACAGGCAGCTCGGCCGATTGCGTCACCGCTTTCAAATCGTTCGCGAAGGGCAATGTCGGCAGCGCCGTCGTCTGCGTCTGGTCGAGCAATGCAACCGACTGCTCACCGGAGGCGACGCGCCGTAGGGCACTCAGAATCTGCCCGGCGAACTGGACTTTGACATCCGCCGGCAATGTCCACGCCTCCAGGGCCGAGTGACGCACGAAGTCGGGGGCATAGCCCGCAATGCTCAAAATGGTATAGCCCGCGAGCGAGGCCGGCCCGCTGACCTTGCCGGGTTTGGCAACGAGCGTCCAGCGTTGCCTCGTGCCCGTACCAACCACGTCCGCCTGCACCAACGGCGTGAAGTGAAACTGCCCTCCATGCTCGACAAAGAATGGATAGGGCACGAAGGCAAGCGCCGCATCCGGGCTCATGAGTTTCGCAACGCTGCCCTCGTCCGTAGGGTCGTAGATTGCTGCGAGACTGTTCGCCGGCCAACCGGCCGCCTTCACGACAGCCTCGGCGAACTGATCGACGAACGGCTGCGCATCGCCCGCCGCACCCGGATAGCCGGGGGCGCAAAACACCAGAGTCGAAACAGCAGCGGCTAATAGTGTGCTCATCTCTTTAGGCTATCATTCCCGCGCGCCATGAGCTTCACCTGAACGATGCAGCAAATCTTTCTCAGCGTATTGCGGGCACGGATGTGGATCGTTGCGGCCTTCCTGATCCTGACGGTCGCCGGGATCTACGGCGCGACCCGGATCCCTACCGATTCGGCGATCGAGCGCCTGATCGTACCGAATGACCCGGTGTCGCGGGCGACGCTCGATTTCGAGCGCGTGTATCCCGAGGGAGACCAGGCGCTCCTCATGCTGGAGGCACCGGACCCGCTGAGCCCCGACATCGTGCGTGCCGCCGATCATCTCGAGCGCCAGCTTGCAAGAATCCCGCACGTCGAAGCTCATACCCTGATCACCCTCTTCCGCCGCGGCAACCCCGCCACGAGTGATCTCACCACGAGCCAGATCGAGCAGCTGCGAAAGTTCGCTACCGGCACGGACCTGTTCCACAGAGAGGGCCTCCTCGGGAGTCATTACCTCGGCATCGGCCTCGAGCTCCGCGTCGCGTCCCCGGAGGAGCGCGACAAAGCGCTCGCGGCGATCGATGCGCTCGTGCTCCCCCTGGACAAAGCCGGAAAGCCCTTCACGGCCATTCGCCGTGTCGGATCTCCGTGGCTCGACGCTTGGCTCGAAAAGCAAACGGGCTCGGCTACGAAGCGTTCCATGCCGTTGTTCGGCATCTTCCTGATCACCTTGGTGCTGATCATCTACCGCTCCTGGCGCGCCCTCCTTGCGATCACTCTCACCCTGGGGGCCGTCGTGGCCGTCGCCGTAGGTCAGGCGCATCTCTTTGGTTGGACCAACACAGTCGTTTCGGCACTGGTGCCTCTGACCGTAATGGTCACCACGACGGCAACGCTCGTTTACATTCACTCCCGATACATGGAGCGTGACGATGCGCCGACGCTGCTCGAGCACCATGCGCGAGCGCTCGCGAACAAGTTTCTGCCGAGCACCGCCTCGATGTTCGCGACGGCCGTCGGTTTCGCGGCACTGGCGGTTTCGGATATCCGGCCTGTGCGGGAGATGGGAATCTGGACGGCCTGCGGATTGGTCATCGCATGGTTGGGGTGCTTCACCCTGTTTCCAGCTCTGCAATCGTTGCTGCGTACTCCGCTGCGCTCCGAGCGCGCAGCGGTGAGCAAGTGGTTTCCGCGTTTCGTCGACTTCATAGTGCCAGCGACCCGGCGCTACCGCTGGCTGCTCATCGCAGCCGCGCTGATCCTGATGCTAGCCGGAGCCGCCGCCCTGTTTGGCGTTCCCGGGAAACTTCCGGCGCTCGCGCTCGAGACGGATGCATTGACGTATGTGAATCCGGACGAGCGAATCGCACAAGACACACGCCGCTTCCAGGAAACCAGCGGACTGGATGTCATGGATCTCTGGATCCAGACGCCTCCCGGTCGCGCAATGGATCCCGAGTTTCTTCGAGCCGTCTATCTGTTCTCCCAGCGCCTGGAGAAAAGCCCGGGAATCACGGCTGTCAACGGTCCTACGTCGGTGTTGACCTGGGAGCGTTACATCGCATCCGGATCGGATCGGTTGCCAACCGAGCCTTCCGCCTGGCCACAGCTGGCGGAAGACCTGGAGCAGATCGTGCTCACGGAGCCTGGTGCGCGCGAATACGTCGATGTTGCGAATCTCGCGAGCGTGCGTGTCAGCGTCCGCGGTCGTGGAGAGTACTTCGGACGACACGGCTCCATCGAAGCCTTCCTGAAGAAAAGCTGGGCTGATTTTCAGGCCACCGAGCCGGCCTTGCACGGCGCGCGGGGCACCCTGGTCGGCAAGGGAGTTGTCTCGGGGGAAATCACCGAACGGCTGTTGCCGACCCTGAGCGAAAGTTTCCTGCTCACCGCCAGTGTGATTTTCTGCGCCTTCCTGCTGGTGTTCCGCAGCCCCACGGCGCGGCTGATGACCATGATTCCATCGTTGTTCGCGATCCTGTCAGTTTTCCTCATCATGCGAGTCGCCGGCATTCCGCTGAACATCGCCACGATCCTGATCGGCTCCACCGTGCTGGGGGCGACCGAGAACGACCAGATCCACTTCTTCTATCACTATCACGAGGGTCGGACAGCGGGCTCGACGGCCGCCGCTCTCCGGCACGCATTCTTGATCGCAGGACGGCCAATTCTGTTCGCCACCATCATCAATGCCAGCGGCTTTCTCGCTTTGGCTTTGTCGGATCTGCCTCCCATGCGGCAATTCGGGATCGTCTCCTCATCCGCTTTCATTCTGGCCTTGTTCGCGGATTTCACAGCGCTTCCCGGCGCTCTATGGATCCTCACCCGGTTCGAGCGGGACGCCGTGCGGCATCCAGAAAAGGCGTAGACTGCTCCCCAGGCGCCGACAGGGGGAGTTGGCGAGGGGGCTTCAATGGTGGAAAAACGGCATGACTGGTTTCTGAATCAAGTCTTCCATCATCGCGCGGCCTTGCACCGCTATCTCCGCAAGCTGACTTCCGGCGCGGACGAGATCGAGG
This sequence comes from uncultured Steroidobacteraceae bacterium, assembly GCA_964494895.1. Classification (GTDB taxonomy): domain Bacteria; phylum Pseudomonadota; class Gammaproteobacteria; order Steroidobacterales; family Steroidobacteraceae; genus 13-2-20CM-66-19. Next base: position 19,895 of record CAZBTV010000091.1, on the reverse strand, counting down.
ATCTCGTGCAGGAAGCCTATGTCCGCATCTATGCCGTGCCGGACTATCACCGGATCGGATCGCCGAAGGCGCTGCTCTTCCGGATCGCCCACAATCTCGCCGTCGAGCGTGCCCGGCGCCAGAAGGCGCAGGCCACGGACACAATGGCGGATCTGGAGACCCTGAGCGTCTTTTCTGATGAGGTACCGCCCGAGGAGCAAACCGACTCGCGCCGGCGCTTCGAGTCGTTCTGCGCGGCTGTCGAAAAGCTGCCGCCATTGTGCCGGCGTGTGTTTGTCCTCCGTAAGGTACATAAGCTCTCGCATGCGGAAATCTCCGAGGTGCTCGGCGTTTCCGACAGCACCATCGAGAAGCATGTGGCCAAGGGCCTGGTACGCTGCCGGGATCATCTGCGGGAGTTGGGTCTGTTGGACTTTGTGGATACGAAAGCACGATCGCGCTCGCTGTATGGCGTCAGAGATGGCGGGAGCGGCGAATGAGCGAAGTCGTCAGACTGCGCACCCGTGCGGAAATCGACGAAGAAGCCGCGGCCTGGGTCTGGCGCATGGACTCTGGATCCCCCGAAGCAGCGCAGGGCTTCGAGGCGTGGCTGCGTCAGGACCCGCGCCACCGCCGCGCGGTGGAGGAATTGAGCAAAGTCTGGAGCTCCCTCGAAAGCCTGGCGAAGTCGCAGCGCCTCGGGAGCCAGCCGGTCCCCGCCGAAGTGGAGTCCGTTCTTTCTTGCGGGGCGGGTCATCGCCGCTGGTCGCTGGCCGCTGCCGCGACCCTGATCGTGGCCGCCTGCGGCCTGGCTTGCTGGCTGTATGCAACGAGTGAGACTCGAACCCTGACGACCGCGGTCGGCCAGCATCGCAACGTCGCACTCGCCGACGGCACGCTCGTCACACTCAACACCAACACAATCGTGGCGACCGGTTTCAACCGGAAAACACGTGAGATCTACCTGCGCAAGGGGGAAGCCCATTTCGAGGTTGCCCGGGATCGCTCCAGGCCATTCCTGGTCCATGCGGGCGATGCCTTGATCCGCGCCATCGGAACGGGATTCGAGGTGCGCTTGCGCGCCGATTCGCACGTCGACGTTGTGGTGAACGAGGGCAGTGTGCAGGTCGCAGCCGCCTTTCAGGATAGCCGGACAGGTGAGGCGCGCACGCCGGGCGTCCGCCTCGCAACCCGGGTTCGTGCGCTGAAGGCCGGGCAGGAGCTTTCCACCGCCACCACGAGCTACGAGGTCGTCCCAGTCACTCCCGAACAACTGGCGAGCGAGTTGGCTTGGCGGGATGGCGCCGTAGTGTTCGACAGCGAGCCCCTATCGCAAGCAGTCGCCGAGATCCAGCGCTACACCGACGCCAGAATCCTGATCACGGACCCCAGCATTGCCACTCTGCCCGTCGGCGGCCGATTCAAAACCAACGACTTGCAAGGCTTCCTCGACGGCCTCGAAGCCGCGCTTCCGATCAAGATCCATCGCACCCCCAACGGACCGATCTACGTCGAGGCGCGCCGCTGATCCAGCACTCACCTATCCCGTAGGGGAGCCCCTGACCGTAGAGCCCCTGAGGCCGTAGCCCGCTCATTCGCGCGGGCATGCTGACAGGCCACCGTCAGACCACCGTCTCTGGCGCACAACCCAGCGAGCCCATGGCGAGCGCCCGGCGCGATTGCCAGTGCCGGAGTAGTGCCTTTTCTGGTGCAAACCGTCTTCAGTACCGGAGGGTGAATGGAATGCAACCTGTTGCTTGGGCGCAACGAGCGCTCATTGGCTGTCTAGCCGTAGCTGTCATCGCAGGGAACGTGCGTGCGCATGCCGGTGCGGACTCGACCGTGCGGCATTTTGACATCCAACCGCAAGTCGCTTCCCTGGGGCTGAAAGAATTCGCCCGCCAGGCTGACATCAGCCTCGTGTTCTCCTCCACCCTCGTAGCGAACCGCCAGACGAGCAGTCTTCGCGGAGATTTCACGGTGATCGAAGGCCTGCGCCGGTTGCTCGACGGCAGCGGCCTCTCCTTCAAGCAGGTCAGCGCGACCACCATTGCAATCAACACAGCAAGCGACCTGGGCGAGCGCGCCGTTCCAGAGTCGCAGGCACACGGCGGCCCGGCGCAGGACAAGTCACAATCGAAAGGGAGTACCAACATGAATCATCGAGGATTCTTCACCCGCATGGCAAGCCTGCTCGCGCTGAGCGGCGCGGCCGTGCTGGGCGGTGGTCACGCGTACGGCCAGAATGCGGCCGATACGAGCCAGCCGGCCAACGGCGATGCGAGCGCCGCCAACACCAACAATCTGGAGGAAGTCGTCGTGACCGGCACGGCCACTGCCGGCGGGGTCAAGAAGCTCGACGCCAGCTTCGAGATCACCACCGCAAGCCTGGAGGAAATCCGCGACACGAATCCCTCCAGCGCGGCCGACCTGCTCAAGATCGTACCGGGCGTCTGGGCCGAATCCAGCGGCGGCGAGGCCGGCGCCAACATCGAGCTGGCCGGCTTCCCGGGTGGTGGCGATGCCCCTTACGTGACCTACCAGATCAACGGCTCACCGTTGTTTCCGGCTTCGGGAGGCATCTCGTTCATGGACAACTCCTCCTTGTTCCGTATCGATGAGAGCATCGAGCGGGCGGAGGTACTACAGGGCGGTCCCGGCGTGGTCTTTTCGAATGGGCAGCTCGGAGCAACGGCCAACTTCATCCTGCGCCAAGGTACTGCCGACCCGCATGGCGACGTCGGCCTCACCGTAGGCACGGATCACGGCTATCGCGTCGACGGATTCTACGGCGGTCCTCTGACGCAAGACTGGTTCGTCAGCCTGGGCGGGTTCTACAGATACTCCCAGGGCGTGCGCGACCCGCAATTTCCGGCCGACAACGGCGGCCAGCTCACCGGAACACTTTCCCACAAGTGGGATAGCGGCGATATCCTCTTCTACGCACGGGTGCTCAACGACAAGAACCTGTTCATCACGGACATCCCCGTGAGCGTCTCCGGCGACGGCAAGAATCAGAGCGTGTCGGGCTTTCCTGGATTCAATCCCAACACGGGGACGTTTGCCGGCTCGGGGCTGCGCGGAATCTCGGTGCAAGAGGCGCCGGGGGCTCCGCCCATCACCGCCGATCTGGCCAACGGCCGCGGCGCGAACCTGCACATGCTCGGCAACGACCTCGACGTGCAGATCAACGACATCGTCTCCTTGACCAACCGGATGATGTACGTGGGAGGCGAGTCGGACTGCTTCTGCCTGTTCAACAACTTCGCACCGCAAACGCTGAGCTCCTTCATTCAGCAGCAGGAAATGGCGGTCAACGGCAATACCGCCATCACCAGGCCTTTCGGGAGCGCCACAGGCTACTCCGCGACCCTCGTCGGCACGGGAGCCGCGGTGAATCCGAATTCCTACATTGCTTCGCTCGGGTTTTGGATCGTGCAGAAGCAGATCCAGTCGTTCACCGATGACATCCGCTTCAGCTTCGACCTGCTCCACGGCAACACGCTCACGGTCGGAGGCTATCTTGCCGCCTACTCATCGGACGACCACTGGTGGCTCGGCAACAACGAGCTCGTGACAGCAACGCCCAATGCGCAGCTCATCGACCTGACCTTGAACAATGGCGTCAACGTGACCAACAACGCGGGCCTGCTCAGCGGCGCGTTCTACGCGTTGAACGAGCACTGGAACGGCCTGAACACGGCATTCTTCCTCTCGGATTCGTGGAAGATCGGGCCGTGGTTGTTCGACGCCGGGTATCGGGTCGAGGAGCAGAAAGACCACGGCAGCATCGAAAACACCTCGATGCTCGATCTCGACAACGATCCCCGCAACCTCTACAACAAACAGGTCAGCGTGCCGAACGGCACCTTCAATCAGGGAGTAAGCTGCGAGACTTCCGGGACCAACGCGTGCTCCGAATTCGCCCACACGCTGGGCTCCTGGGCGCTGGGCGCCAACTACGAGATCACTCCGCACATGGCGGTATTCGGCCGCATCAATCAAGGTGTCCACTTTCCCGGGTTTGACGACCTGCGCAGCGGCCAGCCGGAGACCCAGAAGATCGACAACTATGAGATCGGCTACCGGACACAGGGCCAAACACTCTACGGCGTCGTCGATGTATTCCGCCGCAAGTTCAGCGGCGTGCCGTATCAACAGTTCACAGCCACCGGCCAGCAGGTCACCGCCACCTACGGCGCCTCGTCGTACGGCCTCAATGTGGAAGGACTGTGGCAGCCGCTCGAGCCGTTGAGTATCGATCTCAGCGGCAACTGGCAACACGCGGTCTACACGAGCTTCACCTCGGTGACCGCCGGCGGCGCCAATTACACCGGGCTCACCCTGCAGCGGCAGCCACGCCTGCAATTCCGCATCACGCCTGCATATCAGATCCCGATGGATTTCGGCAGCCTGCGATTCTTTGCCACGTACAGCCACATTGGCTTGCGCTATGAGGATATCGCCAACCAGCAGATTCTCCCCGAGTACTACACTCTCGATGCCGGCGGCGTGGCCGAGATTGGGCACAACTTCGAGGTGCGCCTGCAAGGGACGAATCTCACCAACCAGCTCGGCCTGACCGAAGGCAATGCTCGCATTGCTCTCGGCTCGGGAAGCGGCATCGTCAATAATATAGAGATGGCGCGGCCGATCTTCGGCCGGGAGGTCACCTTGCAGTTGCGGTACAAGTTCTGACAGTGGATTCGCGAACCGAAGTGCCAGCCCGACGGAGTCGAGGCGTGTGGGGTCTGCTTGCCGTGCTCGCATTGCTGCCCGCCGCCTCGACTCAACCCCAGGTGCCGCGCTCCGAGCTGCACCTGGTCACCCCGCCAGTTCCACAACCGCCCCAGGTCTTGTTCAAAAACCTGTTCGTAGCGGTGCAGATGGCGGCAATCTACCCGGACGGCAAGACATTCGTCGACGCCGTGCCGCATGGCGCACCGTCTACGATCCTTGCGGAATACCAAGCCGCGCGCCCGACCTCGGCGGAAGCACTCAGGCGGTTCGTCGACGCCCATTTTTCCCTTCCTCCGCAGGTCACTGCGGCACCCTCCCCACCACAGCAAGTTCCTATCGTGACCCATATCGACAAGCTATGGGACCAACTGACACGGAGCACGCCCACCGCGCCCCCCTACTCTTCCGCGCTACCTCTGCCGAAGCCCTACGTCGTTCCGGGCGGCCGTTTTCGCGAGATGTACTACTGGGACTCCTATTTCACGATGCTGGGCCTGGCCGAGAGCGGCCGGAAGGATCTGGTCGCGGACATGGTCGAGGACTTTGCCTATCTCGTCGACACCTATGGACATGTCCCCAACGGCGCCCGCACCTATTATCTCAGCCGCTCGCAACCTCCTTTCTTCTTCGCGATGGTCGGATTGCTCGAGGCGGACGATCTGGCGAGCGCCTACGCGAGATACCTGCCGCAACTGAAGCGGGAGTATGAATTCTGGATGCAGGGTGCGCCCGGACTGCGCCGGGGCGCTGCGCATCGCCGTGTGGTTGCGATGAGCGACGGATCGATCCTGAACCGGTACTGGGATGATCGAGACTCTCCACGCGATGAAGCGTACCGGGAAGATACGGAGCTCGCCCGCACGGTTGAGCGGCCCCCACCGCGGACGTTTCGGGAAATTCGTGCAGCCGCGGAGAGCGGCTGGGACTTCAGCTCCCGTTGGTTTTCCGACGGTCGGACGCGCGCTACCATCGATACAACCGAGATCATCCCGGTGGACCTCAACAGTCTGCTGTTTGGGTTGGAAGACGCCATCCGCTCGGGTTGCGACCACCAGGGCGACACTGCTTGCTCCCGGAAATTCGCTGCGCGTGCCACGGCACGGCGCAGGGCTATGGATCGGTATCTTTGGGACGGATCTCGCGGCGCTTACTTCGACTACCGTTGGACCCGTGGCGAGCCCATCCCACGCATTTCCGCGGCGACACTGTATCCTTTGTTCTTCGGCGTCGCCTCGGCGCAGCAGGCGTCAATACTGACCGGAGTTGTCTCCCGCGAGCTCCTACAGCAAGGTGGGATCGTTACCACACCCCTGCGCACCGGAGAACAATGGGATGCTCCCAACGGCTGGGCCCCGCTGCAATGGATTGCGGTCGCCGGATTGCGCCGTTACGAGCAACCAAAGTTGGCGGAAACGGTTGCCTGCCGGTGGATGGTCAACGTCCTCAACATCTATCGGCACAGTGGCAAGCTCGTGGAAAAATACGATGTGGTCACCATTGGCCGCTCCGGCGGGGGTGGGGAATACCCCTTGCAGGATGGCTTCGGGTGGACCAACGGGGTCATGCGGAAGCTGATTGTGCTTTACCCAAAGGACGCCGCGTACTCAACAATCGAGCAGTGCCCGACAGGCTGACGGCATGGGGCAGATACCGCCCATCCGACAGGCCCAATCCGACAGGCCCATCCGACAGGCTACCGTCGGAACCCCCCTCATGGCTGAGATTCCACGTAAGCAGCAACCGCCTCCATCTCAGGCAGGCGCAGCCCCTGGGCGACACCGTGCATGACGGCCACATTCCTCATGTTGGACTGAAACGAGCTCAGCTGCTTCAGCACGTATTGAGCATGTTGGCCCGCCAGGCGCGGAAAGTCGGCAAGGCCATGAGCATCGGGGCCGTGGCAGGTTGCGCAAGCTGGCACTCCCTCAGACTGGATGCCATGCTCGTAAATATCCCGTCCGCGGGATATCTCGGCTGAGCTCGCTATCTTTTCCGACTCCACCTTCTGCGCAGAGTAGTACGCGGCGAGCGCGCTTATCGTATCGTCAGAAAGCGGTCCGGCCATTCCCCACATGTAGCTGATCGCATCGGGGTCGCCGCGTGTCTGGCCGCGGAAGTTCTTCAGCTGCGCTGCCAGATAGTTCACATTCTGCCCGGCCAATCGGGGGAATTTCGGTTGCGTGCTATTTCCGTGAGCTCCGTGGCAGGTCCCGCAGACACCCACGGCTAGCCGGTGTGCGTACGCCTGCGTCTGCGGGTCAGGCTCGTCGGCGACCGAGCACAGAGCCGAAAATCCGAGAACGCCGCCCACTACAGACCGGACGAGCCAGCGGCAGCGTACACGGTTGCGAGTGTTGAAAGAGCTTTCCATGTTGCACCTCAGTACGCAAACCAGAGAAGGAGATACAGCGTGTTGTTTGCTGAGGCGGAGCGCCCGACGCCGTCGTAGTTCGAGCTTCCACCGTTGAATTTCGAATATGCCGTGTATTGGGCAGAGAGCTTCACGTTCAGCCACGGCAGATAGTCGACCTCGGCGAGCCATCCACGCGTATCGGGTGAGCCGTTCGCACTCGTGACGACGCCGGCGGCGCTGGGGCTCCCGGGCACTGGACCCGGGTACAGCACCGCATCACCGGTTCCGGTCGTCTGGAAAAATCCAACTGTCCCGCCGATCGAGCGTCGATAGTAGTACGTTGCCCAAAACCGCAAGGTGGTGAGATCGTCGGACGGGTTTGCGGCCGCTCCGGAGGCAAAGCTCGCATCCAGCGAAATGCTTTCATGGATGCGCGTGCCGGCCACCGTCACCAGATGGTCATCGCCGATGTATTGATACTGGAAGTCCTCTGCTACATCCCGGAAGCGGTTGAATGGCGACTGCAGCGGCATGGGTGCGCCGGGTGAGCCGCCGGGCAACAACTTCACATCCAGGCCATACAAGCCCGCCTCGACCGAATGACGCCCCCAATTGCCCTCGTACGCTACTCGCCAATAAGGCGCCACGCCCTGGATGACATTTGAGGTAGTGCCATCCAGCGGGCCTGCGGCCCCGGTCAGTTGATTGGTCGCTCCCTGTTTCGCCGACCGATATCCGCCGATCTCCGCATACACGGACTCGTTCCAGAAGGCATATGCCGACAGTCCGGCAACATTCTGTGCAAGGGCGCCGTCGATGGTAGTCCCGGCAAGCGGTGACACCACGGCATTGCTGGAGGCATACGGAAATCCGAAAGCAGGCGTGGAATTCCACAGGTCCTGCACGGTCGGATTGTTGTTGAGCGAAATTCCATAAACGAGGCTGCGGTCATCCGGCAGGATCGCCATGTCCGCGAAACGCAGATCCGTATTGTCGATGCTGATGGTGCCGGTGTCGTTGGCATAGGTGAGCTGAAAGAACGCGCCGAAGTGAGGCGCGATCTTCCCCGCATAGAAGAGGCTCAATTGCTGCGGAAATGCAGCCGTACCGTTTTGCGCCTCACCCGGTACATTGACGTTCGCGAGGTCCGGAAGAGGCTTGTCGAGATGCGTGTAGGAAACCTGCGCCATGATCGACAGGGCCGGAACCTGCGCGAGCTCCAGAAGCTGATTCCTCTTGGCGCTGACATCCTGCACCTGCCTGACATTGTCGAGGATGTAACCGTTCGCCTTGAACATGCGCCCGAAATGAGTGAGCTCCGGATACACGGTATGGCAAGCCTCGCAGGCCATGCCTGTCTGTCGCGCGAAGCTCGGGACCGCCACAGCCACCGGCGCGCCGAGAACAACGCCGAGAGCCGTCACCAGAATCCAACAGAAACCCTTGCTGCCGCTTTGCATTGCCATTTCCCCTACACCGGAAAGCAACAGCAGGCTAGCACGGGCTCCAACAGGGCTCAGCCGGGAAACTACCTATTGCTGCAGCACATGCAGCCACGGCATTGGGTGGGAAGCCGCGGCGGTCAGGGGCGTACCCCGCCCTGAAAATGTGTGACGCGGTCGATGAAGTCCAGCGTCTCCGCAAGTGCGGGGGTGCGCCAGCGAGCTACCGGCGCGAACGATGCGACGGTGTCGCCGTGACCTCGATGGGGATAGAGATGCAGCTCCACCCGCAGGTGAGCGCGTAGCATGGCGTCGCGCAGCTCAATCGCCTCCTCGGGAAGGACTTCCTTATCATCCATGCCGTGCAACAGGAGCGTCGGGGGCGCGTCAGCATCGACAAAACGGATCGGTTGCCAGTCGTTCACTGTCCAGGGCGGCGGGAAAGTCGCACGCTCCTGTTCCGAGTCCGGCACCAACACATACGTCCCCGACAGCCCCACCAAGCCCACCACGTCGCGCGGATCGGCAGCAAACTTCCGCAGAAATTCGTGATTGAATGCCAGGAATGCAGCCGTATGGCCACCGGCGGAATGGCCCATGAGCACGATGTGATGCGGGTCTCCGCCGAGCTGCGTCACGTGGCGCTCTACCCACGCGACTGCCCGAGCGCCGTCCTCATCGAACGCTGGAAAATGCACTTGCGGAAAAAGACGGTAGTCGGGAATCACCGCGACGACTCCCCTCTCTGCCAGAGTCGTACCGACAAACCGATACTGCGACTTCCGGCCCTTCACCCACGAGCCGCCATACCAGAAGATCACAACCGGCCGGTTCACCGCCCGTCGCGGCGAGTAGACATCCAGCCGTTGGCGCGGATCCTCCCCATAGGGTAGATCGGTATGCCGGTCGATGCGGTCGAAAGCCGTGGGCGCGTTTGCGACCAGAAATCCAGTCGTACTGCAGCCGGTCAGCAACAACACCCAGGTAATAAGACCCAAACGGAGCATGGGCTCACTATGCTTCAGGCGTCACCCCCACTCAAGCACGTCCCCGGTGGCTGCCTGGCAGCACGGACTCGTGCCGCGGTCGCGTATAATCGCGGCCCATGGAAAAGCTCTTCATCTCTGCCGAGTCCCTGCTGTGCGACTCGCTGGAGCTCGCCCGACTCATCGTACGCAGCGGCTTGCGGCCGACCTTCCTGGTCGCCATGTGGCGCGGAGGCGCGCCCATCGGTATCGCGGTACAGGAAGTCCTCGAATATCACGGCATCCATACCGATCACATCCCGATCCGCACATCTTCCTATACCGGCATCGACGTGCAGAGCAAGACCGTGCGAGTGCATGCCACCGATTACCTCGTCTCGCGCCTCACCTACGAAGACGAGTTGCTGATCGTGGATGATGTGTTTGATTCCGGGCGCAGCCTCGAAGCGGTTCTCGCCGAGCTCACGCGACGCTGCCGCCGGAATCTCCCTCACAAAATCCGCATCGCCACGGTCTACTACAAGCCCACCCGTAATCGGAGCCCCCTCGTCCCGGACTACTACGTGCGTGCCACCGATAGCTGGCTGGTTTTCCCACACGAGATCCAGGGGCTCACCCGCGAGGAGATCCTCGAGCACAAACCTGTACGCGAGGACTTCTTCGACGCGGCAGTCACGCCAGATAAATGAACCGCGCAACGCACAGCAGCGCCAGCAGATAGACCAGCCAGTCGCCGAGACGAGCCTGGCCGCGTACCAACCTCAACACGGCATAACTGGTTATTCCGAATGCCAGGCCATTGGCAATCGAGTAGCTCAGCGGAATGGTGATGACGGTCAGGAAGGCGGGAATGGCGGCACCAGGGTCCTTCCACTCCACTTCCGTCAGCGCACCCATCATCAAGGCCCCTACGAGGATCAGGGCCGGCGCAGTCGCGGCCGCTGGAATGGCCTGCACGATCGGAGCGAAGAACAAAGTGCAGAGGAACAGTATTCCGACAACGATGCTCGTCAGCCCGGTGCGACCCCCCACAGCCACGCCGGAGGCGCTCTCGATGTAGCTCGTCACGGGGCTGGTCCCGGCGACCGCACCCACCAGCATGGCAATCGAATCGCTCAACAGGATGCGGTTCATGCGCGGCACCGAGCCATCCTGCGCCACCAGGCCCGCTCTCTTGGTGACCGCAACCAAGGTGCCAATGTTGTCGAACATATCCACGAACAAAAACACGAACACGATCTCGATCAGCGACAGCCCTACGCCATTCTTCAAATTGAGAGCGGCCGGAATATCGAGCTTGAACGCGGTCGAGCCAAGGTCCGCGAGGCTGTAGGCCGCTGGCGCGAAATGTGACAGACCCAACGCCCACGCCAGCGCCGCGGTGAGCAGAATGCCGATCAGCATCGCACCATGCACTGCGCGGGCCTGGAGAGAGGCGATAACGAACAGACCCAATATGGAGAGCGCAGTCGCGGGGGCCGTCAGCTTACCGAGCCCAACCACGGTACCCTGACTTGCGACAATGATGCCTGCGTCCCTCAGTCCGATGAAAGCGATGAACAGGCCGATCCCCCCACCGACCGCGGCAAACAAAGAACGCGGCAACGCGCTGATGATCAGCCGGCGCACACCCGCTACGGTCAGAAACAGGAAGGCAACACCTGAGAGGAACACACACCCGAGCGCCGTCTGCCACGGCAAGCCCATGCCTTTGACAACCGTGTAGGTGAAGTAGGCGTTGAGACCCATCCCGGGCGCGAGCGCTAACGGGTAGTTGGACAGCAGCCCCATGAGGATACTGCCGAAGCCCGCCGAGAGGCAGGTCGCCACGGCGACACCGGCCACCGGGACCCCGGCGGCACCAAGGATCAGGGGATTGACGACGACAATGTATGCCATCGTGAGAAAGGTGGTCACTCCGGCGAACACCTCGGTGCGAACCGTGGTGCCATGGCCTTGCAGGTCGAACAGCCTTTGCAGCAAGGTGCCACGAGACCCGTTCGATGTTGTTGTTTGGGCTGTCGCTTGCGTTGTTGGAGTCATTGGAGCCGCTCTGCTCGATTGATGTCAGTATCGTCTCAGGCTTCTACGAGATCTTCCAGTCGATACCCGCCAATCAAGCCGATCTGGGCAAGTGCGGCCCGGCGCTCGGCCTCCACGTCGTTGCTCAATCGACTCGCGAGCGAGGCGAGGATGGAATCTGGATTGTGCCCGCGCACCGCGAGAATGAAAGGAAACGAGAATTTTCGCATGTAGGCGTCGTTGAGCTGCAGCAGCCGTGCGAATTCTTCATCCGTACACGCGTCCAACCCCGCTCTGCGCTGCTCGTTCGAGGAATGCTCGGTCAGCTGTGCGCGCTTGCGACCCCGAGCGCCGAGCTGCGGGTGCGCGCGAATCAGCGCAAGTTGCTCCTCGGCCGAGGCCTGTTCAAGGACCTTGCACATCGCGTCGAGCAACTGCTCACGCGAGTTGAATGGGCGCGCCGCGGCAGCGCGCTCGGCGACCCAAGGAGAGTGCTCGAAGACCGCGCCAAGGTGCATTACGAATTTCTCGACCGGCAGCGCATTCAGCTCCTGGAGTGTAATCATGGACCGCGCACGACCTCCCCGTGCCAGATCCACATCAATACTTTCGCCCGCTCCTCCTCAGTCATTCCGGTCAGATTGCCCAACGGCATCGAGCGCAGCGATATCTGCTTCTGAATCTCCGGCAAATGTGCCCGAAATTGTTCGAGCCTCTCCAGCACGATTCCGTTCGGTGGTGAGGTAAGGCCAAGCAGCTTGGGGTTATTGCTGTGGCAGGGTACACATCGCCGCTGGAAGATCGCTTGCACCTCCCCGGGATCGATAGTCGGAAGATCGCCGCCCACTTGCGCTGCTGCGCCACCGGGTTGCGCGCCAGTGCTTCGGTCGACTACGCCTTGACGAACCCCCGGCAGCCCGCCTGGCGCCAGTGCCACCACAACTCCGGCGAGCGTCGCCACCCCCAGGATCGCCTGCAGCGCTGCCGCCATGCTGTGGCGCCCCTCGGGCTTATGCCGTGCGACGAACCATCCACGAATACACGCCCCGGCGAAACTCATCGCAATGAGCACGGCCCAGTTATAACGGGCTCCGTAGGTCATTGCGTAATGATTGCTGATCATTACGAACAGCACTGGCAACGTAAAGTATGTGTTATGTACGGAGCGCTGCTTGCCACGCAGGCCAGGTGCGGCATCCGGCTCCCGGCCTTGCTGTTTCGCCAGCACCAGCTCGCGCTGGCCGGGGATGATCACGAACAATACGTTCGCGACCATGATCGAGCCGAGAGCGGCCCCGAACACCATGAAGGCGCCGCGCCCGCTGAATACCTGGCACAGCCCCCAGGCCTCGATCGCTGTCACGATCGTGATACTCGCCGCCAGCGCTCGTGGCCGGCGGCCGAAAGGAGAGCGGCACAACCCGTCGTATACCAGCCAACTCACAACAATAGTCGCCAGGGCAATGCCGATCGCGGCAGGCTTGCTCAGGGCGAGCACAGCAGGGTCGATGAGATAAGCCTCGGCCCTGAGAAAATACAACAGACACAACAGCCCGAAACCGGACAGCCAGGTGGTATAGGCCTCCCAGTAGAACCAGTGCAGCGTCGCCGGCAGGACCTCCGGCGCGACCCGGTACTTGCGCGCGCGGTAAAACCCTCCACCGTGAACGGCCCACAATTCCCCCGCAACTCGGGGATCGGGAGGCTCCCGCGCCCCCAGAGGCTCCAGCGAGTTGTCCAGCCACACAAAATAGAACGAGGAGCCGATCCAGGCGATGCCCGCGACGATATGCAGCCATCGCACCAGCAGACCACACCAGTCCAACAGGTAATCGGTCACGAAGCGCTCACCCCGCACCTCGAGCAATTCTCAGGCGAGCACTCGGCTACCCCTGTCGATCGTGACGGGTCCGCTGGGCGCCCAGGCGCCTGTGATCGCTGAAGCCCTTCTGACAGACCAAGCCCCTCGCGCCGCTCGCGCGTCTGCCGCTCGGGCCTGCCCCATCGTTCTGGTTCCGCGGCCCCGGCCGAAATCAGTTGCATGACCTGAGCCGCGACTCCAACCGCAATAGCGGCCGGCCACTTGCTCTCGATGCCCGCAATGCCGATCGGACAAACCAGGCGCGAAATCACCTCAGCGTCCAGCTTCTCTCGCGCCAGACGCGAACGGAATCGGGCGGCTTTGCTCCCGGAACCTATGAGCCCCAGCCAGGCGAAGTCATTCCGGCGTAAAACTGCCTGACACAACGCATAATCCAACGGGTGACTGTGGGTCATCACCAGAAAGTAAGCCCCCGCCGGCGCAGCAGCCACAGTCGCCAACGGATCCGCATCACACCGGATCCGCACGCCTTCCGGAACCGTGGCCGGGAACATCTCCGCGCGAGAATCGAGCCAGACGAGCCGTAGCGGCAGCTCCATCAGTATGCGAGCCAACGCTTGCCCAACGTGCCCGGCCCCATAAAGCCATAGCTGCGGAAAAGCATCATCCAACCGCTCCAACAGGGAAATCTCGCCCGCGTCGTTGCGTAGCACGCAAGGATGGCTCCGATCGCGACTTGCACACAACAGTCGATCCGCTGCGTCGGCCATGGGACCGAACCCGACCGTTGCGCAGCTCGAAGAAGGCTCTGCTACGTCGATCTCACGCATCAGATGGCGCTCTACCGAGACTCCGTTGATGGTGCTCCTCAACACGGCGGGGCCACGCGCGCCCGCATCGATCGCAAGCCGGAGCGTCTCGAAATCCGTGCGCGTAAAACGCTCCAACCACACCCCGACCACGCCGCCACAACACTGCCCGACATCAGCCGCAAGCACCACTCTTTTCAGCCGCGCAGTGACCTGGGTTTCACTCAACAGCTCACGAGCCGAAGCGACGGACTCCCACTCGAGTCTGCCACCTCCTATCGTCCCTTCCACGCAGTCACGTCCGACCAGCATGAACGCGCCCGGCTCCCGCGGCGCCGAGCCACGCACTTCAGCGATCACGATGCGCACGACAGCCGGCTCCCGCTGCAAGAGCTGGGACAAAGCGGGCAGACAGTCACGGGGCAGCCGGCTCATCCTTCGGCCTCCGCAGCCACTGGTGAGCCACGGCATACCTTCGCCCCGAGCCTCACGGAGTCGAGGCAACGCAACACTGCTTCCGGCGTAGCCGGCGCGACCAGGTCCGGCAATACAAGCGATGACTCCTGACTTCCAATCGCATCGCGTATCGCGAGGAAGGTGGAAATCGCGAGCATCAAGGGTGGCTCGCCCACCGCCTTGGAACGGTAGATGGTCTCTTCCACGTTCGCATGGCCTTCCAGAAGCTGCACTTGCCACTGTTGGGGCCAGTCGCGCGCGGTCGGGATCTTATAGGTCGAAGGCGCGTGCGTCCGCAGCTCGCCTCGGTCATTCCACCAGAGCTCCTCCGAGGTGAGCCAGCCGACACCTTGGAGAAACCCGCCTTCGATCTGGCCTGAATCGATCGCGGGGTTCAGGGACCGACCCACATCGTGGAGGATGTCGACTCGCAACAACTGCGTCTCGCCGGTGAGCGTATCGACGGCGACCTCGCTGACAGCCGCCCCATACGCGAAGTAGAAGAACGGGCGCCCCTGGAGAGTGTTCTTGTCATACTCGATTTTGGGCGTCCGGTAGAATCCAGTAGCCGACAGCGAAATACGCGCCTGATAGGCTTGCTGCACGAGCTCAGCGAACGGCACCCGCCGGGACCCGATGAAAACCTGGCCCTCCCGGAAGCTGATTTCACTTTCCGAAGCTGCGAAGCTCTCGGAGGCGAAGCGCGCGAGGCGACCTCGAATAGTCTGTGCCGCCGCCTGAGCGGCCTTCCCGTTCAGATCCGCACTCGCGGAAGCGGCGCTCGCCGACGTGTTGGGCACCTTCGAGGTGTCTGTCGCCGATACCCGGATCGCCGCCAGGGGCAACCCGAGCTCGTTCGCCACGACTTGCGCCACTTTGGTAAACAAGCCCTGACCCATCTCCGTGCCGCCATGGTTGAGCAACACGGTCCCGTCGGTGTAGACGTTGATCAGCGCACCCGCCTGGTTGAACATCGTTGCGGTGAAAGAGATACCGAACTTCACCGGCGTCAAGGCGATGCCACGCCTCACGAGTGGCTGGGTCTCATTCCACTGCGCAACACGCTTGCGGCGCTCGCCATAGGCGCTGGTCTCGACGAGGCGGTCGACGATCGTGCGGATGATATTGTCTTCGACCCGCTGGCCGTAGTGCGTGATGTTGCGATCCGTTGTTCCGTAGAAGTTACGACGCCGCACATCGAGCGGGTCCATTCCCAGAGTGCGTGCGATCGAGTCGACAACCTGCTCGATCACCAACATGCCTTGCGGACCACCGAAGCCGCGAAACGCTGTGTTGGAAACCGTGTGCGTCTTGCAACGATGCGACACGATCGCGACGTTTTCCAGAAAATAGGCATTGTCGATATGCATCATTGCCCGGTCATTCACCGGTCCAGACAGGTCCGCCGAGTAGCCGCACCGCGAAGCCAGCATCAAGGACAGCCCCAGGATCAGCCCGCTTGCGTCGAAGCCCACCTCGTAGTCGGCAAGAAAATCATGCCGTTTGCCGGTCATGAGCATGTCGGTATCCCGGTCGAGCCGCAGCTTCACCGGCCTGCCGGTTTTATATGCCAGCACGGCCGCCGCGGCCGCGATCAGGGCGGGCTGTGTCTCTTTCCCTCCGAACCCCCCTCCCATACGCCGACATTGGACTGTGACCTGGTTTGCGCGCTTCGCCAAAGCGCGCGCGACAATCTGTTGCACTTCCGATGGGTGTTGCGTCGAGCTATGGACCAGCATGGCTCCGTCCTCTTGCGGGACGGCGATGGCAATCTGCCCCTCCAGATAGAAATGGTCTTGGCCGCCGATGTGCACGGTCCCTCGCAGCCGGTGCGGCGCGTGCTCGAGGGCTTCGCGAGGCCGGCCTCGCGTGAGGTGTTGGGACGGCAGTACCGTCGCACCCGCGGCCAGGGCCGCACGGATGTCCAGGATGGCAGGCAACGGCTCATAATCGATCCGAGCGCAACGTGCGGCTTTTCTTGCAATCGTATAGCTGTTGGCCGCGACAGCGAATACGGGCGCACCGGCGTATTCAACCAGACCCGGCGCGAAGATCGGATCGTCATGTACTACGCTACCGTAGTTGTTCTCACCGGGAACATCGGCCGCACTCGCCACAGCGACTACTCCCGGCACGGCCCGAACGGGCGCTAGATCCATTGCCCGAATGTGTCCGTGCGCGATAGTGCTGAGCCCAAACGCCGCGTGCAGCGTGTTGGCTGGCAGCGGAATATCATCGGTATACTGCGCCCGGCCGCTTACGTGTAGATGCGCACTTTCATGACGTACAGACATAACGTCAGGCCGATGTTGGAAGGAGATCCGCGGTCCGCGTCGGAGCCGCCGATCCGCCGTGCTCCATATAGAACCGACGTAACAGGTTGCCCGCGGCACGCAACCGGTAAGCGCTGCTGGCCCGCATGTCTGTCAAAGGTGTGAAATCCTCGGCGAGCTTTTCCGCTGCGGCTTCGATGCTGGCCGCCGTCCAGGCCTCACCGGCCAAGGCACGCTCGACCGCCGGAGCGCGCGCTGCAGTGGCAGCCATGCCACCGAACGCGATCCGGGCGCCAATGACGCGACCCTCCTTCACCTCAACGGCGAAGGCAGCCGCGACCGCGGAGATGTCCTGATCGAAGCGCTTCGAAACCTTGTAGGCCGCTATCCAACACGCCTCGCGAGATATAGGCACCTTCACCGACAATACGAATTCGCCGGGCTCCAGTGCCGTATGCTGATAGCCGAGATAGAAGCGCTCGAGGGCCAGGCGGCGCGTGCGCGAGCCGCGACGCAACTCCAGCTCCGCACCCAAGGCAATCAGTACGGGCAGAGAGTCCCCGATCGGCGAGCCGTTCGCAAGATTCCCACAGAGCGTCCCCGAGTTGCGTACCGGCGGCGAGCCGAAGCGTTGCGCCATCTCCTCGAGTGTTGGAAAATTCGCGACGAGCGCACGCCAGGCATCCGTGAGCGGAACGGCCGCCCCGATCTCGAGTGTTTCCGAGGTTCGGCGAATGTGTTTGAGCTCCGCGACCGCGCCAACGTACACGACGGGCGGCAGGTCACGTAGCTGTTTGGTTACCCACAACCCGATATCCGTGCCGCCGGCGAGCACCAGCGTGTCCGGATTGCTTTCGAGCTCCGTTGCAAGCTCATCCACCGTGCGCGGAGCGAAGAAGCCCGGGATGCGCAATGGCTCGTCACGTTGGAGCGCCCGCAGTGCGGCCAGGCGGGCGGCGAGAGCCGGTGTCTCGCGATTCCAATGAGGCGGTACGGGGTACTCTCCCATGCGCATGCCCGCCTCGATGATTGGACGATACCCTGTGCAACGGCACAGATTTCCGGACAAGGTGTCAAGTACCTGCTCACGGGTGGGAGCGTCGGTCCGCAGGTACAGCGCGAAAAGCGACATCACAAAGCCAGGAGTACAAAAGCCACACTGCGAGGCGTGATGATCCAGCATTGCCTGCTGCACAGGATGCAGCCCACCGTCCGAGGCCAACAGACTCTCGACGGTCACGAGCTCCTGGCCGTCAATCGTTGGCAAAAACCGTATGCAGGAATTAACCGCCCGATACTCTATCCGGCTACCGTCCGGGCTGGGCTCTCCCAACACGACCGTACAGGCCCCGCAATCTCCCTCGGCGCAGCCTTCCTTGGTACCCGTGCGATGAAGCACCTCGCGCAGAAACTCCAGCACCGTGGTGGTGCGCGACACGTTTTCGGCGCACACTAATTGACCGTCGAGGAGGAAGCGCACACCGCTCATGCTACCCGCCTCGGTATACTGAGTAGCTCCATGGCGCGATCAACAGCGGGACGTGATAGTGCTGGTCGGGATGGGCGATGCCGATATGGATCACGGCATCCTCGATGAAGGCCGGTTCCGGCAGGATCACACCCCGAGCCCGGAAATACGTCGCGACATGGAATGTCAGTGTATAGCGACCGGCGCGGAACGCCGCACCGGACACCAGGGGTGCCGGCGCTCTACCATCCCTGCCGGTGACCATCGTTGCAATCAGCGCGGGCGCCTCTGAAAGCCATTCATGGACGTCGATCGCCAAGCCCGCCGCCGGCAGGCCCGCGCTGATGTCGAGAACATGAGTTGTCAGTTGCCCCATTGCCACCGATCCTAAGCACTATGGCACACCCGTTGCAAACTTCCGCCCATAAGCGATGCGGCTGAACGACACACGTTTCCTGGAGGCGCCCCACTGATGAGCTCCGCGGCAGAATACCTGAGGGCACTACCCAAGGCGGAACTGCATCTGCATATCGAGGGCACACTGGAGCCTGAGCTCGCGTTCCGGCTGGCCCAAAAACACGGCATCACATTGCCTTACGCCACGGTCGAGCAGCTCCGTGCCGCCTACAGCTTCTCGAACTTGCAGTCCTTTCTGGATATCTACTACGCGGGCGCCAGTGTCTTGCGCGACGCTGAGGACTTTCATGCTCTGACACAGGCCTATCTGCGCAAAGCGCATGAGCAAGGGGTGGTACACGTCGAGATCTTCTTCGATCCGCAGACCCACACCGGGCGCGGTGTCGCCCTTGCCACGGTGCTCGAGGGGATTACTGCAGCCCTGCGCGACGGGCAAAAGACGTTGGGCATTACGAACCGCCTGATCTTGTGTTTTTTGCGCCACCTGAGCGCGGCGGAGGCGATGCGCACATTGGAAGAGGCGCTTCCTTACAAGAGCGCTTTTGCCGCCGTTGGCCTGGATTCG
This sequence comes from uncultured Steroidobacteraceae bacterium, assembly GCA_964494895.1. GTDB lineage: Bacteria > Pseudomonadota > Gammaproteobacteria > Steroidobacterales > Steroidobacteraceae > 13-2-20CM-66-19. Next base: position 563 of record CAZBTV010000091.1, on the reverse strand, counting down.
TCCGAGCGAGGGCACCCACCCTCGAAATTCGCGACCGTCTTCGACCGAGCCCGCCGCGAGGGACTGCTCACCGTAGCGCATGCAGGTGAGGAAGGCCCCCCTGAATATATCTACGAAGCGCTGGATATCCTGAAAGTCCGACGCATCGATCACGGCGTCCGCAGCGAGGAGAGTCCTGAGCTGGTGGAGCGGCTGGTGCGCGAGCGGATGCCTCTGACGGTCTGTCCACTTTCAAACGTCAAGTTGAAGGTCTTCGACCGGATCGAAGCTCACAACCTCAAGCGCCTGCTCGAGCGCGGAGCCTGCGTCACCATCAACTCCGACGATCCCGCCTACTTCGGCGGCTATCTTCTGGAGAATTTCCTGGCGATCGAGACCGGGCTCGGCCTGACACCGGCGCAATTGACCACACTCGCCCGCAATTCGTTCGAGGCCTCGTTTCTCGAGCCACGGCTCAAACAGCACTGGTTGGCCGCCATCGACACGTGCGCGCGTGAGCACGGACATACGCAATTTCGACAACATTGACGTGCTGGAGGGTGTCCGGCATCAATGTCTGGGCA
>CAZBTV010000090.1:0-29345 GCA_964494895.1 uncultured Steroidobacteraceae bacterium | reverse complement strand
GGCAACTCCGGATTCGACCGCTGGTTCCAGGCACAGGGCCCCCACGACCCTCGCGGACGCTCCCTTCGCGAGCTGGATCTGACGACCCGGCTGTTCCGTTACCCGTTGAGCTATATGGTCTACTCTGTCGGCTTCGAAGGCCTACCCACATACGCGAAGGAGTATGTCTACCGCCGTCTCGCGGAAGTCCTGAGCGGCCGCGACCAGAGCGGGCCTTACGCGCACATATCCCCCGCGGACCGTGCCTCGGCGCTGGAAATCCTGAGCGCCACCAAGCCCGGGTTTGCCGACGTGGCGCAAACAACCGCCGCGCAGCAGCCGGATACCAACATGCCGCGCGGCTGAGGACATGACTTGATACTCGCGCCTTGCGCGCCTCGCGGAGGTGGCAGTTACTCCGAGTCAAACCCGAGAGCAAATGAAACTGCCGCGGTCGCCTGTTTCATTCTTTTCGCGGTCAAGCGGGTGATGCGGTCACCGATGCTGCCTTTCGGGACTGTCTGGATGTTATCGAAATTGGCCGCGCAGGTAGTTGGAAGGCCATCTTCCTCGGTCAGCACCAGCTCGGTAGGTATGCTGCGGATCGTCGTGGTGATGGGAGCTATCGTCACTGAGTGCAATACGGGAATCGCGGAGTCACGCGTCATGATAAGGACAGGTCTCCTCTTGTCAGGCGCCTTGAAGGCATACCAGCACACGTCTCCTCTATTCATCGAGCGCCCCAGTCCTGTTCATTGAGCCAGACGTCAAATTCACCCGGAGTGACAGGCTTGCACGCGTACCCTTCCGCATGGCGCGTTTCTTCCTCCCGAATTCGAGCGCGGCGGATCTCCGCCTCGAGCGCATCGCGGATGAATGCTGATCGGGTCGTATTCCTTGCTCGGCTCATCTTGTCGACCAGTCTCAGCAGCCGATCATCTATGGTCATTTGAATGGTCTTCATGACTGTGGAATCTAATGTGGGTAGCGATCCACATTATAGACCACAGTTCGATGGATAGATGGCACGCTTGGCGTGGCATGGATTAAGGAAAAAGGGCCACCGCGCGAGAATCGACCCTGGTAGCTACGGTACCGGCGTCCCGGGCAAAAATCGGCACCGGGAGGGTCGCCGTGCGGCAAATCTTCACCCGGTGGGCGGGCCAGGAGTTGGCCAGGCCAGAACCACGGCCTTACGGTTGAGGCCGAATGCAAAAACGGTCTTTTCACCCCTTCAGGGCGCGTCGGCTCCCGTCACGGCGTGAGCGGGTGTGCCGGGCGCCGGAGCCTCGACAGCAGGCTTGGGCGCCGCCGGCGATGCAGCGACCGTTACCACCCGCCCGGGAGAGCCGATCCCAGCCGTTGACGTTGGTGCAGGTGCAGGTGACGGCGCCGATGGCGAGACAACAGGCGCCACCGTTGATGTTGGTACGGCGGATACTGTTGGGGCCGGAGCCGGAGGAGCCGCTGCGGTTGGAGGCATGGCGAGCGACTGCTGCGCTGACGTACTGTCGCTCGAGCTACTGCTCAATACTGCTGGCTTCGAGCCCCCGCCATTGGACGAAGGAGCAGGTGCCGGAGCCGGCTCCGGGTCAGAATGCGCCGCCTGCCTCTCTGGCGCGCGAGCCGCCTCGTCCGATGTAGGCGGCAATGCCTGCGCTCCCAAGGTCGTGAAGTTGATAACAGAGGGATCGTCGCGCAGCCTGACGTACAGATTGCCGTTGGTCGGATGCGGTACGGGCATGGAGTAGCCTGGGAAACCGTCCGGTACCTGCACCGGGTGCGTGAACTTCGGGTCGCTGGAAACAGAGTCGACCAGGAAAAGATTGGCCCCGGAGAGCTTGCACGCCAATTCCGCGGTCGCAGGGCACTTGAGCTCCTTCAACAGCGGCAGACGCACCAAAGTGGCGAGCCGCTGCCAGTCTCCCGGCACGCCGTTGGCAATCACACGGAATTGCAACGGTCCAAAGGCCGAAGATCCGAAGGCCTTGGCTGGATCCAGCGTGGCCACCGCTACTTTTGAATTCTCGAGCGTGATGCCCCCGTTGTTGAGCGCGAGAGTGGTCGAGAACGACTCATCGACGGTTGCGACTTCGATCTTCTGATCGAAAGAGAATGCGGCAGGCTGCACGGTGCGCACCGAGAAAGTGAGCTTGGCATCCTGCGGCACCTCATCCTCATTGTTCAGCTCGATGTTGCTATCGGCGCTCGAAGACGAAAGCTGCACGCTTTTGCCGAGCAACTTCACACTGGGCCGCGGAGCCGCGACCGGGGTGCTGAGCGAGAACACGCGACCGTCCTTCAGAGTGGCCTTTGCGCTGATCACCTCACCCTGCTTGAAAGCGGCGGCAGCACCCACGTCCTGTGCGATCAGCGTGAGCTCATCGGAAGCCTGGTGAGTAACGAGTGTCCCTGGCAGAAATTGCACGCCGTGCAGCTCGAGGCTGGCAACCTCGTCGAGCCGGGTTCCCTTCAGAACGCCCTGTGCATCGCCGGCATGGATGGAAAAGCTGTCGAGATGACCGGCTTCCGCGAAGGCATGCACAGGCACCGTCTGTGGATCACCCGCCCCGTACTGCTTCACCAACAGAGTCAAGGCGCCCGGCTTGGCCTCCTGCAGCGGAAGTTTCACCTCCACCTCGTTGGGCTTCACCGTCTTCCATTCCGCCGTGAGCTCCTTCCCGGCAGGATCCTTCAACATGATGTTGTCTACACAACTCACGCTGGCGGATTGCAGGTGAATGGTGCCCTCGCGCCCCACGATGAGCGCGGCGTCATCCTTCGACTCCACCGACCAAGGCTGCGCGTGTGCGTTGGCAAGCTGAAAGGTCGGCCCCTCGTAAGGCTCGAAGCCCCAATATCCATGCAGCGAGCCACGAATGCTGTCGCCGAGTGCGGCCTTGCCCAGAGCGGCGGTGTCGACCACAAAGCCACCCTGCTCGGCATCCGCGCGGGCAGGCAGATCGATCTTCGTGCCATCCTTGCCGGTGAGACTCAGCTTCACGTCGTGCGCGTAGCTGGTCGAGAACACCAGTGGCGCGCCCTCCACTGGCAAAACCAACGAAGTCTTCCGCGCGCAATAAAATTCCTTCGGATCCACAGCGTGCAGCGGCGGCAGTTGCTGCTGCTCGACCGCGGGAAGCGCCGTCACGAGCACGGATTTCGGATTGTGGAAAGATGGCGGCGTATTGAGCGTCAGCGCCAGCGACTCGCCCTGCGGAGAGCCCAAAGCCGGGATGTACTGATACTGCGCCGTTCGGAACGAGTCGAAAATCTTCGCGATGTCGAGAACCGAGGCGATGTACGGACTGTAATAGCCATAACTCAACTGCGGCGTGAAGCTCGCCTCCATGGCCAGATCCGCCGCTGGGCCTGTCGTCAGGGCCTCCACGATGGACGTGCTATGTCCGTCGTTGAGAATCAGCGAGGCCTGCCCCTGCATCAGACACGGGGCCTGCAGCTCCGGGATCTTGTCCAGGCACTTCTCATCCACCTTGATGGCCAGGCTGCGCGCGAGCAAAGGAGCCGCCTGCTTGAGTTTCGCCGGATCAGAGGCGTTCAGGGCGCGAACGGCCGTGAGGTATTTCTCCAGCCTCGACCGGTCCAACGTGGCCTGATTGAGGTCCTGCGAGGTCCGCACGAACGCGCCAGGCCGGCCGCGCACTGCATTCACCAACGTCCTCAAGTCCCCGCCCGTTTCGGGCGCAAGGAACAGCAATACCTGCTGAGCCTCCTGAGGCACCGTGATGCTCAGACCCTTGGCGCACTTGGGACTCCACGTCTGGCAATTGAAGAACCAGTCTCTCGGGGGCGGGTTGGTGGCCCCACGCAGGAACGCTGCGATAAGCAGATAGTGTTCTGACTGGGTCGCTGGAAAATCGGCTTTGATTGACAGGTGATCGCCGGGAGCGAGATTGGGGACCTCCGAGATCGGTAGTATTTCCTCCCCGCGGGTGACCTTGACGTCGAGAGTTGGGCCCGCCAGGTCGAAGGGCGCGGGATCGGCAAGAGCCGTGATGGCATTCGCGACAGCTACAGCCGTGGCCGCGAGCACGGAACGGTATCGAAACGTCATGCCCGGTATTCTAGGACTTCTGTAAAATGATTAGGGTGAACGGCCCGACAGTGATGAAAATTCGTGGGCAGCTGTCCTCCGAAACCGCTGCGGCCAAAGTCCGCCGTCAGCGGCCAAGCTTCCGACAACAGACCGCGGGCGGGCGATTAAGTTTCCAGAAGGTGTGCCTCACTTGCCACCACCGGCATGGATACTCGCGTACAGGAGGTCCGACGAATGAGCGATGACACCTATGACAAAGGCATGACGATCCGTAAGGCGGTTCTCGGAGACGCTTATGTGGAAAAATCGCTGTCCCAGGCAGACGATTTCAGCCGCCCGATACAGGAGCTCGTCACCCGATACTGTTGGGGTGAGGTCTGGAGCGATACCACTCTCTCGCGTCGCGACCGGAGCTTGATCAACATCGCGATGCTCAGTCTACTCAATCGCCCCCACGAGCTGAAACTACACGTCAAAGGCGCTCTGACCAACGGCGCGACCCGCGATGAAATCCGCGCGGTGCTGCTCCAGGTGGCCATCTACGGCGGCGTTCCGGCGGGAATAGACGCCACGCGGGTCGCACGGGAAGCTTTGAGCGAAGTCGACGCCCTCAAGAGCGGATAACTCTCACCGCCGGGCTGACCGTGTCAGTGTCAGGTAAGCGTATCCCGCACACGGGCGGCCAGCTCGTATGAGTATAGTCGTGCCGTATGGTCGAATATGTGGCCGCTGACAATGAGCTCGTCCGCCTGAGTCATCTGCAAGAACGACTGCACACCGCGCGCAACCGTGTCAGGGGCACCGACGAACGAATACACGAGTGAGTGCCTCAGGCCCGCCAGCTCCGCCGGATCGGCCCAGGTGGCGATGTCGTCAATGGGCGGCGCCATCTTGCCTGGCATACCGCGCCGTAGCTTGATGAATGACTGCTGCAACGATGTGAACAGGCGGCGTGCTTCCGCGTCAGTATCCGCGGCGATGATGTTTGCGGCAACCATTACATACGGCCTGTCGAGCTGCCGTGAAGACTTGAAATGCCGGCGGTAGATCTCGAGAGCCGGCATCAGCGCATCGGGAGCGAAATGGGATGCAAACGCGAACGGCAGACCCAACATCGCCGCCACCTGTGCGCCAAACAGGCTGGAACCCAGTATCCATAACGGCACTTTCAGGCCTGCTCCCGGCACGGCACGTATCCGCTGCCCCGGCTGCACGTCATCGAGGTATGCCTGCAGCTCGAGAACGTCCTGTGGAAATCGCTCGGCGTTTGTCGCCAGGTCGCGCCGTAGCGCCCGGGAGGTCTCCATGTCAGTCCCCGGGGCACGCCCTAGTCCGAGGTCGATGCGTCCTGGAAACAGCGATTCGAGGGTGCCGAACTGCTCCGCCACGACCAGGGGCGCATGATTGGGCAGCATGATCCCACCGGAGCCGACACGAATCGTGCTCGTACCTGCCGCGACATGACCGATCACCACCGCTGTGGCGGCGCTCGCGATACCGGTCATGTTGTGGTGCTCGGCCAGCCAGTAGCGCCTATATCCCCACTGCTCCGCGTGCCGCGCGAGATCGAGCGTATTACGCAACGCCTCGGCGACGGTACCTCCCTCTACGACCGGGGAGAGATCAAGAACGGAAAAAGGAATCGTCATAGCCGGGGCGCAATGCTGACGGATATTCCATGGCTGCACCTCCCTCTTCGGAAGTAGCTGCAAGCCTCCTCCAGTAGACTCGTCAGGTCGCGGGCTTCATGAACTTGAGCGTAAAGCGGTCCGATTCCCCGATGGCCGCATACTTGGCGCGGTCCTTTTCCCCCAGGGCGAAAGTAGGCGGCAGGGTCCACACGCCGCGCGGATAGTCCTTCGTGTCCTTGGGATTGTTGTTGATGTTGGAACGCCCTGCCAGCTTGAACCCCACCGACTCGATCAGGCCGATCGCGTAGTCCTCCCCGACGTAAGCGTCACCCCGCTTCGGCTTGGCATTGGGATCGTTGTTACGATGCTCCTCGACTCCGAGGATTCCGCCCGGCTTCAGCGCACGGAAGGCAGCCGCGAAAACCTCCTTTTCGTCACCCGTCCACACCCAGTTGTGGATATTGCGAAACGTCACCACCATGTCAGCCGAGCCGTCCGGCGCCAGCTCATACTTGCCCTTGGCCAACACCGACCACTTGACCCCGCTATAGAGATCCGGGCGCGAGTCCAGCAAGCTTTTCAACTTCCCGTTGTACTCCTTGTCCTCCCGATCGTTCGAGCTCGGATCCATGGCAGCCGCGTAGTAGGTCCCCTTGTCCTTGACGTAAGGAGCAATGATCTCCGTGTACCACCCACCGAAAGGCCACAGCTCCACGACCGTCATATTCGGCCGAATGCCAAAAAAGGCGAGTGTCTCGACGGGATGGCGGTATTTGTCGCGTGCCTTATCGGCTGCGGGGCGCTGGTCTCCGTTGACGACCGCCTTGAGCTTCGCCAGGTCGGCTCCCGAGGTTTGCGCTCCAGGCTCCAACGCGGCCACCCCCAACGAGGTCATAGCGGTGGCCATGAAGAAAACGGCAATAGCGCGGGCCCGGTTCGCCCAAACGGATCCGATCGTTCGACTCATACGGAATATTCCCCCTTGCTATGGCAGGCGGTCTGCGGTTATTCGTTGCTGGCAGCGAGTTTACCGGCCTCCGCTGAGCTGAAGGAAGCAATCACATGGCACGCATTCTCGTTACGGGCTCCGCCGACGGTCTGGGGCAGATGGCTGCCCGTCTCATGGTGGCAGATGGCCATCGCGTGGTCCTGCACGCGCGCAGCAGCGAACGTGCATCGGACGCACTCAGCACCGTTCCCGGCGCGGAGACGGCGGTCGTGGGAGACCTATCCAGTATTCGAGAGACGCAGGACGTTGCCGATCAGGTCAATGGCCTCGGGAAATTCGATGCGATCATCCACAATGCGGCCATCGGCTACCGCGAGCGCCGACGCATCGAGACAGTCGACGGCCTTCCTCACGTGTTCGCCGTGAACACTCTTGCGCCTTACATACTGACAGCGCTCATCAACAAACCGAAACGCCTCGTCTACATCAGCTCCGGCATGCATCGCGGTGGTGACCCCAGCCTGAGCGACCTTCTCTGGAAGGAACGTCCCTGGAATGGCTCCAGCGCCTATGCCGACACCAAGCTGCACGACGTCATTCTGGCCTTCGCGGTCGCAAGAAGGTGGCTGGACGTTCTGTCCAATGCCTTGGAGCCCGGCTGGGTGCCGACCAAAATGGGAGGACCGGGAGCCCCGGATGATCTGAGTGAAGGGCCAAAAACCCAGGTGTGGCTGGCGACCAGCGACGAACCGGCCGCAAGAGTCAGCGGCCAGTACTTCTATCACATGAAACGTCGTGCGGCCGACCCCGCCGCGTCGAATCCCGCTATTCAAGACAAGCTACTAGCCGAGTGCGCGCGGCTGTCGGGGGTGGGTTTCCCCGACTGAGCGATCTCACTTTACAATCAGGACGTTGTTGGTCCGGTCCTTGTCAGGAATGAGATGGTCCGGATCGACTATCACTGACTTGACTGGCTGAGTGCTGTCGATGTGCAACGTGGCCACGGATCTCAGTATCCAGGTCTCCACGGGCAGGCGCATGCGCTGACGGCTGCCATCCGTGAACTCGACATCGACCGTCACCGGAAGTACCAGCGGGTCCAGATTCTGGAAAGTCAACAGCGCACCCCTGGCCGGATTGCCGTCCTGATACGTCACGGCCCTGACCGCCACATCGAGCGTCCAGTTGTTGAAATACCAGCCGCGCCAGAACCAGCTCAGATCCTCGCCGGCCTCGCTCTCCATGGCGCGAAAGAAATCGGAAGGCGCCGGATGGCGGAAAGCCCACTCGCGAATGAACTGGCGAAAAGCCCAGTCGAAACGCTTCGGGCCAAGGATCTGCTCACGCAGCAACACCAGACCCAGAGCGGACTTGAAGTAGGTCACGGGATGACGGTACTTCTCGAGTATGGCGTCCGCGCGCGTCATGATGATCGGGGCCGCGGGATCGGCGAGGACAGGCAGGATCTCGTCCACGGGGTTTCCTCCACCCGGGGCGTATTCTGGGTCGCGCTTGGGCCCGTAAGAGCCATGGTCGAAAGCATCCGACTCGTAGATATCGATGAAGGTGTTGAATCCTTCGTCCATCCACGCATTGCGCCTTTCGTTGAAGCCCACGATCATGGGGAACCAGGTGTGGCCTATCTCGTGCGCAGTGATCCAGAACAACTCCTTGCCCTTGTCGGGGATGCCGTCGAACAACACTCCGGGATACTCCATCCCCGATGAGCCTCCGGCAACGTTGACGGCAGCCGGATACGGATAAGGGAACCAACGCCGGGAGAACTCCTCCACCGCGTGCTTCAGATACTCGGTCGACCGCCCCCATGCGGCATCACCGGCGCTCTCCACCGGATAGAAGGACATGGCGAGCGAGGCTCCATTGCGAGGAAGCCTGATGCGGGCGGCATCCCAGATAAAGGCCCGAGACGCACTGAAAACGACATCGCGCGTGTTATCCATGCGGAAATGCCACGTCCGGGTCCCTTCGCCAGGGGGCCGGCTCGCGGCATCCGCGACCTCATCCGCAGTTCTGATCGCAATTGTCTTGTCGCTGGTGCGCGCCTGGCTCAGGCGCGCTCTCTGCGCATCTGTCAACACCTGTTCCGGATTCTGTAGCGCGCCGCTGCCCGCAACGAGCATGCCGGACGGAACGGTCACGAAGTAATCGAAGCTCCCGTACTCGAGATAAAACTCCTGAGCCATGTAGGGCAGCGTGTCCCAGCCATGGAGGTCATCATAGACCGCCATGCGCGGATACCACTGGGCGATGTCATAGATTTCGCCATTCTTCGTCGTCGTCCACGACGTACGTCCGCCAAACAATCCAGGAATGGTGTAGTGGTATCGGATATGGATGCGGATACTTCCGTTCATCGCGGCTAACGGCCGTGGCAGCCTGATCTGCATACGCGTGTCGGACACCACGTATTCCACCTTCGCCGTCCGCCCCTTTGTCTCGATAGAGACATCATCAAGGCTATAGCCCCAGGTAAACTCCTTGCGCAATTCTTCATCGGCCGCAACCGAGCGGTCATCGGGCCGATAAGTATTCTGATCGAGCTGCAGCCAGAGGCTCGGCAGGGCGTCGGGGCTGTGATTCGTGTAGGTGATGACCTCCGTCGCACTCAGCTCCTTATGCACCGTATCGAGCGTCGCGTGGATCTCGTAATCCGCGCGGTTCTGCCAATAGTCCGGGCCCGGTGCACCGTTCGAGGACCGATACCGACTCACCGGCTCCGGCAACGTGAGCGGCGCGAACGTCTGCAGCGGATTGTAGTGGCCTGCAGTCTCATGGTGTTCGGGAGTGCCGGGCGCTTCTGTGCATACAGCCGCGCCGGCCGCACTCAACCCCGCAAATGCCAACAGCATTTGCGCTGACAATCGACGATAGAGGATTCGGATGGCGGGACCCTGCGACGTGCGACGCGAATACCCCGGATAATATAGCATTTGCGAAGCTCGGCAGGCCGCTCGGCGGGGAACACTCCACCCGCGAAATCACTCCCAGCCCTGGCGTGGGCGCGCTATAGCCGGACCCCAACGGACAGGTAGCCCAAGCCACCACCAAGCCCGCGGGCTTGCGCCCGCACTCGCACCCTCGCCCTGGATGAAGACCGAGGAAAACGGCAGAATTCACGAATGACCCGAGAACTGTCGCGCCTTGGCAAACAAATCGAGGAGGTTGTCGCCGCCCTTCACAAGACGGGCACCCTTTTCGCTCTGATCGGCGGACTGGCGTTGGCGCCTCATAAGGTCGTCCGTGCAACCCAAGACGTCGACCTGCTAATCGACGCAGACCTGGCGGAAGCGGTTGACGCGGCTCTCACGGCGCTCGGATATCAATGTATCCATCGTAGCGCGGATGCTGCCAATTATCTCCGCGGCGACGAGCGCGTTGACTTCCTATACGCACATCGATCCGTGGCGCGGCAACTGTTGGCCGCAGCGCCGGAACTACAGACACCCTTCGGCTCGCTGCGAGTGGTCAGCGCCGAAGGGCTGATCGCCTTCAAGCTGCAAGGATGGGTCAACAACCGTGATCCCTTCGAAGCGCTGGATGACCTGATGCAGGTCGTCGAAGCACTCTGCCCAAGATGGCCCGAACGGGAGAGCTTTGGCGATACGGCGGCCTCGGTATTCAAGCTGTAGTCGATGCTCGCGCCGCTGGCCGTTTTGGGCCGCTCCAGCGGACGTGCCCCGACTGATTGGCCCCGATTCCCCGGATGCCCTGGATGCCAACCCGGCGCTAAGGTCTCGGCGGCGGCGGAAAATCGAGAACCTGTCCCGTATAGGTCTCCACCACCACACTGAAAGGCGTCCCATCCGGCAAGGTGAGCACCGCTCGATGTTGGATTGTCTCCGGGGGAACCTTCAGCTCTCCTTTCCCATCGGCAGGCAGGCTCCGCGCCATTTCCCAGCCAGCAGGAAGTGGCGACCAGAGCAAGCGCGCCGATAGCGTCCGGCGATGGAAATGGAGCTCCTGGACCGCGCGGCCGAACGGCGTATCCGTCGTATCGAGCACCTTGTTCATGTCAGGCGTGAGTCGTGCCGGGACGTACCAGTTATCTGCCTCCGAAAGCACGTGGTCCCCACAGTGCAGCCTGACATGGCGGTAGCGAACAGGCTCCATCGGCCCAACACCGAGCAGTTGCCTGACCTCGTTGGTCGGCTCTTTGTCCTCATCCCGGACGCGCTCGGCGGCGATTTTCGGCGGCTCCGCCATTTTGTGCGCATCACACCAGCGATCGAGAGTGAGCGTCGCGCTGTCGTTGCTCAAGAGATCAGCATTCAACGTCTCGAGTAATGCAAGCGCTTCCACGCGCGTCGCGGGTGTGTCCGGCCACGGCGGCGCGTGCGCCGTAACGCTATCCTTCGCGCCAATAGCCATCGCACTTGCGAGCAAGAATGCGGCGAGCACATCGCGGAACAGTGTCTTTTGAACGTCGCTTCGGGTCATGTACCGCAAAACCCTGACATATCGACCTCGCGGCTCTCCATTACAGAGCGAAGACCGCACATTGATGCCCTGGCGACGGTCAGGCTCGGCCTGCACCGTCGCATGTCCTCATACCCGATCCATCTATGAAACGTGCCCGGCCGGCCTTATGCTCCGAATCGATCGGCGGCGCATCGGGCGAGCCCAGCCGATCGTCTCCTGACGGAACGCTCGAAAGGCAACCTCCAGTGAAAATCGCAGTCATCGGCGCCACCGGCAATATCGGAGTCCATCTGGTCAACGAGGCCCTGAATCGCCACCACGCCGTCACCGCGATCGCACGCGATCCGTCAAAATTGACCAAGCGGCCAGGCCTGGTCGCGACTGCCGGAGACGTGACCAAGCCCGACGAGCTCCTGCCTTTCCTCAAGAATCACGATGCGATCATCAGCTCACTGCGCTTTCGGGACACCGACCCCCAACAGCTCATCGAGCTCGTACGGCGCACCGCCGTGAAACGCTACCTCGTGGTCGGAGGCGCGGCAAGCCTCGAAGTCGCTCCCGGGCAGATACTCCTGGACGCTCCCTATTTTCCCGCTGAATACAAGTCCGAAGCGTCGGCGGGCAAGGTATTCCTGGATACGTTGCGCAAGGTGAGCGATCTGGACTGGACTTTCCTCAGCCCGTCCGCGTTCATCGGCCCCGGCGAGCGCACCGGAAAATTCCGGCTCTCAGACAACACCCTGTTGACAGGCCCTGACGGCAAAAGCTCGATTTCGTATGAAGACTACGCGGTGGCCATGATCGACGAAGTTGAAACGCCGCGACACGTCCGGGCTCGATTCACAGTCGGCTACTGACCGGCCGGAGCCTCCTCTGCGGCGAACCGGTGCATGCGGCTCACCAACTCCGGTGGAATATCGGTCGCACGCGAGGTATTCGAGGAGATGAAAACCAGGACCTGCCTCACGCGCATGCGCAGCTCACCTCCGAGGGAGGCCTCGATCCGTAGCTCGCAGGACGCGCGCCCCACCTTCAAGACCCACAGATTGAACGTAAGGCGATCGCCGTAACGCGTCGGCTTGACGAAGTCAACCGTAAAGTGCACCGAGGGCGTCAACAGATTCTTGTGGTGGAACAGGCCTGGGGCGCTCGCCATGAGCCCCTCCTCGAACCAGTCCTCGACGAAGTCGCTGATCATCTCGAAGTAACGTGGGTAAAACACCCACCCGGCGGCATCGCAGTGCCCGAACCGCACGAGAATCTCACGTTGAAATGCTGCCATGGGCGGCCACCCTATCAGGTAAGCGGGTGCAACGGCTAGACTGAGTGGCGGTCGAGTGCGGTAAAACAGGCCCTTCATGCTGATCAGATGCGCCGTCTACGAAAATGGCCGGAAGATCGCAGATATTCCAGCTTCCGAAATTCACAGCTACGTCTGCAGGCCAGGCTGCTTCGTCTGGGTCGCGATGCGCGACCGGGACATCGCGTTGCTCGAGGAGATGCGCGAGCAGTTCGACCTGCATCCGCTGGCGGTGGAGGACGCCCAACAAGGACACCAAAGGCCCAAGATCGAAGAGTACGGGGACTGCCTGTTCGCAGTACTGCATATGATCGAGATCGACACCCCTGACCTGCGGGTCGGCGAGGTTGATATCTTCGCGGGCCCCAACTACGTGTTATCCGTGCGTAGCGGTGTCGAAAAGGGATTTGACGACGTGCGCAAGCGCTGTGAGGCCGAGCCAGAGCTGTTGGGCTTTGGATCTTCCTACGTCCTTTATGCGTTGATGGATGCAGTCGTGGATCGCTACTTCCCGATCCTCGACCAGCTCGAAGACCAGTTGGAGGAGATCGAAAAGCGCATTTTCACCGCCGATGTCCAGGCACGGGCCAACATTCTGGCGTTGTATCAGTTGAAGCAGCGCCTGATGACGCTGAAGCACGCCGTGGCGCCGCTGCTCGAAGGGGTATCCAATCTTTCCGGTGCGCGCGTTCCGGCGAGACTTGCCGGGCTGCGTGAATATTTCCGCGACATCTACGACCATCTGCAGAGACTGAACGGCATGATCGAATCCAACCGCGATACCGTCACTTCGGCCACTTCGGTCAATCTATCCATGATAGCGATGCAGGAAAACGAGACCATGAAGCGCCTGACCGCCTATGCGGCGCTGGTCGCCATTCCGACATTGATCGCCGGCATCTACGGCATGAATTTCCAGGACATGCCGGAGCTGCATTGGCGCTACGGCTATCCGGCCTGCCTGGCAGTCATGACCGCGATCGACGGGTATCTTTTCTACCTGTTCCGCAAGGCGAAGTGGCTATAGGGTGCTGGACAAATACTCCTCATTCGCAGCCTTGGCAGCCAGCGAGGTCGCCGGCGCAGACTACCGTGTGAATCTGCTCGAGCGGCTCGAGTCCGGAGTGCTCATCATCGCGCCCCACGGAGGCCGCATCGAGCTCGGCACCTCGGAGCTTGCGGCCCTCATTGCGGGGGAGGATTACAGCCTCTTTGCCTTCGAAGGGCTCAAGTCGAGCGGCGGCAGTCGCGATCTGCACATCACCAGCCACAACTTCGATCACCCCGATTGCGTCGCCCTCGCGTCCCGGCATCCTGTAGTGTTGGGCGTACATGGCTGCAAGGGAGCTTCCTCGCGAGCCTACATCGGAGGATTGGATGTCCAGCTCCGAGCGCTGTTGACCGAGCGGCTCAGCGAGGCGGGCTTTCCTGCGACCTGCGAAGGCCACCAGTATCCAGGACGCAATCCACGCAACATCTGCAACCGGGGTGCCCGCGGCAGAGGGGCTCAAATCGAGCTCACGTTTGACTTGCGCCGGCCACCGACGCGTGCGCTCATCGCAACCGTCACCCGTGAGGTGATTTCGGAGTACCTGGCCGGCATCAGCCCACACCGCCTTCCCTCGCTGCCTTGATCGCCGCCTGAGCCCTTTTGTCTGCCTTGGAACTCGTAATCTCATCGCCCCGTGGCGGAGCGCGAAAAAGTTTCGCGCCGCTTACCGAGCCGAACGCAACGAACAGCCCCTGTCGTGCGTTGGATAGCTCAGCAATGGCCATTTTTGGAGGCCCCATGGGCGAGCAAAGACCAGACCAAGGACCCGAGCGAGGCCGCACGAGCCCAGGCGCCGCGAAACACCCCACCTCCGGCCGCATCGGTCACCCCGGCAATACAGGCCAGGTCCGTAACGATTCCAACTATCGCGATCGGCCCACCGACGACGGCAAACACGGCGACGCCGACAAAGAGCCCAACGAAGGATTTCCGCACGAAGAGTGATCGACTACGACCTCTCCAACGTCGAACGCATCCACTGTCTGTCGAAGCCAGCGGTGTCCTGTCAGGCCGCGGCAAGCGCCTCCGGTATTTCAGCAGCAGCGACCAGCCGCACCAAGGTGATTTCGGAGGGCGCGCCGAAACGATTCGGCGGCCCCCAATAACCGGTGCCTCGGCTGATGTAGACCCAAAGATTGTTGAGGCGGTGCAGCCCGGCGGTAAAGGGCTGTTGGAACCGCACGAACAGATTCCAGGGCCAGAACTGGCCTCCATGGGTATGCCCCGAGAGCTGAAGATCGAAGCCCGCGCTCGCAGCCGCCGTCGCGGAGCGCGGCTGATGGGCGAGTAGTATCTTCGCCGCGGCATCCGCTGGCGCACCCGAGAGGGCGGCGGCGGGATCGCTGCGCTCCGCAGGATTGAAGTGATGGGCGCTGTAGTCGGTCACTCCGGCAAGCACCAAAGGTACGCCGCGATGTCGCAGGACCACGTGCTCGTTCAGCAGAACCCGCAATCCCAAGCGCCGGAATTCCGTTATCCAGGCACCCGCTCCAGAATAGTACTCGTGATTTCCAGTCACGAGAAAAGCCCCGTGCCTGGCGGTGAGCCGCCCCAGCGGAGCGGTATGGGGGGCGAGATCCTGTACGGAGCCGTCCACCAGATCACCCGTCATCGCGATGAGATCAGCATTCAGGCTGTTCACGGCGTCGACGATCGCATCCACATGATTTTTCTTGATCTGCGACCCTACGTGCACATCACTGATCTGCGCGATCGAAAAACCGTGCAAGGCTCGTGGCAGATTCGCGAGAGGGACCTCGACTCTGACAACGCGGGCACGGCGGCGCGCGCCGACAAATCCCACCAGCGTGACAAAAGCTGCCATTGACACCGTCAACAGGGCTGTCGCGCCCTCCAGCCTGTGTACATAGCGGGCCGGCAACGAGACAATCGCGACTACGAGCAACAGGTCGCGCAACAGAGTAAAGACGAACAACGACGAGAAGAGACTCACTGCGAGCAACCCGACCGCGGCCACCTTGTCGCCCACCGATCTGGACTGCATCGATCGGGACAGGATGCCTGCGAGTATGAGCGCGCAAGAGGTCAGTAAAAACAGGACACCACCAGCCCGGACACCCGGGAGCACGGACAGATCCGGCAGCAGGCGGGCACCAATGTACAGGTGCAGAAGACCCAATATGATCAGAGGTGTGAGGCGGCGGATTCGCATTGGTCCGTGAGAATGGATGAGGGCTTAAGTGATACGAGCAAGGTGCCGTGTGCTATTCGAATATGGGACCGCGTCGCGGGGCTTCAACGAAATCGTGGCGAATTTGGCCGCCTCGCCCGCGTCCCGGCCTCCAAGCATCGGGCGACACATTGCCGGACACTGACTGATGCCCAGCTCCGGCTCAACGCATTCGGCAACGCTCTCGCCCGCCGATGGGGTTCCAGTTCCGCGGCGGTACTGGGCAATTGCCGCGATCATCCTGGCAATTACCATGACGGTGCTGGACAGCACGGTCGTGAATGTTGCTCTACCTTCATTGGCACGCGATTTCCGCACGAGCGACGCTGCTTCGATCTGGGTGGTGAACTCTTACCAGGTCGCAATCCTCGTCGCGTTGCTCCCGCTCGCATCTCTCGGAGAGATCGTGGGTTACCGGCGCGTCTCACAGTATGGCCTCGCGGTCTTCACCTTTGCCTCACTCGGATGCGCCCTGGCCCCAACGCTCACCACGCTGAGTATCGCCCGTGTCATTCAGGGGCTGGGGGCCGCGGGGATCATGAGTGTGAATTCGGCGCTCGTTCGATTTACCTATCCGCATCGGATGCTCGGACGGGCAATCGGGATCAATGCCTTTGCCGTAGCGGCGGCGGGTGCGGCCGGCCCAAGCGTCGCCTCCGCGATCCTGGCAATCGCGCATTGGCGGTGGCTATTCGCGGTCAACGTCCCGTTGGGGGCGGCCACCATACTCATTGCGCTGTATGCCTTCCCCGAGACCGAGCGCACATTGCGACCATTCAACTACGTCAGCGTTGTGTTGCAGGCCGGAACGTTCGCTCTACTGGTCAGCGGCTTGCAGTCGTTGGCTCAAGACTCGGCGACCGTGCCAGGCCTTGCGCAGATCGCGACCAGCTGCATTCTCGGAGCCATCCTGGCACGCTATGAAATCAGGCTGGACTCTGCTCCACTGATCCCGTTCGACCTGCTGCGCATCCGGCTCTTCTCCCTCTCGGTGGCAACTTCCATCTGCTCATTCATGGCCCAGAGCGCCGGACTCGTCGCCTTGCCGTTCGAGATTCAGCGCGTCGGTCACAGCGCTGTTGAGACGGGACTCCTGATGACGCCCTGGCCCGTCGGGGTCGCCATCGCCGCTCCTCTCGCGGGTCGACTGGCTGACCGCCATCCGGCCGGAGTGTTGGGCAGCGCGGGCCTGTTGGCGCTGGCTTTGGGCCTGGCCTCCCTCGTGCTGCTTCCCACACACCGCAGCTCGGGAGATCTCATCTGGCGCATGGCTCTGTGCGGTCTCGGATTCGGCTTCTTTCAAGCCCCCAACAACCGAACACTCATCGCGTCGGCGCCCCGTGCCCGTAGCGGCGCCGCCGGCGGCATGCTCGCCACGGCACGATTGTTAGGGCAAACCCTTGGAGCCGCCGGGGTGGCGATCGTCTTTCGAGCCAGCCCCGGCCGAGGTCCGACGATCGCATTGACGTTGGCCGCGGGAATCGCCGTAGCAGCCGCTGCGGTGAGCGTATCCCGGCTCGCAGGTCCGGCAAGCTCGCCGAGCGTACACGCGTGATCCCAACGACGGCACAGGCGAGTCCCCTGCGAGAAACGTATGGCGATCGTCTCTACGCCGCCGGCGAGCAACTTGTCGCGGGCGGCAGCGTACGAGAGGTGCGCGTCCTGCAAGGCGGCGGGGTGCTCACGGGTGTTGTAGGCTCGGCGCGAGTATACATCCGCCGCTCCGGCGGCAAACTCGAGGGCGAGTGTAGCTGCAACGAGCGTAACCCCTGCATTCACATCGTCGCCGTATCCATTGCAGCGGAACGAAGCAACCCGAGCCACGCTGCCCGTGCTCTTCACGATGTTGCGGAAAACTCGCCCAGACCGCGGCCGGCACCTGTGCGAAGCGCGACAAGCCAATCGCAGCATCTCCTCTACCTGTTGGTCTCGTCCCCCAGTGGAGGCCTCCAGGTATCGGTGTGGGTGGCTCAGACCGCGGCCAGTGGCTCTGCGGGACGCACTACTGCCGAAAAGCGCGCAACGCCCGAAAGCAGCGCTCTGCCTGAAGGGATGCATCCTTTTGTCCTGCGACTTTCTCCCAGCGCCACCGAATTTCCACGCTACGTGACCGATAGCGACAAAGCCATCCTGAAAGCACTGGCCAGCAACGGCGCAAACACTACCCGAAGCAACACCCAGTGGGATCTCGCGGGAGAAAGCGCCGGAAGCCTGTTGCGGCAAATTATCGCAACAGGCCGGAGTTTCTGGCGGTCGCCGGCCACGGAAGCCCTCCGTATGGGAAAGACACGCCAGGCAGTCTTTTGCTGGAAAGCCCTGCCCAACGGCGATCAGCAATTGCGCTGCGACACTGGCGCGGAAGCATTCCCGGATTTCGATCCCCCGACGTATATCGACCCTGCCACGGCGGAGGCAGGAACGCTCGAATCAACACAACCTCTGAGACTCGTGCGCAGATACTGGGCGCATCCGGGAGTTCCTCCGGAGGACATCGCAAACACGAACGAGCAGATCTCGCGCGAGCCGGATGCGAAGTATTTTCCCCTTATCCAGCCGCTCTCGGTGCGCAAGCAGCCGCTATCATCCGTGACCGCACGGCTTGCCCTCTCAGCGGGTCCCTCGGCCGCACTTTATTTTGTCTACAACGGTGTACCGGTCGAGAGTGCCAGGCTGCACGATGCCTATGCCACTGTACGCCAGATGATGGACGGCGTGCTCCACGAGATTCCGCGTAATCACGCAATGGAGCAGCAGTTGCGCGCACGGCTTGCCCGGGTCCTGCCCGCGGCGACGCACTCACGCGAGGGCTGGCTGGAATTCATGTTGAATTCCGTTCCGGCGCTGGAAGCGGAGAGCTGGGAAATCTCTGTTTCCGAGGCGTTTCCCTATCGCCTGGCCAGGAGCGACGACTGGTACGGAGATCTGGGAACCGACAGCCGCCAGGGTTGGTTCAATCTTCGCCTGGGTGTGGTGGTAGACGGGCATCAGGTCAACCTGCTCCCTGCCCTCGCCCACTACCTGCAAACGTCATTCGCGGCAGAACAGACTTCGCTTGCTGCCGACGAGAGCACCGCCCCCGGACCGCCGGCGGCGGAACCCAGGACCGGCTGCCGCGTCGGCGACCGATGGCTCATTCTGTTGGATGACGGACGTTATCTGCCGATCGCCATCGAGCGCATACAGCGCATCGCCAACACCCTGGTAGAGCTGTTCGATCGCGACGGCCTCACCCGGCAAAACACACTGTCCCTGCCGAGAAGCCACGCGAGCCGGATCGCTCAGCTCTCCCGCGAGCTGAATGGCACGGCACTTCGCGCCCAGACTCCAGACCTGCGCGCCCTCCTGGAAGATCTGCAGTTGTCCGGCGGAGCCCAGCCAATGAGCCCGCCCGCGCATTTTCGCGCGCAACTGCGGCCCTACCAACAGGAGGGACTCGGCTGGCTGCAATTCCTGCGACGGCACCAGCTCGGCGGCATACTGGCCGACGACATGGGTCTGGGGAAAACGGTCCAGACCCTGGCGCACCTGGCTCTAGAGAAGCAACACGGTCGATTGCGCAAGCCAACGTTGATCGTCGCCCCCGTGAGCACCTTGGGCAACTGGCAGCAGGAACTGCTCCGCTTCGCTCCCGAGCTCGATGTCCTGGTCCTGCACGGCAGCCGCCGGCGCGAGTCGTTCGCGCTCATCGACAAGATGAACGTGGTCATCACCGGTTATCCTCTGCTGCAACTCGACAGCGAGGCGCTGCTGGCCCGTGAGTACTACCTCATCATTCTCGATGAGGCACAGACGATCAAGAATCCTCGAGCCAAGGTGTCCGCCGTCGCCCGCGCCTTGCGTGCCGAGCATCGGCTCGCCCTGACAGGCACGCCGGTCGAAAACCACCTGGGCGAGTTGTGGTCGCTGTTCGACTTTGCACAGCCTGGCCTGCTCGGCGAGGAGCGGCACTTTCAACGACACTACCGTACGCCTATCGAAAAGGATGGGAATCGCACGCGCGCGCAGGCGCTCGCAAAACGGGTAGCGCCCTTCCTGTTACGCCGGACCAAGGACGCCGTGGCGAAAGATCTCCCTTCCAAAACCGAGATCGTCGAAACGCTCGCGCTCGACGAGCGGCAGCGCGACTTCTACGATGGCATTCGTCTCGCAAGCCATCGCCAGATACAGGAAGTCGTGAAGCAACAGGGACTGGCGCGCAGTCAAATCACGATTCTCGACGCACTGTTGAAACTTCGCCAGGCATGTTGCGACCCGCGCCTGCTGCCCATGGCCGAAGGCCACGACAGCATTCCCTCCGCGAAGCTGGACTGGCTCTCGAGCGCGCTTCCGGAGCTCATTGCGGAAGGCCGGCGGGTGCTGCTGTTCTCGCAATTCACCTCCATGCTGCGGCTCATCGAGCAAACAGTCACTGCCCTCGGCATACCGTATTGCCTGCTGACTGGAGAGACGCGCAACCGATCGGAGATCATCGCCCGTTTTCAATCGGGCGCGGCACCCCTGTTTCTGATCAGCCTGAAGGCCGGCGGCACAGGACTGAATCTCACCGCGGCCGACACCGTCATCCATTACGATCCCTGGTGGAATCCGGCGGTCGAGGCGCAGGCAACCGATCGCGCCCATCGCATCGGCCAGGACAAGCCCGTATTCGTCTACAAGCTCATCGCGCAAGGCACCGTGGAAGAAAGAATCATGCAACTGCAGGCGGACAAACACGCACTCGCCAGCCGCCTCTACACGGAGAGCGGCGGCGCGCCATCGTCGTGGACTCCGGCAGATATCGAGGCCTTGTTCGCGCCATGACATCGGTTGAAGCAACATTGCAGGCCCAGGTGGATGCGCAACTGCTCGAGCAGGGTGCGTTCGCGCCGCTGGAGCTCCTTTTCAACTCGGGACGGCTGTTGTACAGCGATTACGAAGGCTGGCGCCGCCGCGAGATCGACCTTCTCGACAGTGCCTTGATGGGAAACATCGACAACATCAAGGCAGAGATCCAGAAAGCGGTCAGCTATGCCAAGCGTGTCGGGCTGGTGGAGCAGCCCCAGGAGTTCCATGCCTGGCACACCCCCGGAGCCGCAGCGACGGGTGGCAGCGATCGGCCGCTGCGGATCAGCATGGATCCTCAACTGCAACGGCTGATCGGCAGCCGCTATGTCCGCCCGCAGAACGTGCCGCAGATGGATCTGTTTTTTGACAATCCGGTTGTCGCGCTGACCAACGGCATCGCCCGGGCAGTGACGCTGCACGACCTGTCCGAAGCGCAACGGCAACTCGACCAGCTGTACGCTCAAGCACCCACCCACTCCGATCTCGCCGCGTTCGACCAACTGCTGGGCGCACTCGGCCGCCTCGGTCAGCCGATCGAGGACCCACGGCAGGAGCTGGCCTTTCTACTCGACGTCACACCGACAGCGCGGCGTCTCTTGGGCGCGCAATCCCGGGATCTCTTGTCACCTTTATGGCTGCAGCTCGCGAAAGCACTCGCCAACGCCGCCTTCGATCCCGACGAGCCGGACCTGCATCGCAGTTTCGCCCTGACTCAGGCCCAGGACTGGGCGGGCGCGAGCGAATCCGTCCTCAGCGAGCCGCAGTGGCAACGACACGCGCCGCTATGCCTGCGTCAGGTCGAGAGTGCATTCAATCGTCGACGCCGGGCAGAAGCGTTGGCCGCCTGGTGTCATGTCTGCTGGCGGACCCCCACGATCGCGTCAGCGGCCGCCGACAAGCTCCGCCAGCTCGAGCTGACCGCCCTCTGGCAGCGCTTCCAGGACGAGGAAGAGCCCCTGACCGAAGCCGATTTCGCCGCCTGGCTGCTGCTGCAAGAGCCCGGGCTCGCATTGCAATTTCCCGAAGACATGGCACCCGGCGACACCCCGCCCGAACAACACTACCGGCTCGTCCATCGCTGGATCCAATCCCGCCGCGCACGCCGCCAGGAGGAGGAGCTCGCCATGCGCAAGGCTTTGCAAGTGAGCAACCCGGCACTGTTCGCTCTCCTCAAGCGGTCCGTTTGACGGAAGGAATACCTCCAAAGAACTCACGGACTCGCAGTGCGGCATCCGCTCGGCTGCTCCACCGAGTAATGTGAGTCTTGCGGGCATTGTCCAGGCTCAATTCCTTAAGCGAAGTGGCCACCCATGATGTGCTTTATAATTGACATTAAACGGCTTAAGGGCTAGTATAGATTTCATGAAAAGCGCCGCGACCCTTGATGACTCTGCCGCGCAGGCCTTAGTCCACTTGGGTGCCCGGATCCGTTTAGCCCGCGTTCGGCGCAGGCTACGCCAAGAGGATCTTGCCAAGCAGATTGGACGCTCCAGGGCGACGGTGGTTGGGATAGAGAAGGGCTCCCCGTCGACGGAAATCGGGGCGTATGTCGCCACGCTCTGGGCGTTAGGACTACTGCAGGAGCTCGATTTAATCGCTGACCCTGGGCTCGATCGCGATGGTCAGGCCCTTTCGTACTCGATTGCCGACAAACGAGTCCGCCCTCGACAGATGTTGGACAACGACTTCTGACCCGACGCTATCATGCCGCGAACGGCGTACGTTTTCATCTATCTGGCGGGCCAGAGCCATCCGGTTGTCGCCGGGCGTTTCGAGCTGGAGGATGCGATTTCGCCGCCCCTTGGGCGTTTCGTATACGCTCAGTCCTATCTCGCGAATCCGGCGGCGTTACCGCTCGACCCGATTGCCTTGCCGTTGAAAGCGGAGTTGTTCCAGACGACGCTCTCATCCGGCTTTTTTGGAGTCGTGCGGGACGCCATCCCAGACGATTGGGGCCGGCATATCGCCTCCAAGGTTTACGGCACTTCCTTCCAAGCGGATTTCGATTATCTATTTCTCCCGACCGCCGATCGGATCGGAGCCCTCACATTCGGACACACCGCGGACGCGCCGGTGCAAGAGCCCGCATTGCTGGATTGGGAAGACGTGCGAGGGTCAGAGCTCCTGGGGGCCCTTTCGAAAATCGACCGCGATGCTCCGCTGAGTATGGCGGAAGAGCAGGCGGCGCTCACTTTTCGCGCCGGCACCTCCGCTGGCGGAGCGCGACCCAAACTAACCGTACGGCACCAAGATGGCATCTGGCTGGCAAAGCTCAACCGACATTCCGATAAGTGGAATGTAGTCCGTGTCGAAGCGGCAATGCTCGACCTTGCGAGAATCTGTGGTATTGACGTTCCGGAGCACCGCCTGGAAAGCGTACAAAGCCAAGATGTCCTGTTGGTCAAACGCTTTGATAGGTTACAGGAACAAGGGAGAGTTCTCCGCCATCGAATGGTAAGCGCCTGCACGGTATTTCAGGCAAACGAAGCGATCGCCCGATTCAGCTATACCGGCTCTTATCCGCGACTTTCGCGGGAGCTGGCTCGCTGGACCGTCTCAGGCGAGCGGGACCGTCATCAGCTGTTCCATCGCGTCGCATTCAACTCGCTCTGCTCGATGACGGACGACCACGAGCGAAACCATGCCCTGTTAGCCGATGGAGCACACTTCCGACTATCTCCGGCGTTTGACCTGACGCCTCAGCCCAGCAACACCCGAAGGCGCTTCCACGGGCTAAGCATTGGAGAATTCGGTGCAATAGGCACACGCGAGAATCTACTCTCGAGTGCCGAAGCCTTCCTGCTTTCCCGGAAGCAGGCCAATGCGATTATCGATGCAATCCAGACCGCCGTCTCGCGCAACTGGCAAGACTGCTGCAGAGCTCGCCGGGTATCCGACGAAGACATCAATCGGATCGCACACTGCTTCAATCCGCAAGTGTTTGAAGACTTCACGTCAGGCGTTTCGATCTAGACCCGTTGAGTGGCCGCGAAATCGAAGAAGGTCGGCCTCATGTGCAGTTCATCCGTACGAACTGAATCGTTCGTCTCGCCCACTGCTGCGATGTCCTGATCCATCATCTCCGTGATTCGGTCCAGAGCATGCGCGTCACCCCCGACTGAGACGCCTTTATCAGTGCGCATTGTGGAACGCCGTGACGGCAGCCATAAAGTCATGAGCCTTTGTCATTCTGCCAATCGCTACGGCGTCGCCGTGCCCTTGAGACAGCCGCTCATGAACGTTTTGCGGTCGTCCCCCTTCAGGCCCTTGGCGTTAGCGTCCGCGTTGCAGCTCTTCATCTTGGCCTGCTGGCTGTTGAGAGGCTTGGTATCGGTGCTCGACTTCGCCGACAGGCACGTCTTCATGAATGCCTTGCGATCGTCACCGCTGAGCCCCTTGGACTTCGCGTCGGCGTTGCAGGCTGTCATCTTGGCCTGTTGACTGTTTTCCGCTGCGGCCGGCAGGGCAACCATCGCCGTACCGAGCACCATCGCCGCACTGAGTGTCGCGAGCCATATCGATCTCGTCATAAGCCCCTCCTCTTATGCGCACGCATTGCGTGCTCTTGGTAGGCCCGGCGGGGGCGTCTCTCGCGACGCACCCATGCGATGCAGCATCCCACCGCCAGAAATGTCGCGCAAGCGGCTTATGATAAACCACTAGACCGTCAAGTGCCTCCGCACCAGATCGTCGGTCAGCTCCGCGATCACTCCGGATACCACCAGCCTCCCCTTGTCGAGAATGCGTACATCACTCGCCACCCGGCGGGCGAACGGCAGCTTCTGCTCCACGAGCAGCACCGTCAGGCCAGCGGCTCGCAACCGGCTGATCACCTCCCCGATCTCGTGAACGATGTTCGGCTGTATCCCCTCGGTCGGCTCGTCGAGGATCAGCAGCTTCGGGTCGATGACCAGCGCCCTGCCGATGGCAAGTTGTTGCTGCTGCCCGCCGGAAAGGTCGCCGCCGCGGCGGCTGAGCATGCGCTTCAACACTGGAAACAACTCATAGACATGCTCAGGCACGGCACCCGCGCCGTCCTTGCGCGCGGCCAGGCCAATGCGCAGATTTTCCTCCACGGTAAGCTGGGAAAAGATCTCCCGCCCCTGTGGAACGTATCCGATACCCAGCCGTGCCCGCTCCTCGGCCGCCACAGAGCGCAAGTCGTGACCTTCGAACGAAATCTCGCCCGTGGCCACCGGCAACAATCCCATGATGCACTTGAGCAATGTGGTCTTACCCATGCCATTGCGGCCCATGAGGCAGGTGCAGGAACCCTTCGGGACCGTCATTTCGAGGTCCCACAGAATATGGCTGCCGCCATAGAACTGGTTGATACCGGTCAAAGTCAACATGGAGGCAGCCAGGGCTC
The DNA here is from genome assembly GCA_964494895.1 of uncultured Steroidobacteraceae bacterium. Lineage (GTDB taxonomy): Bacteria > Pseudomonadota > Gammaproteobacteria > Steroidobacterales > Steroidobacteraceae > 13-2-20CM-66-19. The sequence continues at coordinate 4,554 of CAZBTV010000090.1, read as the reverse complement.
CTCGCGCTGCGGTCGACGCTGGACGTGTGTTGTCCTCGGCACTGAAGTGCACCCTTTCCGCACCCTCATTCACCCAGATACACCTCGACCACTCGGGGATCGTTCTGCATCTGATCGAGCGTACCTTCGGCAAGCACATGCCCCTCGTGCAGCACGGTCACTTTCCTCGCGATCGAGCGAACGAATTCCATGTCGTGTTCCACGACGATGACAGTGTGTGCTCCGGCAAGAGAGGTCAGCAGCTCAGCCGTGCGCTCGGTCTCCTGGGGAGTCATTCCCGCGACCGGCTCGTCCACGAGCAGTAGTCGCGGCGCCTGCATGAGCAACATGCCGATCTCGAGCCACTGCTTCTGGCCATGCGAGAGAGTACCCGCGAGCGCGTGCCTGCAGGCCTCCAGCCCGATCGTCTCCATAACCGCCTCGATCCGCTCGCGCTCCGCAGGACTCAGACGCCCGAATAAACCCCGCCACACGGACCGGTCACCCTCCATGGAAAGCTCGAGGTTCTCGAACACCGTGTGTTGTACGAACACAGTGGGTTTCTGGAACTTCCGGCCAATACCCGCCTGAGCGATCTCGGGCTCCGTGTGGGCCAGCAGATCGATCGTCTGCCCGAACCAGGCGGACCCCGACTCGGGACGGGTCTTACCCGTAATGACATCCATCATGGTCGTCTTCCCCGCCCCGTTGGGTCCGATGATGCAGCGAAGCTCACCCGTCTCGACGTATAACGTAAGCTCGTTGAGAGCTTTGAAACCATCGAAGCTGACTGTGATGTCTTCTATGTAGAGGATGACTCCGTGGGAAGCATCCGGTCCAAGCGCGATTGGATCGCCCGAGACAATCTGGCCCATACGGGGTGGGTGGGCACTCCGTGAGCGACCCGACAGCGTCCTGGCGAGCGAGGCGATGTTCATGGTCTAACGTCGCCTCGTCTGTGGAAGGAGCCCCACGATCCCTCGCGGCAGGACCAACGTGACCAGCACGAACAGAGCGCCAAGCGCATACAGCCACACTTCCGGCAGCGCGCCCGTCAGAAATGTCTTGGCATAATTCACCAGCAACGCGCCCACCACCGCACCATAGAGAGTGCCCCGACCGCCAACGGCCACCCAGATGACGACCTCGATCGAATTCAAAGGCGCGAACTCTCCGGGGTTGATGATTCCAACCTGGGGCACGTACAACGCCCCCGCCACACCGGCGAGTACCGCGGAGAACACAAACACCCATAGCTTGTACGACTCGACATGGTAGCCAAGGAAGCGTGTCCGGCTCTCCGCGTCACGCACCGCCTCGATGACACGCCCAGCCCGGGAGACCACCACGAAACGACAGACGACATACGCCCCCGCCAACGCAACGACGGACGACACGAACAATGCCGCGCCGGTAGTGGGGGAATGCAGATCGAATCCCAGCAAATCCTTGAAATCCGTAAATCCGTTGTTGCCGCCAAAGCCCATGTCATTACGAAAGAAGGCCAGCATCAATGCGTAGGTGAGCGCCTGCGTGATGATCGACAGGTACACACCCGTCACACGCGAGCGAAACGCCAGCCAGCCGAATACGAATGCGAGGAGACCGGGTACCGCCAGCACCATCAGCGCTGCGAACCAGAACATGTCGAACCCGTGCCAGTACCACGGCAGTTCCTTCCAATTCAGGAATACCATGAAATCCGGTAGCAGCGGGTTGCCATAGACACCTCGCGCGCCGATCTCTCGCATCAGATACATACCGATCGCGTAACCGCCGAGGGCAAAAAAGGCGGAGTGGCCGAGGCTGAGAATTCCACAAAATCCCCACACGAGATCGACAGCCAGCGCCAATATGGCATAAGTTACGTATTTGCCGAGCAGCGCCACCGTGTAGGTGGTTACGTGCAGGGTCGAGGACTCCGGCACAAGCAGGCTCAACAGTGGCACACAAATGCCCACGAGGGCCGACAGTACCAACACAACGAGCGTGGGAAGATCGAATAGCCGCTGTCCGGAAGCGATGCGCTCGGGGTCAAGAGCTGTCGCCAGAGTCGCAGACGGGTTGACAGCGGCCCGAGAGCTCATCCGATCACGCCTCGACCGCACGACCTTTCTGCGGGAAGAGCCCCCTCGGCCGCCTCTGGATGAAGAGAATCAGGCAGACGAGCACCAGGATCTTCCCGAGCACCGCTCCGGCGTAGGGCTCGAGAATCTTGTTCACCACACCCAGAGACATGCCGCCTATGAGCGTGCCCCAGAGATTGCCCACTCCTCCGAAAACCACGACCATGAAGCAATCGACGATGTAGGATTGCCCGAGGTTGGGTCCGACGTTGGTAAGCTGACTGAGTGCGACTCCGGCCACACCTGCGATTCCAGACCCGAGGCCGAACGTAAGCGCATCGACCCAGTCCGTCCGAATGCCCATGGCCTTCGCCATGGCCCGGTTCTGGGCGACCGCGCGAACTTCCAGGCCAAGGCGGGTGCGCTTCAGCACGACCTGCAATATCGCGAAAACGGCCAAGGCGAACAGCACAATGACGAGACGGTTGTACGTAAGTGACAATGCATCGTTGATCTGCAATGACCCCGCCATCCACGACGGCGACTCGACCGGGCGGTTGTTGGCCGTAAAGATATCCCGGACGAGCTGCTGAAGAATCAGGCTCAATCCGAATGTCGCCAGCAGCGTTTCCAGCGGCCGCCCATAAAGGTAACGCACTACGAACCGCTCGATGAGCACCCCGACGAGCCCGGCAACCAGAAACGCTACCGGCACAGCGAGCACGACCGAGATGCCGGCTGCGTTCGGCAGCAATAACTGCATCACATAAGTTGCATAGGCGCCGATCATCATGAGCTCGCCGTGAGCCATGTTGATCACCCCCATGACGCCGAACGTGATGGCAAGCCCGATGGCCGCGAGAACGAGCACGGAACCGAGACTCAATCCGAAGAACAGCGTTTCGAGGACCCCATAAAACTTCCGCCATCCGTCGATATGGCGGACCGCACGCGCCGCCGCCGTACGGACGCGCGCGTCCGGTTCAGTCGTCGGATCAGTCAGTGCCACAAGGCGGTTGTAGACGTCGGGATTAAGGTTGGAGGTAAGCGCGTCGATGGCAGTGAGTCTCTTTTCCGGCGAGCTGTCGACAAGGGCGGCGAGCGCCAAACCCATCCGGATCTCACGCTTGACGGAAGCATCCCGCTCCCTTTTTAGCTGCGCCTCCAACAACGTGGCAGCTGCCATGCCGCTCGAGGTAGTCGCTCCTTCATCAAAGGAACGCAGCAGTTCCTTCACCGCCGCCAGACGCACACCCTTATCGGCACTGGTGAGGTCGAACTGCGCCAACGCGCTCCGAAGCACTCTGCGGAGCGCGTTGTTGATACCAACCTTCTCGAAACCGTCAACGGGCTCCGTGCCGGCGCCTTTTCCGGTGAACGGGTCCGTCAATGCATATCCGGCAGCGTCAGTCTCGACGATGAACACCTTTCCATCGCGGGTACGCGAGTAAACCCGACCGTCGAGCAGGGCGGATAACAGCTCTCGCGTGCCCTGCTGTCGTAGCTCCGCAAGAGCCCGGATCAGCTCGGCCTTACGACTATACGTGGCGTCCTTGAGCTCAGCGACAATCGCTTCATACGCAGACCTCGATGATCCGAGCTGCGAGCCCGCGGCATCGGCCACCGTCGGCGGCGAACGCACTACCTCCGCCGACGATCCGACCGCCACCGCAGGCGAGCTCACCGCCGCAGAAGGCGATCCCACCGTCGGCGGCGAACGCGCTATCTCCGCCGACGATCCGACCGCCGCCGCAGGCGAGCTCATCGCCGCAGAAGGCGATCCCAACACCCCGAGAGCAACCGCCAACGCCCTCGCCCCCAGCCCCCCAACGCCCAAGCAGGCGCCGGCCCGCACTCCCCGACCGGCGCGCATCCAGCGGCCCCGCAAACCCTCCTTCACAAACAGGCACTCACTTGTAGCTCTGCCCCGAGCACACCTTCGTCCGGGTGTTGTAGTTGCCACACTTCAACGTGACCCAGTCGGCTTCGATATCCTTGCTCCCGGGGAGATAGTCCGACCAGGCATCGCCCGGCACCAGCCCCGGCGACTTCCACACCACGTCGAACTGGCCGTCTGCGCGAACCTCACCAATGTAAACGGGCTTGGTGATGTGGTGATTGGGTAACAGCTTCGCGACTCCGCCGGTGAGATTGGGAGTCTCCAGTCCCGGCAGTGCGGCGATGACCTTCTCGGTATCCACCGTCCCGGCTTTCTGCACCGCCTTCACCCACAGATTGAAACCGATCACGTGAGCCTCCATGGGATCGTTGAATGTACGCTTGTCTTTTTTGATGAAGGCGTGCCATTTCCCGATCCACTCCTTGTTCGCCGGCGTGTCGATGCTCATGAAGTAGTTCCACGCCGCCAGGTGCCCCACCAGGGGCTTGGTATCGAGCCCGGCGAGCTCCTCCTCGCCGACCGAGAAGGCCACGACGGGAATGTCCTCCGCGGAAATCTTCTGATTGGCGAGCTCCTTGTAGAACGGCACGTTCGCATCGCCGTTGATCG
>CAZBTV010000089.1:0-29507 GCA_964494895.1 uncultured Steroidobacteraceae bacterium | reverse complement strand
ATGGCAGTCGCCGCATTCGAGGCTCGTGGCAAGGTGATTCGCCGGCTTGCCGCTGAACTGCACGCCGTTGTGACAAATGATGCAGAAACCGGCAACGGCCATCGGGATCTGGGTGTGGTCCACGGACTTCGGTGGATTCCAGGTCACCACCGTGTGACAAGCCTCGCACTCCTGACTCGTGGCCGGGTGGGTAGACCCTTTGCCCTGAGCGATCGTACCGTTGTGGCAAGTGACGCAGGCGCCCAGCACTTCGCTGTGCTCGAAGTGCACGTAGGGCCGGAACGAGATCGTGTTGTGGCAGGCGGCACAATTGTTTGTACTGGGGACGTGGGTCGGCGTTTTCGGTGTTGCGTTGTATTGCGAGCCGGTGATGTGGCAGGTGCCGCAGTCCCTGGGCGTCCCTTTGAAGACCGCGTTCAGATGACACTCTTCACAGGGAAGATCGCGATGCACCCCGTCGAGCTCGAACCCCGTGGTCAGGTGATCGAAAGGCACAGTAATGGGCGCCGTGGCCGCCGCTAACGGCCGCATTGCCGCCAGCAGCGCCCACAACGCCATGACAGCGAGCAGGGCAAAGGATCGAGTTGTGTGCTGATGTCGGGTCACACTACTGGATCCTCGCGCCCTTCCACGAGTAGCTCGTATGACAGCGATCGCACTGCGGGCCGTACTGACCCAGATGCCTGTCGTCCTTGTGGTGACATGTCACGCACTGCTGGGACATCTTCACGGTACCCGGCGGCTCGTGATGGCAAGCGGCACACTGCAATTTGCCGTGTGCGCCCACCAACGGAAAATGTGCATCCTTGGCGTGATCGAAAACCCACAGGGGCCAGCCGTTGGTTGAGTGGCAGGTGTCGCACTTGGTGCCTAAGCCGCCTTTGTGGACGTCTTCGTGAGAGTGGCAGTCGACGCATTTCACGGGAGCCTTGTCGAAGGCCAGAGTCGCATGGCATTGCGCGCAGCTGACGACCCGATGCAGGCCGAGCAACGGGTAGCTGGTCAGATCATGATCGAAGACGATGTCAGTGGACCAGGAGCTCTCACCGTGGCACTTGTCGCAGCCGTCGTTGAGCCTGGCGCCGTGCGGATCGTCGCTGCGATGACATCCTGCGCAGTCTTTCGGCAGCTTCTGTTGCGCAACCACCGAAGTGTGGCAGGCATGACAGTCGATTTTGGCGTGTGCACCCTGCAGAGGGAATTGCGCCTTCGCCGCGTGATCGTACGTCTGCGGATGCCACTTGGTGTTGTCGTGGCACTCGTCGCACTTTTCCCCGAAACGCCCGGAATGAGCATCGTCGGCTCTGTGGCAGCCGCTGCAATCCTTCGGGATCTTCTGCTTGTAGTCGCCGCTGCGATGGCAGCCTACGCAGCTGATATCGGCATGCACCCCCAGCAGTGCGTAACCGGTTTCCTTCAGGTGATCGTACTTCGCGGTCTTCCACTGCTCCGTGACATGGCATTTCCCGCAGTCGCTGCCGCGGGTGCCACGATGCTCATCGTCGGTGGCATGACAACCCACACACGTCTTCGGCGTCTCCTTGTAGCGTCCGCCAATATGACAGGCGTCGCAAGCCACGCTCCGATGAGCACCGGTCAGCTTGAAGTCCGTCTTGTCGTGATCGAACTTTCCACCGGTCCAGGTCAGGGAGTCATGGCATTCGCCGCACGGCCGGGCTAGCTGCCCCCGATGGACGTCGTCAGACTTGTGGCAATCGACGCAATTCAAGGGAGCCTTGCGCCATGGTTCGCCGGACTTGTGGCACGCATCGCACGCCAGCGCCTTGTGTGCCCCCTCGAGGGCGAAATCTGTCAGACGATGATCGAACTGCCCGCGACTGAACTGCACGATATCGGCGTCGCGGCCCTTATGCTCCGTGTGACATCCGCGGCATTCACCGACGCCGGCGTTGGGCATGCGACCGTGAAAGCCGCGATGCTCAGCGAGGTTAGCCGCGATCTCCTTGTGGCAGTCGAGACACAGTGCCGTCTGTGTGCGCGCATTGGAACGGTCGTGGCAGCTCGCACAGGTTTGCTCCTGTTTCATATGGGCGCGCGCCACCGGTCCGGGCATCAACAGTGTTTCCACCGTCGCCGCCCAGGCGCTCGACGCTCCCATGCAGGAGACCAAACTCATCCAGACCACCCCTATGGCGCCAACGACTGTCGTCTTGCGCATGATCCGCAAATCAATACACGTTGACGGCAATCACGTGGACAATCGCCGAGATCACCAGCATGAAAAAAAACGGGACGTGCAACACGTGCCAATATGAGAACAAGCGCGCGTACGCCCGGTATTCCGCCGTGCGCCGGCCCGCCTCCAGGCGCCGATCCGCGTAGCGGCGCGCGGCCGCACCGAGCTGGAGGGCGTGCCGGGCAATCAAGGCCGCCTCACGCGTGGAAGATCGACGAGTCAGTGCATTGCCGACGGCGCGCCTGATTTCCCGATGCACCAGGGAGCGTGCCATGAAGCTGCGGATTCCGCCGGTCAAGAGATGCACGATCCGGACAACAGTCCCGTTCGGAGGCTCGATGAAGCGCTTTTCTGCCCGCTCGATGGCATCGAGCACGCCGGGAAGGAATTCGACCGCCGCCGCTTGCGTGCGCAGCTTGTCGCCCATCTGTTTCAACTGCTCCAGTGTGTCCTGATGGCCGTCCATACGCGCATGCAAGCGCGTATAGATATAACGGCCCACCACTCCGCTGCCGGCGACCAACAGCATGCAGATGAGGGCGACGTTGCTGTTGCTCGCACCTAGCCGGAAGTTGGCATGAAACAGAATGAGGACGGGGCCGACGACGCCGAGCACCATGTGGACTTCGAACCAGGCAGGAATTCCGCCGATCCAATGCAACCAGGCGGCGCGTTTGCGCGCGGAATAGATCAGCAGCAACAGCATCATCGAGCCGCCGATGATTCCCAGCCAATAGCCGAAGCCGCGCTTGGGAGTGATGTACAGCTCCAGATGGGCGTGCATCCCCCAATAGATCAAGCCCGCCACGAGAGCAGTCCAGACCAGCGGCCAGTGCAACCGGAAAGCTTGCACCCGCTGATGAGGGAGAGTGGCGGCCACGGTATTCACTTGACGGCCTTGTTGGCGCCCGCGGCGGCCTTCCCTTGAAAATCATCCGCGAGTGAGACAGATGCACCCAGTTTCACGCCGGATCCAGACACACCCTTGTCAGAATCGACCGTACTCGGGCTCGCGGTGTCTTCTACGGGCAAGGGTGGAAGTTGATGCGCGCGGACCTTGCTCGCATCGGCCGTGCGTCCCAGGAATTCATATGACTTTGCCAAGAGCTCCCAATCATCGGCGCTCCCCCCACCCTTGGCGAGGCGCGCCTGCAGGGAGGCAATCGCACGGGCCATGGGTTGCGCATTGGATGAGCTCGTTGGCCGCGTTGTGTCAGGCACCACGCCGGTGCCGCGCTCCAGAGCGTTGGTGATCTCCGCCCACGAGTTGACAGCGCTGTCGGCCGCACGGGCCTCCTTTCCGGATCCATCCTGCGAATGAGTCTCAACCGCGGGATCCGGATGGAGAAACCACAGCCATAGCCCCCCTGTCGCGGCCATAGTGAGCACCGCGCCGGCTCCTGCCTGCCATGGCAAGGCCGGCAATGAACCGAGCCGCGGCACGGTCCGCAACCAGGGCAACAGCAGAACGATGGCACTCAGCGTGAACAGCACGCCGGCCAGAAACCAGAATGGACCCAATCCAACTCCCTCCAACCAGCAGCCAGGAATGCCAACGCGCTGCGACTTTCCCTGTGCTCAACTCCGTTATACTTTGTATCGTAGAGTCTATTTTATAACTGTGTCCCACTGTAACTGTCTGTGAACGACGACGTCCGTCGGCGCAGGCCATGTGACACGATTCACACAATATCTGTCAGGCGAACCCAGGGCGGGTATGTTGGATGAGCACACAAACAGCAGATTGGGTCTGGACGTTGGCGCTCTACTGCCTGCCGCTGGTGGTGATCCTGGCGTTTTATGTCGCACGCCAGAGGCGCACCCACCAGCGCAGCCTTCGCGCCCGTGAAGAGACGGTGGCCGCGGGGCTCACGGAGCCGGCTTCGTTACATCCGCTCATCGACCCGAGCCGCTGCCTGGGATGTGGCGCCTGTGTGAAAGCCTGCCCCGAGCAGCCACATCACACGGTACTGGGGCTGATCGATGGGAAAGCGGTGCTCGTGGGGCCGACCGATTGCATCGGACACGGCGCCTGCAAGACCGCCTGTCCCTTCGATGCCATCACCCTCGTGCTGGGCACCGAGCGGCGCGGGGTCGATATCCCGGTACTCAAGCCGAACTTCGAATCCAACGTCCCGGGCATCTACGTGGCCGGCGAGCTCGGGGGGATGGGACTCATCAAGAATGCGCTCACCCAGGGCCAGCAGGCCCTCGAGGCGATCGCCCGGGCACGGATAAAATGCCCGGGTGCCCTCGATGTGTTGATCGTCGGAGCGGGCCCCGCCGGCCTGGCTGCCTCCCTCGCCGCCAAAAAGATGGGACTGACCTACCAGACCCTGGAGCAAGAGGCCCTTGGAGGCGCGGTTTTTCAGTATCCGCGCGGCAAGCTGGTCATGACGGCGCCCGTGGACTTGCCGATCGTCGGCAAGGTGCATTTCCGCCATACCTCGAAGGAAGAGCTGCTGAAGTTCTGGAACGGCACCTGCGACGGCCACGGCTTGCATATCCGCTACAAAGAGCGTGTGGAGAGCATCGAAAGGAAGGACGGCGTGTTTCACGTACGTAGTACCAAAACTCAGTACGTCGCATCGACAGTGCTGCTGGCGATCGGACGGCGCGGAACTCCCCGGAAGCTGGGTGTGCGCGGCGAAGAGCTCCCGAAAGTCGTCTACCGCCTGATCGATCCGGAGCAGTATCGTGGTCAGAACGTCATCGTCGTCGGTGGGGGTGACAGCGCGCTCGAGGCGGCGGCCAGCATCGCGGAGCTGGGTGACGCTTCGGTGACGCTGTCCTATCGAGGCGAAGCATTTCAACGTGCCAAGCAACGCAATCGACAGCGGGTCGAAGCCGCAAGCGCCAGCAACCAGCTCAAAGTGCTTCTGAATTCGCAAGTCGAAGAGATTCGCCCCGACTCGGTGCTTTTGAAGCTGCCCACCCGGAAGCTCGAGGTCAGCAACGATGCCGTCATTGTGAGCGCGGGTGGTATTCTGCCCAACGACTTCCTGCGCTCGATCGGTATCGAAGTCGAAACCAAGTTCGGCACGGCATGATGAGCATGCACATGCACAGACGCGGTAGGCATCTTCGCTCGATCCTTGCACTCTGCTGCGTGATCAGCCTGTCCGCAGCAGGCGCCCCGATCCAACGTACTGGCGCGAAGGACCCTCTCGAGCCCGCTCGTGCGGCGTTGCGTACACTACAGTTCGACACGGCGATCGAGCTGCTCACGGCTGCGGCCAAAGCAGGTAACGCCGACGCCCAGTACCTGCTGGGCCTGATGTATCTGAATGGGGTGGGCACCGCGCCCGATCCCGCAAAGGCCAAAGCATTACTGCAGACTGCCGCCGAACACGGCCATGGGGCCGCCGCGTACGTGTTGGCGGGAGAGCTCGCACGCGAGCGCGGGGCATCAGCCGATTCGGCACGCGAATGGCTCGCACGCTCCGCCAAGTCGGGATATATGCGAGCGGTGGAGGCCCTCGAGTCAGGCCGGCCGCTACTCGATAGAGAATCCGTGGGCGCATCCGACCCGACATTGTTCACCGCCTGGGTCATCGATTGCGTCCGCAAAGACGATACAACCGAGCTGCGCCGCCTGGGAAAGGCGGCAGCGGCCGTACGCGACGATTTCGGGCGTAGCTCGCTGTCGCATGCAGCCGAAGCGGGCACTATCGCAGCCGCCACCACGCTGCTGCAATTGGGAGCGGACGTCGCTGCTGTAGACAGTGCGGGCACGACGGCTTTGATGATCGCGGCAGAGCGACCTGATCGGGCGATCACCGAGCTGCTGCTACATAGCGGCGCAGATCCGCAAGCCGCGGACGTATTCAAGCGCACGGCTATGTTCTACGCCGCCCGCGCCAATCACCCCGAAGTCATTCGAGTGCTCCGGGACGCCGGTGCGAAGTTGGATGCTATCGATGAGCGTGGTTATAACGCACTGGACGACGCCCTCGCAGTCGGCGCTGAGGCGTCCGCCTCTGAGCTACGCGCGCTCGGAGTTCGCCCGAATCTGGTCATGAGCGACGCTGCCAGGCAGACAGGCAAGTTCGATCCCGCACACCCGGGCGAAGTTTATCGAGGCTGGCCTCCAATAGCTCTTGCAGTGGCGCGTAACGACACGGCAAGCGTACAGGCGCAACTCGATGCGGGAGGCAGAGCCGATCTGCGATTACCTCAAGGTGATTTCTTGCTCCACGTGGCAGCCGATGCGCACGCCCTGAACAGCCTGAGCTTGTTGTTGGCGCACGGCGGCAATGCCAGTGCTCCCGATCACTCCGGCCATAGCGTGTTATGGCTTGCCGCGGTGCGCGGAGATCTTCCGGTCATCAGGGCGCTGCTCGCCGCCGGTGTGTCTCCTGACACACACGCCGCGTCCGAGAAGCCCCCCCTCCTTGCGGCGTTACGAGCCACGCATCACGAAGTTGCAGAGGAATTGCTTGCTGCAGGTGCCAACCCTGATATCACGGATACCCAGGGGCGTACACCATTGATGCTGGCATCCGCAGCCAGAGAGATCGCGCTCGTGAGGACGCTCCTTGCGAAGCATGCGAGGACAGACGCAGAGGACCAAGACCGGCACACTGCATTATGGTACGCGGCAGCGGCGGGCTCACGCGAAGAGGTAGACGCGCTACTTGCAGCTGGCGGAATTCAAGTCGTGACTGACGCTCGAGGCCTTTCGGTGCTGCACGCGGCAGCCGCTCAACCGGATGCGACCGTGCTCGAGCCACTTTTCACCGTCGGAGCGCGGATCAATGACCGCAGCGTCGAGGGCGACACGCCATTATTGATAGCCGCGGCGCGAGGACATACCGAGGTGGTCCGCGCCATTCTCGCCCACTCACCCGATCTCAACATGCAGAACAAAGCCGGAGACACGGCTCTGATCGCTGCAAGTCGCGGTGGCCATGCATCGGTATGCCATCTGCTGCTTGCGGCTGGCGCGAACGCCTCGCTGCGCAATGCCGCGGGCGTTTCGGCCACCGATGTCGCCGCCGACCGGGGCTTCCCAGCGATTGCCAAGGAGCTGGCCGGCAAGAGCTAGTAGGCGTAGAACGGCCCGCGGTAGGTACCCGCGACCCGTTGGTCTATTCCGAAGTAGATCTTGCGGCCGTAGAAGAACGGCATGCCCCAGGTGAGGGTGGTGGAGCCACCGCCGCCGCCGAGATCGATGAAGGCGGCCGCGTTGGCGACGAACGAGTTCGGATCGGCGATCGCGAAATCCACGGTGTTGGTGGCATTGTTCGCGCCCGCGCCCATATTGGTTGCAAACACGGCCTGCGGCGCGACCGCCGGACAGTAATAGCCGACGTACGCCCCCGAGGAACATACGGCCATGTTCGGATCGTTGAATGAATATGAGTCGGTGCCCGAATCGATTCGGGCCGGCATGACGGCCGTGCCGCCATTGTATGTGGCCGTAAAATTCCCTTGCGCGTCCGCACCGAGCACCGTCAGCCCCGTTACGGGCAGTGCATTGTCGGATTGGGTCGCAATCCCGAAGATCAGCTCACCCTGGACGGACACATCTCCATTGGCGTTCTGCAGGTTCGGCATATTGACCATGATGCCGTTGTTGTCGACGGCGAACATCGCCACTGGATTCGTGACCTGTTCAGCAAGCGTCACATTCTCGGCGGTGCAAGCCCCGGCGGCCGTACAACCGTAATAAACGGCGAGAGGCGTGGTTGCACTGGCGCATGCGGCCCCGCAGTCCTGTACGAAAACTCCGACTCCCAGCACCCCGTTGGCGCCAAATCCGGATACGCTGTTGATCAGCGTGCCGTTGGCTCCGCACGTTGCAGGCGGCGGCGCGCCCGCGTTGGTATCGTCCATGACTTGTACAGGCAATTTTGCTGCAATTTCCCCCGCCAGCATTACGTCGGCGACAGCAACAGGCCCCCAGGTCTGGCCGCCGTTGAATGACATGCATTCTGCGAGTGCCTGCCCTTGGGCGTCGGTCTCGGCCGCGAGAGTGACGCCCGCTGAGGCCAGCACGGATCGGACCAACCGCAAGCCGGAGGAGCCGGTATCCAGCCGCACGTGGTCGATACTCGCGCACTGCGTCTGGCTACCGGAGGCACAGACTTTTACCGTGACATAGGCGTGGTTGATCTGACCGGCGGCGGCCGCTGGCCCCGTATCGACGGACACGGCCACAGTATTGGGTGTAGGGACGGGCGCCGGACCGTTGTTGCCGGATCCCAAGGGGCTGTTGCCACGAATACAGCCACCGAGCAGACAGCCCGAGAGCAGTGAGATGATGCAGATGAAGGGACGCTTGAGCATATTTTCGGGGGCGGGGGGCGGCGACCTCACCTGGTTGGATGATCGACGGCTCACCGGATCAAACAGCGCAAGTTGCATTGTGCAACACATTCGCCCTGCCCGTCACTGTCGCAAACGAGACACACCGCACACAAACACTCGCGCCTCGCCGTGAAGACGGCCACCGCGGGCAACCGTCCACGCGACCGGTCGAAACGGCCGCGGCTATGGCCGCGCAAGCCATGCCACCGGCGCGCGCGCCAGGCCTTGGCGCCCAGGCGCCACGGGACCGTATAAGATTGAAGCCTGAATGTGGTATCGCTGGCCGAGCAATCTGAAGCGCAAAACAAAGCGCAGTCGAACCAAAGGAGCCGCTATGACAGGGGCATTCGATCGCCGCGATTTCCTGAAGCTCGGGACTGCAGCGGCGCTATTGAGCCAATTGGGAAGCGCATCGGGCGCGCGAGCCCAGGCGCCGCAAGCCTCTGCATCCGTTGCAAAGGCGGACTACACGGTGCGGATCGCGCGTGCCCGCATCGAGCTCGGACCGGGCCGCACCGTCGACACGGTGGCTTACAACGGACAGTTTCCGGGTCCGTTGTTACGCTTTACCGAGGGACGGAAGGTCACTGTCGACATCTACAACGAAACCGACACTCCGGAGCAACTTCATTGGCACGGGCAGAATGTTCCGGTAGACGTCGACGGCGCGGCGGAGGAAGGCACGCCCTTCGTACCGGCTCGCGGCATGCGACGGGTGACTTTTGTACCAGGGCCGTCCGGTCTGCGCTTCTATCATTCCCATCTGATCGCCGGAGGAGATCTGGGCAAAGGCCTGTACAGCGCGCAGGCCGGTCCCGTCTACATCGAGCCCAGGCGCGAGCCCGGACGCTTCGATCGGGAGGTCTTCCTGGTCCTGAAGGAATTTGAGCCCGAGCTCAGTCGTGGTGGAGACATGGCGATGGACTTCCTCCTGCCGGCTACCATTGATCAGCGACTCAAAAACAATGGGGAAGCGGCGATGGCCGCCTCCATGAAACGCGGCATGCCGCATGGGTACGAGGTCGGATACAAACTGTTCTCCATCAATGGACGGATGCTCGGAGCGGGTGAGCCCGTGCGGGTGAAAGCCGGAGAGAGAGTGCTCTTCCACGTACTCAATGCAAGCGCCACGGAAATCCGCAGCCTCGCACTGCCTGGCCACACGTTCACCGTCGTAGCTCTGGACGGCAATCCGGTACCCTCCCCCGTGCCCGTGGAAGCGCTCTGGATCGGAACCGCAGAGCGTGTATCCGCGATCGTGGAAATGAATCACCCGGGTGTCTGGATCATGGGCGATCTGGCCGACGATGATCGCGAGCATGGAATGGGTATCGTGGTGGAGTACGCGGGGGCCAGAGGCACCCCCCGTTGGGCAAAGCCGCGTAGTGCCAAATGGGATTACACGCGCTTCGGGCAGGGCAGCGCGCAAGCCCCTGACGAGGTCATCGAGATGACCTTCGCCAAGAGAAATGCCGCACGCGATGGGTTCAACGAATGGACCATCAATGGCACCGCGTTCTCCATGAAGCCGATGGCGCCCATGTTTCACATTCGACAGGGACGCCGCTACCGATTGCGTATGCGCAATGCGAGCGACGACATCCATCCCGTCCATCTGCATCGCCATAGTTTCGAATTGTCCCGTATCGCTGGCCGCCTCACTGGAGGAATCACGAAAGACGTTGTCATGCTTGGGGGATACCAGGAGATTGCGGTCGATTTTGTGGCCGACAACCCGGGATTGACTCTCTTCCACTGCCACCAACAGCTACACATGGACTTCGGCTTCATGGCTCTGTTCGATTATGGGTGAGGTCTTCTGGACCGCCCTGCGCCTGGGAATGACATCATTCGGCGGCCCTATCGCCCACCTCGGTTATTTCGAGCGCACGTATGTCCGGCGGCTGCGCTGGCTGACGAGCGGTGAATACGCGGGAGTGGTGGCACTATGCCAGACCCTTCCCGGGCCGACGAGCAGCCAGGTTGGTTTTCTGGTGGGATTGCGCAGAGCGGGTTTCAAAGGTGCCCTCGCCGCGTGGCTCGGATTTACCTTGCCCTCCGCGCTTCTGATGTATGCGTTTGCGGCTTTCACACCGCGCATTGACACCATGGTCCTGCGGTCTGTCCTGGCCGGGCTGATGCTAACCGCTGTCGCCGTCGTCGCACAGGCCGTCTGGAGTATGGCTCGTTCCCTGTGCCCGGACTGGCAGCGAGCCGCTATCGCGGTGTTGGCTGGTCTGACGTTGCTGGCCTTCCCCAACGCTTGGATGCAACTCGTGGTCATGTCGCTCGGCGCCGTCGGTGGTTGGTTTCTGTGCAAAGGTGGCACGCGCGTGGAGCTTGACGCAGGAACAACGGCCCCTCCCCCGCGCACCGCCACAACGGCCTTGATCCTGTACTGCGTGCTGCTGGTTGCGTTGGTTGTACTCGCTCGACTGGACCCGCATGGACCAGCAGGACTCGCTGCGGTGTTTTACCGGGCGGGTGCTCTGGTATTCGGTGGTGGGCATGTCGTGTTGCCGCTCTTGCGCCAGGAGCTCGTCCCGAACGGATGGGTCAGCGACGATCAGTTCCTGGCGGGATATGGGCTGGCCCAGGGCGTGCCCGGCCCATTGTTTACCGTAGCGGCTTACCTGGGCGCGGTCGGTGCACCGGAATACTTGTCGGCGCTATGGGCCACCATTGCGGTCGTAGCGCTCTTCCTGCCGGGACTGCTGCTGGCCACGGGAGGGCTGTTGCTTCTGAGGCTGCTGATGCGATTTCCGGCGGCAACCGCGGCACTCGCCGGAGTGAATGCATCCGTGGTGGGAGTTCTGGGAGCAGCACTGTACGACCCGGTCTGGCGAGGCGGGGTGCATGATGCGGTCAACGCAGTGATCGCGCTCGTTGCATGGACACTTCTCCAACGTTGGGCGCTCCCACCACTCGCGATCGCCGCCGTCTGTGTGGGGTCGAGTGTCGTCAGACAGTTCCACTTCTTGTGAATGCCGGCAACCCTGGTGTACTTTCCTTTGAAAGCGAGACGGTGATCTCATGCGAGACCTGGAACGGGCGTTGACCGACATCAGTGCCATTCGTGAGCAACTGGCGCAGAGCACGGAATTTCGCGGTTACGCGCCGACGACACTCGCTGCGACGGGAGTGTTTGCCATGCTGGTTGCGACGGTTCAGGCACGGTGGTTGCCGGACTCGACCACCCACATGCGCCGTTTCGTCGCAATATGGGCGGCCACGGCGGTGGTCTGCGTGATCCTGATCGCCATCGAGACGGTCAACCACTCGCGGCGGGCGCACGGCGATCTCGCCGCGGCGATGCTGCAATCTGCGCTCGAGAACCTTCTACCCGCAGTCGTGGCAGGAGGTCTGGTCACCGTGGCGCTGCTGGGGCTGGCACCACAGGACCTATGGCTACTGCCTGGCCTGTGGCATATTTTTTTCGCGCTGGGTGTTTTCCCCTCGTGTCGTTTCCTGCCCCGTCCAACATTCGTCGTCGGTGTGTGGTATCTGGCGTGCGGGCTGGTTTGCCTCGCGCTCGCGGCCCCCACCCACACCAACTCCCCCTGGGCCATGGGAATTCCTTATGGGGTGGGACATTTGCTGGTGGCGGCGATCATCCACCATCGACGCCAGCTCGAGCGTGCCTAGTGAGCAACGCGCGCAAGAAAGGCGAAGCACGCGCCAACCAGTATGCCTACCCCGGGCTTGATCGGGTGATTCACGAGCGGGCTCGTCTGAGTCTGCTGACGTCCCTCGCGAGATATCCAAGGGGTCTGCGGTTCAACGATCTGAAGACGCTCTGCGGCCTCACCGACGGCAATCTCAGCCGCCATATTCAGGTACTGCAGGAGGCCGGGCTGGTCGAGGTGGCCAAGAGCTTCGAACAGAACCGCCCGCAGACAACCTGTCGGTTGACAACCGAGGGGCATAGGCGATACGTGGAATACCTCGCCGTTCTCGAACAGGTAGTTCGCGACGCGGCGGCGGCCGTCAAGGAAGGCCGCAGCATCGGGGCAAGCGTCAAGCCTTAGCTCAGGAGGACGGTCGCGGTCAGAAGCGCGTTGACAGCCCTACCGAGAGACCGCGTGGCAACACCCGCACGGTGAGCGGAGTCTTCCACGTGGAAGTCCAATATCCAATTCCCGTTCCCAGCGCCCAGGCGGCAATGACGTCACTTTGCCAATGGGCTTGGCTTTTCAGCCGGGCGACAGCGTCGTATGCAGGCAGCACTTCCAACGCCCAGATCCAGGGATTCTCCTTCGCATAGTTGACGATAATGGGAGTTACGAAGCTCGCCTGCAACGTCACCTCTCCGCTCGGAAAGCTCTCGCAACAACGGCCCTTGAACCACGCGTTCGGATCGTTTCCTTGAATCGGGCGAGCACGGCCGAAAGCGCGCTTCAAGATCAACGCCGCCGCGCCGGACACGATCGACGAATCCACTGTCTGCCACATCGTGTGGCCTAGCTCGTTGTCGTTTCCGAACCAGAGGGCGCCACTGATCTCTACAGCGATGACGGTGTTTTGCAGGGCGAGCTGATATTGACGGCCCCAGATGCCCCGGTCATCGCGAGCAAGCTCGTGATCTATGCCGAACGGCCCCCCGGCACTGGCGCATGCCGGAGCCAGAGCCGCGATCGCGATCCACAGCCACCACTCCCGCCAAGCTTTCACGGACAATGGCTTCACAGGCGTCTCATAAGCGCTAATTACTTTGCATCGTAAAGTAACTGGACCGAGCCAATCCTGCAAGCGACTCCATGAGACGACAAGTCAGCCGCCAAGCTTCCAACACCTGATGAGTGAGGCCGATCAGTGCTGCTTGCTGTTGGCCTGATGCGGCTGAGCTTTGACCTGGCCAGCAATGAGCACACCCGATGCCGTGAACGTGCCCGTGACCCGCACCTCCAGGTTGGGTGCAAGGGCTTGGCCGGAAAGTATGAAGTGCGTCGACGAATCGGTTTGTACTTGCTGGTTGCCGACCCAGAACACCTGGCTCGACGTCATGCTGGTAATCAACCCCTCCATCTGACCAGACTCGTTGGCAGTCCCCCCGATTCCCGAGGACAGCTGGACGTGCGACGCATGCAACACGTTTCCAGCGGGCGTTTCGAGCGCCTGCACGACTGCGGTCACGCCGTTGGCCAGGCGCCCACCAATCCGTTGGCCGCTATAGTCCACGGTAAGGTCATTGATTTTGAACGTTTGCGCGGCCGTGTCCAGCGCTTCTATCGTCCCCTTGACTTGCAGCGAGCCACTGGCCTGCAAGTCGATTCGCGAGGCGTGTAGATGTCCCGATGCGTCCTCAAACGCGCTGACCTCGACTCCTATGCCAGGCTGCAGACCAGCGATATTGGCCGGTTGAATACCTTCGCCAAACAACGTGGTGTCGTCGACCTGCACGGTCTGGCCGAGCACGGTCAACGAGCGTCCAGTGGCGTCGAGCCCGGAGACAGGCCCGATGACATCTCCAGTAAACGCGACGCTCGTAGCAATCCCGGTCGTGCCGCTAGCGTCCTCGACGCCCCTCACGGTCACGAGCTGGCCGACCTCGAGTTGAGATTCGGTGACGGGCTTGCCGTCGATGGTGATAGCCGCATTGGAGATCGCATACTCGACATCGTTCACGAAAATACTACCGAATGCGGTAATTCTCCCGTATGCCACTATCGCGAGACGACCCGAGCCCTGAATGCCGGCGGAGCTCCCCGCGGCACCGCCTAGAAAGGCCAGAGTTGCAATAGAGCCCGACACAAACCACGGCCGGTGTGATCGGCCTCCGCGCTGTGTAGTCATATTTCCCGTCGCGTTCGCGCCGTCAATTGTGGTGATTGGTATTTTTCAGTCCTGGATATAATACACGCCAGCGCCCAAGCGGGTAACCTCCGTGGAAGAAGTCGGCTTCTGCTCCGGTGTCGCTTGATGCGCGGTCAGCCAGGCATCGACTCGCTCCAGGAAGGCCTGACCCTCCTGATCCAGAAACTCACGAAACTCCTCGACGGCGTTCGTGGGAATAGTGTCGTTGACCGCCGCCCGCTCGAATCGTGAAGCTTCTTTTGCGCTGCGGGTCAAGTTATGATCGTACGTGCTGGCAACGTCCGCGAGCACCGTGCCCCACAGTCGCAGGAGCTCCGCGTCCATAGCGTGCGGGATGTAGTGTCGCTGCAAGACCTGGAGACTTCCGTCGGGACGCTCTCGAACCGCGCCGGCACTGACGAGCTCCTTCAGGACCGTGGTCGGCCGTACATCCCCTCCCCCGCAGCGTCTCATCAAAGCGGCGAACGTGGCTCCTTCTCCGTCCAACGGCAACAGACGCGGCTTACCGCTCGCGTCGGTGAATTCCGGATCCAGATGCCAGGCTGTCAGGATCATCGATGCTTTGCTGACATAACCGGTGAGCCCCGGCTCCGTCGCCGTCAGCCTCTCGCGCTGTTTGCGGACATCGCGACGAGGTAAACCTGTCAACATCGCCGTGCGCGACACGTTGGTCGGTCGTCCCCTCTTGCCAAAGCGGGCGGTGGCGACCTCCACATAGACCGACTTTGCCAGCTCGGCGAATTCGCGCCATGGCACTCCACAACGCAGAAGAACGTGAATAGCAGGCTTCAACCACTGGCGTGCGGCTTCCAGTGCCTGACTTGTCGTCTCAGATGTCATAAGAGAATCGATTGCTGATACCTGTAGGACCAAGTGTCCCTGATACGGCCGCTTTTATGTGCACCCTGTCGCCGCGGCACTCCGACTTATGTCCTTTCGATCGTCTCGGCGCGCGCTCGAGGCCTTCCGCATTCTTCGGCCAGGAATGATATTCGCCGAGCATGGGAGAAAATGTCTCACTTGTAGAACTTGTAGGACTCGTGCGACACCCCAGCACCTGCCCTCACTGAAATGGGTTATCTGAGCACAGCTCCCCGAGGCGGCCTCGCTGGACATCCATTTCGAGCCCGATTGCCTTTGGGCAGTCTACGCGGCACTTGTTCTTCATCTTTTTGGCCTGTGAGCCTGGAGGATCGTTACGAAGTTTTATAGTTGGATCTGCCAGGAAGGCAAGCATTTTGTGAGCGCTCCCACTCCCCACAGCCCCTGCACCGTATATATGTCAACCGGGGGTGCCTGCCCGACGCAAGGTTACAGGCCGGATCATTCCAGCCGTATCATTTCAAGTACGCTCTTACGACATCGATCAGCTCATCGGCACTTTTAGCGCGCTCCGCGTCGTTCGTGATGGAGGGGTTCGCCACGTATGTCAACACGTGATTCTCGATCACTTCCATCATCAGCCCATTCATGGCTCCCCTCACCGCCGCGATCTGCTGTAGCACCTCCGCACAGCCCTTCTCGGCTTCGAGCGCCCTCTCGAGAGCTTCGACCTGGCCGCGGATACGGCGCACTCGGGCAAGCAATCTGCTCTTCTCTTTTACGATGTGTCCCACGAGCAAGGCTCCCCCTGTGAGGTATACCTTGGGGGAGTATGCTATTCTTCTGAACGCCGCCGATCAAATCCGTGCGAGCTAGGCCCACGTGCCGCGTGCCTCGGCGCATGTCCCGCGAGCCCCTGTTGGTTGGCTCGATGAAGTGATGCTCGAAGAAGTTTGTCCGGTGAAGTCATGTCAGGACCACCGCTCTTCCTTCCGCGGTCAGCGCGTACCGTGCCGGCCGTTCACGATCGCCTGTTGGCGGCACAGCGCTCATTGCCCACCGTTCGCGATCGCCTGTTGGCGGCGCAGGGGTGTAGACGGCCGCTTACGCAATTCGAACGGGTGTCCTGATAAATTCGCGGGCCAGTTCAGTAGCTACCGCTCGAGGGCAAGGACTCCAATGACGCTCCGCACGTGCATTCAAACATTACTCGCGCTCGCCGCGGTAGCGGCCCTGTGCCCCGCCTCCCCTGCTCTCGCGGAATCTCCTCCCGAATATCGAGTGACTCGCACGGTGGCACTGGGAGCGCCGGACCGCTGGGACTACGTGGTATTCGACCCGTCTGCGAAACGAGTCTATGTAGCTCACGGCGACGAAGTCACCGTCGTCAATGGAGAAGACGGCGACATCATCGGTCACGTGAAAGGCTTTCCGGGAGGAACGCACGGGATCGCAATCGTGACTGCGATGGGACGTGGATACACCGACGACGGCGAGGCCGGTGAAGCCGGCTCGTTCGACCTCGCAACTCTGACAGTCGGAGCTCGGATCAAGGCAGCCGCGGACGCGGACGCAATTGCCTTCGACCCGGTGAGCGGCCACGTTTTCGTCATCAATGGAGACACCGGCACCATTACCGTCATCGATCCCAAGACCAACACCTCGATCGCGACGATCAACACGGGCGGCAAGCTCGAGTTCGCCGTCTCGGGCGGAAACGGCTCGCTTTACGTCAACGGAGCCGAAAAGAAGGAAGTCCTTAGAGTAGACACGCGAAAAAACCAGGTGGATGCCCGATGGCCGATCCCCGAATGCACCAGCCCCCACGGACTGGCCATTGACCCGGCCACACACCGTCTCTTCGTGAGTTGTGTCAATCAGCTCCTCACGGTAGTCGATTCAGACAATGGAACGGTCGTTACCCGACTACCCATTGGCAGCGGAACCGACGCGGCGGCGTTCGATCCCAAGCGCAAGCTCATTTTCAGCTCCAACGGACGCGATGGAACCCTTTCGATCATCCAAGAGAAGGATGCGCGGACCTTCGTATCTCTCGGCAGCATCAAAACCGCCGTCACCGCGCGCACTATGGGCATTGATCCGGCGACGGGGCGCATCTACCTCGCCGCCGCCGACGTCGATACCAAGGCCGCCCCCGCACAAGGTGGCGCGGGTCGACGTCCACAGTTGGTACCCGGCTCGCTGAAACTGCTGTTCTTGGATCCTGCGAACTGAAGTCAGGAGCGCGCAGTTGAGCACGTGAGTGTGATGGGTTATGCGGGCGCCTGGGTATTTCCTCAGGCGTTCGCGCAGCGCTGCTTTGTACAACTCTCTGGGGTCACAATATCCTTGATGCTTCTGTTGTTTTCCCTTCAGGACGCAATAAAACAGTAACAGCCATCTGAGATTCTGCGGTGTCCGTTATTGCAACGCAAAACGACGCACGGAAGGTCTCATGGCATCTCGAACGACTGTGTTGGCTGCGGCGCCGCCGGCCGTGTTGCTCGGCATTTTCATCTCATCGTCAGCAACAGCAGCCAACGGTGGCACAGGTGACGCGTTCCCCGATACCCCGGCCACGACAACAGCTGCCAACACGTCGAACGAAACGGCAGAATCCGAGGAACGCGCCGGCCGCAATGCCCTGGATGAGATCAAGATCACCGCGCAGCGCACTACCGTCGAGCAGGCGCGCGAAGCGCAGAAAGAGGCGCTGAATGTCATCAATATCACTACGTTCGAAGAAATAAAAAAGATACCTGACATCAGCGTAGCCGAAGCCGTTCGCCGCATTCCGGGGGTCTCACTCGAGACCGACGAGGGCGAGGGTCGCTACGTCAACTGCCGCGGCTTGGATGCCGACTTGAACAGCACTACCTTCGACGGTCTGCGTCTGCCCCCCACCAATAATGCTTCACCGTTCGGTGGCTATCGCGCGGTGACCTTGGATTCGATTCCGATAGGACTGGTCGGCGCCATCACGGTGACGAAGTCGAACCTGCCCAGTCAAGATGCGGAAGACCTCGGCTGTCAAATCGAAATCACCCCGAAGACCGCTCCACAAAATGGCGCGCCCTTCGTTCAAGGAAACGTCGGCGGGGGATACGAGCCGTTGCGTGGCCACGGCCTCGTCGATCTTGCAGTCACAGCCGGCGGCCGATTCGGTGGCCCCGGAACTCCGTCCGGATCAGGCGTGACAGCGTATAGCGACCGCCCGTTTTCCGTAGTGCTGACAGCCGCATACCGCGACGACCAGCGCGGCATCGACGACATCGAGCCCGGGTACTTCGACGATACAGCCCAAGGTGTGCCGCCGCAGCCGGGGAACCACCCGTATCAGGCGATCAACGGCGTCGACCTTCGATGGTACCAGTTGCACCGCAAGCGCCACGGATACGGTGTCGATCTGGGCTACCAACCCGATGCGGGGGACAACTGGTACATTCGGTATTTCGACGCGGGCTATACCGAGCTGTACTACAGGCCGTACCTGCATCTGACCCCAGATGGCCTTACCACCGTCATGAATCCGGACGGCACCATTACGGATACCCTCAACAGTCCGGACGCGATCGGAAAGAATCTGCGCGACGAGCGGGAAACGTCGCGCGACCGGGTATGGGTCGCAGGCGGCAAGAACGATATCAACGGAAATACGCTCGACTACCGAGTCGGTTTCACCAAGGGTACGTGGGACAAGTTCTTCGACGAAAATTCCTTTTACGCCTACTCGCCGCCCCCGGGCGCGAACCTTACATACAACTACAAGCTGACCGGACCGGGGTTTGTCCCGATACAGACGATCACCGGCGCCAATTACCTGGACCCGACCCAGTATCAGCTCATTTCGGCCAACAACAGCACCGCAGTGAATTTCGACCACGAGCTGTCGTTCGCCACCAACTTCAAAATGCCGGTGAACTTCGGCGGGTTCGATTCGGAGGACGTCCAGATCGGCCTGAGCGCCCGTCTCAGGAAGAAGCGCACGACAGCCCTTGATTATTCTTATCCGAACGTTCCGCCAGCGACACCTCTGCTCCTGTCCACTGTCGCCTCGACCGGTCCCATCACCTACTACGATGGCCTATACCCGATCGGCGTCAACATTCGACCCGGCTACCTCCAAGCCAATTTCGGCACCGGTACGGCCCAGGCGGGAGACATACTCAACAGCCTGCGCCAGTTTTTGGATGTCAAGGAAAATGTCTATGCTGCCTATGCACAATACCAGATGACCCGGGGCCCATTCGGGCTCGTGGGCGGTGTTAGAGTGGAAAAGACGACGGACGATTTCAACTCGTATCAGGTGGATGTCACAAACCAGACGGCGACGCCGGTCAACGCGCACAAGAGTTACACGAACGTCTTTCCCAGCTTGCAGGCAAAATATGAGATACGGCCAGAACTGATCACGCGCGCAACCTGGTCGTCGACCCTCGCACGGCCCGGATTCAATCAGTCCACTGTCTCGGAGACCATTGATAACGGTGCGGGTCAGATAACGGTCGGCAACCCGAACCTGCTACCCGCTACGGCCAATAGTTTCGACCTGACCATAGAAGATTATCTGCCGAGCGCCGGCATACTCTCGTTCGGGATTTTCGACAAGGAATTCAAGAACTACATCGTTCAAAACGAGAGCGGTCTCCAGTCCGTACCTGGATTTCAACAGATGTACCGGATCTTCACTTACAACAACACGCCGAACGCGCACGCTCGCGGCCTGGAGTTCAATTGGGAACAGCGATTCAAGGATCTGCCCGGCTTCCTCGGAGGCCTCGGAGCCGGGGCGAACTATACATTCGTCGATTCGAGCTTTCAGATCCGCCCGGGCGAGACCTCGACCTTGCCGTCAGCGTCGAAGAACACCTGGAATGCGACGATATTCTATGAGCAGTATGGATTGACGCTGCGGGTGGTCGGGTATTCCACGTCCGCGGATCTATTCAGCATCGGCCAGCAGAGGTCCGGCGACGTTTTCAATGAGACTCGCACTTCCATGGATTTCGGCAGCAGCTATGCGCTCACCGGGCAATTGAGCGTGTATTTCAATGCCAAGAACCTGCTCAACACACCTCATGCGTTCTATCAAGGAACGGTTGACAGGCCGATTCAACGTGAGTTCTACGACCGGACCTACGAGCTGGGTGTACGTTTCGATTTCGAAAGGGAGTAGTGGACGACAGCCTAAAACGTCGCAACGATCGCGCCGTGGTACCGCTCCTGGATGAATTGCTTTGTCGCCGGACTGCGCAGCGCGGTCACCAGCTTGCGCAGAGCGGGCGAGTTGACGTTGTCGGGCCGGGAGGCCACGAGATTGGCGTACGGCGAATCGGTGCCTTCAATGAACAGTGCATCTTTCGTGGGCGCAAGCCCCGCGGCCAATGCGTAGTTGGTATTGATCAAAGCGAGATCGACGTCATCCAGTACCCGCGGCAAGGTTGCCGCCTCGAGCTCCCGTATCTTCAGGTGCTTCGGATTGAAAGTCACATCGTGGGAGGTAGCCAGGATATCCGTGGGATCCCTGAGCCTGATGAGCCCCTGCTTTTGCAGCAACAGCAGCGCGCGTGCAGAGTTTGAAGGATCGTTCGGGACGGCCACCACGGCGCCGTCACGCAACTGACCCACGCTACGGATCTTCTTCGAATATGCCCCGAAGGGCTCGACATGGACTTCGCTTCCCGGAACGATGACCAGGTGCGTGCCGTGCTCCCGGTTGAACGCATCCAGATACGGCTTATGCTGGAAGAAGTTGGCATCGAGCTGATGCTCCGCGACCTGCAGGTTCGGTTGTATGTAGTCGGTGAAAACCTTTATGCGCAGATCCACGCCTTCCGCCTTGAGCTGAGGCTTGATGAACTCCAGGATCTCGGCGTGCGGAATGGCCGAGGCCGCCAGGGTCAATATCTGCGGAACGGCCGGCTGTTGCGCGGCTGGCGCCGGGACCGAGGCCAGCGCGGCCAGCGCGACGACGAGCGCCGCCACGAAACGTAACATCTTGCCGGCTGATTGCAGGTTTTTTCGCATGTGGGCACGCTCGAAGGCTTGATGGCTCGAGAAAGCTCGATGACCGGAAAATCAACGATGGCTGAACCGGGCGACCAGGCGATCCCCCAAGGCCTGAATCACCTGTACCAGGACCACCAGAATGGCGACCGTGATGAGCATCACCGGAGTGTTGAAACGCTGATAGCCATACCGTACAGCGAGATCGCCCAGACCGCCGCCCCCGATGACACCCGACATGGCCGAGTATCCAACCAGTGCGACCGCGGTGACAACGATCGCTGCAAGGATTCCCGGCAGGGTTTCAGGAAGCAACGCCCAAAGCACGATCTGCCGGGTCGTCGCTCCCATGGAGCGTAATGCCTCGAACACACCCCGATCCACCTCCCGCAGGAGATTCTCGATGAGGCGGGCGAAAAAAGGCGTCGTGGCGATGACCAGCGGCGGAATCGAGCCCTGCACACCCAACGAGGTTCCGACGATCGCGCGCGTCGCCGGTATCAGCAGGATGAGCAGTATCAGAAAAGGCACGGATCGCAGTACGTTGACCAGAAACGACAGCAGCGAATATACCCACGACTGCGCCCTCGCGAGCGCGGGCCGCTCCGACCTCTGGCTCCAGCCGGTCAGAAAAAGCACCACCCCGAGCGGCAGGCCGATCAGCACGGTAAAGAGGAGCGCGGCGCCCGTCATGATCACTGTATCGAGCGTGCCCTGGCCGATCTCCGGCCAGTAATCGCTTGCCAGGATGGTTTGCCAGAAGGCTGGAGCCGCCATTGCGGCAAGATCACTCACGACAGGCGCTCGCAACTGACACTCCGCCGTGACAGTGACTCTGTGAAGTGAGCCAGCCGACCTTCGTCGCTAGCCACGACACGCACCGTCAACTGTGCATATGGAGTGTCCTTGATTCGGCCAATCGAGCCCTGCAGCACGATGACATCCAACCCGTGCTCGCGCGCCACGGAGGTCAGAACGGGGGTTGACACGGTCTCGCCCCGATAGGTGAGTCGCCAGATCTGGGACCTGAGGCTCTTTGGCTCGCCACCGGGCACATGGCCACCTGATCCAGCGCGATCGGAGACCCCGCTGTCATGCACGGCGCCGCCGTCTCCGGACGCCAGCGCCGCGCTCGGAGTCTCCATCCCGATTTCCGCTAGCAACACACGCGTGGTGGGGTGACGGGGAGAGAGAAATACCTCGATCACTTCGCCTGACTCGATGACGCGTCCGTGATCGAGCACGGCGACGCGATCGGAGATAGCGCGAATGACATCCATTCCATGGGTGATCAGCACGATCGTAAGATTCAATTGCTGGTTGATATCACGCAGGAGCGACAGGATGGATTGCGTCGTCTCCGGATCCAGCGCCGACGTCGCTTCATCGCATAACAGAAGCCGCGGCCGGTTGGCGATGGCCCTGGCTATACCAACACGCTGCCGCTGCCCCCCTGATAGCTGGCGTGGGTACTTGCGCGCCTGTCCCGTGAGCCCAACCAGGTCGAGCGCCTCCGCCACGCGCCGCGCCTCTTCCTTTGCGCTCAGCCCGCCTGCGACGCGTAAAGGAAGACGGACATTTTCGTAGACGGTGCGCGAGCCAAGCAGATTGAAATGCTGAAACACCATCCCAAC
This sequence comes from uncultured Steroidobacteraceae bacterium, assembly GCA_964494895.1. Taxonomy (GTDB): domain Bacteria; phylum Pseudomonadota; class Gammaproteobacteria; order Steroidobacterales; family Steroidobacteraceae; genus 13-2-20CM-66-19. Next base: position 6,722 of record CAZBTV010000089.1, on the reverse strand, counting down.
CCGCTGACGCAGCTCACGCAGGCCGGCACCGTCGAGGGCCGTGACTTCCTGTTCCTCGATCCAGACCTCACCCGCGGTAGGACGCTCGAGCAGATTCAGCGTTCGCAGGAGAGTGCTCTTGCCAGCCCCGGAGCGGCCGATGATGCCAAAGATCTCACCTCTGCTGACGGAGAGATCAATATCGCGCAAGGCAAAGAATGGACCGTCGGGAGTGTGAAACTGCTTCTCGACTTTGCGTACTTCGATCACGGCGGGGAACGACTCGCCACAAACGCAACAGTCTGACACAGCAACCCTGGTATTGCTAAATACACCCGCAGCATGAGCACCCATCCGATATTCATGAGAACCGGGGCGGTGAGGACCGGCGTCGAGAGGCGGAATATTGGCATTGTGAAAGCGACTATACGCAGGGGCTGCGGTCTTGCTACCCTGATCAACTACGTCAGGGAAGTGAACATCGATGAGCCAGCTTGCGGTTTACTATGAGCATCCGGATTGGTTTCGCCCACTGTTCGCCGCATTGGAACGGAGGAGCGTTCCCTACGTCAAGATCGACGCGGGTGCCCATGTCTTCTCTCCGGACGAGGAGAAGCCCCCCTATGATCTCGTGTTCAACCGCGCAAGTCCCTCCGGTTACCTGCGCGGCCACCTCGGGACCATATTTTCCACATGGAGCTGGCTCAGCCATCTGGAGCGAATGGGCATTCCTGTGGTCAACGGCAGCCGGGTATTTGCCCACGAAATCTCCAAGGCGAGGCAACTGACAGCGCTCCAGGCACTGGGAATTGCATACCCACGAGCGCGAGTGATCAACAACGCCAGTGTGGCCGCTGCCGCCTCGGAGGGGCTTCGCTTCCCGGTCATCGTGAAAGCCAATGTAGGCGGGAGCGGCGCGGGAATCACGCGTTTCGACACTCCGGCGGAACTAGCCGCGGCGGTCGCTCAGGGATCTCTCAATCTCGGCATAGACGGCACCGGGCTCGTCCAGGAGCTCGCTCCATTGCGCAATGGTCATATCGTCCGTGTGGAGGTGTTGGGCGGGGAATTCCTGTACGGGATCCGCGTGTTCCCGTCCCCTGGATCGTTCGACCTCTGCCCCGCGGACGCTTGCCAGACAAAGGATGGACGCGATCTCATTCGGAACGCGTGCGCCATCGATGCGCCGAAGAATGGCTTGCGGGTAGAGGGCTATACACCTCCACCGGACATCGTTCGGGATATCGAGCGGATCGCACGCCATGTCGGGCTGGACGTGGGCGGCATCGAATATCTCATCGATGACCGGGATGGCCGCAGATACGTCTATGACATCAATGCGCTTTCGAACTTCGTGGCTGATGCCACGACCGTCATTGGCTTCGATCCTTTCGAGCGGTTGACCGACTACCTGGAGGCGCGTCTGTCAGGCGCGCAGGGAGGTTCCTGAGATGAGGTACGGATACTGGCTTCCTGTCTTCGGCGGTTGGCTGCGCAATGTAGCGGACGAAGGAATGCAGCCGAGCTGGGAGTACGTGCGCCGCCTCGCTCAGCGCAGCGAGCAGATCGGCTATGATCTCACCCTCGTCGCGGAGCTGTTTCTCAACGACATCAAGGGTATCGACGCGCCCGCGCTCGACGCCTGGACGACGGCCGCGGGACTTGCAGCCGTCACACAGTCGCTCGAGCTGATGGTAGCCGTGCGACCGACATTCCACCCCCCAGCAATGTTGGCCAAGCAGGCTGCCAATATAGACCGCATTTCCGGCGGCCGGCTGGCTTTGAACGTGGTCTCCTCCTGGTGGAGCGACGAAGCGCGGCGCTACGGAGTTCACTTCGAGCAGCACGATGACCGCTACGCGCGTACGGCGGAATGGCTTCACGTCGTGAGCGAGGCGTGGAGAGCGCCACGAACGACCTTCTCCGGAAAGTACTACAAAGTCGAGGAGTTGGTAGTCGAGCCCAAGCCGGTGCGCACTCCACGGCCCGTGATCTATGCCGGTGGGGAATCGGAGGCAGCGAAGAATCTGATCGCGCGCTCGTGCGATGCCTATGTCATGCACGGAGATCCGCCGGAGCGCATCAGCGAGAAGATTGCTGACATGCGCCGTCGCCGCGATGCAGCCGGATTGCCGCCGATGAAGTATGGCGTTGCGGGCTATGCCATCGTGCGTGAGACCGAGCGAGAGGCCCGCGAGGAAATCGCCCGCATCACGGACGTCAATCCCGGATCGCCCGGATACCAGAACTACCGTGACTGGCTGGCCAACACGCAGCTCGAGCAGCGGGTTACGCTCGAGGAGTATTCTGTCTCCAACCGCGGCCTGCGATCCGGGCTCGTGGGAACCGCCGAGCAGGTTGCCGAGCGCGTCGCCGCTTTCGAGAAAGCGGGGGCGGACTTGCTGTTATTGCAGTTCAGTCCGCAGCTCGAGGAGATGGAGAATTTCGCCCGCCACGTGATCGCGGCCGTGCATTGACGAATAGCGCACCTGCGCGCGGCTCAAACGATCCGCGCGCAATCTGCAAAAGCGAACCGCGGCGCCCGCGGCCGCGGCTCACTGCCGTCCGGATAGCCTAGATTCACCAGAAAGTTCACAGCCCAGGTGGATCCGGCAAAAAACTCCTCATTGATCCGAACAGGATCGAAGCCCGACATGGGACCTACGGCGAGCCCCAGGGATCGCGCGGCCAACAGCAGATAAGCGCCCTGCAAACTGCTGTTTCTGAGCGCCGCTTCCTGCGCCAACGGTAGATTGGCGCGAAAAAGACCCGCGGCCTGGGCTCCCGTCGGGAGTTGATCGTAGAAGTGCGTGTCGTAGGCGACTATGCAGGTTACTGGAGCCGCGAGTGTCTTGGCCTTGTTGCTGTTGGAGAGAGCCTCGACCAGCCTGGCCTTCCTCTCGGGGGACCGGACGAACACGTAACGGCCGGGTTGCGCATTGAAGGCGGTGGGCCCCCACTTCACCAGATCGTAAAGCGCACGCAGCGTCTCATCGGTAACGGGACGGTCGCCAAAGGCATGGGTGGACCGTGCAGACCGGAATAGCTGATCGAGAACCGCGTCGCTTACTGTTCCGGCGTGGAACCGTTCCTCTTGCACTCTTGGATCAACAGCATCCGACATGTAAAGCCCGCAGGTCTGCCCGAGTGCCTGGATAGTATCACCGCTCGACGCAACGGTAACTCGACGCCGCATCGACAGGACCGGCACCGGTATATCTCGGCCAGGCCGGAAACACGCACATAGGACGAGTCCGCCCGTGGGTGGAAGGATTCTCGTCCACAGCGATCAGGGTGCCAGGCGCGTGGCCCTTCTCCACCCAGTCCTCGACAGCTTTCAGCCCGTCATATTTCGCATTGAACGGACCCATGCCATGCCCCAGGCCGGGAATCAGATAGAAGCGCAAGAAGGAATCGAGGGCGTGCGGCCCCTGTAGCGCACGCTGTCTGTTGTAGTAAGCCACGGTGTTATGCGGTGAGATGAAATCGTCCGCCGTTCCATGCACGAGAAGGATCTTGCCACCCTTCTTGCGAAAGGGTGTGAGGTCGATGTCGGTCACATCCATGATGGCCGCAACTTCCTGAGTCCGTGCGCGCAGCGCCGCGTTGCTGTTGGGCTCGAACGTCAAGGCGTCCAGCGAAGGATCGCGCGTGATGATGTATTTCGCCGTCGCTGCCCCGGCGTTGTACAGCAGAGCGTCGTCGGCAGCCGGCGGGTTGGCCGGATTCGGGCGGGCTCCAAAATTGGATACCTGAAAGAGAGCGCCCTCCAGCAGCGGCCAGCGTGGAAACTCATCCATCCCGGCGATCGGGAAGCCCGGACGATAAGGTGAAGTGATCTGCGCCACGGCGACGATCTGCGCCGGTGTCAGGCAGGACTCATTATCTACGCCGGGTGGGCACGCGAGCCGCGACTCTATAGTCTTGACGTTCAAGATTGCGTTGCAGCCGGCGACGTTACTGATGATGCCATCCTTGACGCCATCGAGCTCCACCGTGTCACACGCCGCGTACACAGCATTGGTCAGCAGCCTGGTCTTCGCGGGGCTCAACCAGCCGGCGCCCTGTCTGGCGTAAATGGCCTTCCCAACGTTCAACGAAGCCAGATGAAGCATTGTGACGTTATAAGCAGGGAAGTTCGCTACGACACCGTCGTAGTCGGCGGGATAGCGGGCCGCGGCATCGAGCGCTTCATGCCCGCCCTGCGAGCCGCCGATGAAATAAAACCTGCGCGGAGGTTTTCCATAGCGCTTACGGATGATTTCGAGGGCGACATCGTGTGTTTTCTTGATCGACTGTTTGCCATAGTTCAGCAGAGCCTCGTCATTCGTCCCGAACCTGCCATCGAAACCAGGGCCGCCTTTGTGGCCGCCATCGCTGCCGAGCGTGACGTAGCCCTGCTCCAGTGGCGTGGGTACGTCTGCCGGCTCGAGCGCAGCACGCCCTGTGGCGTTGACCAACACGCCGTCATACCCTCCGCCACCCATCTGCACCGACTTTTCGTTCCAACTGGAAGGCAGGTTCACTTCGAACTCGATAGCGGGGGCCAGCGCGGAAACGGGTGCAATCACTCCCGTGACCGCACAGTATTCCCCACTCGCATTGCCGCCCGGGGCGGCGGCAACAAGGGCGGCCTTCTCGACCGTAGCGCCTGTCGTGGGCAGACCGATAGACGCAGCGGGGATGCGCAACCCGGTCAGGGCGGCGCACGCTTGCTCGGCTTTGGACGAATCAGGGGTGGCGGAGACCCGCAGCGGAGAAGCCAGAAGAGCGCATCCCAGCACCACCAGGCCGGGGTTGAGAGTCGAGACGGCCATTGAGAACTCCCCTTTGGACAGGTCGCGCGCCAGCGATTATCTTCTGACCCTCAGCCCGAGCGCCAATGGATACGCCCCCGTGTCCACTCTTGAGCTCAAGTCGGATCGCTACAGGGGAGAACGCCAATGATCAAAGGATCCTGCTTTTGTGGAACTGTGCGCTACGAAGTCAGTGGACCGTTCAACTCCATGATGAGCTGCCACTGCTCGATGTGCCGCAAGCACCATGGATCGGCTTTCGCCACCTATGTATCGGCACCGATCGATCATTTCCACTGGATCTCTGGCGAAGACTCGCTGCTGCAATACCAGTCTTCGGCGCAGGGCACGCGCAATACCTGCAAAGTCTGCGGCTCCCCCGTGCCCATCATGCTTCCGGCCCATTCGCTCGCGCTCTTGCCCGCCGGTCCGCTCGAGGGCGATCTCGGCATTACGCCCACGGCACATCTGTTCGTGGGCTCAAAGGCGCCCTGGTACACCATTACAGATGATCTGCCTCAATACCAGGAATATCCTCCCGAATTCGCCACCCCGGGACAACAGCGGCCGCAGGTCGAGCCACGGCCGGGAATCACGGCGGGCAGTTGCCTGTGCGGAGCGGTCGCCTTCGAGGTTACGGACGAGCCGATGCTCATGCAGAGTTGCCATTGCGAACGCTGCCGCCGCGCGCGCGGAGCCGCTCACGGAACCAACATCTTCTACAAGGCGGAGCAGTTTCGCTGGACGCGAGGCAGCGAGCTCGTCGGCGAGTACAAATTGCCGGAAGCGCGATTCCACACGGTCGCGTTTTGCCGTGAATGCGGAAGCGCGCTGCCCAAGATATCCGCAGAACGCGGCATCGCCATCATTCCCGCGGGGACTCTGGACACGGATGCGCCGATGCGGCCGCAGAGGCATATATTCACGAACTACAAGGCGACCTGGTTCCAGATCACCGACTCGATCCCGCAGTTTCCCGAGGGACCGCCACCCGCAGCCTGACCCCCTCAGGGTCGACTCAAGCAACACTTGCGCGCGGGCCGGCAGATCAGCTTGTCAGTGCCCGCGCACCGGTGGCCACGCGGTCCCTGCCCGCTTGCTTCGCAGAAAAGAGCGCCGAGCCGCTTTCCTTGAGCAACCCAACGGCAGTCGAAGTCCGGCTGGACAATGTCGCGACTCCGACACTGACCGTCACCAGGCGCGGAAACAAGGCGAGCGCGGCTATCTCCTCACGTACTCGTTCCGCAAGCTTCAGCGCTCCAATGGCATCGGTTTCAGGTAACACCAATGCAAACTCCTCCCCGCCGATGCGCGCCACCAGATCGGTGTTGCGTGCAACGCCGGTGAAAGTCATTGCAATCAGTTTCAACACCTCGTCGCCGGCCACGTGCCCATACGTATCGTTATAAGACTTGAAGTTATCGACATCCACGGTCAGCAAGGACAGAGGCAACCGATGGCGGCGCGCCTTGTTGAAGGATTCCAGAAGAAAAGAATCGAAAGCGCGGCGATTGGGCAATCCAGTGAGCGGGTCATGCAGGGAGAGCAAAGCAGTAGAGGCTCGCTCCGACTCCAGCAGGTCGATACGGCGGGCGACAGCGAGGACCACCCCGGCCGGGACGGCAGACGAGAGCACCGCGTAGAGCGTCCAACAAGCGCCGGAGCGCGGGTCCTGGAAAGTTGCGCAATAGCGCAGAATCCATGCGAGAACCGGTAGTCCCAGGACGGCGGGCAGCAGCCAGCGGCAAACCACGCCCCCCGTACCAACAGCGAGCACGGCCGAAGTCGGCCAATGGCCCGGTTGCGAAGCCAATGTGCCCAGTGCGCTCAGAAAAAGCGCGGTCGTAATGGCCGCGACCACCGGGCCAGGGGACAGAGCGCGGGCCGATTCGAGGCCGCCGAGCCAATGATCGTTCAACAAAACCCACGTGGCCACCAACGAGACGA
>CAZBTV010000088.1:11783-30803 GCA_964494895.1 uncultured Steroidobacteraceae bacterium | reverse complement strand
GAAATCCGCCGCCAGGGCGTACAGATTCACAGGGGTACCGGTGGTGCTGTTGGCAATATCGAACATTGTGTTGCCTTTCTGCACCAAGGCCGGCGCCGTGTAGTTGAAAATGGTGCTGTCCGGCGGGTTGCGGCGGCCGGCGATATTGACGAAGTCATAGTAGGCCGCGCCGAAACGCAGATAGGAATCATCCTGCGTATGGATGTCCGCGCCGAGCTGGCCGCCCAAGAGCCATTTGTCCTGCGACGACGGCGTCACATCCTGCAGCGGAAATCCGCCGAGAGTCAGGAAGAAGTCGTGGCGATGCGTGTTGTCCGACGAGAAGTTGACCCGGTAGTCGGTTGCAATACCTTCGAACGTGAGGTCGTTGTACCAGACAAGGTCCGTCCCCAGGAAGGGTCGGGCGAATCGCCCCGCCTCGGCGCTGAACAACTGGTGGCCCGACCCGCTACTGGTCCAGCGAAGGTATCCCTGGTCCAGGGCGATCTGATATCTGCCGCCGTATGTGCCTTCCGTCTGGTTCGTCGAGATGAAGATTTCGCCCGCCCCGGTGGCGAGATACGCCCCCGCAGAGAAGCCGGAACCCAGATCGGTATCGAACCCAAATCGCACCCGTACCCGCTCGCGGTCGCGGTCCAAGGTCGTGTTATACAGGGCACCGACTCCGGCCTGGTCCTTGCCGCCTTTGGCGTTGATCGCGTTGAAATCGAGGTATGTATTCTGAGCGTTGTTGTGTCCGTAGTTGTCACCCTCGATGCGCGTGCGTACATCGCCCGTCCAGTTCATTCGCTGCACCCACTCCGGCAGCGCCGACCGCAGAGTGTCCTTGGAATTGATCTCGTTGACGACTTCCTGTTTGACGCTGGGGCCGAGCTCCGCAACGACTTCCTTCCGGATCTCCTCCTTGACGATCTGCGGCACGTAGGGGACGCGCACGGCGCCTTTGTCCGCCTCTTCCTGGGCTTTCTCCTGGGCGACTTTGGCGGCGCTCTGCGCCTCCGCTTTGACCTGCGCGTCGTGAACCATCGCCTGGGCCTGCTCGCGAGTCAGCACGCCCTTGTCAACCAAGGCCTGGAGGAGGTTGACGACTGTGTTGCGCAGCTCGGTGAGGCTGCGCTCCTCGTCGGCCGGAGACGCCGCAAACGCCCGTCCGTCCGAGAACAGCAGGCACAGGAGGGCCAGCCCCAAGCGGTTTATTTTACGTGTCATTGAATGAAGCTCGTCCCAAAATCCCGCCGCCCCGATCTCGGCCGGGCAAGGCGGCATAGTATTGAGTGCGTAGATGACAGTTCCATTGCCACGCGCGACAAGCGCAAGTCATGTCAGCCGCAGCGATCGGTGCGGCCCCGGGTGAACGTGCAACAATGCCCCCTGGCGTGCACACCGGGTCCGGTTGAACGGAGCCTCACGTACGGATGAGGAAGCGACCTAGAGGTGGATAGATGACTGTGGCATCCAGACAGGCTGAGGCGCATCGACTGCAAAGAGAGGGGCGGCACCATGATTTGAAGCGGCTGTGTCTGAAGGTGCTGGGCTCGGAGCCCGAGAACGTCGAGTTTTTGTCGTTGCTCGCCTTTGCGAGTGCCGTGACGGGCGATCTCGGCAAGGCGGAGCAAAGCCTGCGCAAGGCAATCGCATTACGTCCCGGCGAGCCGGTTCTCCATAGCAATCTGGGGAATGTGCTCAAAGATCGGGGTCGGCTGTCCGAGGCGATCGAGAGCTACGAGCAGGCTCTTCGGCTCAATCCCACGCACGCCGACGCTCACTACAATCTTGGAGCGGCGTTGACGAAGGCGGGGAAATGGGATGAGGCCATCGAGAGCTACAGGCGCGCCGTAGCCAACAATCCCGGGTTTGCCGATGCGCATTACAATCTGGGCAACGCGCTTCGCGAGCTGGGAGCGGTTGGCGACGCCGTTATGGCCTATGAACAGGCGATTCGCCACAAGCCACGCCTGGCCGAAGCACATAACAACCTGGGTGCTTTACTGACACGCCGGGGTGATCTTTCTCGAGCGACGATGCATCTGCGCACGGCGGTCGCGCTTCGGCCCCGCTGGGGCGAGGCGCACGCGAATCTGGGACTGGCTCTACAGACTGGCGGGGATTTCGGCGCTGCCGCCGCGAGCTTTCGCGCAGCGCTCGACGCAGACTCGAATTGCCGGTCCGCACTGGCGGGTGTCGTCACCAGCACCCGCGCGATGTGCGACTGGCGCACCCTGGAAAGAGATGTCGAGTCCTGGAAGAAGAATCTGGACCAGGCGACTCCGTTCAGCCTTCTTGGCGTTGTGGATGATCCGGAAGCGCTCCTGAGTGTGAGCGTAGCCCATGCCCGATGCTACACAGTGCGGAGCGCGCCCCTGTGGCAGGGTGAGCGCTACACACACGGTAAGATCCGCCTCGCATACCTGTCGGCCGACTTCCACACGCACGCGACATCGCTATTGATGGCGGAGCTGTTCGAGCTGCATGATCGCGATGCCTTCGAAGTTTTCGGAATTTCGTTCGGTATCGACGACAAGAGCGGGTTGCGCACCCGCTTGAGCTCCGCATTCGACCACTTCATCGATGCGCGCGGATGGAGTGACATCGAGATTGCCCGTTGGGTACGCGAACGGGAAATTGAGATCGCGGTCGACCTGAAGGGATATACACGTGATGCGCGACCAGGGATCTTCGCGCTGCGGCCGGCGCCGGTGCAGGTGAGCTATCTCGGCTTTCCCGGAACCATGGGGGCACCCTTTATCGATTATCTGCTCGCTGACGCGACAGTCGTGCCGCCGGAACAGGCGGCCTTCTACACCGAGCGCGTCGTTTTCCTGCCGGATTCCTACCAGGTCAACGACCGCAAACGGCCGATCGCGGACCGCACTCCGCCGCGGAGTGAAGAAGGACTGCCTGAGCAGGGTTTTGTCTTCTGCTCATTCAACAATACGTGGAAGATCACGCCGGAATTCTTCTCATCGTGGATGCGCCTGCTACACGCGGTGCCCGATGCCGTCCTTTGGTTACTGAAAGACAACACCTGGGCGACCGATAATCTGCGCCGCGAGGCGGCGGCACGCGGCATCTCCCCCGAGCGCCTGGTATTTGCGGAACGCACGACAAACCCTGAGCACCTCGCCCGACACCGGCTCGCCGACCTGTTTCTGGACACGTTACCCTGCGGCGCTCACACGACGGCGAGCGATGCGTTATGGGCTGGCCTGCCCGTGTTGACTTGCGAAGGTAGGAGCTTTGCCGGTCGAGTGGCGGCGAGTCTCCTACGCGCCGTTGGCCTTCCGGATCTGGTCACCCACTCGCTCGAAGAGTATGAGCGGTTGGCAGTCGAGCTTGCGCGCAATCCTGAGCGACTCGCACGACTTCGTTCCACCCTGCAAGCCAACCGCGCGACATGCCCTCTGTTCGATACGGACCGCTTCCGACGCAATATCGAAGTCGCCTATCGGGTGATGTGGCAGCGCTACCGTGACGGGGAAGCGCCATCCGGATTCCACGTGTCCGGGTAACACGCGCGTATGACAAAATTGGCATCACGTAGAAACCTACTGCTCGCGAGATTCAACGGCAACCCTCCTGCGGACGCCGAGGCGATACGGCGGCTTGAGGTGGAGTCCGGTCTTAACCTGCCGGTCGAGTACGAGGGGTTCTTACGGCAGCAGAATGGGGGTGAGGGCTTTATAGGAAGCGCTTACGCTATGCTGTGGCGAGCCGAGGAATTAGTTGAAATGAACAAGAGCTATCACGTCAATGAGTATGCGCCTGGTCTGCTCTTGTTTGGCTCCGACGGCGGGGGTGAAGCTTTTGGCTTCGACACACGCACGGATGCGAAACCGATCGTCTCCGTCCCGTTTGTTGGCATGGCATTGAACGAAGCTCGTCCGGTGGCTTCGAACTTTAACGAGTTCCTTGAGGCACTGTTCAAGTCGTGATGGATACATGATGACGCCAAAGCCGATCGATATCCGCAAAAGCCGCCCGCTAGGCGTCGCGGGCAAGGAGGTCTTTGAAATCCAGCCAGTCATCTTGGAAGTCCAAAGCCGTGCGCGACGCCCTCGACGCCATGGCGGCGAAGACACTGCTCAGAAGATATCCAGCGTCCCCTTCGTGCCAGCCAGTTCAGGGGTTGTTGGTATTACCGAACACAGTGCAGCTGTTTCCGTTGTTTGCCTGTAATCCGTTCGGGACCGCGGGACTGGCGGTTAGCGCCGCGATGTTGTTGCTGGGCAAGCCATTATTACCGATCGGCAGCGTGAAGTACGCTCCCGGGAGTCCGGCAGTTACGTGGAACTGTCCATTCGGCTGCTGCGTTGCGATCTCCTTAGCACCAAGAGGCGACACCTCGAATAGGATGCCGCTCAGAATTGAGTTGTCCGATGCCAGGAGGAGAAACTCGGCAGTCAACGTGGTTTGTTCCACTGAAGTATTCACGCCGAACGTCTGTGACGCGTACTTGTAAAAGCCCGCCGCCGCGTTATGCGAGTTGACTTCGACTCCATCGATCTCCGGGATGGTGAACGTGTCTCCGCCGCTCGGGAGATTGCCTAGCACACTAAAGAAGCCGATGGCGCCTGAGTGGGTGTTCACGCAGGTCTTCATCTGGTCGACCGTCATGTTAAGGATAACGGTGGCGCCATTCTCAGGAAGAATGCCGCCAGCATTCGCCAGGCCGCACTCCGTGCCGGTGAAAATCAGACTGGTAACGGCTTCGGATCCCGATCCATGGCCGTAGCGGCAAAGGGTGATCGGCGTGCCCACCGTGTCCTTGGTACCGACCTCGGGAACCTGGCTCCAGGTCTGGTAAGTACCCTGCAGGATCGACTGCAGGGAGGCGCTCGAAATGTTGGTGGGATTTCCTCCCGGGATCTTGTTGAGAGCCATCGCGAACACTTGACCATTTAACTGGCCAGTACCTATGCCAGCGAAGGCGGTGTTCAGGGCACCCTGGGTAGGGGCTGCACCCAGCGCGGCAAACTCGGGTGGTGTGTAGTTGCTGTTACCGGTTGGCCAGTTATCGGGAGACGCGTACACCACAAGCTCGAGGTCGAATACAGCCATGTCCGGATTGTGCAGAGAAAGCTCCGGCGGATTGCCGCCGCAGATGGCATCCTGTCCCGCATTCGCACAGGCGGTGCCGCCCGGAAGCTGGGGAGTTGTTTCCAGCGCATACACCAGAGTTCCATTGCCGCAAGTTCCATCGGCGATCTCGGTCGTCCCGGCGCAATCAAACGTGTTGTAGGATAGGAACAGATGCTGCTTGGGGTATGGGTGACCCTTGGAGTCCGTCAGATTAGCCGCCCCCAACGTCGTGGCCACGCTCCAAACCGAATCGAGGTCCGCGGAGTAATGCAATACCACCGTGTCGCCCGATGAGACGCCGGGCGCGAAGGGAGCCGGGCCTGCTATGCACGCCGTGAAAGAGAAATCCGGGCTGCCGAAGCCGATGTCCCTGCCTTTCCACGTATGCGTACCCGGCTTCGCCGCACAATTCGCTATGAGTTGCAGTTCCGCGCGCCAGAAGGTGCGCTGGGCGGCGGGACCCACGACGTAGAAGTCAACATGCTTCGCAACGGTCACGCCACTGCCCAGAGTCGCGCTCGCCAGTATGGTCTTAATCGCGGCGTTTATGGAAACCTTCATGTTTACCCTTCTTCAGCCTAATGGACCTTCAACCGGCGGCTTCGTACCAATCGATGCCTTCGCCACGGTCACGTACCTGGTTGCTTCTGCTTGGGCTGCGACTGCTGCCGCTTCAAGCACTCAGTGTCGCTCGCCTTGCACACTTCCTCTCCGAAGCCCTCTACGAATACGTCTAGCCAGCTGAGCGCGGTCTGTGCCAGCGGTGCCTGTTGAGTGGTGGATGCGACTGGGGGCGCTACCGCGGCATTCGAGGCTACCGTCGAGCTGCTTGCGGCGGCCGACGCTCCTGAAAGTGACGCGCTGATTCCGCTCGTCTCCGGGGGAATGCCGGTTGCAGTGCCGCCCACCTGAATGTTGTCGACACCAAGAACATGCTCCGCCGCAATGTTGGCGCTGCCAGCCGCCGAAATTCCCGCATCGCCGGCGTTGACGAACCCAACCGGTGCATCCAGATCGACCTGGCCTCCGGTCCCGCCGGCTCCGGTGGAGATTGTCTGGATGCCGTTACCCGAGACGGTGTTGGTGAAATCCAACGTGAGGGCACCACTGGAGCTGAAGGATACCGTGGGCGGTGGCGCGGACACCGAGGTCTTCGAGCCGCGGCCGGCGTCGATGTTGCCCAGCGTAGACCAGATGGCGATGTTGCCGCCCCCCAAGGTGAAAACGTGCGAGGAGTTGACGAGCACGTCGTTCAACGAATAGATATCCACGTTGCCGCTTTGCACGGCCACAATCCCGAGATCCGAAGGATTACGCACCAAATTCGCCTGTGTCAACGCGGGCGGCAGGATGGACAATCCAACGTTGACACCACCCCCAGGAACCATGAGGGAGATCGAGCCTCCGTTGAGCGTGTAGATCCGGCTCAAATCGAGAGTGAGGCTGCCGGAATAGGGGCTCTGCGCGCCGCGACTGCCGGGAAACAGAGCGTCAATCGCGGCGTAGCCGCGCGAGAATCCGACCTTTGGATCGGCGTTGGCTTCGCGCCCGGACATCACGAGCTCGTTGAAGAATACACCCGACAGCAACGGCAACTGTTGGGCCTCACCCAGGGCGCGGAAGTCACTTGCCGCAGTAGCGAAGTCCAGATTGGCCTGGCCGGTGAGCCCTTCCACATAGCCCTCGAGCTGCTGTTGGTAAATGGGTGACGAGCCGATGATCGTGTTGACAAAGTCCTTCGGCGCGCTGCTGCCGGCGCTAGCGACGCCGAGCGGCGCGCCCATGCCTGCAAGCATGAAGATGTCGGCTCCCCCCGTTCCCGGAAGATTAGCGTTGCGGAGATTGCCGACCGTCGTCACGCCAGCCGAAAAGCCGAGATCGATGTTGCCGCCAGCCAACATCTCGAGACGCCCCGGGCCACCCACGGTGATGTTGGCCGTGGGGTTAAAGTCGGGCGAGGCGGGATCGGCGGAGTATGAAATATTGCGGCCAGCGCTGATCAGGGTGGTATCGCTGGGATTCATATTCTGCCCTGACAGGCCCAGCGAAACGATGTCCCTCCCCGCCTGGATGGTCGCCGCCTTCGCCAGTGTCAGGGAGAGGTCAGAGATGTCCTCACCTGCCGAGATGAGCGCCGGTGTTGGATCATTCTGGTGTATACCGGCCGGAACGGCCAGCGCACCGCTGAGAAGGTTGTAGGCAGCGATACCGCTTTTGACGGCTGGCAAAAGCGCATCCGCGGTGGGCAGGGATGACGGCGCCGCGTCAGACATTACCAATGAGCCTTGGCGAGTACTCACAACATCATGGGCCGCAACGATCGTGGCCTGCCCGCGGGGCGCGGGATATAGAGTGAGCACTGCATTGTTCGCGAGGGTCACGTTTCCGGCGTAGGAGGCAACGTCGAGAGAAGGCGGCAATTCGGCTTCAGGAATACTGCCCTGGTCGCTCTTGTCGAAAAATGCGGTCGCCGAACCGATCTCGTCCAATGTAACACTTCCGCCGGTGCTGGCCACGCGCAGCACCGAGCCAGGTCCATAGCGAAAGAAATACGCCCCATTCGCTACCTTCTCGTCGGCGGGGAATCCGATAGTCGAAGCCTGAACTTCTCCCGCGAGCAGGACATCGCCACGCGCGGCTAACGAGAACGAGGCATCACCCGATATGAGCAGGGAGCCCAATGGCGCACCAGAGCTTGATTGTCGGGCGCTACCGATCGATCCGCCGGCCTGAACACGTCCGGTACCGTCAGCAACATACAAATAGGCGCTACCTACATCGCCGCCGGACCGCAGGAGTAGATTTCCGCCATCAGAAGTCATTCGACTTCCCGAGCTACTCAGTGAGCTATCAGCGACGGCTGCGCTTACATTGGTAACATCATGTCCCGCCTGTATGTAAACATCTCCACCACCGAGGGCACCGACACCCCAGCCGAACCGAGCAAAATCCACACCCCAGATGGCGTTGTTCGAGGTGCCCTGCGTGCGGGGTTGCCAGCTCGTCACGGACTGGGACACCTGCACACCGGTGATATCGCGACCAGCCGTCAGGCTGATCAGGCTATCGCCGAAGGGATAAGCCGTGGCCTGTCCCGAATTGATTACGGTGGGGCCGCCCTTCACCCCGCCTGTGTAAATGCTGGCGGCCGCATTCGTCACTGGATCGCCGATAGTGATGTCGCGGGCAGCGGCCAGTTGTATGTCGCCGGTGGCGGTTCGAACGATAGCGCCCGCGGCCAGGTCGAGATCCGGCAGCGTACCGGCGGCCGAAGTCGTAATCACCGAGGTTGGCGCGGCTGCGCTGAAATCAGCGCCAGCAACGAGCGTGATACCGGCTGAGGGGCAGCCTCCCGTAGAGGGGCAATTGAGATCGACGGTCGGCTGAGTCTTGGTACCACCCGTCTTGAAGCCATCGGAAAGAGTCCCGGTTACAGTCAAACCTCCAGATGAGCGAAACGCGAAATCGGCGGGTTGGGGCTGACTGCCGTAACGGAACGAGCTCAAGTCCAGCGGGCCCACCAACGACAGGTTGCCCTGTGCCTGGTTGTAGTAGAGGTCCACGTAAGGCCGAATCGCGACATTCGCGTCCGCCGCGGCAAGAGCCGGCTGCTTCAGAATGTTGGCCGCGACACCGGACATCACTGGCGCGACATTGCTGGCCATGAGCGCCGCGAGTCCGCTCTGGTTGAGTGTCTGGCTCGAGAGACTGATCGGGATGATGGGCTCCACCAGGACCGAGTCGACTCCCGACACGCTGCTCGCTACATTTGCACTGATACCATTGGTGGCCGACAGCGGGGCGCGGATCACGAGTTGACCGGTGAGGCCCGCCCCTTTGGCGGCAATCCTGGACCCCTGCTGGAGGTCCACTTCTCCCCCTTTGGAAAAGAGCTCAATCGAGCCACCGCGACTGGCCGGATCGGTGCCGTTCGCAATCAGCTGTCCCGTACCGCTCACCACGACGTTCTTGCCGGCGTTCAGGCTGATAGAGCCTCGCTCGGCAGCGGCGCTCGCATCGATGGTTCCATCGACAGTCACCGAGCCAGAGTCCGCCGTCAGCGTCACGTGGCGGGCCGTAATCGCGGCTCCGGCCTGGAGGTCGAGGTCGCCGGAATTCACGCGGAAATCCCGTTCCTGTGTGAATCCTCCCACCTCCAACTGTTGGTTCAACGCATTGAAGCCCGTCAGCGTGCCAGCGGTGAGCGCGAATGTACCGCCTTGGCCGGTGCCATCGCTCGAGCCTGAAAAGTTGCCGGCGAGTGTTGTGTTTCCCGCGGAGATCAGATCGATCCGGCCCGCGTCGGCTCCCGGAGCTGCCGCAACGGAAATGGAGGCGCCGCTCGCAATAGCGAGGTCCCCGCCGGATTGCAGCATCACGCTTCCACCGGGAGAGCCATGAGAGCCCTGGGCGTATGAAGGTGTAACACCCGCGACATTGATCGAAGCACCGGGCTGGAGCGTCAGCTGTTGGCTCGCGCTGAGCGAAACCTGGCCCGATGGCATGACGATGTTCGCGTCATCGGAGATCGTCTGCGCCGTCAGCGTCAACGCGCCTCCCATTCCGGGGTTCGGCAGGCTGGGCGGCGCGACAGAACCCGCGGGCGCCGTATCGATGTGCAGCAGGGCTCCCTGGCCACCGGCACTGATCGTCGTGGTTGCGCCATCCGCGGTCGTCAGGAGCCTGGAGGCCAAATCGACATTCCCTGAGGTCACCAACAGAGCGCCGGTGCCGCTACCCACGATCGCTCCATTCGCTTGCAAGGTCGTCTGCCCGAATCCAGACAGGGCCAACGTACCTGGGCCCACATCGATCTCGTCACCCGTAAAGGCCACGCTGCTCGAGCCAGTACCCGAGCCGCCGCTCGCTGGAACGGACTGAGCTCCTCCGGCAAGTACGATTTTGGATGCGTTGAAACTGGAGGAGAACGACCCGCCCGATACTGTGTTGAGCGCCGCGGTGATCAGCGAGATTTCCCCGATGGAGCTCGCCGTTGAGCTCGCAAGAGTGATCGGTCCGTCGAGCTCGATGGACGTCTGCCCTGCGATGCGCACCGAAGATGCGGCGCTCAATGCCGATACGAGCGAGCTATCCACCGCGAAAGCCTTCGCTGGTGAGGCGCCGGTCGAACCCAGGATCACGTTGTCAGCTCCCAGCGACCAGTGAGCACCTGCGCCAGAGAGGCTGCCGTCAGCGATCTGTGCCCCGGCCGGCGCGTCGATCGTAAGCGCACCGAGTGAAGCCACTTGGGCACCCTGAGTCACGACAATGTTTGCCGCCGTTGCTGAAGTACCCGTGGGACGCACGGGTACATAGGCGTTGAGGTCGGAAACAGCGACGACTGCCGCTCCCCCAGCACCATCACCGGTCAGGTTGAGGGGGGTTGGATTAGCAAGTCCGACCACGGAGGGGGCCGTGCCGCCGCTTGCCGAGGAGGACTTTAGGGAGGCACCGCTGTCTATATCGATCCCTTGTTTCGCAAACAGCACGATCTCGTCTGCCGAAAGCGCGGCGCCGTTGGCTACACGAACGACATCGGCACCGACCTGGTAGGTATTGGGCCCGGTGGGCAAGCTATTGGCTACTGTGGGCAAGGTATTGGCTGCGGTGGGCGCGGGCGTTGCGCCGATGAACAGCCGGCCGGGATTCCAGCTTTCGATGACCGCTGCGGACAGGTGCACGTCACCCGACTGTTGGGATACACCGACGCCGGGATCGATCTCCAGCTGCGGCGCCGAGACGGCGATGGTGGCATTCCGGCCACCCTTCGCGCCCTTGCCCAGGATCGTTCCGAGCGCGTCGAGACTTTGATCAACCGCCAAGGCCAGCATGCCGGCATCCGCGGGCAAGCTCGGAATCGCGGTGGCTGTGGAAGCCGTAGCCGCGCCCTGACCCGAGAAGAACGCCGACGCGTACTCATCCGTGTAGGACGCGAGTTGGTGTGCATAGCTGCCTGGCAGGATCTCGAAGCCGCTGTACTGAGTGGCACCGAGACCGGTGTCGGCAAACGTGCGATACCCCGCAACGACGGTCCCGCCATTCGCCATTGCGATGTTGGCTCCGGAGGGCAGATTCGCAAAGCCGGGAACCGCCTCGACCAGGTAAGCGCCAGGCAGAAGCGCATAGCGCGCCGGCAGGAGTGTATAAACACCCGCAGCAAGACCGCCCCCGCCGCTCAAGTAGACACTATCACCGGGTGCGAGATTCGAGCCCTGGTACAGGAGCGGGTCGTACGGCCCGAATTTGGAGCCGAGCGAGGGGACGATGGCATACAGGTTGGGATTCGAGGCTGCGGACAGCGCATCCTTCGTACCCCCGGTCCCCGGTGTCCATTCATACGCGTACACATCACCGCCGCCAGAGATATCGACCGTCGAACCCTTCGCCAGCGTTACGGACCCTCCGTTCAATGCAATTTGCCGTTGTGGGGTACCCGGTACCGCATTCAAGGTGCCTGAATTGAAGCCGTAGAACCAGGTCGTGTCATTTTCCACGAGACCGTACGGCAACGTACCGCCATTCCCGCTTACCGACGTCAGGCTACCCGGCGCCAGCGTCAGGGACTGCGATGCATTCAGTGTTATGGTGCCGAACGGGGCCATGATCGTCCCCGCCTGCACGATGTCCCGCGCGTTGACCGTCAGCGAGCCGGCAACGGAGAGCGGAATGCCGGTAGCCGGGCCGGCCTGTTGGAATGTGACCGTGTTGCCCGCACCGAGATTGGCGTTGATCACAAAATTCGCGGCGGTCCCGGGCACGATGCGCGATGCGCTCAAGGTGAGATCGCCGCCGACCGAGAGACTGCCGTTTTGACTATTCGCGAGCACAGCGCCAAGGAGCTGGATATCGCCCGTGCTGGAAATCAAGGCGCTGCCGACGCCCTGCAAGGAGAGATTTCCCGCCAGATCCACCTGTTCGCCCGAGAACGACACGGTCGCAGACCCGGGCTGGGCCGCCGCTGTCTGCGTTGAGCCCAATCCAGCGCCCAGTGCCAGGTAGGGCGCAGACACGCTGACGGGCGCGCCTGCATCCACCGCGATCGCCGGAGACTCGAGCACAATGCTTCGGGCGAGCGCCAGATTCACCCCCGCGCTGAGCTCGATTGATCCAACACTATCGAGCGTGAGCGCGTCCACTCCGGAAGCTGCAATCTTGTTCGGATCCAGTACCGCGCGATTGGCGTTGCTCGGCTCGAGTTGCCCGCCGTTCGATGTCAGCTGGATGACCAGGGGACTGGCGGGGAATGGAGCTCCGACATTGGTAGCGGTGCCGTCGCCAAGCGTGACATTCAGCGTGCCGCCGAACGCTTTCCCGGTCGTTCCGGTCCCCGCTCTGCCATTGAGATCCCCAAGCAGCGAGATGGATTCGCCCGCCGAGACCGATAGCGTCCCGCCAGCGCTCGCAACCGTTGCGCGCGTATCACTCGGCGTCGGCAGCGTCGTCTGTAGATCGACCAACGCCTGCGTTCCCGAGAAGTCGATGAGCGATCCCACGTCTGTTGTGATGGTGCCGCGCGCCGCGCTCAGCGATACCGAGCCTCCCGGCAACACGTTCCCAAGCAAAAGACCCAGGTCGCTCGGTCGATAGACCGTAGTCCCCGCGACATCGATACGAGCCGTCGCTCCCAGCTGCAGTTGCAAGTCCGGAACGAATCCTGGATCGGTCATGCTCGCCGGCGGCGTTGCGATCGACAGGTTGACCGTGCCTCCTGGCACATCGGCCACTCCGTCGAATTCGAGTGTGCCAACGCTCGTCAGCTTGACGGAGGACTGACTACCGGAGTTGGGATTAGGATCAGCGGTGATATGCGCGTTCGCACCGACAAGCAACCCGCCGACGCAGTCCACCACCACGTCGCCACAGCTGAAGCTCTTCACGTTGGACGCACTGGCGTTGAGCGTAAGTTGCGACGGCGTCCGTTTATAAGAGGGCAGCAATACGGAGTGTGCAAACTGTGTCACACTGTTACCGCTCGCATGCGAGGCCGCATCGGCATTCAGCACCAGCGTATGCGTGCTCAGGTCAATGTTCGAGCTCGGCTCGACCGTCAGTACGTTGCCGACCGTCTTCCCACCAGCCGAAAGGATTCCCGCGCCGTCGGCGATCAGGTCGAACGATGAAAAACCGAAGCTCGAGAACAACGACGAATCCAGCTTCAGGACCGATCCCGATGCAGGATCGCTCGACACGCTCTGTGCACGTAGCCAGGTGGTATCGCCTGAGCTGATGTCGATCCGGGGAGCTTCAATCTGCAGTGATCCGCCCAGCGCGCCCTGAACTCCGAACGCCGCGACAGTCACGTTATTCCCGAATGCCAGGGAAGATGACAGGTCTCCCCCCGAGACGTCCGAAAGCAAACTGATCGAGCCGCCGTTTCCGGCGGTCAGGGCGCCAGATCGCGCAAGCCACGCTCCGCCCGTCGCCGAAAACTGCGCGCCCGAGCCCACCTCGAGCGCTCCACCCGGAACGGACTGGCTCAACAGGATGCTGCCGGCATTTGGCAGGACGGTGCCCGTGGGTTGAACGCCCACAGGCACGAGCGAATCGTTCGTCCAGAGGCCGCTTACATCGAAACGCACACCGTTTCCGATATAAATGCCCGGCGTAGTGCTCGAATCCGCCAGGTCTGAATTCAAGGTTGTCAGACTGATGTGGCCCGACGGTGCGCTTACGGATGACGACGCATCGATTCTCGGCGCCGTCAGGCTGAGCGAGCCTCCAGGCTGAATGTTGAGCGGTGTGTTCTCCGGAACGATGATGCGTTGATTGCTGGTGATCTGAACGCCCGTGAATCCACCGTTCGTCATAAAGCCCACCGGCAGTTGCAGAACCAACGGGTTGGGCAGCGACGCATCGTCGGCAAATGCAATATTCGGCGTGGTATTGGTGAATTCGACGACGGGAGCGCGGAAATCCACTATGTTGTTGTTGGCCGCACCCGGTGAGCCGACGATGAACTGGCCACCGGCGGCCATGGTGGACGCAGTACGCTGGAGCGGCCCGTTGATGGCCTGCCCCATGAAAGTTCCGTTCAGCACCATGCTCGGCGCAAGAAACTGGACAGTCCCCGCCGATGCGCCTTGAGTATACCCGGCCTCGTAATGCGCGATGCCCGGCGTGGGAATGAAGCTCACGACTCCCCACGTATTCGAGACCGACTTGAAGGTCGGATTCACGATGCCGCTGTAGCTCTGGTTGGGATTGGCGTTGCCGATGTCAACCGTCGAACCGTCGGCCTTGACCAGTTGTGACGTCTGCATGAGGCCGCCGGTGTAATTGACCGCACCGCCCGAGACATTGACAACCGCGCCGGTAGCAATACCGATGTCGCCCGTGGAGTCGAACGTCACCGTTCCACCTTTGTCGGTGCGTTCGAAAATGTTGTGTTGAATCAGCCCGATCTCACCCGAAACATTGGCGAACGCCGTGCCATTGCCGCCGTCAGCGCGCGCATCGACGACGACTGTCTGGCCGCGCAAAGCGCCATTGCGCTGCAAAGGATCATCCGCAAGCTCTGTCCCGCGCAACTGCACGGTCACGAGGTTATTGGTGACTGGAACCGTCGCCTCGCTTCCAGAGAGGTCGATGACGGCACCGGCGTCCATGCGGATGCGGGAATTGTCCGGTGTGCGCGAGTCGACCGCCGCGCCCGGGGCAGGATTCGCACGCGCCGTGATAGTCAATTGACCATCGGGCGATACGATGTGACTGCCGCCGGTCAGTGTCACCTGCTGCCCTGAGAGCTCGATGGTGGGAAGCAGCTGGGGCACGGCATTTACGGAGGTGGACTTGTCCGTCGCATCCGGGAGCGCCGCCGTCACACTCTGGGGTCCCAACTCGAGCGTGCCTCCGGTTTGTGCCCCGAACGTTGGCGCCGCGCCCTGCTCGGTTGCGACGCTTGCCGGGTCAGTGTCGCGCGCCAGCAGCCGGATGGATCCGTTTGCAGCGATGCTGGTCGTCGCGGACACGCGGCCATCCTGGTTGACCGCGAGCCCGATCAACGTCACGTTGCCGCGATCGGCACTGATGCTCCCCGTCACCTGATTGATGGTTTTGCCACCGCCGTCCACTTCGACCAGGAGGCCGCGAATCGGTGACTTGGGATCCGTATACAGAAACACTTCCTGGCCCGACGCGAGGATTGCCTGGCCATCGGGAGCGCTGATCGAGCCGCCGTTTGTGACAGTCGGCGCAGCAAGCAGGATCCTCTGTCCGGCCGCATTCGTGGTGATCTGCGCGCCCTGCTGCACGACGATGCCGATCGGAAGCGGCTGACCATCCGGGCCAAGAACGGGATCTGGAGTGAGCGCCGGCTGCTGCTGTTGGATCGGAGTCAGCAAGCCCGAGTTGAATGTGTTGTCGGAAATACCAAGGCTGGTCGCCAGCAGGCCGCCGACGTTGACGCGGCTCGTCGAGCCGAAGACGAACCCGTTCTGGTTCACCAGGTAGAGCTGCCCGTTGGCAGTCACCGAGCCGAAAATCGCGCTGGGACTGCCCTGGAAGATCCGGTTGAGCGCGATCGAGGTACTGCTGGGCTGCTTGAAGACGACATGCCCGCCGGCGCTGACGTTGAAACTGGACCAATTCAGTATGGCGTGATCCGTCGTTTGCTGAACCTGGAGGGTGTCAGCCGTTATGGTCGCGGAAGCGTTTCCGGAGGTCGCCCAGACAGACGGTCCGCCCTTGCCCGTGCAACTCCCTGCGGTACAGGGGACGGGCAACGTCGCGGCCGAGAGGTACCCTGAGCCAAGGACCCCCGACGAGCATCCGGCAGCGATCAAGGCGCGTCGTAGCTTGTTGCTGCGTTTACGAGCGGCTCGTTTGGATATCTTTTTCATGTGCATCCCTACCAGGTCGTGCGCACATCAAACAGGACGCGCGACGCACGGGCGTGCGTTTGCGCGGCGTCGACCAGCGGATAGGCCCACGTGAGGGCGCCCGTAAGATGATCGAACGCATTGAGATTGAATCCGGCCCCGGTGCTGCGCAGCTCGACATTCGATGGCTCGTTGGCCAGGGCTTCTATCGTGCTCACGCGGCCGAAATCGTAGAACACGAAAGCATCCATGCGAAGCTGGCCGGAGCGGAGCTTCAGTTGCGGCGAGCCGAATTGCGCCGTTGCCTTGACTCCGAGGTCACCCAGCTCCTCCGCCTCGAGATAGCCACGCACGTTGTCATTGCCACCTATCGTGAACTGCTCGTTGCTGATGATGGGATCGACGGCGTATTGGCCGCCGACCCGCAGCAACGCGGTAAAGCTACCGGGAAGCTTGACGCCGAAGGAGGCATTCGAGCGGAGATAGACGTAACTGGCCGGCGCGGCGAAGCGTTTGTCCGCAAACTCCTGCTGCCGATTCACCAGTCCCTGCGCGCCGAAGTTGAGCGTGGAGTCGATACCCCACTGGAACACATTCTCCCGCCATGTGCCCGAGTAACCGAGCGACAGGTTGATATACGAAATGGGGGTCCTCACCACGGAATTCGGATCGAGCTGAATGTCCTGGCCGAAATCCTTGTAGTCCAGGCCTGCCATGAAACTCTGGGCGCTCGATGAGGTGACCGAGAGAGGTTGAATGAGCTGGGTGCCATAGATCTTGCCTCTTCCGAGCACTGCGAGGGTGCCGAGAGTCGCGACGTTGCTCTTGGAATCGATGAATTGGAACGCCCAGCGCGTTCCGTCGTCATTGACGTGTGCAGTGTAGCTCGCAGCGACCACGCTTACCTCTTTCGGCGACTGCGGCGCGACTTGATATTGCAAGGACAGGCTGTCGAGACGGCCGAACATGTTGTCGTAGCTCAAGGCGGCCGTAGTACGCAGCGAGGAAGTGTCGGGCGTGTTGTCATTGTTGATCTCGATGCTGCCGTGGAACGGCAGGTGATCGTCAACTTTTAGCGATAGGTCGACCGTGCCGGGCTCGGGTCCGGCCTTGAGGATGGGCACCACGGTGCGGTCCGGCGTCTGCGTGTTGAGCTTCGCCAGCTCACTCTGCAGAGTTGGCAGGTCGGGAACACCGTTCTCCGCTCCCGCGGGCAGAGCGCTTCGAATCTGTCTCCCGGAGAAGTAGCGTGCGCCGCTCACACGTGCGCGCCGCAGCTTACCCTCCGTGACACGCAATCGCACGATGCCGTCATCCACGGACTGCTCGGGAATATCCACAAACACCGTGCCAAATCCGTGATCGTGGTATGCGGTCTCGAGCGCCTTTCTCGCCCCCTCGACATCGTGAATCGTTTTTCCGGGTCCGAGGTACGGATAAACAGCCGTCTCGATCACCTCAGCCGACAATACCGTGTTGCCGAGTACCCGGTATTCCAGGATTTCGAATGCGGGTTGGTGATCGCCGTCCGGGGTAGCAGCGCTCGTCACTGTGCCGGTTGGACTGGCCGGCGCTGCCGGGGAAGCGGTCTGGGCCAGCACAATGCCCGTGCCGGGAAACAGTGCGATGCAGACGAGGGCTGAAAGGAGGTGCTTCAGTTCCACGTTCGTGTAGGAAGTTGCCAAGTTCGACCCTGGAGACCAATGAATAAAACCGGCCTCTGGCGTACCAGAGGCCGGCAATTATCGCGTCGCGTTTTCCTGCCTGAGCTGCTGTTGTTGTATCTTCCCTATGTAGGATCGGAAAGCGCTATGACGTGGTCCCTTGTGCCTCAGGGATTGTTCTGGTTGCCGAACACGGTGCAGCTGTTGCCCGCGTTGGCCTGCAATCCGTTCGGGATCGCCGGGCTGGCGGTGAGCGCCGCAATGTTGTTGTTGGCCAGGCCGTTGTTCGGGATCGGCAGAGTGAAGTAGGCTCCCGGGTTTCCAGAGGTCACATGGAATTGGCCGTTCGCCTGCTGCGCGGCCGTCTCCTTGCCCAGAACGGCGCCCAGAGCGGCGTTGTTCGCTGCGCGGGTGAGGAAGACATTCGCCAGCGCGGTCTGGGTCACGGAGGTGTTCGCACCGAACGTCTGCGAGGCATACTTGTAGTAGCCCGCCGCCGCGTTGTGCGAGTTGACTTCCACGCCGTCGACCGCCGGAATGGTGAACTTGTCGGTACTGCCCGGCAGATTTCCCAGCAGAGCGAAGAAGCCGACGGAGCCTGTGTGGTTGTTCACGCAGGTCTTCAGCTTGCCGGTCGTCGTGTTGAGGATGACAGTGCTGCCATTTTCGGCGGCGATACCGCCCGCATTCGTCAGGCCGCACTCGGTGCCGGCGAACAGCACGCTGGTGATTGCCTCGGTTCCCGATCCATGGTCACGGCGGCAGATGGTGATCTGCGTGCCGGCCGTGTCCTTGGCGCCAACCTCCGGAACCTGGTTCCAGGTCTGATACGTGCCCTGCAGGATCGACTGCAGCGACGCGCTCGAGATGTTGGTGGGGTTCCCGCCGGGGACTCCATTGAGCGCAACCGCGAACAGCTGGCCGTTCAACTGTCCACCACCCAGTCCGGGGTTGATGTTGCCCAGGGCGGCCAGGGAAGGCACTGCGCCCATTGCGGCAAACTCAGGCGCCGCGAAGGTGCTGTTGTTGGTCGGCCAGTTGTCGGGGAGGGAGAAAACCGCCGGCTCGAGGTCGGTCACCGAGATGTCCGGCGTCTGCAGGGAGAGCTCCGCAGGATTGCCGCCGCAGATGGCGTCCTGGCCCGCATTGGTGCAGGTGCCACCGCCAGGGATGGCGGTAGTGGTTTCGAGCGCGTACACCTTGGTTCCATCGCCGCACGTTCCGTTGGCCGTCTCCGCGTTGGTGCAATCCGCCGCATTGAAGGACAGGAACAGGTGCGTCTTGGGGTAGGGTTGGCCCTTGGAGTCCGTCTGGTTGGCCGCGCCGAGCGCCGTGACCACACCCCAAACCGAGCCGAGCTCGGCGGAGTAGTGCAACACAACGGTATCGCCGGAAGAGATGCCAGGGCCGATGGGCGCCGGGCCGGCTGGCTGCGTCACTGCGGGCGCTCGCCAATGCCG
>CAZBTV010000088.1:0-11773 GCA_964494895.1 uncultured Steroidobacteraceae bacterium | reverse complement strand
AACGAGAAATCCGGGCTGCCAAAGCCGATGTCCTTGCCGGTCCAGGTGTGGGTACCCGGTGCCGCTGCGCAGTTGGCGATGTTTTGCAGGTCAGCGCGCCAGAAATTGCGCTGAGCGCTCGCGCCCGAAACATAGATGTCGACATGCTTCGCCGCAGCGGCGCCACTGGCCAGAATGCCAGCAACGGCGGCGGATATTGCTAAATATTTCATGATAACTCCGGAAGACAAGAGTAGAGGCTCAATCCCTGAACACTGACAAACTCATACTGATTCGAAACAACTTACGCCGCCACGCTGCGGCGACGGCCGACACCGATCAGGCCCAGCAGGCCGCTGCCGAACAGCCACACGGCAGCGGGCAGGGGAACCGGAGAAGTGGCCGGGGCCGTGTACGTAATGACGCCGGCGGAATTGATGTTGACCGTGCCACCGACGTAGGTATTCGCCGCGCTCGACAGTCCGGCGCCGTTGGTAGCGAACAGAAAGAGGTTCTGCGCGGTGCCAATCGCAGCGCCGTTGCCGAGGCTCGTGGAGATCCAGCTCAGCGGAGCGTTCTTGCCCTGGCTGACGGTTCCCTGGGCCGTCGAGTCGCCCCAGCCGCTGAGGCTGCTGGTGTTGCTCGTGCCGTAGTTGTTGTTGACGAACTTGACCAGGCTGTTGAGGCCGGTCGCGGCCGTGTTGACGTTGCCGTTGGTGAAGAACGGCTGTTGCGAGCCAACCGGATTGCCGCCCGTCAGATCGTGCGGCGTGGTCAGGAGGAAGCGCTGCGAGCCCAGGCCCGAGGTGGTGCTGGTGTGGTCAGCAGCGAGGACCGAGTACTCGACGTTGTCGCTCGAGGAGTTGCTCGCGAGGAAGCTGCCGAGCAGAGCGTCGGTCTGCGAGAAAGAGGACGGCAGAGAGAACGTGCCGTCGGTGTGCAGCACGCCATCCGACTGGACCTTCGACTTGCTATAGACGCTGTCGAGCGGGTTGCCCAGGTCTTGAGCGAAGTACTTGCCGGTGGTCAAATCGGACACGAACAGGACCAGGTCGCTGCCGCCGGCGGTGGCCGGTGTGTTGGTGATGATCTGCGCTTGCGCGGCTCCACCCACGAGGGCGGCGCCCGCCAGCGCGATCTGGATCGCGGTCTTGATAGCGGTCTTCATGCAAAATCTCCCGTTTGTTCAGGTTTCAAGCGTTTAGGGCGTGTCGAGCGAAAGACTCTTCGCGGTCGGCCGGTCGCCTCCGGTCTGTCTCCCTGCTCGTCCGGCGCACGCTGACGCCCGTTGGCGGGACCTTGCGTCTTGTCGCACTCGTGGCACTGCCATCATCCGGCCGCCTTGGCGTACCGGCATGACGCCGCACCTCCATGCGGGGGGAGAAAGCTACCGTTGGGTTATGTCGTTCCTTTTACGGTTTTGCGAAACCTGTCGCATCCCGGTGCAGCGAATTGCACAAATCGACACAGACACAAGTCGTATCGAAATATGGGGTCACCGGTGAATGTCAGGAGTTTGTTGGACGAAAACGGATACGAATGTCATACATTTGTATCTGGACGGCGCAAGTCTGCGGAGCGACCCCGGATCAGTTCGTCTTGACGACGCGTGCGGCCGGTTTGAGGCTGCCCTTGTCGGCGAGGCGCTGGGTCATATGGTTGAGAGCAGCTTCGAGCTGATCCGCCGACAGCACTCCACGGGAACGGCCGCCGTCGGCAAAAAAAATGGTCGGTGTCGAATTGATGTGCAGTTGGGTTGCCAGCTGCTGGATTCTGGCGAGCACGGCATCATTGCAGGGAGCGGGTCGCTGTGATGGAGCCGTCCCTTTGAGCATCCAGCCAGACCAGGCTGCCCCCGCATCCTGCGCACACCAGATCCGGCTGGCCGTATCAGTGGCGCCGGGGTGAATCTGCTCCAAGGGAAACAGGAACGTGTAGAGAGTGACGTTCGTCACCTTCTCCATCTGCTGCTCGAGCTCTTTGCAGTAGGGACAGTGCGGATCCTCGAACAGCGCCATCACCCGGCTGCCGTCGCCCTTCACGGTCTTGATGGCGAGCTCGCGCGGCAAGACGTTGAAGTCGATGGAGTTATATTGATTCCATTGCTTGCGGGACAGGTCTTCCTTGCTTTTTGTGTCGATCAGGCGGCCGACGAGCACGAAGTCGGCTGATTCATCCACATAGAGGATGCTATCGGACGTAACGACCTCAAAGAGGCCAGGTAGCGGCGCGCGATGCAGGCCGTCGACTTCCAGGTCCGGAAATCGTGCTTTCAAGGTTGCGGTAATCTTTGAGCTCATCGCTGCTGGTATGTCGGATGCTTCTTCCGCATGAGCCCTCGAAGTGCCGAGGATCGAGCCGAGCACGAGGACGGCCATTGCGAGCGGAGCGGCTCGGCGCGCGAGCCTCGCTCGTGGACCAAGGACACGGAGCAGAATGAGGGCGGCCAACACAAGCACCACATAGCCGTCAATACTCCCCCCTCCGTGCTTTCCACCGCCATTGCCGCCGGTGCCGGAGCTATCTATCGTCACGTTCACTGACTGCGACGTCGCCCCCCCGGACCCTGCACAACTCAAGGTGAATGTCGTCGCTGCGGTCAGCGCGGCGCTCTGTACCGTCCCATTCAACGGCTGCGCGCCGGTCCAGCCGTTCGAGGCGGTGCAAGACGTCGCGTATTGGCTCGACCATGTGAGAGTAACGGTGCCGCCGCTCGTCACGTGCGTTGGGCTCGCGGTCAGATTGACCACCGGCGCAAGCGCCACGGTAAGTGCGTAGGTGCCCGCGCTGTCGGTAGTAGCCGGAGTCGAGCCCGCCGGAGCCGGAGTCGCAATGAAATTGATGAAGTAGAGTCCCGCCGTGGCGGCGGCGAGAGGAATGCTCTGAGGCGTGCTGCCGGCGAATATCGATCCAACCGAGGAAGTACCGCGCGTAACGATGACCGCGAGCTGGCTGAACGCAGCCGGAAATCCGAGGTCGGTCGCAGTGACCTGATAGTTTCCGGCAGTCGAGATGTTGATTCGCCGCACTGTGAACAGCTTGCCAACACCCTGCGTCGTCTCGAAGACAGGATCGCCGCCGGAGCTCGCTGCGATATCGGTCCCGAAGAGGCCACCGGATGAGCTGGCCTGCGCGAAAACGACCAGGCTGACGATGCCGCCCGACGGGGTGATGTTGAGGCTTCCCGCGCTCGTCAGCGGCGAGCCCAGGACGGCTCCGTTCTGCGCAGCGACCAAAGTGACGGACCCCAACGGGGCCGGAAAGAGAAAGTCCGAGAGGCGGACGACATAGGTACCGGCAGTCGTAAGAGTGACGTCAAAACTGTAGGCGCTCAACGAGCTGCCAGCAGCGACGACGCCTCGCGCCAGGCTGAAGACCGGCGCCGCACCGGCAGACCCGACTTGCAGCGCGTAACTTCCGGCAGCGGGCGTCGTACCCTGCGCGGCTGGCGCCGTTGCCAGCACGAATACCTGATAGGCCCCTGCAGTTGCGGTGAATGTCTGGGCTCCGGCCCCATGCATGGTCAACGCCGCGGTACCATTCTGGACGAGCACCGCATCGAGCTGCGTAAGCGCTGCTGGCGTCGCCAGGTCTGTCAGAGTGACGGTGTAGGTTGTTGCGCTCAAAGAGGCGGTGGTTCCGAGCTGTGCGACCGTGCCCAGGGGCTGGGTCGCTTGATACACCGGAGCGCCGCCGCCGACGGGGACGACCGTGGCACTGAAAAGGCCGGCATTCGAGTTGGGATCAGCTTGGCCCGCTGCAAAGATGCGATAGTTGACACCGGAGCTGAGCTGCACCGTCGCCTGCATCGCACCGGTGTTGGGGTCCGGCAGTGTCACGAGCAAGGAAGTCCCGCCTTCAGGAAGCAGCGCGAGCGTCAAACTACCGGCGGGCAGGCTCGCAGGAAATTTCAGGTCGCTGAGGGTGACCTGATAGCTGCCGGAGCTCTGCACAGTGAACGCACCGTCCAACAGACCCTGGCCATTGGGCAACGCCCCGGCTGGCAATGCCAGGGTATCGGAGAAGGAACCGACAGGCGCCCCACCCCCCGTACCAACGACCTGGATCCCGATGGATCCGGAGCCCGCCGCGACGTTGCCTGGCGTTCCCACGACATGAAGCCGGTACGCCCCCGGTTGCACGCCCTTCAACAGCAATGTACCGGCTCCGATCAGTGGCGCGCCCACGAGAGCATCGTTGCTGGTCACAGCAAGTTTCACCGAAGCCAGCGGAGCACCGAGCTGTGCGCCGAAATCGGTGAGCGTGACGTTGTAGTCACCAGCCGAGGTGATGGTGAAATCGTGCTCGACTGGCACGCCGCTACTTGGGGCGGCGAGCGTGTGAACCTCGTCGAAGGCTATGGGCTGTTGTGCCTGGACGGCATGGAGCCCGCCGATCGCAACGAGGGCGAATAGGGCGAGGCGCGCGAGACCGCTAAGCGAGGTAGAAAGTGAGGTCATGAGTGAGTTCCTAGGGTCCACGCGAATCGTTAGTTGAGGCCGGCCAGAACGGCGCGCGCTTCGTCGGATCCGGCAAAGCGCGGAGAGCCCGCAAGCGCCGTCTCGAGGTCGGTGCGTGCATGGTTGCGATCGCCCTGCTGCAATTCAGCCATCGCAAGGTGGTAGCGAATGACCTTCGAATCCGGCGCCCGGTCGGCGGCACGCTGCAAGATGCGC
This sequence comes from uncultured Steroidobacteraceae bacterium, assembly GCA_964494895.1. GTDB lineage: Bacteria > Pseudomonadota > Gammaproteobacteria > Steroidobacterales > Steroidobacteraceae > 13-2-20CM-66-19. Next base: position 7,118 of record CAZBTV010000088.1, on the reverse strand, counting down.
AATGCATCTGCGAACTCGCCGCGCTTGAGCCGAACCCAACCGCCGGTGTCGAGCAACGCTCCATTGTCGGACGACAGGAGCGGCATGGTCAGATCGCGCGCACGATCGAGACTGGCTTTGTCAGTCTTATAGGTGACGAGAAGCATGGCCAGATTGTTGGCCACAGCCGTCGATTTCGGGTCGTGCCGGTTCAGGTCCGTATACAGCGCTATGGCATCATCGACGCGGCCCTGCTTCTCATAAAAGGACGCAAGCTCGAAGACCAGTTGCGTGGCGCCAGGCGCAGCTTTGATACCCGCCTTGTAGGCGGCAATGGCCCGTTCAGGATCCTTGGCTGTGAGATAGGCAATCGCGAGGTCGCGATACGCATACCACCACTGAGGCGCAACCTCAGTGGCGCGCGACAGTGTCTGCACACCGCGGGGGACATCGTGGTTCGATACGTAGAGCTCGCCCAGCAGATCGAGGGCAGCCGCGTTCTTCGGATCGTTCTGGACGACGTGTTCCAGGCGAGGAATTACTTCGGCTGGCCGACCAGCCGCGATCTGCAGATGTACCAGCGCGGACAACGCATCCAGCGCGTTTGGTTGTAGATCGAGCGCATGCTCGAGCTCTTTCTTGCTGTCCTCGAGGCGCTGTTGCGACTGAGCCACCAACCCCGCCAGATAGAAGCCAGCCGCGGCATTCGGTCGCAGGATCTTCAAGTCCTCTGCCGCCGTTCGCGCGCTGGCCAGGTCTCCCTTTGCTATGTACGCACGAACCAGTGCCTCGCGCCCAGCCAGGTCGTTCGGCGCGCGACGCACGACCTCCTCGAGCAGTGGAACAGCCTGTTCAGATCGATTGGTTTGAACAAGCAGCTGCGCAAGCTCCACACGCAGGCCGCTGTCGTCCGGCGAGGTATCGATTGCACTCCGCAGCGTTTCCTCCGCCATAGCGGGTTGATCGCTCGCCCTGTACGCGCGCGCCAGACCCCGCTGTATGGGAATTGCCTTTGGCTGATCGCGCAGAACAGCACGGAGATCGGAAATCGCAGCCGCAGCGTCTCCCCGCTGCAGCTCGATTTGACCGCGCAAAGCCAGCGCGTCCGTATCGTGCGGATTGTGCTCGAGCACCTCCCCGATCAGCTTCATCGCCGGCTCGTATCGACCAAGCTGAGCATCCAACTCCGCGATACGGGATCGCGCGATCAGGCCCTTCGCGCCCGTGCCGTCGCGGTCGGCTATTTCCTGGTAGGCCTTCAAAGCGTCCTCACGGGCGCCCGCACCCGCCAACAACCCACCGAGACTCAGTCGCAAGTCATAGTTGCCCGGATCACGGGCGATGAAATCCCGCAGAATCTTCTCGCCCTGCTCGCGCGACCGTTGTGTTGCAACGAGCTCGACGAGCGCGATCTTCGCCTCATTGCTGTCGGGCTGCGACTTCACCGCGTCGGCGAGCACTCGCTGCGCGTCATCGAGCCGATGCTCGCTCGTATAGAACAGCGCCAGTCGGTAGCGTCGCGACAGCTCTTGTGGCCGCAGCTCCACGATCTTCAATAGCTGCTCTTCCGCCTCTTTCGACTTGTGGGCCTCGCCATACAGGCCTGCGAGAACCTCACGCAAATCCGCGGCGGACGGTAAGCGCGCGACGGAATCTGCCAGCAGGGAAATTGCGTGGTCGAGATCCCCGTCCTGATGGTAGAAACCGGCCAGCAGAGCGATGGCTCCCTCGTTGGTCGGTGCGATTTGAACGGCACGCTGCGCGTCAGCGCGCGCTCCAGGCAGATCTTTTTGCCGTGCGCGAACGGCTGCGCGCACGGTCAGCAGCTCGGCATCGTTGGGGTGTTTCGCGAGCGCGGGAGTTACGATCGCCGTCGCCTTGTCGGTCGCACCCACCAAGGCATACAACCGGGCAAGACTTGCCTCGGCTTCTACATAGTCGGGGTTGAGATCGATGGCCGCCTGGTAGTTGCCGAAAGCGGCGCGCAGATCGCCCCGTCGCTCGGCGGTTTCCGCATTGAGAAATAGCGCCTCCGCGGACTTCGGCTGAATCTGCAGGGCGTTGCGAAACTCGACGCTCGCCTTGTCCAGTTTTCCATCGGCGAAGTACTGCTTGCCGCGTTCGAGATGGTTGGCATAACGGCTCTGCGCGCCACCGCAACCTGACAGGACCGCCATAGCGACCAACGCGAGCAGCGCTACCCCCGCGCGAAGGGTCCAGCATCCAGTCATAGCGAGCTCTTGTTGTCCGAAGTCCCCAAGGGGAAGCGACTGTAGGCATGATCCGTGACGATCGTGTGACGAATCACGTACACGAGTTGAATCAGCCAGGGGGGACGGGACTGTCGTAATGGTCGTGGCGAGTATCGTGCTGGCGGACGCCGCCGATCAAGCGCTGAAGCCGATGAAAGCGCGCCCTGCGATGACCGCCAGAGTCAAACCCAGGATTATCCGGGGTATCAAACGTTTGACGTCCGAGGCCAACAATATCTCCACTACGTATAGCAGCACGACCGCTTTTGCGACACCGGCCGGCAAGTCGGCCGGCAGGGAAATGGACCCTGGCAGGTTCGGTAGTACGAGCGCGATGAACAGGATGATCAGATCGAGAGTCGTGAGCTCGAAACGCCGGGTCGGCGACAGCCAGAACCGTACCAACGCAGCCACCCCCGTGATGCCGATACACGTCCAGGAGAGCGTGGTAAGCAGTGTGGGCTTGTGTGGCATGGTTTGATCGAGATAGACGAGCAGCACCACACTCACGTACGTCGCTGTCCGCTCGAACCACCGTAGAGAGCGCTCTGCTCTCCAAGAGCTCAGGAGGAGGAGCGCGATGAGCATCGCGAGGCACATCAACCCGAGGTCGGCTCCGACATGGCGGCTGGAGGCAAGTACCGTCGTCGCGTAGATGACGAGGCAGGATGTCATTATCCCGAGCGCCAAGGCTGGAGCTCGCGCCCCGGGAGCCACGCCGTTGAAGTAGCGGCGGACTCCTCCACTGTCCTTGAGGTGATTCAGCCGCCAGCCTACCCGCGATGCGTAGTGCAAAAGACCCAACACCACTCCCGCGAACGCGCCAAACGCCATGAACACGTCCGAATCCGATTCAAAGCGCAAAGCATAGGCCAGCAACACCAACGCGACCTGCATCAGATAGATGAGCAGGACGGCCTCCCGGTGCGCGAACCCGAGGCCGAGAAGACGATGATGCAAATGGTTGCTGTCGGCGGAAAATGGCGACCTTCCCTGCCGGATCCGTGTCAACATGACTGTCAGTGTGTCCATGATCGGCAAGCCGAGAAGCAACAGCGGCAGGGCCGCGCTAAGCGGGCATGCCTCTCCCTGGGTGGCCAGAAGCGCGAGTGCGCCCACGCTGAACCCCAGCATCTGACTGCCGCTATCGCCCATGAAAATCCGCGCCGGATGCGTGTTGAAGCGCAGGAATCCGAGCACCGCGCCCGCCTCGATCAGGGACATCTCGGCCACTATGAGGTTGCCGCTCATAGCGGCGAACAAAGCGATGGCGCACAGGCACAGAAGCACCAGCCCGCCGGCGAGGCCATCGAGACCGTCGGCCAGATTGACGGCGTTCGTGATACCGATGAGAAAGACGAACGTGATAAAAACGGAAACGGCTTGGGGCAGCACGACGACGCTGCCGATCATGAGAGTGCCGATGTGCACATTGCCAACGATCATGCACAGACCCGCGGCAAGTACCTGGCCAGCGAACTTCGTCCGGTAGCCGAGATTGACCCGGTCGTCCCAGAGCCCGAAAGCGAGCAGGACGACGAGCCCCAGAAGCAGTCCGCGGATAGTTGGAGTCAACTGGACCGCCAGCAGCGTCGGCAGCAGTAGACCGACTGCCATCGCCAATCCGCCGACTCGCGGCACGGGCATCGAGTGCACTTTGCGAGGCCCGGGCGCATCCGTCAGCCCTATCGCGGGCGCCCAACGGACGAGGACCGGGATCAATGCCGCGGTGACCGAGAGCGCAACGACGAATGCAAGGAACAACTGCACGGAATCCCCCACCTGTTCCCTCAGCCTAACGTTGAGGTAAGACAGTTTGGTTAAACGTCGGTGAGAGCAGACGTTGCCTGGTGGAAAACCGGCGCCACACAGCCGCACAGGCCGGGCCCGATCGGCGGCCGATGTCTGACAAATGTATTACGTGATGGTCGGTCGCCGCCTCGGAGCGAGCTTGCGGTCAGGCCGCGACCGGAGTGGGCTTTCCCGCTTCGACGACGTAGGAGATCAAAGTCTTGCGGTCGGAATCAGGCGTCTTTACCGAATCGAGCGCGATGAGATCGGCGCGCAGCTTATCCTTGGTGATGTCGAACCTTATGTAGCCTCGATGGAGTCCGGTCGCGGTCAGAAGATTCGGGTTGAGCTTGCGCGCGTTCTCGAAATACGGCTCCGGCACCGGATCCGAGCTCACCGAGGTGGCTACGAATTCGGGCGCCACGACAGGCGAATTGAGATCCTCCGCCTTCAAATGCAGTCCGCTTACGACGAACGCATGGATGTCACCCGAGAGTACGACCGGGTTTGAAATGCGGCGCTCGGCGAGAAACTTCATCAAGCGCTCGCGAGCCGCGGGGTAGCCATTCCACGCATCCGTCCAAAAGCGATGCTCCGGCGGTGCTGCCTCGTTGTTGTACCCCATGAGCGTCCCCTGGGCGAGCAGATTCCAACGGGCCGTGCTTGCGGCGAGCTGGCCCTGCGTCCAGGCTTCCTGCCTGCCGCCAAGCATGGTCCGCAAGGGTTCCTTGAGCTCCGGGCACTTCGACTCGTCCACGCGGTGCCCTCCGGCGCGGCCCAAGGGCGGGCACGCCTCCGGTGAGCGGTACTGCCGCTGGTCCAACAGAACAATCGAGACCAGATCGCCAAAGGTACGCGACGCATATAGCCGCATGGCCGGTCCCGACGGCACTGCCCAACGCGGCAGGGGCATATGCTCGTAGTAGGCCTGGTAAGCAGCGGCTCGGCGAGCCAGGAAGAGCTGTGGGTCGTCATCCTCCTCCGAGACATCGTTCGCATAATCGTTCGCGACGTCATGGTCGTCCCAGATCACGAGCCACGGAGCGACCGCATGAGCGTTCGCGAGGTCATGATCGCCCTTGTATAACGCGTGGCGCGCACGGTAGTCGTCGAGGGTAAAGGCGACCGGCATCTTGTGATTCCGTACTTTGAATACGGAGTTACCCTCGTAGGTATAGTCACCGACGTGCACGATGAGGTCGGGTTGATCAGACACCAGGTGTCGATAGGCTGTGTAATAACCCTGTTCGTAATGCTGACAGTTGACGAGCCCCAATCTCAGGTGGTCGAGCGGTGCACCGGCTGTCGGGGCGGTGCGTGTGCGTCCGATGGGGCTGCGCACGCCGCCGGATTCGAACCGGTACCAATACTCGCGGCCGGGATCGAGGCCCGAGGGTTCGACATGTATGGAATGCGCCCATTCGGGAGTCGCATAGGCCGTTCCCTGTTGGACCACGGACTTCATGCGCTCATCGGTGGCGATCGCCCAATCGACGGGCAGCACTTCGGGAGGCATTCCGCCCCCAGGCTCCAGAGGCGAAAGGGCAAGCCGCGTCCACAGCACCATCGAGTCAGGTGTCGGATACCCGGACGCGATACCCAGGGTGAAGGGATTGTTGGAGAACCTGAAGGAATCGGCAGCCCGCAGGCGGCGTGTATCCAGCAAACTCGCGCCGGTCAGGCCAAGGGTCGTAGTGAGAAATTTTCGGCGAGTGGTCATTTCCGCAGTCACCCAAAGGACGGCCTTCCGAATCCAGATTTCGACGCCTCCCGTCTCCAGCTCCCCATCATGACTCGGGGTCTGTTCGGACCCGGTCCTCATGAATCTCGCCGCGCAGTATAGGGCGACTCCCGCCGCAACAGCGGAGCGGAACGTCTGAAGGTAGGCGAATGAGGTCGTGTCATGAGCCCTTAGTCGGAATGTAACTTATCCGGGGCATTGTGCCACCGCCTGGCTTGGGCCTGCGGCAAGGTTGGCCGAGGACATGTGATTACCGGAACTGGAGCGCGATGGAGCCGTGCTGCCTTCCGGACTGACGGCCAAAAGGGGGCCCGACATGAGCTTTCACCGCAAGACTTTGATTCTGCTTGTGGCCGGTGCTGGAGTCGCTGCGTTCGCAGCCAGCGCCAACGCCACGACATTGGGCCTGAGCTATCAGGATACCGCGACCGGAACGGTCGACAATCATTCAGTGATCACGGCGTTCCCCAGCACGGGATCCGCTTCCTATGGCGACACTTTTACGGCACCGACGACTGTAATCCCCACCTCGCCCTCGCCGGGGTACGGCTTTTATGACGATTTCTACTTCAGTGTGCCGAACGCGGCTTCGGCGGATTCGGTCACGTCCACCATCGATCTGGGAAGCCTCCTCGCGATCAACAACCTGCAGGTACGGTTGTACGATCTTGCCAACAATCCCCCGCCAGTCCTCGGCGCGCCCGCGCATGGCACGCTCGTATCGTCCTGGAGTACGGCGATCACCGGCGGTCCGGGCCTGACCGGAGACGTCGAGGTCCTCAACACCAGGCTCAATCAAGCTGGCACCTACGTCCTGGAGGTCCGGGGCAACGTTACAGGCAGCTTCGGCGGTTCCTACGCGGGTACGCTCAATGTCTCGCCGGTACCCCTGCCAGCCGCATTGCCGCTGATGCTATCGGCGCTCGGACTGTTCGGCGCCGCATCCCGCGGGCGTCGCGCCATCAGCACGACCATGAGCCCGTCTGCCCGATGACCGCGTAGCGAAACCAGGGCAGCGGATCCGGAGTGGACGCTTCATCCACTCCGGTTCATTGCTGTCGCGCGTTGAATCGTTGCGGCCTGAGCCGGCGATGGAATAGCGAAAACCGCTCCCAACCCCGGTCACTCATGTATTTACGCAACACGCGCTGGTCTGTCTTGCGTAAATCGACCAGCACCAGGCAGTCGAGCGCATGCCCGAAGTCCGGGTCGACGTTGAATCCCAACATCCGTCCGCCGAGCTTCAAGTATTGCCGTAACAGCACTGGAGCGCCTTTGCCGTCCGGCTCGAGCTCCGCGACGATCGTGGGCAATGTCTCAATATCTCCGAGCGTCTCGTGTCCGCCGAGAGAGCG